>JAKBDK010000075.1:0-11635 GCA_021834525.1 Pseudomonadota bacterium | reverse complement strand
ACGCCCGAGGCGATCAGCACCTTGCGGATGCCGGGCAGCTCGCGCACCTTGCGGTACAGCTGGATCAGCGGCGCGTGGTTGGTGTCGAGGTTGGGGCAGATGCCCGGAAAGACGCACGAGGGCCGGCGGCAGGCGCTCTCGATCTCCCGGCTGCGGCACGCCAGGCGGTACATGTTGGCGGTCGGCCCGCCGAGGTCGGAAATCACGCCGGTGAAGCCCGGCACCCGATCACGGATGTCCTCGACCTCGCGCAGAATCGAGGCCTCGGAGCGGTTCTGGATGATCCGGCCCTCGTGCTCGGTGATCGAGCAGAACGAGCAGCCACCGAAGCAGCCGCGCTGGATGGCCACCGAGAAGCGGATCATCTTGTAGGCCGGGATCGCCGCTTCGCCGTACGTCGGATGCGGCTGGCGCTGGTAGGGGCGCTCGTACACCCAGTCCATCTCCGCGGTGCTGAGCGGGATCGGCGGAGGATTGAGCCACACGTCGAAGTCCCCGTGCCGCTGCGCAAGCGCGCGCGCGTTGCCGGGGTTCGCCTCCAGGTGCAGGATGCGCGAGGCGTGCGCATACAACACCGGGTCGGCGGTGACCTGCTCGTAGGAGGGCATGCGGATCACGCTGCGCTCCCGGTCGGCGTTCTTCACGCGGCGCACGAACCGCACCACGTTCTCTCCGGGTTGTGCCGTTACCGGCGCCGTCGCGGCTTGCGGCGCCATGGCATAGGGATCCACAGGTGGCTCGAGCACACCGGGCTCATCGAGGTGCGTGGAGTCGATTTCGATCCAGCCCGGCGGCAACGCCTTGCGCACGAACGCCGTGCCGCGCACATCGGTGAGTTCATCGATGCGCGCGCCGGCCGCCAGGCGGTGCGCGATCTCGCACACCTGGCGCTCGCCGTTGCCGTACACGAGCAGATCGGCCTTCGAATCGAGCAGGACGGAGCGACGGACTTTCTCCGACCAGTAGTCGAAGTGCGCAATGCGCCGCAGGGACGCCTCGATGCCGCCGATCACGATCGGCACGTCCTTGAACGCCTCGCGCGCGCGCTGCGCATACACGATCACCGAGCGGTCGGGACGCTTACCGCCGATGCCGCCCGGCGTATACGCATCGTCGCTGCGCAGCCGCCGATCCGCGGTGTAGCGGTTGACCATGGAGTCCATGTTGCCGCCCGTGATGCCGAAGAACAGGTTCGGCCGCCCGAGCGCCGCAAACGGCTCGGCACTGTGCCAGTCGGGCTGGGCGATGATGCCGACCCGAAAACCCTGCCCCTCGAGCACCCGGCCGATGACCGCCATGCCGAAGCTCGGCAGGTCGACGTAGGCATCGCCCGTGACCAGGATGATGTCGCAGCTGTCCCAGCCGAGCGCCTCCATTTCCGCGCGGGTCATGGGCAGGAAGGGCGCCGTACCGAAACGTTCGGCCCAGTGCTTGCGGTAACGGGTGATGTCGAGTGCGGCGTTCATGGAACCAGCCCTGCGGCGTCGAGCGCCGGCGGGATAAAGCACCGGGCGCGGCCCGGAATGGACGGAGAAGCGGAGTGCCGCCGCGGCGGGCGAGGCGCCGCCGCAGGCCGAAGCGCGAGCCCGGCCGGCAACTCTTTGATAAATCTCAGTATATCAAAAAGGGGCGCCGCGCGTCCTGCCAAACGGCCTCATCGGCACTCGCCAGCGCCTCGAGATCGCCGGCCGCGGCGGACGGGTCATCGACCCAGTGGCGCAGCACTTCTCCGCCATTGATCACGTCGATCGCGAGTCGCTCGCGCTCGTACTCGTAGGAGAACTCCCGCCACAGGGGTGTCTCTGGCTGCAGCTGGCGCAACGCCTTGAACGCCAGGGCCATCAGCCGCCAGGGGCGGAACGCCCGATGGTCGTAATGGACCGGGTCCTCGACCTGCACCTGCACCCCTGCACAGAGCGTCCCGACGTGCTTGTGGAACGTCGGCTCGAACCAGCAGGGCCGCAGCCGGCAGCCGCGCAGCCAGGCCGGCGCCAGCGCATGCATGGTCTCGAGCAGGGCCGGCACCTGGAGATCCGGCGCGCCGAATACCTCGAGCGGCCGTGTCGTGCCACGGCCCTCCGAGAGCGTGGTGCCCTCGAGCATCACCGTGCCCGGATAGCAGCGCGCCATGAACAGGTTGGGCGCATTCGGGCTGGGATTGACCCAGGTGCGCTCCCCGAGCGGCCAGCCGTACCCCGGTGCGGCATGGGGGTTCCAGCCCTCGAGCGCCACCACCTGGCAGTCGACGTCGAGCCGCAGGGTGTGCACGAACCAGCGCGCGAGCTCCCCGAGCGTCATGCCGTGACGCATCGGCATCGCGCCGGCACCGACGAAACTCTCCGCACCCGGCTGCAGCAGCAGCCCCTCGGCCGGGCGGCCGATCGGATTGGGCCGCTCGAGCACCCAGAGACTCTTGCGGTGGCGGGCACACGCCTCGAGCATGTAGCGCAGCGTCGTGACGAACGTGTAGACGCGGCAGCCCAGATCCTGCAGATCGACCAACAGGACATCGAACGTGTCCATCATCGCATCGGTCGGCCGGCGCACCTCACCGTAGAGGCTGAACACCGGAATGCCGTGCACGGGGTCGGTGAAGTCCGAGGACTCCACCATGTTGTCCTGCTTGTCGCCGCGCAGTCCGTGCTGCGGACCGAACGCGGCCGTCAGGCGCAGATCCCCGAGCGCCGCCAGCGCATCGAGGCTGTGCGTCAGGCCACGGGTGAGGGAGGCCGGATGCGCCAGCAGCGCCACGCGCCGGCCGGCGAGCGGCTTGCGCAGGGCGGGATCGGCCAGCAAACGGTCGATGCCGAATTTCATGCCGGGTCCGTCACCGGCGAGTGGCCCGCGCCGGTCGCATCGAGCGTGAGCGCAAACGCATCCGGATGATGAAAGTCGGGCCGCCCCGCCGCATGCCGCAACGCCCAGTACGACAGCACTCCGGCCTCGTCCTCGAGCACCGCACTGAGTGCGAGCTGCAGCGCGTGGCGGCCCTCGGCATACGGTGCCGGCAGACACACGAGCGCCTCGAGCACGAGTGCGTCATCCGCGCCGCGCGTGCGTCCTTGAGGCTCTCGGCACTCGCGGTGCCCGACCGTCAGGACCGGCGGCGCGGGCAGCTCCGCGCTCGTCATCCCCACCCGGCGGGCGCTGAAGTGGTATGCCTGCCACGCCCGTGACGGCGAGAAGTTGAATTCCAGGTACCCCGGCACGTGCTCGAGCGCCACGAAGGCCTCGAAGCAGGTGTGCCGCCACAGCTCCTCGGCACGCGCGCCGGAGGTTTCTGCGGGCACGCGCACGTGCTGCAGCGGTCCGCTCAGGACGAACCGCAGCGTCAACGCGTCCGCGCGCAGCCGCTGCGCCTGTGCGACCAGGGTGAGCGCCGCAGACGCCGGCGAGCTGGGATGGACGAGCAGGGCGTGGTAGGTCAACGCAGTGGAATTCCAGGACGGCGCCTCGTGAAAAATCTGCGGCGCGCAAGACCCGGATCATAGCGCAAGGGAGCTTCGCGGCGCTCTCTCGGGCACCGCAATGGACACACCGTGTCGGCGCGTTGCGCTCACCCCCCCAGAGCTGCGGCAGCGGCCCGACGTGCGGCGCCGGCCTTGCGGGCGCGCGCCGCGTAGCGAAACGTCCAGAGCATCGTCAGCACGGACGCCCCGCCGAGCACCAGCGGAGAGACCGCGAGCACCATCGCGGGGGAGAGGGTGTAGATGAAGACGACCCGCAGCGCGAACTCCCCGACGAACACCAGCCCCCAGACGAGTGTCATGATGCGCTGGACGCGGCGAAAGGCCGGATACTGCCAATTCTGATCGAACGCCGCGCGCAGGCGCGGATCGCTGCCGGCGGCAAAGAAGCGCCCGAAATAGAACATCACCGGAGGGCGCGAGCGCCCGAGCAGCGATATCAGGCAGGCGAGGCCAAATGCGCCGGTAAACAGCGACTCGCGCACCAGCAGTATTTTCGCGCCACCGCCGAACGCCAATGCGCCGAGCCCGAACAGCAGCCCGGCGAGAATCAGCAGACTCACCGGATCGAGATCGCGCCGCCGAGACAGCCCGTAGAGCGTCTTCACCGTCGGGAACACACTCGCGATCAGCAACGCGACGACCTCGGAATGAGACAGGTAGGCCATCGACGCCTGGTAACAGATCCAGGGGATACCGGCATCGATGAGCATCTCGCGCAGCATCGGCAGTATCGCGAACCGAGGCGCAGTCGCGGTGGCAGCGACTTCGGTATCGGGCCCCGATGCTGCACTCGACGATGCGATCGGTGATTCAGGTTCATGGGCGGTCATGGCAACACTCCCCGGTTTGGACGGCCACGGTGCGCGGTTGTAGTCGAAATGCGCGTGCACGCCAGCGACCTCGAGAGATCGGCACCGATGGCCCGACCGTACGCCCGCGAGGAGGCGTCACGGCAGTGCGAAGGGTCAGGACCGGAACGTGACACCTGTCACCTGCGCACCGGGGCCGCACCCACGGGGGGCGGACCGGCGGACCCGACCCCGCGTCACCTCGACGTCGGCGCGCGTCATCCAGCACCACGCATGTCTCTGTCCTGTATGGAAAAAAGCGCGCGATGTGCGTCCCGGGACGACCGCCAGATCTGGGCGCTTTACGGTAGAATCGTCATGGACGTGCGCCCTCCGCGCACCGACAGCCCCCACACGATCCGTCGCAAGGTGAAGGAATGACCGACGCCCCTCGAGACGTCATCCGCGTACGCGGCGCACGCCAGAACAACCTGAAGAACCTCGACCTCGATATCCCGCTCAACGAGCTGGTCGTGGTGACGGGTGTGTCAGGTTCAGGCAAATCGTCCCTGGTCTTCGACACGCTCTATGCCGAGGGCCAGCGTCGTTACGTGGAGACCTTCTCGCCGTACGCACGCCAGTTCCTCGACCGCATGGACAAGCCGCAGGTCGACACCGTCGGGGGCATACCGCCGGCCATCGCCATCGACCAGACCAACCCGGTGCGCACGTCGCGCTCCACGGTCGGCACGATGACGGAGTTGAACGATCACCTCAAACTGCTCTTCGCCCGCACCGCGGTGCTGTACTGCCAGCACTGCGGACACCCGGTGCGCCGCGACAGTGCCGAAACCATTCATCAGCAACTGCTCGAGCGCGCGGCGGCCGCGGGGGATCCGCGGCTGCTGGTCACGTTCCCGGTTGAAGTGCCGGGAAACTTCACGACCGAAGAGGTGCGCGCCCTGCTGGAGAAGCAGGGGTACACCCGGTTCCTCGAGCCCCCGCCGCGCCCGAGCGCTCCGCCGCCGGCAGGCAAACGGGGTCGTCGCAAGGCCGCGCCGGTCCCGGCGGTGACCTTCGAGGTGATTCAGGACCGTCTGCGCGCCGGACGTGCCGAGCGCAGCCGGGTGCTCGAGGCGCTCGAAACGGCGCTGCGGGTGGGCCGCGGCAAGGTCACGATCCACGCCGTCGATGACGCCGATCCGCCCAACACCCTCGCCGTGTGGCGCTTCTCGAGTGGCCTGCACTGCGCCGAGTGCGACCTGTCGTACCAGGAGCCCTCCCCCAGTCTCTTCTCGTTCAACTCGCCGCTCGGCGCCTGCGAGACCTGCCGCGGCTTCGGCCGAGTGATCGGCGTGGACTACGGTCTGGTGGTGCCGGATGACAGCAAGACGCTGCGCGGCGGCGCCATCAAGCCGTGGCAGACGAAGGCGTATGCGGAATGTCAGCAGGACCTGGAGAAATACGCGCGCAAGCGCGCCATCCCGCTCGATACGCCCTGGCGCGATCTGTCCGCACAGCAGCGCGACTGGGTGATCGAGGGCGAAGGCGAGTGGAGCAAGGGCGTCTGGTACGGCGCCAAGCGATTCTTCGCCTGGCTCGAGAGCCGCTCCTACAAGATGCACGTGCGCGTGTTGTTGTCACGCTATCGCGCCTACACGCCCTGTGAGACCTGCGGCGGGGCGCGCTTGAAGACGCAAGGTCTGCTGTGGCGCGTCGGCGACCATGACGTGGCCGACGCAGCCCTCGGCGCCACGCCGCGCTTCCAGCCACGCGGCACGCAATGGAGCGAGGCGACGCGCCAGAGTCTGCCGGGGCTCTCGCTGCACGATCTGATGCTGCTGCCGGTGAGCCGCGCCCGGGAATTCTTCGGCACGCTGCGGCTGCCGAAACCGCTCGATGAGGCGGCCGACCTGCTGCTCGAGCAGATCCGCGCGCGTTTCGGCTACCTCGTCGAGGTCGGCCTCGGGTACCTGACGCTCGATCGTCAGTCGCGCACGCTCTCTGGCGGTGAGGTGCAACGCATCAACCTCACGACGGCGCTCGGCACTTCGCTGGTCAATACACTGTTCGTGCTCGATGAGCCGTCGATCGGCCTGCACCCGCGCGACATGCAGCGGGTCATCACGGTGATGAAGCGGCTGCGCGACGCCGGTAACTCGCTGCTCGTCGTCGAGCACGATCCGCAGATCATGCTCGAGGCCGACCGCATCCTCGATCTCGGCCCCGGCGCCGGGGAGCGCGGCGGAGACATCGTGTTCTTCGGCACGCCGCGCGAAATCCGCCGTAGCGCCCACTCCGTGACCGGGGAGTACCTCAGCGGCCGCAAGCGCGTCGGCAGCGAACGGACCGAAGGTGCGAGCCCGCGCACGTCCACGCCGGGCGAGGTCGTGGCGGAGGCACGCTCGAACCGCTGGATCGAGCTGCACGGGGTCACGCAGCACAATCTGAAGAACGTCGAGGTGCGCATCCCGCTGAAACGCCTGGTGTGCGTCACCGGGGTTTCCGGCTCCGGCAAATCCACGCTGATCGAGGATGTGCTCTACCCGGCGTTGCTGAAATATCACGGCAAGCCGACCGAGGCGCCCGGGACGTTTGCCGCGCTCGCCGGCGCGGAGCTCATCGACGATGCCGTCATGGTCGACCAGAGTCCGATCGGCCGCACGACGCGCTCGAACCCGGCCAGCTACGTCGGCGCATTCGACGCCATTCGGGCCCTGTTCGCCGCGGAGCCGGCTGCGCTCGAGCGCAAGTACACCGCGGGTACGTTCAGTTTCAACTCCGGCAACGGCCGCTGCCCGACCTGCAGCGGCAACGGCTTCGAGCACGTGGAGATGCAGTTCCTCTCCGATGTGTATCTGCGGTGCCCCGACTGCGACGGCCGCCGCTACCGCGATGAAGTGCTCGATATCCGTCGCGAGGGCGCCAATGGCCGGCGCGCGAACATCGCCGAAGTGCTCCAGATGACCGTTACGGAGGCGCTGGAGTTCTTTCGCGATTCGCGCGAGATCTGCGCCCGACTCGCGCCGCTCGCGGACGTTGGCCTGGAGTATGTCGCCCTCGGTCAACCGGTGCCGACGCTCTCCGGCGGCGAGGCGCAGCGGCTGAAGCTCGCCGGACATCTGGCCCAGGCCGGCTCGGTGCTCTCGAGCATCACGCACAAAGGCAAGCTGTTCCTGTTCGATGAGCCCACGACGGGATTGCATTTCCAGGATGTGACGCGGCTGCTGATGGCGTTTCGCAAGCTGCTCGCCGCGGGCCACTCGCTGCTCGTGATCGAACACAACCTCGATGTGATCCGCGAGAGCGACTGGATCATCGACCTCGGCCCGGAAGGCGGCGAGGAAGGCGGCAGCATCGTCTGCACGGGTACGCCGGCTGAGGTGCGCGCGCACCCGCAGTCGCACACCGCGCGGGCGCTCGTGGAGTACGAACTCTCCCTCGCCGGAGAGCCGCCGGCCGCACCGTCGGTCGCCACGGTCGCCGAGCCGATCCCGAGCCGAGCGCTGATCGACCCGGCCGCGCGCCACGACATCGTCATCCACAATGCCCGTGAGCACAATCTCAAGAACATCGATGCGCGCATTCCGCGCAATCGATTCACGGTGATCACCGGAGTGTCGGGCTCCGGAAAATCGACACTCGCCTTCGACATTTTGTTCAACGAGGGTCAGCGCCGCTACCTGGAATCTCTGAATGCGTACGCGCGTCAGTTCGTGCAGCCGGCGGCCCGCCCGGACGTGGATGCGATCTTCGGCATTCCGCCTACGGTCGCCATCGAGCAGCGCACCAGCCGCGGCGGGCGCAAGAGCACGGTGGCGACGCTGACGGAGATCTATCACTTCCTGCGCCTGCTCTACGTGAAGCTCGGGACACAGTTCTGCCCCGACTGCGACGTCGCGATCGAACCGCAGAGCCCGGCCTCGATCGCCGCGCGGCTGCTGCGCGAGTACCGCAGCAAGCGCATCGAACTGCTCGCACCGCTGGTCGTGGCGCGCAAGGGCTATTACACGGACCTCGCCAAGTGGGCGCACAAGAAGGGGTTCAAGACGCTGCGTGTCGACGGCACCGCGTTGCCCACCGCGAAGTGGCCACGGCTCTCGCGCTTCAAGGAGCACACGATCGAACTGCCGGTGGCCACCATCGAGATCGGTGCGCGCACCGACACCGAACTGCACCAGGCGCTCGCGCGCGCGCTGGATTTCGGCAAGGGCCTGGTGCACGTGCTCGGGCCCCATGCCGCGCGCGTCACCGTGTTCTCCACCAAGCGGGCATGCCCGTCGTGCGGGCGCAGCTTCGCCGAACCGGATCCGCGATTGTTCTCGTTCAACTCCAAGCACGGCTGGTGCGAGAGCTGCTACGGCACGGGAGTGGCGATGGCGGGATTCGACGCCGAGCAGAGCGGCGAGGAACACTGGTGGAATGATTGGCTCGAGGACGAGCCGCAGCCCTGTCCGGCCTGCACGGGCCAGCGCCTGAACCCGGTGGCGCTCAGCGTGCGATTCCGCGAACGCTCCATCGCCGCGCTGGCCCTCGAGCCGGTGGGACGCGCCGCGGAATTCTTCCGCCGGCTGAAACTCACGGGGCGCGAACGGCAGATCGCGCGCGACCTCCTCGCCGAGATCCGCTCGCGATTGGCGTTTCTCGAGCGCGTCGGCCTCGGTTACCTGCAGCTCGATCGCGCGGCGCCGACGCTCTCCGGAGGCGAGGCCCAGCGCATCCGGCTGGCCGCACAGCTCGGCTCGAACCTGCAGGGCGTGTGCTACGTGCTCGATGAGCCGACGATCGGCCTGCATCCGCGCGACAACGAGATCCTGCTCGATGCGCTCGGGGAGCTCGCCAGCCACCGCAATACGCTGGTGGTCGTGGAGCATGACGAGGATACGATCCGCCGCGCCGATCACGTTCTGGATCTGGGCCCCGGCGCCGGCGTTCAGGGCGGGCAGATCGTCGGTGTCGGAACGGTGAAGGAACTGATGCGCAACCCCCGCTCCATCACCGGGCGCTTCCTGCGCCGACCGCTGCGTCATCCGGCCGAGCCACGCCGTGCAACGAATGCGAAATCCCCGCACCTGACGCTGCAGGATATTTCGCTGCACAACGTCGCGGGCGATGTGCAGATCCCGCTCGGGCGACTGGTGGTGATCACGGGGGTGAGTGGTTCGGGCAAGTCGACCGTTGCGCGGGACGTGCTCTACACCAACCTGCGCCGCCTGCTCGGCCCGGCCGACAAGGCGGCTCGAGCCAAGAGCGCTCCGCGTGCGGCCAAGCGCGCGGGCCGTCCGCGCCGCAACGAACTGGCCGGCTGCCGCGCGGTGCGCGGGCTGGAGCACCTCGGGCGAGTGCTGGAGGTGGATCAGACGCCGATCGGCAAGACCCCGCGCTCCTGCCCGGCGACCTACATCGGATTCTGGGACGACATCCGACGAATCTTTGCGGCCACCAGCGAAGCGCGCCTGCGCGGCTACACGGCGAGCCGGTTTTCGTTCAACACCGCCGGTGGGCGCTGCGAGGCGTGCGAAGGCCAGGGCGTACAGACCATCGAGATGAACTTCCTGCCGGACGTGAAGGTGCTCTGCGATGTCTGCGGCGGCCGGCGCTTCAGCGCCGAGACCCTATCGGTGCTCTGGCGTGGCAAGAACATCGGCGACGTGCTGATGATGAATGTCGACGAAGCGGTGCCGTTCTTTGCCGCACACGGACGCATCCACCACGCGTTGAAGCTGCTGCAGGACGTCGGCTTGGGGTATCTGACGCTCGGCCAGCAGAGCCCGACGCTCTCCGGCGGCGAAGCGCAGCGCATCAAGCTGGTGACGGAACTCGCCAAGGTGCGTGAGTCGGGGCCGCCGGAGCGCCCCGGGGTCGCCGCGCGCGCGGCACGGCACACCCTCTATGTGCTCGATGAGCCGACCGTGGGGCTGCACATGGCCGATGTCGAGAAGCTGATCCACGTGTTGCACCGACTGGTCGATGCCGGCAATACCGTGGTCGTGGTGGAGCACAACTTGGATGTGATGGCCGAGGCGGATTGGATCCTGGACATGGGTCCGGAAGCGGGCGAGCGCGGCGGAAAGCTCGTCGCCGAAGGTCCTCCGGCGGCGGTGGCGCGCCGCGCCAAGCACTCGCACACCGGGCGGGTGCTCGCGCAGTTCCTCGCGACGCGCTGCGACGCGGATTGAGATACAGTGCCCGCCATGGCCCACGAGCTGGTCTGCTGGAAGTGCGGCGCCTCGCTGGCGGATCTGGCGCTACCGCTGCGCCGCCTGGAGGAGTGCGCGAAGTGCCGCGCACAGCTGCACGTGTGTCGCATGTGCCGCGAGTACGACCCGCGCGTCACGGGCGCTTGCCGCGAGCAGAACGCCGAGGAAGTGCGCAACAAGGAAGGGGCGAACTTCTGTGATTTCTTCCGCCCGCGCCCCGGCGCCCATGCGGCGGGCAACGGCGGGGCGAGCGATCAGGCGCTGAGCGACCTGCACAAGCTGTTCGGCCCGCGCTGAACGGCGAGGTCCCCGCCGCCGCTTGGCCGTCAGTTCTTGCGGACTCGCTCGCCCAAGCGCTCGAGCAGCCGCGTGAACGGCGTGCTCTTCTCCAACTTGCGGGCCCCGCCCGAACCGCGCGCATCGCCGGCCTCGTCGCGCCGATCTTCGATGGTCAGTTCGTGCGCACCGAGGATTTCCAAAGTCTCCTCGAGCGTCTGCGGTGCGCGGCGCTCACGCGCGTGCACCTTGCTGCCCCCGGAGGCACGCTTGGCCATGGCCGCCGGCCGCAGCTCGTGCACCGCTGCCTTCGGCGGCGCCGCAGCCGCGCTCGCGCGCGGCGCGCCGGCGCGCGCCGACGCCTCTTCGTCGAACAACTTGAACTCGTGGTCCACGGTCTGTGCGGCCTGCGGGGCCGAGCGCAGCGGCAGCGCGCCGGACTCCCCGCTCACGCGCTGGCGTTCATCGCCGCTCACGGGCACCACGGCGGCCGAGGGGAATTCCGAACGGACGTAGCCCGCCACCTGCTTGGCGGAGATCGGATCGTTGAAGAATCCCAGGCGCAGCCCATACCACTTGCGGCCCTCGCGGCTGCCCTCGACGCAGTACAGCGTGTAGGCGCTGAAGATCGCCAGCGGCGGCAGCTTCTCGAATGCAATCGGCTGCACCGACCACTTCAGCTGCACGGCGAAGGCGGCCGGCTTGGCGAGCGCCTCGGGGGTACGCCCTTCGAGGCACTGCAGCGCCTGGACATCGGAGAGCGCCGCCTCGGGGATCGGCAGCGCGCGCGTCGCGCCGGTTGCCTCCAGGGGCTCATCCAGGGACGCCAGGACTTCCTTGATGTTGGAATTCCCGAACACGGTCGATGTGCGGGTCGGTTCGGCGCCGGCGCGCGCCGCCG
>JAKBDK010000074.1:0-11667 GCA_021834525.1 Pseudomonadota bacterium | reverse complement strand
AACGCTTGCGGCTCACATCGGCGAGGAAGCCATCGAGCGTGTCGGATTCCAGGCAGCGGACGGCACCCGGGTCGGCGCCGAAGTCCCCCGCGTCGAATACGATGAGGCGGTCGGCGTCCTCGAGGAGTCCGAGCAGCGTGAAACTGAGAGTTCCGGCATCGAGGACACGAACGGTGGATGCTTCCGGTAGACGCTGGATCAGCGTCTGTGCCGCATGCACTCCGGCGCCGTCGTCGCTGAGCAGAATGTTGCCGAGTCCAAGGACGATCGAGCTTCCCACCGCATATCCCTCGATCCGTGCAGGCTTGGCATGCTGCCACTTAGGTACGCGGGTTCGTCTTCGTAGATGTACGGACCATAACTCGCATGGCAGGCTCGTTTGTGACCATGCGCGGCGCTAAAACAGACGAAACGCAAGATTCGCAACGACGCCGACCCCCTAGGGCGTACCGCCGGTGAGAGACGGGTTCATTCGGCAGGGTGCTTCCTGGGTCCGACCGCAGTTCCGGTTTGTGCCCGCGATGAGTGGTCTGCGCAAGAGTGTGTCCAAATCGCATTTGCGCAGCCGGATCGAAAAAACGTATGCTCGGTATCGGTAGATTTCGACGATCGACCCACGGAGACACCGAGGGGAATCGAACGGAAGCGCCGCGACTGCGCGTCGCAGTGGTTCTCGGCGATGCCGGCCGCCACAGCACAGACGCCGGACTCATCAGGTCATTTCAGGGAACAGTAAAGGAAGCGCTCCTCATGCGCTTGACGCCGCCAGAACTTGCGCGCAGTGCACTCGAAGCGGCACCCGACGCCATGCTCATCGTCGATGCCAGCGGACTGGTGCGGTTCGTCAACCGCCAGGTCTTTGCACTCTTCGGATATGCCCGCGAGGAAATCGTCGGAAGGCCCATCGAGACGCTGCTTCCCGAGCGCTTCAGGATCCGTCACCTCCAGCACCGAGCCGATTACCGCGCCCATATGCGGGCGCGCCCCATGGGTCAGAATCTCGAACTCTACGGGCTGCGACGTGATAGTTCCGAGTTTCCCGTGGAGATCAGTCTCAGTCCCGTCGTCGACGGTGGCGAGACCCTTGTTGTAGCCGCGATCCGTGACGTCAGCGATCGCCAGCGGATTCAGAAGGAATTGATTGCCGCGCGGGCGGTAGCCGAAGAGGCTCGCGAGCTCGCCGATTTGGCGCGCGAGAGCGCCGATCGTGCCAATCAGGGCAAGAGCCGCTTCTTGGCAACGGCGAGCCATGATCTGCGCCAACCGCTGCAGGCGCTTGCGCTGCTCAACGGCACGTTGCGCCGAACCGTCCACGATCCTCTGCTCACCGAGGCGCTCTCGCAGCAGGAGAAGGCGATCGGCGCGATGTCGCGATTGCTCAATGCGCTGCTCGACATCAGCAAGCTCGAGTCCGGTGCGATCAAACCGGAGATCATCGATTTCTCACTGGCGCGGATCTGCGAGGAAATCCGCCGGGAGTTCTCCAGCGTCGCAGCTGGCAAGGGCCTGACCTTGGAGACGAATCCTGCGAACGTTTGGGTGCGCAGCGACCCGGCGTTAGTCGAGCAAGTGGTGCGCAACTTAGTGTCGAATGCTGTGAAATATACGCGCTCTGGCACGGTGGCCCTGCGTTGCATGCCGCTCGGGGAGACGGCGGTTCGCCTCGATGTCTGCGACACGGGCATTGGAATTCCAGCCGACCAACTCACGTTGATCTACGACGAGTTCTACCAGGTCGGGGTAGGAGCCAATACCTCACGCGACGGCTACGGACTCGGGCTCTCGATCGTCAAGCGGATTATTCAACTGCTCGGCCTGAGGATCGACGTCAGTTCGCAAGTCGGCTCGGGCTCGACGTTCTCATTGCTGCTGCCGGCCGCCGGACCGCAGGCAACCGTTGCGGGGACGCAAAGTGAGGAGAACTCCGGAGGCGCGGTTCCGCAAGCGAGCGGCGGTCGGCCCAGTGTGATGCTCGTCGAAGACGATCCGAGCGTGCGCGATGCGACGCGCATGCTGCTCAGGGTCGAGGGCTATCAGGTCATCCCGGTCGGTTCCGCAGAGGAAGCGCTTGCAGCGGTCAAGGGCGGCGCACGGCTCGATTTGCTGATGACCGATTATCATCTGGGCCCGAATCAAACCGGTATCCAGGTCATCAGCGCGCTTCGCGAGCGGCTCGGTCCGCAGTTGAAGGCGATTTTGGTCACGGGCGACACGTCGAGCGCGATCCGCGGCCTTGCACCCGATCCACAATTGCGGATTCTGAGCAAGCCGATCCGGGCCGAGACTCTGCTGACGCTGATGCGCGAATTCCTCACCGGCGAGGATCCCGCTTAGCCTGACCGGCGACACCGGCACGGTCGCGCTTTAGCGCCGTGCCGGTGCGCTGCCCTCGGGCCGACCGTTCAGCCTGTGCGAGTCGTCGGGCGCAGTGCGAACGCACCGTCACCGAGCAGCGTCAACGCGACCAAACTGATGGTCCAGAACGCCGGGTATTCCCAGCCACCGCCCTTGTCCGTGAACAGCCACCCGTTGTGGCCATGCACCATGACGATGGTGCCGAACATCTCGATCGCGAGCGGCACCGCGACCCAGGGGGCATAGATCCCGAGCACCAGTGCGAGCCCTCCGACGAGTTCCAGGGCAATCACGCCATACGCGGCGATGGCGGGCAGCCCGAGCGAGGCGAAGTAGCCCACGAAACCGGGTACGGTGAAGACGAAAATCTTCAGTGCGACATGTGCGAGGAACAGAATGCCCAGGCTCACACGCAACAGTGCGATGCCGTAAGGAGCGGTATTGGTCTTGATCATCTCGATCTCCCACGTGATTTCAGAGGTCGTCGCTGGAGGAGCCGGTGCGTGAGGGCGCGGCGTATCCGCCGAACCTCGTGCCATCGCCCAGCGCATCACCACGACGGCGCGGCCACTCTATAATTTCTGCGCACGCAATTAAATAGCGCTAAACTCAATTCATTATTGCGTTTTTTGCATCAATTGGGGACGCTTTGGATATCGCATACGGCATGAGGATCCTGCTCCAGGTGGTCGACTCCGGGAGTTTCGCGCAGGCGGCCGATGCGCTGGGTCTGTCCAACGCAGCCGTGACCCGGCAGGTCAGCGCCCTCGAGGAGCATCTCGGCGCGAGATTGCTCCACCGGACCACGCGCCGCCTGTCGCTCACCGAGGCGGGTACTGAGTACTGCGTACGCGCGCGAGCCATTCTCGAACAGATCGCCGAGGCCGAGTCGAGCGCAGCGAGGGGAACGGCCCGCCCAACCGGAACGCTCAGACTCTCCGCGCCACTGTCATTCGGCGTGCTGCGCCTCGCCGACGAATTGCCGCTGTTTCGCGCTCGGTACCCGCAGCTGAAGCTGGATATTGACCTCTCGGACCGGGTCGTGGACCTGACCAACGAAGGATTTGACGTCGCCCTGCGCATCGCCACGACTCTGGAGAGCCGGCTCATCGCCAGGCGAATTGCACCGATTGACATGGTCTTGTGCGCCTCGCCCGAGTATCTGCAACGGCACGGCACCCCGAAACGGCCCGCTGACCTCGCGGACCATGAAGTCCTCAGTTACAAGTATCTCTGGTCGGGTGATGAATGGGCATTCACGGAGGAGACCGGTCGGAAACTCACTGTGCGGGTGCGTCCGGCAGTCCATGCGACTAATGGCGATCTGCTGCGGCGTCTGGCCGTCGCCGGCGGCGGGATCATCCTGCAACCGACGTTCATCGTCGAGGAAGATCTGCGCCACGGCCGCCTGCTTCGGCTCCTGCAGGATCTGCAGGCGCCCGCCTTCGATCTGTATGCGGTCTACCTGAGCCACCAGCATCTGCCCGCGCGGGTCCGGGCGTTCATCGATTTTCTTCTCGAACGCTTCGGTTCGAGCCGCCCTGAGAGCCTCTCTGAAGCCGGCGGGCCCCACCGAAAGCCGCCGCCCGCTGCTACGCTCGCGCGCCGTGCCCGCGGTCCGCGCATCAATACCCGACGGTGAATCGCTGCCGCACGTGGGCCGGATTTTCGATTTCGTCGACCAGGGCGACCGCAAAATCCTCCATCGAAATTCGGCTGTGGCCCTGCGGATCCACCAGCAATTCCTCGCCCCCCAGACGGAAGTGCCCGGTGCGCGCCCCGGGGGCGAATTCCGCCGACGGGGAGAGAAAGGTCCACTCGAGACCCTGCTCGCCTCGCAACACCTCGAGAAACGCCCGACCCGCGAGCGCCTCGGACCGGTAGGCCAGCGGAAAATCCGGCGCATCGACCAGCGTCTGACCGCCCGGTCCGTTGCGCAGACTGCCGGCACCGCCGACCACGAGCACGCGCATCACGCCGCTCTGGTGCGCCGCCGCAATCAGTTCCCGCGCACCAATACCGTCCACGAATCGGGTTGCGCTCACGAACGCGTCGTGCCCGCGAAGTGCTGCTGCCAACCGCTCGGTATCAGTACCGTTCAGCGCTGCAAGCGTCAATCCCGTCGTTCGAACCACCCCGGTAACCGAGCGCGCAAACCCGCTGACCAGATGTTTGCGCCGCAGCAATTCCGCGCCGATGCGTGACCCCACGCGACCCGTAATGCCCAGTACAGCAACCCGCGCCATCGTTGAATCTCCTCCGCACCGCAGTAGAGCCGGACCGTCAGCCTCGAACCGCCACAGGATTCACCCGGCGCAGCTCCGCATCTGAGTTCGCCCCCCAATCAGGGACACTCCACGCACTCACCACGCGGTGCGGCGCCGCGACCTGAGATCATTATCGCCGTCGCGGTGTGAAGATCAACGAGATGCGATCGCGGCCGCCGGATTGTCAGGATCGGAGCGGATGACGGTGCGTCCGCCAGCGGCCGCTCCGTAGCAGCCAAAGCAGGCGATTCATGTCATCACTGGCGCAGAGGATCGGTCCTATCCCGAACCGTCTGACGTCGTCACTCGCACATCCGTTTGGCGCCGGCGATGGGAGCGGAAGATCTCCCTGCAGTCGGCCCCGATACCGTGATCAGTGCGGCAAAGATCACTTCGCCGTCCGCGCTCAGAAGACCTCGCCCGGGCGCAGCGCATCGTGCGGTGGGCTCCCATCATCGGACCTCGATGCTCAAGCCGCTCACTCTCACTTGCATAGTGTGTATATTTACTATATACAGTTGCGGTGCCGGAAGAGACCTCAACCCTGCGTCTCCCGCCCCTTTCCACGGGCGGTTCCGCCCCGCTGTATCAGCAGATCGTCGAGGCGATCCGGCGCGAAGTCGCCAGTGGACGCATGCCCCCCGGAAGTCCGATGCCTTCGTTTCGAACATTCGCGGCGCAGCTGGCGGTGAGCCTGATTACCGTCAAACGGGCGTATGAGGAACTTGAACGCGACGGGATCATCCTGCGGCACCAGGGCCTCGGGACCTTTGTCGCCCCGGACGGCGAACGCCGATCCCGCGGCGATCGGCGAATCGCCGCCGTCCACGCACTGCGCAGCGCAGTTCGGGCCGGTCGCGACGCCGGACTTAAAGATCGCGAGCTCCTGGACATCCTGGAGCGAGAGCTCGCGGGGTCCCCGCAGCCTGCGGATCAAACATCGGGAGAATGATGATGAGTACGGCGGTCGACCTGAAACACGTCTGCACCCGGTTCGGCCGGGAGTTTTCACTCGGACCGCTCAACCTCTCCGTTCCCCGGGGCTCGATCTACGCCCTGATCGGTCCCAACGGGGCCGGCAAGAGCACCACTCTGAACCTGCTGATGGGCGCAAAACGCCCAGAGATGGGCACCATCGAATTGCTCGGGCTTCCCTTCCCGGCACAGGACGCCGCCATCAAGCAGCGCATCGGCTTCGTGAGCCCCGAACTCGATTACTCCGCGTGGCGGACCGTCGGCAGAGCAATCGACTTCGTGCGCAGCTTCTATCCGGACTGGGTGCAATCGCGAACCGAGCGGCTACAGATGCTCCTCGATATCCACCGGACCCAGCGCATCGCCGAGCTGTCGTTCGGACAGCGCACCAAGCTTGCCCTCATCATGGCGCTGTCGCGCGAATGCGAACTGCTGATCCTCGATGAGCCGACGATCGGGCTCGACCCCGTCTCCAAACGCGTGATTTTCATCGAATTACTGAGATTCATGGAGAACGAATCGCGTACCGTCCTGATCTCCTCGCACCAACTCTCGGACGTCGAGCGCATCGCCGACCACGTCGCATTGCTCAATCACGGCACACTGCTCACCGCAAGTCCGATTGACGAATTGCTCGAACGCTACCGCTGGGTCGAACTCGCCGCCCGCGAGTCACAGGCGGCCGTCATTCAAGGCACCACCGTGCTCGAACGGGGCGAAGGTCGCGAGCGGCTGCTCCTCGATCTGCGTGTCACAACGCCGCAGATGCTGCTCGAGCGCGGTCTGGACATCATTTCCAGCACCCCCATGAGTCTCGAGGAACTTTTCCTGACGTTGATTCGAGCGGACGACGCCCGCCGTCCATGGCGACCACGGTGAGAGTTCTCATGGCCGGTAACGTCGCCCGCCTCCTGCGTCAACATCTGCGCGGTTCTGCAGGCGTCTGGCTCTTGGCCGCCGCGGCCGTCCAATTTCTGATCACAACCGCGACCTGGGCCGTCGGCACTTCCCGCGAATTTCTCCCCGGAGTATTGCTGCTCGCCGTTGCCGGAGCGCAGACGGCGCCGGCGCGCGAAATGGTCTGGCAGATTCTGCCGACCTCGCGACGCGAAATCACGCTTGCCCGCTGGTGCGCCGCGGTGCTCCTGCCCGGAATCGCTTTGAGCGGCGCACTGCTGCTCGCGGACCTGAGCAACCGCAGCTCCCTTTGGTCCGTGCCCGCGCCCTCATCGCTCCTCCTGCAGCTCGCCGGGATTTGGTCGGCATTCGGCTATCTCGCCTGGCTCCCTTTGCGAATGCCGCTCGATGCGAGTCCTCGGCGCGCACTGATGCTCCTATTGACCTGGGGCATTCCTGTCCTATTCGCCGGATACGGCTACCCACTGCATCCCCAGGCACGCGTTGTTTCCACCGTCATCATTTCCATCGGCTGGGCACTGCTGCTGTTTTCGCTGTTGCGAGCCCACCGCGGACACGATCTGCCCGCGGAGGCACCGAACGCCGACGGCGCCCGCGCTCGCAATACTGCGAATGCCTCTAGGGCCAATGCCCCTGACCGGGGCCCACTCATTTCATCCGTGCAAAGTCACACCGCGTGGATGCTCGGCGTCGGGTTGAGTGGAAGCGCTCTCCTGAGGCTACTGTATCCCCACGCCGCGCAGTTACTGCTCTGGCCTTATCTGATCGCCCTTTCGATCTGGTCCACCCTCGCCGCCCAGCGATGGACACGTTCACTGTGGATGTGGCGTTGCCTGCCGCTGACGGCACGCCGCGCGACGCTATTCATTCAAGGAATGCAGCTGATCCCCTTGCTCACCACCCTCAGCGCAGCCTGGGCGCTCGGCCGACTCGCGCCACGCGCGGTAATCCCGATACCCGGTTGGATACCGGCAGGAACCGTCGCGCTGGTAGGAATGGCCAATGCGCTCGCGCGCATGAACATGCGTCGCGCCCGCGAACCGGCCTGGATGGCACATTACCTTGCCCCCGTCATCGCAGTCTCCTATTTGAGCATTCTCATCGCCGTTCAACCACTCGCCCCCGAATTCATCTGGTTTCCAGCACTTGCATGGATCTCCGCCATCGTCCTGCTCGCGGTCAGCTGCCGCATGACGCTGCACGAAGTGAGAATGGCAGACGGTGTGCGCAGAATGGAGATCCACGCCATTCACTGACACCCCGACATTTGGCCTAGTGCCGAGAGGAACCGTGCGGTCAACCCGCAACCACTCCCGCTTCGCCGGAGGAACTGGCCGCTCGAGGCGACAACCGTCGGTGCGCCCTCGGTCATCCCCGAAATGATCCTGCGACTATTCGCGGCACCATAGGCTCGTCCGGGACACATCGCACCCCACAGAGCATCTCAATCCGAGCTCAAATTAAAAAAAGGGCGGCGGTGACAACCACCGCCGCCCCTTCAGGTACCCGCTTCCTCAGAAGGCGGCTCGAACGCTCAGTTCGTACCGCGAGCCGTAATTCAACAGGCTCAGGAATTGATCCGTGCGGGTATCGTACTCCTGCAACACCGACTTCGTGAGGTTGGTGCCCGAGAGAGCCACGATAATGTGACGACTGATGCGATAGCTGATCTGCCCGTCGAGCTCTCCATAGCCTTTGATGTACACCGGAGCCAGCAGATTGTAGCCGTCGCCGATCTGATAGATGTACGCGTTTCGGTGACTGTAGGCCAGGCGGATTCCGATGCCATATTTCTGATAGATCAGCGTCACGTTCTGATAGTCGCCGAGCCCGGTCAAACCGAACGCCTGCGTACCCGTGGCCGACGTGCCAGAGGAATTGATCCCGGCGTTGGTCGAGAGAATCGTTGCGTTCGCATTGACCCCAAGTCCATCAAACGGCGCTGGCAGATACGTAAACATGTGCTGCGCAGAAATCTCCACACCTCGCACGTTCGCAGTACCGACGTTCGTCGGGCCGGTGAAGGCGAATGTCGCGACATTATTGGGAAACTGCGCCAAGTGCTGCGAATTGGTGATCGGCACCTGCAGGTTCGACTGCTGGTACTCGATGAAATTCGACAGATCCTTCACGAAGCCATCGACGGCGACGTAGCCGCTGTGGCTGTAATACCACTCTGCGCCAAAGTCGTAGTTCATCGAGGTATACGGCTTCAGGTCCGGATTTCCCCCCGATGCCGCCAGATCGGTCGGCGCCAGAATGCCGCCACCGTAGTTGATCACGGGCGAGAGCATGCTCGGCTCCGGCCGCGCCAGACTCTTCGATACCGCGGCGCGCAGCACCACGTGGCGAGGCAGATTCAGCCGAACGTTCAAACTCGGCAGAACGTAGTTGTAGCTGTGATTACGGGCAACCGCGAGCGTCGCACCGCTGTTTGCATAAATCGCGTAGTCGCCCGTCGGGTCATTCGGGATCGGAGTGATGTCCTGAAGGACTTGTCCATATCCTACTGACGAGTCCTGGGTGTGCACGAAACGCACTCCAAGATTTCCACCCCATGACAATCCGAAGACGTGACCGTTGAAGTCGCCCTGGACATACGCCGCGGTCGTCTTCTCCACGACGGTTGCGAGCGACTGTAAGGACTGGCCGAGGGTTTGCGGCGTATAGCCACCGGATCCCTGCACCGCCGCCTGAGTCGTTCCGGGCGCAAGCCCCGCCGCCGCGTCCTGTTCCGCGAACGCAGCCGAACTGTCGAGGAACGCGAGGTACTGGGCCGGATTGTACGTCAGCCAGGTGGTCGGGAAGGATCCGGAATATGGACCAACGAATCCGCTCGGAATGCTGGTCGGGGTGAACAAGTAGCTCGGCAACTGCGCTCGATAGCCGCAGTAGGCACAGACGTCCCCGGCATTATAGGAGCTGAACGTGTAGAAACTGTTGCGCTGCCAGTACGCCCCGAATCGGACATCCGTCAGCGGCGCCCAGGCGTGCGGATTAATCCACGTCTCATCGGTGGTGAACTGCCGAATCTTGTTGTCGTTGAAATTCCCCTGAATGGCAATGTAGTGCGCCATGGGCAGACTGATGTTCGTCAGAGCACTCGGTGTCGCCAGGGTGGGAACGCCCAGACCGTTGTTGCTCGTATAGGTCACCGGGATCGGATAGCCGGCTACCGTAAACTGCGACGGGTTCGTATAGTCGCTCGCGCTGTTGCTCGCATCCGACGCCTCAAGGTTCCACAGCAGCTTGCCGTGCAAAGACCGGCCCTGGAGCTTGAAACGCAGCGAACGCATGTACTGCGGGCTGATCTGATCGGCCTGCGTGCTTTCAATCAAATCGGCATGAGATGCGACGGTGAAATTCTGTACCACGCCGTCCGGACGCACGACCACGCCATTGCTGATCGGATTTCCGTCGACGTACAGACCGAGATTCTGATCGAAGTTCGTCTGAGTGAACTTATTGTATAGCCCATCCAGAGTCGCCGTAATGTTCGAGGTGACGTGCCACTGCAGTGCGGCAGTCAGATTGAGCCGTTTGACGTTGTAGGAATTGTTCTGAATCTGCACCGTATCTGGCATCAGAACGCTGGTCGGAAGCCCGGTCTGACCGCTCGAATTCTGCCATACGGCGGTCGGCGCTCCCGGCACGTTGACCGGCATCTGCCACCAACCGCCAGAGTCCATTTGGTACGCAGTGGTGGCCTGTTCCTGCTCGCCGATCGAAACGAGGGCCCCGAATTTCTTGTGATCGAAGGTATTGCTCAGCAGAAGGAAGCCGGCGGGTTCCACCTTGGTGTTCTGCGAGCCCATATTCGCACTGAGCTTGGCGATCGCCTTCGGTCCGTTGAAGTCGAAGGGCAGCGCCGTGTGCAATTCGACCAGTCCACCGATGGCGCCGTCTGGCTGCCACGCCTCGCTGGTCTTGTAGACGACCGCCTTGGTGATGAAATCGGACGGCAGAGAGTCGAAATTGAATTCGCGTCCTCCGCTCTGGGTCGGCAGCTGTTGCCCGTCGACCAGCACGACGTTGAAGGCCGGTCCGAATCCGCGCACCGTGATCTTGTTGCCGGCACCGGTGCCATCGCGATCGATCGCTACGCCTGGCAGGCGCGAGAGCGATTCGGCCACATCAGAATCGGGGAACTGGCCGATGTCCTGCGCGCTGATCGCGTCGAGCACCTGATTGGCATTTTCCTTCAGCTGCATCGACTGCACGAAGCTCGCACGCAGTCCGGTGACGATCACCTCGTGCAGCGTCTGCGCGGTGGCACCGCGCGAGGCATGCGCGTCGGCAGCGCGCTGCGCCGAATTCCTGGCGAGCAGCGGATGAGCGGCTTGCGCCTCGGCTGCGCGGGCGGCACAGAACGGCGTGGAAATCGCCATCAGCCCCAGTACGAGCCCGACGTGCTGAGCGCCCCTCGTCTGGGTCGAGCGTACGGTAGTTCGTTCGATCACTTTCACAACAGTACTCCCCAATAGTTATTTGACAGACGTGCGCGGCCCGTCGTCCCGTGCCGCATTGAATCGGTATCTGCGCCGCTGACCGCGCTCACCGCGCTCATGCAGGGCTTGTTTCGCGATGATCAGCGCGCCACATTAATTGTAGTTATATGATACTCGATGAAAGTTTACAAGATTTTTGCATCAAGCCAGGGCGCATCGGGGTCCCATCGTTGTGGGCCGCATACGGATTGCAATGGCGCTGACCTGGCGAGCGCTTGGGGCGTTCCGGGGCGAGGACCTGGCGCAAGCGCACCCCGACGCAGGCCATCAACGGCTCCTCAGGTGCGCGAATTAGTGTGCTTTTTAGTGTCCGCGCCGAATTCCGAGCCTGCCCGATCGGAATATGGGCTCAACGTGAGCTCCAAGCGGTTGCGGCACCTGCCGTGGTAGCGCTGCATTTGTTGCACTCACGCTACAGCAGACTCCGAAATGTAAGTTACTTTCATTCCACGTGGGGAGCCGCGCGGAAATTCAGGGCGTCGCGAGTGGGTGTGCTCCTGCAGGTTCGCGGTGAGCCCCGCCGATCAGCAGTGAGTTCAAGGCGAGATGGTCCGGGTCGAGCAGCGCAATATCGGCGCGGGCGTTCGGCCGCAGACAACCATGCTCCGGATGAATTCCGGCAGCGCGGGCCGGAATGGAGGTGA
>JAKBDK010000073.1:0-11739 GCA_021834525.1 Pseudomonadota bacterium | reverse complement strand
CCGCCGTGTGCGGGGCCGGCAATTGGTCCACCGCCACCGTCGCCACGTTCACGACCGAGGGGTCGTCTCGAAGCTTCACGTAGAGCTTTCCGTTCGCCGGATGGGGCACCGGCAGCGCGTACCCCGGAAAGCCGTCCGGCACCTGCACGGCATGCTGGAACGCCGAATCATTGGCAATGGCGTCGACCAGGAACAGGTCGGTACCCGTCAGCTTGCAGGCGAGTTTCGGGGTGGCGGGACAGACCAGTCGGTGCAGCTGCGGCAAGCGCACCAGTGTCGCCAGCGGCTGCCAGCCACCCTTGACGCCCTCGTCGATGACCCGGAACTGCAGTGGCCCGAACGCCGAGGACCCGAAGGCGCGGGCCGGATCGAGCGTCGCAATGGCGA
Source organism: Pseudomonadota bacterium (assembly GCA_021834525.1). Lineage (GTDB taxonomy): Bacteria > Pseudomonadota > Gammaproteobacteria > Steroidobacterales > Steroidobacteraceae > 13-2-20CM-66-19. Next base: position 11,352 of record JAKBDK010000073.1, on the reverse strand, counting down.
CCTGCTGGTTCTCGAGCGTGATGCCGCCGTTCGTCAGACTGAGGGTGGTCGAGTACAGACCGTCGGTCGTGGCCACCTGGATCGACTCGTCCTGGTCGAACACCATGGGCGCCACGGCGCGCACGGAGAACGTCAGCTGGGCGAACTGGGGCAGCTCGTTGCCGTGACCGAGGTGGATGTGGCTGGGCGCCGCCGAGCCCGACAGATACACGCTCTTGGCCATGAGCACGACGCTCGGCCGAGGCGCGGCGACCGCCCCGTGGAGCGTGAGGACCCGACCGTCCTTCAGCTGCACGCGCACCACGCCGGCTTCGCCCGCCTTCAAACGCGTCGCGGCCTTCGGTTCCTGGGCCGTCACGGTGAGATGATCCACGCCGTGACGCGTCTTCAGCGCACCTGGGATGAAGACCACCCGATCGATCGTCAGGCGCGCCACCTCGTCGAGACGGCTGCCCTTGAGCATCCCCTGGCTGTCCCCGGCATGGAGCACGAAGCTGTCGAGGCTGGCGGGGACCGAGTAGGCATCCAGAGGCACCCGAACCGGCGCTGGAGTACCAAACTGGTTCAGCAGCACCGTCAGCGGACCCGGCGGCGCATCCTTCAGCGGCAACTGCACCTTCACCTGATTCGGATACACCGCCGTCCAGTGCGCGGACCGTTCGGTACCGGCCGAGTCGCGCACCGCGATGCTCTTGAGGCAGCTGAGACTCGGTGCGGTGAGGCGGATCGAGTCATCCCGGCCCACGATGACGGCGGCGTCGCCCGGCGTCGCCACCGACCATCCCGCGGCGGAGGCATTTTCCAACCGGAGGCGCGGTCCCTGGTAGCGCGAGAACCCCCAGTCCCCGTGCAGCACGCCGTCCACCGCATTGCGGAACTGCGTCCCGCGGAGGGGGCGGGTATCGACGACGAAGCCGCCGACCTCGGCATCCGCCCACGCCGGCAGGTCGATGGTGTGGCCGTTCGCTTCGGTCAGCCGCAACCGCATGCGGTGCGCATAGTTCGTCGAGAAGACCAGCGGAGCGCCCTCGACGGGCAGGATCAGGCGCTTGCGGCGGATACAAAAGCTCTGCTGCGGGTTGACCGCATGCAGCGGCGGCAGCTCGGGGGCCTCGATCGCCGGCAGCGCCGTCACCAGCACCGACTTCGGATCGTGGAAGGACGGTGGGGTATTCAGCGTCAGGGCCAGCACGTCCCCGTGCTGGGCCGCGAGCGCCGGGATGTACTCGTACTGCGCCGTGGTGAACGAACTGAAGATGCGCGCGATGTCGATGACCGAGGCGATGTACGGGCTGTAATAGCCGTAGCTCAGCTGCGGGGTATAGCTCGCCTCCATGGCCAACGCCGAGGCGGGGCCCGAGGTCAGCGCATCGACGATCGACGTGCTGTGCCCGTCGTTGAGGATCAGCGACTGCCCGCCGCGCATCAGGCAGGGGGCCTGCAGCTGCGTAATGCGCTGCAAGCACTTGGTGTTCACTTTGATCGCCAGGCTGCGGGCGAGCTTCGGAGCGGCGACCTTCAGCCGCTCCGGGGCATTTACCTCCAGGGACTGGATGGCATCCAGATAGCGGTCGAGCCGCGCGATGTCGAGCGTCGCCTGGTTCAGGTCCTGCGACGTGCGCACGAACGCCCCGGGCCGACCACGCACCGCACCGACCAGCGTTCTGAAGTCTCCACTGGTCTGCGGCGCGAGGAACACCAGCACCTGCTCGGCCCCGCGCGGCACGGTGAGCGTCAGGCCCTGTCGGGCACACTGCGGCTCCCAGGTCGAGCAACCGTGGAACCAGCGCTCCGGCGGCGGATTGGTCGCGCCGCGCAGGAAGGCCACGATCAGCAGGTAGCGCTCCGACTGGGTCGCGGGCAGGTCCGCCCGAATCCACAGGTGATCGCCCACAGAGAGGTTGGGCACATCGGAAATCGGCAGCGTCTCGTGGTGGCGGGTGACGGTCACCTCGAGATTGGGCCCGGCGAGATCGAACGGCGCCACCCCCGCTCGAACGGTCACGCTGAGGAACAGAGAGACGATGGCGCTGAGCGCCAGCAGAGGGGAGACGCGCATGGCGACATTGTACGGGGGCGCAAGGGGGCCGAAATAGCCCTTTTGGACCGCCCTGCCGGTCTTCGTCGGCCGGCGCGCACACCGCACCGATGATCGAACGCCGGTGAGCCTCCCGCACGGGCCACCGTTCAGCCTTCGTTCAGTGCGTCCGCGGCGACGCCCGGCAGCGCGGGCGTCGCCGCGGAGCACGGGTCGGTGCCGCCGAAGACCGCGGCGCACTCCCCGGGAAATTCGCACCCGTCATCACTTTGCCACGAGCGCAGCGAACCGTTGCGCAGGAAACCCCGTACACTCCGGGCAGCGTACCGAGACACTCGGGCCCCTGGGCCACAGATCGCATCCGTCGACATGAACGATCACGACACGCCTTGCGAACCGCTCATCGATGCGAGCGGACTCATCGCTGCACTGCGGCGGTTCGCCGCCGAACGAGAGTGGGACCCGTTTCATGCGCCCAAGAACCTCGTCATGGCGCTCACCGGCGAAGTCGGGGAACTGTCCGAAGTGTTCCAGTGGATGAGCACCGCCGCCTCGTACGAGGCGGCCCGGGACCCTGCCACCGCGACCGCCGTCCGCCACGAATTGGCGGACGTTCTGCTCTATGTGGTGCGCCTCGCCGATGTCCTCGGCGTGGACCTCGCGGCCGCCGCGGCCGAGAAATTGCGGGTGAACGCCGAAAAATACCCGATCGATGCGGCGCGCGGGAGCAGCAAGAAGTATACGGACCTCTGAGCCACCGGCCGGGGGGCCGAACCTGATGATCGTCTATCGATCGGAGAAAAATGCCTTCCTGCGCGATGTCCGGCGCGGCGACATCGACGAGGTGATCCTGGCGCAATTCAAGGCCGCAACGGGGCACTCGGTCGCCAAGGCCGAACAGCGCTCCTGGGGCAATTCCCTCCAGCACGTCGCCAATGTCCTGGATGACCGCGCGGTTCCCGATGATCTCGGCATCGCCGTCGAGTTCCTGCTCCCGCTGTCCTTGAAGCGCATCGACGTCACCATCGCCGGGCATACCGACACCGGCGAGCGCCGCGCCATCATCATCGAGCTGAAGCAGTGGGAAACGGCCCGCGCATCGCCCCGAGATGCCATCGTCCTCACCCACGTCGGCGGTCGAGAACGCCCGGAAGTTCACCCCTCCTACCAGGCGTGGTCGTACGCGGCATTCCTGCGTGGCTTCAACGAAGCGGTTTACGAGGAGAGTCCGGGCATCGGCCTGCAGCCCTGCGCGTTTCTGCACAATTACAAACGCGACAGCGTCATTGACTCGACGCATTACGAGGCCTACCTGCGCGAAGCGCCACTGTTCGCCAAGGGAGAAGGCGATAAGCTGCGGGACTTCATCCGCAGGCACATTCCGCGCGGCCGGGGCAACGAAGTCCTGGTGGCGCTGGAGAACGGCCGCATCAGACCCTCCCGGGCTCTCGCGGATGCCGTCACGGGAATCGTTCAGGGTCGGCCGGAGTTCATCCTGCTCGATGACCAGAAAGAAGTCTTCGAGGCCTGTCTCGAAGCCGCGCGGACCGCCAGTCCCGGCGCCCCGCGCGTCGTCATCGTCGAGGGAGGGCCGGGCACGGGCAAGTCCGTGGTCGCCGTGCACCTGCTGGCCGCGCTGCTGGCGAAGAAGATCTTCGCGATGTACGTATCGAAGAACGCCGCCCCGCGGCACGTCTTCGTCGAGCAGCTCGGTCGCCTCAAGCAGGACAAGGTCAAACTGGCGGGCCTGTTTACGGGTCCTGATCGATTCCTGGATGCACCGGCGAACGCCGTCGGCACCCTGATCGTGGACGAGGCGCACCGGCTGACGGAAAAAGTGGGCTTCTTCGGCAACAAGGGCGAGCATTCCATCCAAGATCTCGTCCGGGCAGCGCCCTGCTCAATCTTTTTTCTGGACGAAAGCCAGCAAGTGACCTGGAAGGACATTGGCTCAAGAGCCGTCATCAGCCGATTTGCCGCCGAGCACGGCGCGCGGCTCGAAGTCCTTCAGCTCGCGTCTCAATTCCGCTGTGCCGGATCCGACGGCTACCTGGCGTGGATCGACGAGGTGCTCGAGATCCGCCCGACCGCACACCAGACGCTCGCGGGCATCCCGCTCGATTTCCGCGTATTCGACGACGTCGGCGCAATGCATGACGCCATCGAGGCCCAAAATACCCGCAACAAGGCCCGCATGGTCGCCGGGTACTGTTGGCCATGGAGGAGCAGGCGCAATCCTGCTGCGTACGACATCGTCATCGGCGAGTACGCCCGCCGGTGGAACCTGACCGAGGACGGGAGTCTGTGGATCGTTGCCCCGAAGTCGGTCCACGAAGTCGGCTGCATCCACACCTGCCAGGGCCTTGAAGTCGAATACATCGGAGTCATCATCGGGCCTGACCTGGTGATGAAGGAAGGTCGACTGCAGACGGTCCCGCAGGCCCGTGACCGGTTCGACAAGTCGATCAAGGGATACAAGAAGGATCTCGCGATCGATCCGGCGAGCGCTCAGGAAAAGATCGATCGAATCATCAAGAACACGTACCGAACGCTCATGACCCGCGGCATGAAAGGGTGTTATGTGTACGCGACGGACCCGGGTGTGCGGGAGTATCTGCGACGGCGCAGCGGCCGTCCTTGAAGGATACGGCGTCGCGCTGCGTGCGCACCCTGCCGATGTCCTGCGCCGTGGATCGATCGGGACCGGACCGCGCCTGCGACGGTCCCGCCTATCCAGCGGCGCGCCGCGACCCGCTCAACCGGAACACCTGCTCGGCGCCTAATCCGTCGAAGAGCACGTCGTGGCAACTGAAGACCAGCAGTTGCAGTCGGTCCGCGGCCCGGAACAGGATCCGGTGAATCTGCCGGATCCGCAGCGGATCGGTGTTCACCAGAGCGTCATCCAGCACCAGAGGCAGCGTGCCCTCCCCGGCCAGCACCTCAGCGAGCCCGATCCGGGTCAGCAGAGTCAGCTGCTCCTGGGCACCACCGGAGAGTTCGTCGAACGGCTCGCTCAGCGCATCACTGCGCAGCCCCACCATCCCCAACTCCTCCCCCAAATCCAGATCGCAACCGGGGAACAGACTCACGAGATACGGCCTGACGCGCTGCATGACCGGTGCCGTCAGGCGCTCGACGACGCGTTTGCGCTCTTGCGAGAGCACGTCCCATAGGCGCTTCGCCGCCCCGGCCTGCCGCTCCAGACGCGTCAGCTGCACGTGCGCCGATTCGGTGAGCGCCTGCGTATCCTGCAAGGTGTCATAGGTTCCAACGCCGATCGCGGCGTGCAATGCCCCGGTGAGCTGCTGCACCCGGTCGCGAAGCTCCTGGACGCGCCCCTGCAGGCTCTGCAGGGACTGGGCGAGCCGCCGCGCATCGTGCTCGGCGCCCTCGCCCCCCAGGTCCGTGAACGCCCGTCGGCAGTGTTCGGCCGCCTGCTGCGCAAGCGCCCGGCGGCCGATGTGCTCCTGCAGCGTCCGGTGCAGCGCCTCCGCGGTCGGCCGAGCCGCCCAGTCCCCCGCCAAACGCTCCCGCTCGGCCTGCTTTTCGCGGCGAACCGCCGTCTGCGCCGCGATCTCCGAGCGGATGCCCGTCAGCGCTGCGTTCAGCGCATCGCGCGCCCCCCGGGCGGATTGGGCCTCGATATCGGCTGTCGCGAGCGCCGCGTCGAGCGCTTGCGCACTGTCCGTCATCGGCGTCTGCGGCCCGAGCCGCTCGAGCTCCGTGTCGGCGCGCAGCAGATCCTCGCGCAACCCGTCCCGTGGCTTGGACCACGTGGCGCGCGCCTGGCTGGTCAGCTGTTCGATCTTCTGCGTGATCCGCTGAATGTGTTCGTAAGCTGCGCGTGCCGCCTGCACCGAGGGGACACCCGAACGCGTCAGCGCGATCGCGAGATCGGCATCGGCCTGCGTTTTCGCGTCGCGAAGTGCATCCAGCGTGCCGCGGCCCGGTCGGACCTCGATCGTGGCGAGATCGCCGAGCCTCACCGTGCGGTTCTCGATCACGTCGAATGCCAGTCGCGTCCCGGCAGGGTGTGGCGTCCCGTCGATGTTCGAAGCCCGCTCGAGCGTGACCACGACACTGACCGCAGCGCCGTGCAGATGCGCCTCCGTGGTGCGCGCGGCCTCTTCTAGACGTTGCAATTGCGCGAGCGCCTCCGCCCCGATGTCGGGTTCGCGGGCGCGCTGCTGATGCGCCTCCTGCAGCGACTGGTCGATGCGTTCGAGTTCCCCGAGCTTCTCCTGCAGCTCCCGGCGCCGCTCGCTCAATTCCCGGCGCCGGTCTTCACGGCGTGCCTGCTCCAAGGCGACCCCGACGGCCTTGAGCGCTTGCTCCGCCGATGACACTCGGCGCACAGCGTCCTCGGCATCCGCCTCGAGCGCCTGCTGGCGCACCCGCAGCGCTTCCCGCCGCGCGTCCAGCTCATCGCGCTCCTCGTCCAGTCGCCGGAGCGTCTCATCCGCCTGCTGCCGTGCCTTCAGCTCCTGTTCGGCGCTGGCGGCGGTCACCACCGCCGTATTGAGGGCACCGTCGGCGGCTGCCGACTGCGTTCCTGCGCGCCGCGCCGCCGCGGCGCGCTCATCCGCCTCGGCCGCCTCCCGCTTGGCGTTCTCCAGTCGAGCGGACAGCGAGGCCATTTCCTCTCGCGCGATGTGCAGCTCGGCGGCGGTCTGCTCACGAGCCTCGTGGGCGCTCTGCGCCGCCTGCTGTGCCTCCTGCGCTTGTGCGAGGGCTTTGCGCGCGTGACGCAGCAGCATCGTTTCCTGGCCGGTCGGGGTGTAGTAGAGCTCGTAGACCTCTTGGACGCGGCCCATCAACTGCTGGCCCTTCGCCGAGACGGCGGCCACGCCGATTTCCGCAGACAGGCGCTGCTGGAGCCGAGCGCGGCCGTCTTCGTTGAGATCCTCATCCGTGCCGCGCCGCGATGATCCCTGCGCCACCATGAGCAGCGGCCAGATGCCGAGCTCTTCGGCGTGCGGCGCGCGCGAGCCGCTCGCCCGGGTCCCGAGGAGTGCGCGCAACTCGGCCTCCGCATCCTCGGCGCGCACCGTCGCGCCGCCGCCGGCGAGCTGCGCCATGGCGCCCTTGAGGAACTGCTTCTGCAGTTCGTACTGACGACCCTCGACCTCGAACACGAGTCGGACGGATGGGGCGTCGGAGGAACTCCAGCTCTGCAGCCGCTGCTTGTGCTGTGCCGAGCCCTTGTGCGATTCGAACAGGGCGAACTGAATGGCCTGGAACAGTCGGCTCTTGCCCGCTTCATTCGGACCGAGCACGAGGTTGAGTCGGGGTGACAGGGGGCCGAGGCTGCGCGAGAGCCCCCGCCAGTGACGCGTCTCGAGCTCAAGCAGCCGCATCGGATGTCTCCCGCTGCAGCCGATAGAGCAACTGCAGCGCGTCCGCATCGGCCGCATCCGTTCCGGACTGCAGGCGCTCGACGCCCGCCGCCATGAACCCTTCGGCGGTCATGGCCGCGAGGTCTTCCGGACGGGGCTGCGCCACCAGCGCATCGAGATCGGCATCGAGGTAGGCGAGCCGCTCCCGGTACTCGCGCACGAGTGCATCCAGCATATCCCGCGCCGCCATGGAGACGGTCCCCCGCACCTGCAGATGCACCAGAGTCTGGGAGCGTTCGGGCAGGGCTTCGAGTTCCGAACGAAGCTCGGCGACCTGCGCATCCTCGGTGATGTCGCGATCGAGCGTCAGCCATTGAGTCTGTGCGACCTGCCGCCGTTGCACGCGCGGCTCACTGCCCGGCCCATCGATATCCACCACCAGCACGGCCCCGGGGGCCGTCTCCTTGAAACGAGTCGGCTCCGGCGCGCCCGGGTACCACGCACGCGCGCTGTAGCGGAAGGTGCCGTGCCAATCCCCGAGGGCCAGGTAATCGAAGCCCTTCGCAATCACCCGGTCTGCATCGATGAGGTTCGGCACCACGCGCTCGGCGTCGCTGGAGAAATTGATGACGCCACCGTGCGCCACGGCGATTCTGATGCCCTCACCGGCAGCGCGCTCCGGCAGCCACCGCGTCGGATCTTCGGTCTCGTGCCGGCGATACAGAGGGCAGGGGTAAATCAGGGCCTCACCGAACCGGATGGGCTCACGGGTGACCAGGAGTCGCACGTTCGGGGGCAACTCGAGCCGCGTCAGTGCACCGCCCTCGGTCGCCGCATCATGGTTCCCCGGCAGCAATCCGACCGGGATGTCCCCGAAGCTGCCGAGCGCGTCGGAGGTCTGCTGCAGCGCATCGCGGCCGAGCGCATTGTCGTCGAGTACATCACCGGCGACGAGGACCGCGTCGGCGCGCAATTCGCGTGCGAGCGCGCCGATGGCTCGCACCGTCTGGAACCTCAGCAGGCGCAGCTGTGCGGCCCGTTCCGGGCTCAGGTAGCGCAGCTTCAAGCCGAGCTGCCAATCCGCCGTATGAATGAATCGCATCCCTCACCCTCCCCGAAGCCCCGGCGGGTATTCCAGCGGATTGTGGGCGGGGTTTCCAGAGGCGGCGGGCATGGCGGGTCCATGACCGCGACCCGCACCGCTACGCGACCCGGGGGTGTGACCGCCATCGGACTCCAAGGCGAGCAGGACCCGCCCCTCACATCAGTCCTTCCCTGGCCCAAGCTCATCACCGCCACCCCAGGTTCGGCGCGATGCTCTCGCGCCGGACCGCCGCTGTCGCGTTGAGCCCGCCACTTGCGGTTCCGCTGAGGGGCACGGCGCATTTATGCCCAACGTGGCCCAGCGCCGAGCGTTCAGTACAACATCGGTGTCGTGCTCGACGTCGTGGGAATGGACGACAGGACTCCCGAGCCCGGGATTGATGTCCACATCGTCATTGAGCCCGCGTGACGCCTCACTCGCCCTCGAAGGCCCAATCAGGTGAGGAATCTGCAGCGTTTTGCCGGCCAATGGGGCTAACCGCCGACGGTTTTGGACACCCTCTTGAGCGCGGGCCCGGAATGGACGCCCATGAAGCGCCTCAGTCTGGCGCTACCTGTTCTGCCGCGTCAGATCTCGTACGCGTTGACCGAATTGAATCAAGCCGCAGTCTCGCACGGCTCCGTGAGCAGCCGCTGCAGCAGGTCCAGGACGCTTCGAATCTCGGAACCGAACGGCAATGATTCACTGCCTCGGAAGAAGAGACCCTTCTCGATGTTGCCCCGTTGAGCCGCCGCCAGCTGGCTCTCGATGCAGAACTGACCGGCCGCTTGGTTGCCGTCTTTGAATCCACAGAAGGCGAGGCATTCCACTTTGCTGGGGCAGTGATTCCCGACCGGATGCGGACACGCGCTGGCGCGCAGCCTCCCCTCCTTGGCAAGGTATCGCTTCAGCCATGGGGTCAGCACCGCGCGGGCCGGCAGGCCCGCGGAACTCATGAACGTGACGATATCCTGCGGGCCGGCCTCGGCGAGCACCTTCTTGAAATTCGGATGCGCGTCGCACTCCTGCGTCACCGCGAACGGCGTACCAATCTGCACGCCACTCGCCCCCAACTCGAACGCGGTCGAGATTTTCTGGAATGAATTGATCCCTCCAGAGGGAACCAGCGGGATGCGCTCGAACGCAATCCCGATCTCTTCCAATACTCTGCGGATGCCCTCGATCACGCGCGAGAAATCGAAACGCGCATCGCTCACGTCCTCGATGCGCGTCGCGCCGAGGTGACCGCCGGCGTAGCGCGGATGTTCGATGATCACCGCATCGGGAGTCCGGCCTTTCCGGCTCCAACGCTTCAATACCGCGCGGACACCCCGCTCTTCCGACAGGATTGGAATCAGCGCCACGTTTGGAAAGCATTCCGTGAGATCCGGAAGATCGAACGGCAGTCCAGCGCCCGACACAATGGCGTTTGCGCCGCTCTTGCACGCCTGGACGACCAATTCGGCATAGTTCGAAAGGGCGCGCATGACATTCACAGCGATGAAGCCGTTCGGTCCGGCGAGCGCTCGCGCGGCATTGATCTCGCGATCGAGCGCCTCGACGTTGGCGGCGCCATGTGAAGCTGTGTCTCTGCACTTGCGCAACCGGGTCATGATGTCGGGATACAGACGTCGCAGGTCGACGCTTGCCACGGTGCCGACCGCACCGTGCTTGGCTACCGTGCCGGCGAGCCGGTGACCAGAAACGCCGACGCCCATACCACCTTGTATCACCGGCAGCAGGTCGTGGCCCCGGATTCGAAGTCGCGGAAACGGGGTGTTGATCATGAACTCACGCTCGGCAAATGAATGGATCCGGTCACATCGGGACCCGCAGTTTGTGGGTCGGCGGTTTCGTAACCTGAGCGCATGACTGGCCTGTCGCGGCGATCATTCATGCCTCTCACTCCTCTACTGTTGCACCGCCCGGCGCGCCATTCTGCAGTTCAACCCTGGCCCGTACGCACGTCACCTGATTCTCAGGCCGAAGTGCTCTACAGGGCCCGAATGCGACATATGGGCAGGCTGCCACAGGCTTCGACTGATGGAGTGCTCGCCCGATCGCGCACCATATCCCTGCCGGTTGACCGGAAATTTGCGCGAGATCAATTTTCCGCCTGATCCCGTGCAGAAATATCACGTTCGGCTCGAGCGCCCCGACGAACGATGTCATCGGGATCGGCTCCCGGGGGACACCACGTCGAGCCGCAGGATACCGTCGCAGAGGCCCACGAAGCGCTGCTCTCCGCCGGGACGGCGTTCTCGTCCTCATTGGCGCGCTGCGCACACGGCGCGATCGCCGGCGGATCACCGGCAGCGGAGCGCGATCACATGATCGCAGCTCTTTCGGAACTCTAAGGTGGCGGGCCGGCGTACCGATCTGGATGCCGAGCTCCAAGAATGGAAGCTGTGATTTTCCCGGGTATTCGTCCAGACCTTACCGTCCGTTACACCTCTCTCTGGAACCCCGAAAATGATGCAGGATGGGACGAGGGAGACAAGGACCTCCCCTGCGCCATCGTGCTAGCGGTCCCGGACGACGGGCCGCAGAAAGTCATCGTCCCCCGTCACGCGCCGTCCACCGAGACATCCGGAAGAGGCCCTAGAGATTCTGGCTGCGCCCCCAAAGGCCTCAGGCTCGATGAATGAACTGACCTTGACCCGAAGCTCCCCGAGAACCTGAGGACGGTTCGCTTTTCCCTATTCGCCCGTCAGATAGCGGTACTGTTCTGCGTCGAGCGGCACCACGCTCAACCTCCCCTGGCGCACCAGCGGGGACTCGCGAAAAAGTCTACTGGCCTTGATTTCTGCGAGTGGCACCGTCCTCGGCAACTGCTTCAGCACTTTGATGCTCACATTCGGCTCCCCGTCCTGTGCTTCATGCACTGACGTCAC
>JAKBDK010000020.1:0-53347 GCA_021834525.1 Pseudomonadota bacterium | reverse complement strand
CAGTGCGGCTGCATGTCGTGCGCGGCGCGCAGCAGGGGACTGCCCGCAGGGGCTGCGCCCCGGCGGCTCTTGGCGGGCGGTGGTGGAGGCGTTCGCATGAGGACTGCAGTTTAAACCAAATGTGGAGAAATCACCACTTGCTAAATTAGTTGTAACTAATATACTCACGTCACCGCCGGTCACCTGCACCGGCCTCGCTCGAGGGAGAGTGCCATGTCAGTCGATCGAATGGTCTTTGCCTTTGCCGGCAGCTTCGTGCTGATCGGCGTGCTGCTCGCGTGGCTCGCGAGCCCCTGGTGGCTGATCGTGCCGGCATTCGTCGGGGTGAACATGCTGCAGTCGGCCTTCACCGGTTTTTGCCCGCTGGCGAAGATCCTCAAGCGTCTCGGGGTCAAGCCCGGCGCGGCGTTTTGAGCACCGGGAGGGAGCGATGAACCGTCGAGCCGTTCTGAGCGCTGCGTTGGCGTGCACCGCAGCCGGCGCCTTGGCCGCCTGCAGTGCCCATCATGAGGCGAATCCGCGCGCGAGCGCCCCGGCGCTCGCGGCCGTGCGGGTGGGGTTCGAGCGCGGCGCGGCCGAGCAGCGCTTCGATGGCATCGTGCAGGCGGTCGATCGGGCCACGCTCACGGCGCAGACGACCGGACGGGTCATCGCGGTGTACCACCACGTCGATGATTCCGTGCCGGCCGGGGCGCTGCTGATGCGGCTGCACGCGACGATCCAGCGCGCTGGCCTCGGTCAGGCGCGCGCGGCGCTGCGTGCCGCTGCGGCGCGGGCCACCGAGGTCCAGACGCGCTACCGGCGGATCCGCCACCTCTACGATCAACAGGTCGTGCCCAAGGCGGATCTCGATCAGGTCACGGCCGCGCGCGATGCGGCGCTCGCCGGGCTCAACAGTGCGCAGGCGGCGGTGGCGAGCGCCGCTCAAGGCGTCGATTACACCGAGATCCGCGCCCCGTACGCCGGGGTGATCACCCGGCGCCTGGTGCAGGTCGGTGAGGCGGTCGCGCCGGGCACGCCGCTGCTCGGCATCGCCTCACTGCACGCGTTGCGCATCGAGTTGAACATCCCGCAGTCCCTCGCCGATACGGTGCGCCGGATCGGACGGGCCACCATCTATCTGGGTCAGCAGAGGATCCGCGCCGCGCACGTGACCGTGTTCCCCGAGGCCTCGCCCCAATCCAACACGTTCACGGTCCACCTGGGGCTGCCGGCGGGTCTGGCGGGACTCTACCCCGGCATGGTGGTGCGCGTGGCCTTCGACACCGGTGAGCAGGCGCAGATTCTCGTGCCGCAGCGCGCCGTCGTGCGCCGCAGCGGGGTGACGGCGGTCTATCTGGTGGAGCCTGACGGACAGACGCTGCTGCAGCAGGTGCGCCTCGGGGAGTCGGTCGGTGCACAGGTCGAGGTGCTCGCCGGACTCGCGCCCGGTGAGCAGGTGGCGCTCGATCCGCTCGAGGCGATGCGGCGGCTTGCCCCCTTCCCGGTGATCACCGGGAGCGCGCAGTGAGCACGGAGCTCGGGTTCAGCGGGCGGCTCGCCCGGCGCTTTCTGCACAACCAGATCACCCCGCTGCTGGCGCTGCTCGCCGTGGGCCTGGGTCTGTTCGCACTGGCGATCACTCCGCGGGAGGAAGACCCGCAGATCCACGTCACGTTTGCGAACGTGTTCATTCCGTTCCCGGGCGCCTCGGCGCAGCAGGTCGCCGATCAGGTGACCACGCCGATGGAGCAGGTGCTCGGGGAAGTCTCCGGCGTGAAGCACATCTTCTCCGAATCCAAGCCCGGCCTCGCCGTGATCGGCGTGCAGTTCAAAGTGGGCGAGCGACGCAATCCGTCGCTGGTGCGCCTGTACAACGCCATCTATTCGCATCGCGACCTGTGGCCGCCGGGCGCCGGTGTGCTGCCCCCGTTGATCAAACCCATGGGCATCAACGATGTGCCCATCGTCACCTTGACGCTCTGGAGCAGCGAGGCACGCTACGGGTCCTACCAGCTCGGGCAGGTCGCGCACGCCATCGAGACGCAACTGAAGCGCATTCCGGGCACGCGCAAGGTGTACACCATCGGTGCCCCGCAGAGCATCGTGCGCGTGCGGCTCGAGCCGGGCCGGCTCGCCGCCTACGGGCTGGCGGCCTCGGATGTCGCCCGGGCACTGCAGGCGGCCAATCTGGTGCGCCAGGCCGGAGATCTGATCGGCGGGGATCAGGTCGTGCCGGTGCAGGCCGGGACCTTCCTCGCCGGACGGGCCGACGTGGCGCGCCTCGTGGTCGGTGTGCATGACGGGCAGCCGATCTACCTCACCGACGTCGCCCAGGTGTCCGCCGCGCCCGATGCGCCGCACGACTACGTGTGGTTCGGTACCGGGGCAGGCGCCGCGGCGCGGCATCTGCCGCAGGTGAGTGAAGCGCCGGCGGTGACGGTGGCCATTGCCAAGAAGAGCGGGACCAACGCCAGCACCATTGCCGATGCCGTCATGCAGCGCGTCCGCGAACTCGGCGGCACGTACATTCCGGCCGGGGTTCACGTCACCGTCACGCGCAACTACGGCCACACCGCCGATCAGAAGGCCAAGGAACTCATCGAGAAGCTCTTCGAGGCGACGCTCTCGGTCGTGCTGTTGGTCGTGCTCACCATGGGCCGGCGCGAGGCGCTGGTGGTCGGTGCGGCCGTCGGGGTCACCCTGATGGCCACGTTGTTCGCCTCGTGGGCCTGGGGCTTCACCATCAACCGCGTGTCGCTCTTTGCGCTGATCTTCTCCATCGGCATCCTGGTCGACGATGCGATCGTCGTGGTGGAGAACATCCATCGGCACATGCGCCTCGGCGGCGGCACGCTGAGCGACATCATTCCCGTGGCGGTCGATGAGGTCGGCGGACCGACCATTCTCGCCACCTTCACGGTCATTGCCGCGCTGATGCCGATGGCGTTCGTCGGCGGTCTGATGGGCCCCTACATGAGCCCCATCCCGATCAACGCCAGCTCCGGCATGCTGCTCTCACTCGGTGTGGCGCTGATGTTCACGCCCTGGCTGTGCCGAAAACTGCTGAGCAAAACCCACATCGATCCGCTCGAGCACCGGCCGCAGCTGCCGTTGCTCGGGTTCTTTCAGCGCGTGGTGGGGCCGTTTCTGGCCGGCCCCGAGGGCCGCCGCCGCCGCCGCTGGCTCTACTCCGGCATCGGCGTGGCCATCCTCCTCGCCGTGAGCCTGGTGGTGCTCGAGGCCGTGGTGATGAAGATGCTGCCCTTCGACAACAAGTCCGAGTTCGAAGTGGTGGTCAACATGCCGGTGGGCACGCCGGTGGAGCGCACCGCGCACGTGCTCGATGCGCTCGCGCAGGTGCTCGCGCGCATGCCCGACGTCAGCGATTATCAGGTGTACGCCGGGACGGCGGCGCCGGTGAACTTCAACGGTCTGGTGCGCCAGTACTATCTGCGCCACAGCCCGCGGCTCGGGGAGATCGCGGTCGAACTGGTGCCGAAAAGTGCGCGGGGCCGAGAAAGTCACGCCATCGCTCTCGCGGCGCGCAAACGGCTCGCGCCCGTCGCGCGCCGCTTCGGTGCGGCCATCGCGGTGGTGGAGATTCCGCCCGGCCCGCCGGTGCAGGCGCCCATCGTCGCTGAGATCTATGGGCCGAGCTACGCTCGGCAGCGCCAGATTGCCCTCGCGGTCCGCAAGGACTTCGAGCACACCGCGGGCATCGTCGACATCGACGATAGTGTCGATGCGCCGGCACCGCGCCTGGTGTTGCATGTCGAGCGGCAGAAGGCCGCGCTGCTCGGGGTGTCGCAGCAGGCGATCGCCCGCACGGTGGCGCTTGCGCTGCACGGGTACGATGCCACCTACGTGCACCTGGGGCGCGAACGCAATCCGATCCCGGTGCGCCTCGAGCTCTCGCCGGCCGATCAGGCCCACATCACCAAGGTGCTCACGCTGCGGGTGCGCGCCGAGGGTGGGGCGCTCGTGCCGTTGTCCTCCGTGGTGCAGGTCGAGCCGCGCACGTGGCAGCAGCCGATCTTCCATCGCGACCTGCTGCCGGTGACCTACGTGACCGGCGACATGGCCGGGCGGATCGACAGCCCGCTCTATGGCATGTTCTCGATCGCCGCGCTGCTGCATCGGGATCCGCCGGCCGGCGTGCACGTGGTGCAGCACTTCATCCAGCCGCCTTCGAACCCCAACCAGTTCGCGATCAAGTGGGGCGGGGAGTGGCAGATCACCTACGACACCTTCCGCGACATGGGCATCGCGTACTCGGTCGGGCTCGCGCTGATCTACCTGCTCATCGTCGCGCAGTTCGGCTCGTACGTCGTGCCGCTCATCATCATGGCGCCGATCCCGCTCACCGTCATTGGTGTGTTGCCGGGGCATGCGCTGTTCGGGGCGCAATTCACGGCGACCTCCATGATCGGCATGATCGCCCTCGCCGGCATCATCGTGCGCAATTCGATCCTGCTGGTGGACTTCATCGACGGGGCAGTGCGCGCGGGCTTTCCGCTCGAGGAGGCGGTGGTGCGCGCTGGGGCGACCCGTGCCAAACCCATCGTGCTCACCGCTCTGGCGGCGATGCTCGGCGCGGTGTTCATCCTCTCCGATCCGATCTTCAACGGCCTCGCCATCTCGCTGCTGTTCGGCATCTTCGTCTCGACGCTGCTGACGCTGGTGGTGATCCCGGTTCTCTACTACGCGTACCTGAAGCGCCGCGAGACGCAAGCGGGCGGCGCGCAGGCGAAGAGCGCCCATGCCTGACGGGCAGCTCTTCGCAGTGATTCGGCGCGTCAGACACGTCGGAGCGTTGTCACTCTGGGGGTTCACATGGCCCATATAGCCATCATCGGTGCCGGTCTCGGCGGGGTGCCGTGCGCGTACGCGATGCGTAAGCGTCTCGGCAATGCGCATCGCGTCACGCTCATCGGCTCATCGCCGTACTTCGAGTTCACCCCGTCGAACCCTTGGGTGGCGGTTGGGTGGCGCGAGCGCGAGAAGACACGCGTGGCAATGCGCGAGCCGCTCGCGGCGCATGGTGTCGAGTGGAGGGAGCAGCCGGTCGACTCGATCGATGCCGAGCGCCGGGTGCTGACGCTGCGCGATCAGAGCACGATCGAGTACGACTACTTGGTGATTGCGACCGGACCGAAGCTCGCCTTCGAGGAGGTGCCGGGACTCGGACCCGACGGGCATACCGCGTCGATCTGCACGCAAGCCCATGCGGTGAGCGCCTGGGAGCAGTACCAGGCGTTTCTGCGCGATCCGGGCCCGATCGTGGTCGGCGCGGCCGCCGGCGCGAGCTGTTTCGGGCCGGCGTATGAGTTTGCGATGATCGTCGATGCTGATTTGCGCCGACGCAAGCTGCGCGATCGCGTGCCGATGACCTTCGTCACCAGTGAGCCGTACATCGGCCACATGGGCTTGGGTGGCGTCGGGGACAGCAAGGGCCTGATGGAAGCCGAGCTCAGGCAGCGACACATCAAATGGATCACCAATGCCAAGGTGAGCGCGGTGAGCGCCGGGGAGATGCTCGTGCAGGAATTCGACGAGCAGGCGCAGGCGAAGCACGAGCACAAACTCGCCTTCCGCTTCGCCATGGTGCTGCCGGCCTTCAAGGGCGTCGAGGCGGTCGCCGCCGTGCCCGGGCTGTGCAATCCGCGCGGCTTCGTGCTCATCGATCAGCATCAGCGCTCGAAGAAGTATCCGAAGATCTTCTCCGCCGGGGTGTGCGTTGCGATCGCACCCGTCGAGGCAACCCCGGTACCGACCGGTGCGCCGAAGACCGGTTACATGATCGAGTCGATGGTCTCGGCGATCTGCGAGAACATCGCCGCGGAGCTCGAGGGGCGGCCGGCCGTGGCCGAGGCGACCTGGAATGCGATCTGCCTGGCGGACTTCGGTGATACCGGTGCAGCCTTCGTCGCACTGCCGCAGATTCCGCCGCGCAACGTGACCTGGACTCGCGTCGGCAAGTGGGTGCACCTCGGCAAAGTGGCCTTCGAGAAATACTTCCTGCGCAAGGTGCGTACCGGTTCGATCACCCCGGTCTACGAACGCTACGTGCTGAAGACGCTCGGCATCGTGTCGCTGAAGGGCACCGAGTCATGAAGTGGGGCGCGAAGCGGCTGATCACGGTGGCGCTCCTGGGCGGCGCGGCGCTCGCGCTGCAGGCGCGGGCGGGGACGCTCGAGCAGGCGTGGCGGCGCGCGGCGCTGCGCAATCAGACCTTGGCCGCCGCGGCCGCTGAAGTGCAGGCCGCCCGCTCCGGGGAGCGGGCGGCGCGCGATGCCCGGTGGCCGAGCATCGATGCTCAGGCGAGCTACTCGCATCTCGGCCAGGCGCCGGAGCTCCAGGTGCTCACCCCGTCACTCGCGTTCCGCTCCGGTCCGATCTTCAAGAACAACCAGTACCTGAGCGCAACGGTGCAGATGCGACTGCCGCTCTACACCGGCGGGGCGATCCGCGCCGGTGAGGCCGCGGCACGTGACGGGGTTCGCGGGGCGGCGGCCGTGCAGCAGGCGACCGCAGCGGACGTGAAACTCGAGGTGGCCGAGGCTTACGTCGCCATCCTGCGGGCACAACGGCAGGTCCAGGTCGCGCACGCGAGCGTCGAGAGTCTCGCGGCGCACCTGCGCGACGTGCGGGCGAAATTCGATCGGCACATGGTGGCCAAGAGCGATCTGCTCGCGGCCGACGTGGCCCTCGCCAATGCACGTTCGAGCCAGGTGAGTGCGCGAAATGCACTCGAGATCTCCGAGGAGGAATACAACCGGCTGCTCGGCGAGCCGCTCGGCCGAGTCCCGCATCTCGATCCGGTGCTGCCGAGCTTCGCGGTCGACCGGCTCCCCCTGACCCAGCTGATCGCGCAGGCGCTGGTGAGGCGTGGGGAGCTGCATGCGCTCGCCGCACGGGCCGGAGCGCTGGCGGCACGGGCGCGGGTGGCAACCGCGAGTCGGCTGCCGCACCTTGCGGCGGTCGGCGGCTACACGCACTTCGACAACCAGATTCTCAACCGCGAGAACTTCTCCTCCGTCGGCGTCGGGTTCACCTGGAAGCTGTTCGACGGCGGTGCGGCGGCCAACGAGGCCGACGCGCTGCGCTCACGCAGTCGCGCCGAGCGGCATCGGCTCGCCGACCTTCGCTCGCGCATCACGCTCGAGGTGCGTGCCGACTGGCTGACGCTCGCCGCGGCGCGTGCGCGCGTGCAGGCCTCGCGGGCCGCGACTGCGCAAGCCGAGGAGAACCTGCACGTCTCCCGTCAGCTCTACGGAGTGGGACTCGCGTCCAATACTCAGGTGCTCGAGGCGGTCACGCTGCGCACCCAGGCCGAGGAGGACTACAACAACGCCACGCTCGACGCGGCGCTCGACCGTCTGCGTCTCGCCTACGCGGTCGGTGCGCTCTGAGCGCGCCGCGCGCTAACCGAGCTTCAGCAACTGGGTGATCAGCGCATCGGTCTGGATCTGCTCGCCGCTGAGCGCCATGGCGAGCAGCTCCCCGCCGAGCAGCGGCAGGGTGAGCAGCACATCGGGGCGGGTGCGCGCGAGACGGCCGGTGTTGCGCGTGTCGCTCACGGCCGCGACGGTACGCACCTCGGGGTTCATTTCCTTCGCCGCGAGTACGACGAAGGCGTTGTAGGAGTCGTCCTCGCTGAGAGCGAGGACCGCGCGCGCCTTGGCGATGTCCGCCTGGCGCAGAATCTCGGTGTCGCTCCCGTCGCCGATCACCACATCCTCGGTATGCTGTTCGTTCTCCGGCGGCTTCTGCGCGACGATGCTGGTGACCAGCAGGCCGCGGGCGAGCAGCGCCCGGGCCGTATCCTGGGCGAGCGGGCCGTCGCCCACCACAATCACATGGGACACGCGCTTCATCTTGCCTCGTCTTCGCGGCTGCAGCAGGTTCATCAGCCGCTTGTCGATCAACGGACCGGCGATCGCCGGCAGTGCGGTGGCAAACACGCCAAGACCGAGCACGATCAGCGAGATCGTGAAGATCCGTGCGTCACTGGACACCGGGGTGATGTCACCGTAACCGACGGTCGACATCGTTTCTATGGCGAAGTACGTGGCGTTGATGGTCGTAGTGATGTGCGGCTGGAAGCCCGCGCCGAGGATCAGCGCGCCGAGCGTCCCATAGCCGAGCGTCAGCAGCAGACCGGTCAGCGCAAACAGTGTGGCGGTGGTGAGGCTCGCGCGCGTGAAGGCCTGACGCGTCGAGAGCAACAGCAGCAGCTGCACGATGCTGAAGATCTCCATCGTTCGCGAGGCGCGCGAGAGCGAGGTGAACTCGAGTGCCACCACGGCCAGGGTGAGCATGAACGCCAGCACCCAGGCGAGCCGCGAGCGCCACAGCATGCCGATGCCCACCAGGATGAGCAGGATCCCGATGCCGACGTGCGAGGCGGCGCCGGCGCCGATGTGCATGATGCCGACACCCCCGGCGAGGGAGCTGATCGAGGGGGAGGCGATCGCATGCAGCAGCGGTCGCAGCGAACCGGAGCCGAGCAGGATGTGCAGCAGACCCTGGGCACCGACCAGGAGCGCGAGCGGCACTTGCGGAAACCAGGCGCGCGTGTGCAGCATGCGCTCGAGGCGCTGCTGTTCCTTGCGCAGCCAGATGCGCTCGGCGCTGAACCACTCATGCTTCACGCGCCGCGCCTCGCGAGGGGTCGCACTGCGTGACAGGAATCATCAAGTGGCACGTTCATGGGATGAGGTGTGCGCCAATGGCGCGCTCGGACGACCGCAGTGTACGACTCGCCAACACTATAGCAGGAACCGCTGTCGGGGAACGGCGTGCCGGGCCTGGCGCGGGGTGTTGAGGTGAGTGTGGCGACGGCGCTCGTTGCGCTGCTCGGCGGGGCCCTCGCGGGCTTGTCGCTCGGGCTGCTCGGGGTCGGCAGTTCGATCCTGATCGTGCCGCTGCTCGTCTATGGTCTGCACCTCGCGCCGCACCTGGCGATCGGCACCTCGACGGTGGCCGCGACGGCGAGCGCGCTGTGGAGTCTCGCCATTCATGCACGCGCCGGCACGGTCCGCTGGCGCCAGGGCGGTATCTACGCGCTGGCGAGCATTCTCGGGGCGGCCAGTGGCGCACGTCTGGGCCGAGCCACCGACAGTCACCTGCTGCTGGCGCTGCTCGGGGCGCTGATGGTGCTGATCGCCGCATTGATGATCCGGGGTGCGCTCAGACGCCGCGCGGCGGTGCAGCGCACGCCAACGGATCCGAGCGGCGCAAGACTCGCGGCGCTCGCTGCGGTCGGCTTCGGCGTCGGTTCGCTCGCCGGACTGGTCGGAGTCGGCGGCGGGTTTCTCTCCGTGCCGACACTCGCCTTCGTCGCCGGCCTGCCGCTGCTCAGTGCGGTCGGCACCTCGCTGATCTCGGTCAGTGCGGTCGCCGGCACGACGGCGCTGAGCTACGCGAGCGCGCACCTGGTCGCCTGGCCGATCGCCGGGGCGCTCATGGTCGGCGGGATGTTCGGAGGGTACGCCGGGGTCAGGCTCGCCGGAGTGCTGGGGGCACGCAAAGGGGCCCTGACGCTGCTGTTTGGCGCCGTGGTGGCCGCCGCGGGACTCTACATGATGGTGCACGCGCTGCGCTGAGCGCTGCGCCGATGCGACGGACCGGCGCCGGGGTGCGGCCGGCGTGGCCCGCCGCCGCTGGCGGCGCAGCGAGCGCTTCGGTACATTGACCGGCTATCCACCAGTGCCGCGCGCCGCAGCGGTTGGGCTGCTGCCGGGAGCGCGCAAGCGAGGCAATCCCGATGCAATTGGCAAGATCGTTCACTGTCGCGGCGGCCTGCGCTCTGCTCGGCGCACCGCTCGCGTGCGCCACACCCGCCGGCCCGCAGCAGGAGAATGCCCACGGGCGCACGCTGCTGCCGATGCCCGTCAGCGCGCGTTTCCACTTCCGGCAAATCGGCCCGGCGCTCGCCGGCGGCCGTGTGACGGCCGTGGCCGGCGTGCCCGGCAATCCCAAGACGTACTACGTCGGCGGTGCCGACGGCGGCGTGTTCCGCACCGATGATGGCGGCATGACCTGGACGGCGCTGTTCCAGCACCAGGCGGTGGCCTCGGTCGGGGCGCTCGCGGTCGATCCGCGCAACCCCGCCGTGATCTGGATCGGTACCGGTGAATCCAACGTCCGCAACGACATCTCCTACGGTGACGGTGTGTACGTGTCGCACGACAGTGGTGCGCATTGGCGCCACGTCGGCCTCAGCGGCACGCTGCAGATCTCCAGCATCCTGGTCAACCCGCACCACGGCGGCACGGTGCTGGTCGGGGCCATGGGCGACCCGTGGAAGAACAGCACCGAGCGCGGCGTGTACCGCACCTCCGACGGCGGCAAGCACTGGCAGCGGGTGTTGTACGTCGGCCCCGAGGTGGGCATCTCCGACATGGCGATGGATCCGCGCAATCCGAACATCGTGTACGCCGCGACCTACCGGTTCCGGCGCGAGCCCTGGCATTACTCCTCCGGCGGAGTGCAGGATGCGATCTACAAATCGGTCGACGGTGGCAGGACCTGGACGCCACTGCGCGGGCACGGTCTGCCGAGCGGGGCGGTCGGGCGCATCGGCCTCGCCGTCGCGCCGAGCGATCCGAACGTCGTGTACGCGGTAATCGGCAGCCACCAGGGGGTGTTGTGGCGCTCCGATGATGCGGGTGCGCACTGGACTCTGGTCAGCAAGGACCAGTCGGTCGATGCGCGGCCGTTCTACTTCTCGCACATCGCGGTCGACCCGAAGAATCCCAATCACGTGTTCGCACTCTCGATGCGGCTGCTCGCCTCAGAGGACGGCGGGCGTACCTGGCAGCGCATCGCGCACCGGATCCACGTGGACAACCACGCGATCTGGATCGACCCGAGCGGCAGCGGGCGCATCATCGAGGGCAACGACGGCGGCGTGGCCCTCTCGCTCGACAACGGCAAGCACTGGGCGTTCCTGCACAACATCGCGCTCGAGCAGTACTATCACGTCGCCGCCGCCGGCGGGCTCTTCTATCAGGTCTGCGGCGGTCTGCAGGACAACAACTCCTGGTGCGGTCCGAGCGCGAGCAAGAACCCGCTCGGCATCTCCGATCGGGCCTGGGTCGGGTTCAACGGCGATGATGGCATCTACGGCATGGTGGCCGCCGATGACCCGAACCTGATCTACAACGAAGGGCAGAACGGGTCGTATTTCATTTACAACCGCTCCGAGGAGCAGTTGCACGACATCCAGCCCTTCCCGCGCGATGACAACGGTCGCGGCGCCGACGGGGCACGCTATCGTTTCGCCTGGGAGGCGGCCTTTGCGGTCTCCCCGGACAATCCGAAGGTGCTCTACGCCGGGGGCAACGTGGTCTTTCGCAGCGCCAATCGCGGTCGTACCTGGCAGGTGATCAGTCCCGACCTGACGCGCAACGACCGCGCCAAGCAGGGGCCTTCGGGCGGGCCGGTCATCCAGGACAACTCCGGCGCGGAGTACTACGATACGATTCTCACCATCGTTCCGGCCCCGTCCAACCCCCGGGTGATCTGGGTCGGTACCGACGACGGACTGGTGCAGGTGACCCGTGACGGAGGTGAGCACTGGCAGAACGTGACGGACCACATCCCGCACCTGCCGGCGTGGGGCCGTGTCGAGTCGATCGACGTCTCGGCGACGAACCCGGGCCGTGCGCTGATCGCCGTCGATCGGCACTTCAGCGGCGACTTCCGGCCGTATCTGTACAGCACCCGCGACTACGGTGCGCACTGGCGCTCGATCAGCGGCAATCTTCCGGCGGACGTCTATGCGCACGTCGTGCTCCGCGATCCGCACGACCCGAACCTGTACTACGCCGGCCTGGAAAACGGCCTGTACGTGTCGTGGAACGCCGGTCGTCGGTGGTACAAGTTCGGCCTCGGCCTGCCGGATGCGGCCGTGTACGACCTGGCACTGCAGAATCGCACCGATTCTCTGGTGGTCGCGACCCACGGCCGCGGCGCCTGGATTCTCGATGACCTGACGCCGTTCCAGCAGTGGAATGCGCACGTGGCACATGCGGCGCTGACGCTGTTCAAGCCCACGGATGCGGTGCGGTACTGGCCGTTCTCCACGACCGAGTGGATGGGCGACAGCGCCTACTACGGACAGAACCCGCACTACGGTGCGGCCTTCAGCTACTACCTCGCCCACTCGGAGCATCAGCCCGGGGAGCTCGTCATCCGCAATGCGAGCGGCCAGGTCGTGCGCACCTACCGGGGGCTGCACAAGGGCAAGGCCGTGGCGATGACGCCGGCGAGCGCCGCGCCGAGCAATGATCATGGCCAGGTGCCGTGGGTGCCGGGGCAGGCCGGTCTGCACCGCATCTACTGGAATCTGCACGCGCAGGGTCCGGTGCGCTGGCGATCGGCCCCGAAGTTCAACCGCGGGCCGCACAACGGTGCGCTGCTGCCGCCCGGGACGTACACCGCGACGGTGAAATTCGGCGACACGAGCGCCTCTGAGACGTTCACCGTGGTCAACGATCCGGCCTCGCACGGCACCCTGAGCGGAATGACCGAGCGGTATGACGTGACCGAGTCGGTGCTGCATCAGATTTCGCAGATCGACGTGGCACTGAACCATCTCGATGGGCTCGCCGCGCAGCTGAAGAGTCTCAAGGCGGCCGTTCGCGGTCTGCCCGAACAGCGCGAGGCCGACGTGGCCATCGCGACGCTCGAGCGAACCCGCCACGCGGCACTGATGCACCTGACCAGCAACGCCGGCTCTTCGGAGTCGACGCTGTGGGTGCCGGACGGGATTCACGAGAAGCTGCTCTCGCTCGAGGGTCTGCTCTGGGGCTCGGATGTACCGGTGGACGCTGCGACGTTGCGTGAGAAGGCGCACTTCGACGCCGAATACCGCAGCGCGCTCGCGGCGTACGACCAGTTCCTCAACACCTCGGTCGCGGCCTTCAATCAGACCATGACCGGGTATGGCCTCTCCGGAGTGGTCGGCGGCAAGCCGCTCGCGCCCTGAGCGCATCCGGCAGCGGCGGGCGCCCGAGGAGGGCGCCCGCCGCTGCGGGGCGTGCCGCGAGTCTCGCCGGCGAGGATCGCTCGCGCGCTCCCTCGGGGGCCGAAGTCGACTCCGGTGTTGACGCGCTGATCGCAGCACGGGTGGGCTCCGGACCTGGAGGCTCACCCCAGAATGTACGCAAGGAGGTCCGCGAGGATGTCCACGAGCCCCAGCGCGAGCGCGGCAGTGGGGCGGATCAGGATCTCGAGCCTCGCCGCCAGGCCGTCGGCGCTCGAGCGCCTGCGGGATCGTTTGGACTCGTTCGAAGGCGCTCCTGCCCCCGCGCTTCGTCCCGTCGCCTGCACCGTTCATCGCAATACCCGCCGGGTCGCGCACGCCCGCGTTCGGTTGCGGTGGCATAGTGGCCGCTTTGGACGCCGGCAGATCGCACAAGTCGGCGCAACCATCATTGATGGAGGGGTATTCCGTGAAGCAATTCCTGATGCGCTCCGCGTGGGCGGTGACGGCGCTTGGTCTGTGCGCAACTGCGGCCGCGCGGGGTCTGATCCCCGAGCCAAACGCCCATGCGGTTCCGTACGCCACGCAAGCCAATCCTGAGACGCTGTTGTTGGATGCGAGCACCGCGGGGCGGGGCTTTGCGACCTCCACCATGCAGATCCCGGTCGCGCCCGGCCCGTTCACGTTCGTGTATCCCAAGTGGATTCCGGGCTACCACTCCCCGCACGGTCCTCTGGTCGACGTCTCGCAGATCAAGGTGAGCGCGAACGGCAAGCCGCTCGCCTGGCGTCGCGACAAAGTCGACATGTATGCCTTTCACGTCACGGTGCCCGAAGGCGTCCACACGCTCGACGTGCAATTCACGGTGCTGCTGAACAGCGCCGGCAGTCTGCGCGCCTCGCCGAACGTCGCGGTGCTCACCTGGACGCGGGTGCTGTTCTATCAGAACGACGTCAACTACCACGACGACTACGTCAAGGCGAGCGTGATCCTGCCGAAAGGCTGGGGCTACAGCACCGCACTCACCACCGAGAGCCGGGTCGGGGAGCGGGTGAATTTCAAGGAGGAGCCGCTCGCCTATCTCGGTGACTCACCGCTCGATATCGGTCGGTATTACAAGAAGGTGCTGCTGTGGCAGCACGACCACGCGCACATGTGGCTCGATATGTTTGCCGATGCGCCGCAGGACCTCGATGTTCCGGCGAACGTTCTCCAGGCGTACAAGAACGTGGCGCCCGAGGCGCTTGCGCTGTACGGTTCGCGGCACTGGTACAACTACCACGCGCTGCTCGCACTCTCGAACCACATCACCTTCGAGGGCGTGGAACATCACCAGTCGAGTGACAACCGGGCGTCGGCGGATTTCATGACCAATCCGAAGATGCAGATGATGGCCGGTGATCTGGTGACGCACGAGTTCTCGCACTCGTGGAACGGCAAGTACCGCCGGCCGTGGGATCTCACCACCGACAACTACCAGATCCCGCAGCGTACCGATCTGCTCTGGGTGTACGAGGGGATGAACCAGTATCTGGGCGATCTGCTCTCGTTTCGCGCCGGGATCCGCAAGCCAAGTGCGTATCCGCAGTACCTGGCGATGATCTACTCGCAGATGGCGAACGAGCCGGGGCGCAAGACCGAGCCGTTGATCGACCTGACCACCGGGGCGCCGTATTTCTACTACGACTCGAACGGCCAGTATCCCTCGATCCGGCGCACGGCCGGGGACTTCTACACCGAGGGTGAGTTGCTGTGGCTGGATGTCGATACGATCATCCGCACCCAGACGCACGGCAAGAAGTCGCTCGATACGTTCCTGCACCTGTATTCGCAGCCCAAGTTCACCGGTCCGATCACCAAGACCTACACCCGGGCGGACATCGAGAAGCTGCTGAACGAGGTGGTGCCCTACGACTGGCACGCGTTCTTCCAGCGGCACGTGTACGAGGTGGCGAAGCTTCCGCCGACCGGGGAGCTGAAGCGCTCGGGCTGGGAGCTTACGTACTCGGCGAAGCCGAACCCGTTCATCGCCGTGCGTGAGCAGGTGTCCGGGATGAACTACCAGTGGCTGAGCTACGGGTTCAACGTCGGTAAGTCCGGCGCGCTGCTCGATGTGCGCGAGGGCTCACCGGCCTGGCAGGCCGGGATGGCCCCGGGGATGAAGATCGAGTCGGTGGACGGGCAGCGTTACAGCCCGGGCGTGCTGAAGTACGTCATGGGACAGGCCGAGCACGATCACCAGCCGACGAGCTTCATCGTCGCGAAGGACGGCTGGTTCCACACCCTCGAGGTCAGTTACTTCGGTGGTGCTCGCTACCCGCACCTGGTGCGCATCCCGCACACGGCGAATCTGCTGGCGAAGATCATGGCGCCGCACGCCAAGCACTGAGCGGCGCATCGTGATCGACAGGGCCCGGACCGCAAGGTTCGGGCCCTGTTGTTTCGGCGCACGGCCGTGACGATGTCCCGATCGCGAACGGCGCGGGAAGAACTCCTGGGCGTACGGTCTGCCGGGGACCGACGGCACGGGTCATTCGCCGCGCGACGTTCATCGCGTCGAGGGTCCGGCCGTTCCCTGTTGGCTCGGTGCGGCAGTGCGCCGGTGGCGCGCCCCGGGCATCCGAAGTAAGCTTCCGAAATCCTCCGCCGGAAGGTATCGGCGGTGCGCAAACAATGAAACGAGGGTCACCGTGAAGTCCAAGTCCATTTGCTCGATGCTGGCGATCGCCTCGCTCGGGGTGTGCGCGGCATCCAACGCTGCCGGCCTGATTCCCGAGCCGAACGCCAATGCCGTGCCGCTCGCCACGCAGTCCAATCCCGAGACACTCGTGTTGGATGCCAGCACGGCCGCGCGTGGTTTCATGACCTCGACGATGAGCATTCCGGTCGCGCCCGGTCCGTTCACGTTCGTGTATCCGAAGTGGATCCCCGGCGAGCACGGTCCGACCGGTCCGCTGGCGGACATCTCGCAGCTGAAGGTGAGCGCGGCTGGCAAGCCGCTCGCCTGGCGTCGCGACAAGGTCAATATGTACGCCTTTCACGTCACGGTGCCCGAGGGCGTGCACGCGATCAACGTGCAATTCACCGTACTGATGAACTCGCCCGACGTGATGTCCACCCCCAATGTCGGCGTGGTGAACTGGAATCGGGTGTTGTTCTATCAGAACAACATCAACTACCACCATTACTACCTCAAGGCGAGCATCATCCTGCCGCAGGGATGGGGTTACGGCACTGCGCTCACCCAGGAGAGCCGGGTGGGACAGCGGGTGAACTTCAAGGAAGAGCCGCTGACCTACGTGGTCGATTCCCCGCTCGACATGGGCCGCTACTACAAGCAGGTCCTGCTGTGGCACAAGGGCGATGCACACCAGTGGCTCGACATGTTTGCCGATGCGCCGCAGGACCTCGACGTTCCGGTGAAGCTCCTCGATGCGTACAAGAACATGACGCCCGAGGCGCTTGCACTGTACGGTTCGCGGCACTGGTACGACTACCATTCGCTGCTGGCACTGTCGAACAAGATCGGCTTCCAGGGCATCGAGCACCATCAGTCGAGTGATGACCGGGCGCCGGCGGATTTCATGACCAATCCGAAGTGGCAGCTGACGGCCGGTGATCTGCTCACGCACGAGTTCTCGCATTCGTGGAACGGCAAGTACCGCCGGCCGTGGGATCTCGCCACCGACAACTACCAGATCCCGCAGCGCACCGATCTGCTCTGGGTCTACGAGGGGATGAATCAGTATCTGGGCGATCTGCTCTCGTTCCGCGCCGGGATCCGCAAGCCGAGCGAGTACCCGCAGTACCTGGCGATGATCTACTCGCAGATGGCGAATGAGCCGGGGCGCAAGACCGAGCCGTTGATCGACCTGACGACGGCGGCCCCGTACCTGTATGAGGCGAGCGGTCAATACCCTTCGATCCGGCGCACGGCCGGGGATTTCTACACCGAGGGTGAGTTGCTGTGGCTGGATGTCGATACCATCATCCGTACCCAGACGCACGGCAAGAAGTCGCTCGATACGTTCCTGCACCTGTACTCGCAGCCGACGCACACCGGCCCGATCACCAAGACCTACACCCGGGCGGACATCGAGAAGCTGCTGAACGAAGTGGCGCCGTACGACTGGCACGCGTTCTTCCAGCGGCACGTGTACGAGGTGGCGAAGCTTCCGCCGACCGGGGAGCTGAAGCGCTCGGGCTGGAAGCTTACGTACTCGGCGAAGCCGAACCCGTTCATCGCGGCTCGGGAGCAGATGTTCGGGATGAACTACCAGTGGCTGAGCTACGGGTTCAACGTCGGTAAGACCGGCGCGCTGCTCGATGTGCGCGAGGGCTCACCGGCCTGGCAGGCCGGGATGGCCCCGGGGATGAAGATCGAGTCGGTGGACGGGCAGCGCTACAGCCCGGGCGTGCTGAAGTACGTCATGGGACAGGCCGAGCACGATCACCAGCCGACGAGCTTCATCGTCGCGAAGGACGGTTGGTTCCACACCCTCGAGGTGAGCTACTTCGGCGGTGCGCGCTACCCGCACCTGGTGCGCATCCCGCACACGGCGAATCTGCTGGCGAAGATCATGGCGCCGCACGCCAAGCACTGAGCGGCGCATCGTGACCGACAGGGCCCGGACCGCGAGGTCCGGGCCCTGTTGTTTCTGATGCCAGGGGGAGGGCGGGGCGGCGGACGGGGCGCTTGAGCTTGCCGGCCGGTCGCGCGAGACTGTCGCCTGGGCGCCGCACGGCGCTGCGTGGATTTCCCGTCGCATGCTCCAGGCTCGCATTCACTATTACCTCGACATCATCTTCGTGGTGGTCGCAGCCCTGCTGCCGATCATCAATCCCTTCGGCGGGGCACCGATCTTCCTCGCCATGACCGCGGGGCTGAGCTCCGCGGAGCGGGCACGGGCGGCGAAGCTCGTCGCGTTCAACAGCTTCGTGCTGCTCCTTGCCTCGATCCTGGTCGGGGCGTACGTGCTCGATTTCTTCGGGGTCTCGATTCCGGCCGTTCAGGTCGCGGGCGGCTTCGTGGTGTGCTCGCTCGCCTGGTCGCTGCTGCATGGTCCGATCGCTCCGACGGACGGCGCGCCGAACGGAACCGCGACCCGCGACAGCGTCACGCAGGGGGCCTTTTACCCGATCACCATGCCGCTCACCGTCGGGCCCGGCGCGATCTCGGTGGCCGTGACGCTCGGGGCGAATCCGCCGCGGGGACTGCGCGCGCTGCTGCCGACGACGATGGCGCATCTGATCGGCATCCTGATCACCTGCGTCATCATTTATCTGTGCTACCGCTATGCCGAGTCGCTGGTGCGCCGCTTGGGCAAGACGGGCACGAACATCATGATCCGTCTGACGGCGTTCATCCTGCTCGCCATCGGCGCGCAGATCATCTGGAATGGCGCGCACACCCTGCTCGCGAGCCTGATTCTGCACTGAGCGGGCATGCCTGCGGCTCGAGCCGCCGCACCGACACCATCGTTCGCGCACGCCCCATCAGGGCCGCTTCGATTCGGGAAGAGCGGACCGGCGCGGGGTGGGGCCGTGACGGGCGCAACGCCCCGGCCGGTGGCGTGCACCGGGCATCCGAAGTAAGCTCGGCCGTCTCGATTCCGGTCATGCTGCGGAGCTTCCCGAACTGATGCCCAAACAAGAACTGCGCGCCGCCGCCGCACTCGCCGCCGTGTTCTCGGTCCGCATGCTGGGCCTGTTCATGATCTATCCGGTGTTCGCGCTGTTCGCGCGCGGCCTCACCGGAGCGACGCCGGACACCATCGGGCTCGCGCTCGGGATCTACGGACTCACGCAGGGATTGCTGCAGATGCCCTTCGGGCTGCTCTCGGACCGGATCGGACGCAAGCCGATGGTGGTCGGTGGACTGATTCTCTTCGGTCTCGGCAGCGCGTGGGCCGCGACCGCGCACTCGATCGGCACCATGATCGCCGGGCGGGCGTTGCAGGGGGCCGGGGCGGTCGGGGCGGTCATTCTGGCGATGGTCGCCGATCTCACCGCGGAGGAGAACCGCACCCAGGCCATGGCCATGGTGGGCATGACCATCGGCCTGTCGTTTCTCGTGGCGATCGTCACCGGTCCGCTGGTGGCCGCGTGGATCGGAGTGTCGGGCATCTTCTGGATGATGAGTGCGCTCGCGCTGCTCGGCATTGCCATTACGCTGTTCGTGATTCCCTCCCCGCGGCACCAGCGCGTGCACCGCGAGGCCGAGCCCGTTCCGGCACTGCTCGGCGCGGCACTGCGCGACCGGCAGCTGCTGCGGCTCGACTTCGGCATCTTCGCGTTGCACGCGATGCTGACGGCGAGCTTCCTCGTGCTGCCGGGGTTGTTCTCCCACGCCCTCGGGATGCGAAGTCGCAGCGACTGGCTCGTGTACCTGCCGGTCCTGCTGTTCTCGGTGGTGGTGATGGTGCCGGCCATCCTCATCGGGGAGCGTCGGCGGTGCATGAAGGGCGTGCTCGTCGCCGCGGTGGCCGCGCTCGGGGTCAGCCAGATCATGTTGGCGCTCGGCGGGCACGAGAAGCTGGTGCTGCTCGCGGCGCTCGCGCTGTTCTTCGCGGCCTTCAACATCATGGAGGCGAGCCTGCCGTCGCTCGTGACGAGGACCGCGCCGCCCGGGGCGACCGGGACGGCGACCGGGGTGTACTCGAGTTCCCAGTTCATGGGCATCTTCGTCGGCGGCGCGGCCGGCGGCTGGATCGAGCAGCACGGCGGATCGGGCGCGGTGTTCGCGCTGACCGGTGCGATGGCGCTGATCTGGCTGGTGTTGGCCGCCACGATGCGCGCGCCGAGCTACCTTGCCTCCCGCGTGGTGCGGCTCGCGGCCGGAGCGCGCGATGCGCAGCGGCTCGCCGCGGCACTGCGGACCGTGCCCGGGGTCGCCGAGGCGATCGTGGTGGCCGAAGAGGGCGTCGCTTATCTGAAGGTGGACGCCAAGCGCTACGACTCGCGCGCCGCGGCCGCCGCGGTCGGCGCGCCTCTCGAGTCGACCGGCTGAGCGGACCGGCCCGATCCAACAGCACTTTTTTTCTGCTGCACGCTTGACTTGCGCGCACACATGCATAAGATGCGCGCCAACGCAACTACCCGGAACCTGCATGGACCCTAGCCCTAGTAGCCGCTTCTTCGCCGAGTGATCGGCGGAACGTCTCCCGAGCCAGGGTTTCCACCTCCCTCCGGCAGCCGTCCCGCGATCTGAAGCGGGACGGTGCGCACAGCGCGGCCTGCGGCCGCGCGCCGATCGATCCAGACGGTCGAGCGCATCCTCCAGAAGCGAAATTGAGCGGGCGAGGCCACCGAGCCTCGCCAGTCAACGCGATGTGAGGAATGACCGATGTCCTTCTCCGAGACCGATGCTGCGCCGGCCGAGGCGCTCTTGTGCGATGCGCACGCCGGTGAGATCCGCGGCGCGTTCGGCACGATTTCACGCCACGACAGCGCGGCGCGCAGCGGCTGGGGGCCGCGGCTGCGCACGCTGCTCGCCATCCTGGGGCCGGGCCTCATCGTCATGGTGGGCGACAACGATGCCGGGGCCTTCGGGACGTATGCGCAGGCCGGTCAGAACTACGGCACGGCGCTGCTGTGGACGCTGCTGCTGCTGGTGCCGGTGCTCTACGTCAATCAGGAGATGGTGCTGCGTCTGGGGGCGGTGACCCGCACCGGTCACGCGCGCCTGATCCTCAAGCGCTACGGACGCTTCTGGGGCGCCTTCAGCGTGATCGATCTGTTTCTGCTCAACGCGCTGACCATCGTCACCGAGTTCATCGGCATCAGCCTCGCGCTCGGCTATCTGGGCGTGTCGCGCCCGCTCGGAGTGCTCGCCGCCGCGGTGATCATCGTGGCGGCCGCCGGCACCGGGGACTTCCGCCGCTTCGAGCGCTTCTCGATGGTGCTGGTCGCCGGCAGCCTGTTGCTGCTGCCGGTGTTCGTCTGGGTGCACCCGCCGCTCACCCAGGTGGCGCACGACCTGCTCGTGCCGCATCTGCCGAGCGGGCATCTCAGCCAGATCATGCTGCTCATCATCGCCATCGTCGGCACGACGGTGGCGCCCTGGCAGCTGTTCTTCCAGCAAAGCTACGTGATCGACAAGCGCATCACGCCGCGCTTCATCTCCTACGAGCGGCTCGATCTGTGTCTCGGGATCGTGCTGGTGGTGCTCGGGGCGGTGGCCATGATCAGCTTCACGGCCGCGACCTTCGCCGGGCGGGCGCAGTTCGGTGCGTTCCAGGACGCCGGCGCGGTGGCCACGGCGATCGGGCACTACGTCGGGCGCGCCGCCGGGGTGTGCTTCGCCGTGGCGCTGATCGATGCGAGCATCATCGGTGCGATGGCCGTGTCGCTCTCGACGGCCTACGCGGTCGGCGACGTGCTCTCCCTCGGGCACTCCCTGCACCAGCGGCCGAGGGAGGCGAAATCGTTCTATCTGATCTACGCCGGCCTGATCGGCCTGTCGGCCGTGCTGGTGCTCACACCCGGCACGCCGCTCGGGTTGCTCACCAACGCGGTGCAGACGCTCGCCGGGGTGCTGCTGCCGAGCGCGACGGTGTTCCTGCTGCTGCTGTGCAATGACCAGGAGCTGCTCGGGCCGTGGGTCAACGGTCCGTGGCTGAATCTGTTCACCGCACTGGTCATCGGGGCATTGCTCTTGCTCTCGATCATCCTGACGGCCGCCGTGCTCTTTCCGGCGCTCGGCGCCCACGTGATGCTCGAGGTGCTCGCTGGCGGCGCGGCGCTGGCCCTCGCCGTGGCGGTCCCGCCGTTTCTGCGCGCAGTGCGCACGCCGGCGCGCCAGTTTGCCCCCGGGGCGCGCGAGAACTGGCAGATGCCCGCACTCAGTTCGCTCGAGCGGGCGCGTCTGACGCCCTCGACCCGGCTGTGGATGGGAGCGCTGCGGGCCTACCTGGTGGTCGCCGGCGGTCTGCTGCTGGCGCGCATCGTGATGCTCTCCGGTCTGCACCTGTGAATCGGGGGCGCGCCGCGCCGTGGTAGTCTTCCACCGGTGGCCGCGCGCCGGGCGCGGACCCGGAGGGGGCAAGCATGGGTATCCGGACCAAAGGCTTCGTAGTGGCGACGCTGCTCGCCCTGGCGATGGGCTTGGCGCAGGCGCGCCAGTGCGACGGGGTGTCCTTTCCCGATCAGCTCACCGTGCAGGGGCAGGCGCTCACGCTCAATGGGCTCGGCATCCGCAAGGCCACGTTCTTTCGCATCAAGGTCTACGTCGGTGCGCTCTATCTGGCGCACCCGTCGGCCGATGCCGCCGCCATCCTCGCGGCCGATCAGCCGAACGAGATCGTGCTGCATTTCCTCTGGCACGTGACCACCGGGCAGCTGCGCGATGCCTGGCGTGAGGGGTTCAAGGCGAGTGCGCCGCAGGCGCTCGCGCAGCTGCACGGGCGCATCGCCGAGCTCAACGGCTGGATGCATGGCGTCGGCTCGGGCCACACCATGACGTTCGTGCACCTGCCGGGGCAGGGCATCGAGTACCGACTCGACGGCAAACGCGTGGGCACCATCCCCGGGGCGGATTTCGCCCGGGCCTTCCTCGGCATCTGGCTGGGGGCGCACCCGCCGGGGCAGGCACTGAAGGCGGGGCTGCTCGGCGGCGCGTGCCGCTAGCGCGCCCTCAACCGCGGTACTCGCACCCGCTGGTGCAGGTCTCGCGCACCGTGATGCGGCTCAGACCCGGCAGGGCGGGCTTCAGGCGCTGCCAGATCCACACCGCCAGCTGCTCGCTGGTCGGGTTCTCCAGCCCCGCCACCTCGTTCAGGTAGCGGTGATCGAGCGCCTCGTGCAGCGGTGCGAAGGCGCGCTTCAGATCGGCAAAATCGAGCACCCAGCCCAGCACCGGGTCGATCGGACCCTCGACGTGCACGCCGATGCGAAAGGAGTGACCGTGCAGGCGCGCGCATTTGTGCTCCGGGGGCACCTGAGGCAGGCGGTGGGCCGCCTCGATGCGAAATTCCTTGAAGATTTCCATGGGCGAGACTGTACCGGAGCGCCTGCGCCCCGTCATGACCCTCCTCGGCGCGCCGTGCGGCGCGCCGAGGAGGGCGCCGTCAGGGTAGCATGGGGCCCATGAACGCACGATTTAGACCCCTGCTGCTGATCGTCACGGTGTTCTGGATCTACGTGGCGCTCTCCGACGTGCTCTATGCCAACCAGATGCAGTCGAGTCTCACCGCGATGCATGTGGGGCACGTCTTCGCCCCCTGGCGCGCCCGGCTGCTGCAGCATCTGTTCCTCTACCCGGTGCTGCTCGGGTGCGTGTGGAGCTCGCTGCGCCTGGGCTGGGCGCCGTTCTGGCGGCGCCTGCCGGTGCAGCTGCTGTTGGCCGTGGGGTTTGCGGCGCTCGCCGAGCCGACGCTCTGGCTCGGTGACTCGGTGGTGATGGGCGTTCACGAGGTGATGCGTCAGCTGACGCATTCCCCGCCGAGCCTGAAGCGGCCGATCGCCCCGCTGGCACAGATCTGGATCGCCAGCGCGACCAGCTTCCTGCTCACCTACGGGTTCGGTCTGGCGCTGGCGAGCGGGTTTGACGTCTACCGCCGCCTGCGCGACTCGCAGATCCGCTCCGCGGCGCTCGAGCGGGCCTTGACCGCCTCGCACCTGGCGGCGCTGCGCATGCAGCTCTCGCCGCACTCGCTGTTCAATCTGCTGAACACCATTCACGGGCAGATCGACGGCGATCCGGCCGATGCGCGCAGCATGATCGTGCAGCTGGCCGATCTGCTGCGCCGGCTGTTGCATGCCGGGGAGCGCGAGTTCTCGCGCCTCGCCGATGAGTTGCAGTTCGCGCGGCTGTACCTGACGCTGCAGCAGCGGCGCTTCTCCGACCGGCTCACCGTGCAGGTGCCGGGGCCGGCGGCCTTCCCGAGCGCCTGGGTGCCGAGCCTGATCCTGCAGCCGCTGATCGAGAACGCGGTCGTGCACGGGCTGGCCGGCCATCCCGATCCGGTCGAGATCCGCGTCGAGGCGTTCGAAGTCGGCTCCACGCTGACGCTGCGGGTGAGCAACACCATCGATCAGAATGAGGCCACCGGACATGATGGGATCGGCTTGAAGAACGTGCGTGAGCGGCTCGCGATCCAGTTCGGCGAGCGGGCCACCTTCGAGGCCGCGCCGCACCCCGGCGGACACTGGGTGGCGGAGATCCGCCTGCCGCTGCTCGCCGAGCTCAGCGAGACCGCGCTCGCGCCCCCGGTGGCCGCCTGAGCGCCGGGCCGATGGGGGAGGAGCGCTCGCGCACGCTGCGGCGCGCCTCGGGCATTTCGCTCGCGGTGCTGGCCGGCATCAACCTGCTGAACTATCTGGACCGCTACGTGGTCTCGGCGGTGCTGCCGCAACTGAGGAGCGGTCCGCTGCGGCTCGATGACTTCGAGCTCGGCACGCTGATGAGCGGCTTTCTCATCGTGTACATGTTGGCCGCGCCGCTGTTCGGCCGGATCGGGGATCGCGGCTCGCGGACCCGGCCGATCGCCATCGGGGTGTTTCTCTGGAGCCTCGCCACCGGGCTCTCGGGGCTGGCGCGCAGCTACCTCCAGCTGCTCGGCGCGCGCGCCGCGGTCGGCATCGGCGAGGCCGCCTACGGCACGATCGCCCCGTCGCTGCTCGCCGATCATTTTCCGCTGCGCACGCGCGGGCGGGCCTTCGCGCTGTTCAACATGGCGATTCCGGTCGGCGCGGCGCTCGGGTACATCGTCGGCGGTCTGGTCGCGGCCCACTACGGGTGGCGTGCCGCCTTCTACGTCGCCGGTGTGCCCGGCCTCGTGCTGGCGGTGTGGGTGTGGCGGCTGCCGGATCCGCCGCGCGGGGCACAGGACGTTGCCGCCGTGGCGGCTCTGCCCGCAGCGCCCGCCGGCTCCTGGGGCGTGTATGCGCGGCTGCTGCACAACCGCGCCTATCGGCTGACGGTGCTCGGCTATGCGGCCTACACGTTCGCCCTCGGCGGCATGGCCTTCTGGATGCCGACCTTCCTCGAGCGGGTGCGCGGCGTGGCGGCCGTGAGCGCCACCGCCGGGTTCGGTGAGATCGTGGTGGTGACCGGCTTTCTCGGCACCTTCATCGGCGGCTGGCTCGGGGATTACGGCCTGAAGTACTCCGCCCAGGCGTATCTGTGGCTGTCGGGGGCGGTGACGGCGCTCGCGGTGCCGGCGACGTATCTGGCGCTCGCCGCGGGCACGCCGTGGGTCTTCTACGGCGCGCTCACCGCCGCGCAGCTGCTGCTGTTCATGTCGACCGGGCCGATCAACACCGTCATCGTCAACCTGGTGAGTCCGGCGGAGCGCGCCTGCGCCGTGGCGCTCAGCGTGTTCGTCATCCACGCGCTCGGGGATGTCATCTCGCCCTCGATCATCGGGGGGATCTCCGATGCGAGTTCGCTCGGCACGGCCGTGATGATCGTGCCGCTCGCCGTGGCGGTGTGTGCGCTGCTGTGGCTGCTGGCGGCGCGCGCCGATGCGGCCGCTCAGCGCGCGACGAACGCTCTCTCGATGACGTAGTCGCCGGCCTCGCCGATGTGCGGGGACATCTTGAAGCCGCGTCCGTCGAGCATCGTGCAGGTATCGGTGAGCATCGCCGGACTGCCGCAGACCATGGCGCGGTCGTCGGCCGCATCGAGCGGCGGCAGGCCGAGGTCGTAGGCGAGACGGTTCGACTCGATCAGCGTCGTCAGCCGCCCGTGGTTGGCGTGCGGCTCGCGCGTCACGGCCGGGTAGTACAGCAGCTTCTCGCTCACCCACTCCCCGAGCAGATCGTGCGCCTTCAACTCCTCGATGCGGTGTTTCACCACCGCCGTCTCACGCGCCCAGCGCACGCCGTGCACGAACACCACGCGATCGAATCGCTCGTAGGTTTCCGGGTCTTTGATGACGCTCATGAAGGGCGCCGCCCCGGTGCCGGTCGAGAGCAGGTACAGCCGCTTGCCGGGCTTCAGATCATGCAACACCAGCGTGCCGGTGGGCTTGCGGCTGATGAGCACCTCGTCGCCCTCGCGGATGTGCTGCAGGCGGGAGGTGAGCGGCCCGTCGGGGACTTTGATGCTGAGGAACTCGAGGAACTCCTCGTGGTTCGCACTGGCGATGCTGTAGGCGCGCAGCAGGGGACGGGAGTCGACCTGCAGACCCACCATGACGAACTGACCGTTTTCGAACCGCAGTCCCGCATCACGCGTCGTGGTGAAGGTGAATTGCGTGTCCGTCCAGTGCTTCACCGACAGCACCCGCTCGCTGCTGATCGCCGCCAAGTGCATGTACCTCTCTGTTTAGCCGAGGAATTCAGCGGCGCGCATTGTACCGGGGCAGCGCCGGGCGGGGGGTGATTTTGCGGTATTTCCTGATGCTTGTGCGGTATGTACCAGGCCCGTCTGTCGCCTCGCGGCAACAGACATGGCTGCTATGATGGCGCGGGCCGCACCGGGCGGCCGTTGCACTCGAGGCGCACATGGGGGCATCGGACAGCGAGGGCCTGCGCGGGCGGACCCTGTTCATCACGGGGGCGAGCCGCGGCATCGGGCTCGCGATCGCGCTGCGGGCGGCGCGGGAAGGCGCGAACGTGGCCGTGGCGGCGAAGACCACCGAGCCGCATCCGAAGCTGCCGGGCACCATCTATACCGCAGCCGAGCAGATCGAGGCGGCCGGCGGCAAGGCGCTCGCCCTGGCGCTCGATGTGCGCAACGACGAGCAGGTGCGTGCAGCGCTCGAGCGCACCGCCGAGGTCTTCGGCGGCATCGACATCCTGGTCAACAATGCGAGCGCCATCAGCTTGACCCCGACGCTGGCGACGGACATGCGCCGCTTCGACCTGATGCACTCGATCAACACCCGCGGCACGCTGATGTGCAGCAAGTTCGCCGCGCCGTATCTGGCACAGGGCCGCAACCCGCACATTCTCGTGCTCGCCCCGCCGCTGAGCGTCGCGCTCGAAGGATCCTCCGCGCACGGATCGAAACTGAATCTCGAGCTGCGCAATTTCGCCCCGCACCTGCCGTACTCGCTCACCAAGTTCGGCATGAGTCTGTGCGTGCTCGGACTGTCCGGGGAGTTCGCCCCGCAGAGCATCGCCGTCAATGCGCTCTGGCCGCGCACCATCATCGGAACCGCTGCGCTGCAGGTGGCGCTCGCCGGGGCACCGGCGGACGCGCTGCACCGGGTGCGCACGCCGCAGATCGTCGCCGAGGCCGCCTGTGCGCTCCTGAAGCGCGACAGTCGCGCGTTCACGGGCCACTTCTGCATCGACGAGGAGGTGTTGCGCGAGGAGGGGGTGAGCGACTTCTCCGCGTACCGCAACCCCGACGTGCGCGAAGAGGATCTGCTGCTCGACTTGTTTCTGTAGGCGCCAAGCGCACCGCACCGCCTGTCCGCGGGCGGCCTCAGCCGATGCGATGCCTCAGGTCGATGCCGGCCAGTTCGTAGCCCTTGCGGAAGTCGCGGATGTGCCGTTCCATCCATTGCCGGGCGGCCTGCGCGTCGCGCCGCTCGAGCGCCTCGAGGAGGCGCCGCTGCGCCACGGCGATGCGCGAGCGGGCCTGCGGGACCTGATCGATCATGTCGCGCAGCGAGGGCACGAGCAGCTCGATCAGCGGCGCGTGCGCGAGCGCAAACACCTGGTTGTGCGTGGCCGCGCCGAGGGCGCGGAAGAACTCCGCGGCGTGATGCACGGCCCGCTCGGTGTCGGCGTTGTCCGCCTCGAACCGTGCGCGCACGGCGGTGAGGTGCTGCAGATCCGCCTCGGTACGCGCATGCGCGGCGCACTCGGCGATCGGCGGCTCGAACTCACTCAGCGCCGACCAGACTTCGATGAAGGTCACATCGTGCAGCGCCAGGGCGCGGCTGACGTCCTGGGCGACGGCGCGATGCTGGGGCCGGCTCACCGTCATGCGCTTCGAGCCGGGGCGCCGCTCGAGCAGGCCGCTGCGCTCCAACTCACGCAGCGCCTCGCGCACCGTCGAGCGGTTCACCCCGAGTTGGCGGGCCAGTTCGGTCTCCGGCGGCAGCCGCTCGCCCTCGGCGAGGGAGCGCTGCAGGATCCGCTGGGTGATCGCCTCGGCGACGCGCCGGTAGGCCGGAGCGAGCGCGATCTGCTCGAACTGCACGCTCACGGCGCTCAGTCTTCGGCCTGGAACAACTCGCGGCCGATCAGCATGCGGCGGATCTCCTGGGTGCCGGCGCCGATTTCATACAACTTCGCATCGCGCAGCAGCCGTCCGGCCGGGTAGTCGTTGATGTAGCCGTTGCCGCCGAGCGCCTGGATCGCCTCCAGCGCGACCCGGGTGGCCTGCTCGGCTGAAAAGAGGATGCACGCGGCCGCATCCTGCCGTTTGACCTGGCCGCTATCGCAGGCCCGCGCCACGCTGTAGACGTAGGCGCGGCTCGCGGCGAGCGCGGTGTACATGTCGGCGAGCTTCGCCTGCATCAGCTCGAACGTGCCGATCGGCTGACCGAACTGCTTGCGCTCGCGCACATAGGGCAGCACGAGATCGAGCGCCGCGGCCATCAGCCCGAGCGGTCCGCCCGAGAGCACGACGCGCTCGTAGTCGAGTCCGCTCATCAGCACGCGCACGCCTGCGTTCTCCGCCCCGAGCAGGTTCTCCCCCGGCACCACGCACTGCTCGAACACCAACTCGCAGGTGCTCGAGCCGCGCATGCCGAGCTTGTCGAGCTTCTGCGCGGTGCTGAAGCCGGCGTAGTCGCGCTCGATGATGAAGGCGCTGATGCCGCGGCTGCCGGCCGCCGGATCGGTCTTGGCGTAGACGACGAGCACGTCGGCGTCCGGGCCGTTGGTGATCCACATCTTGCGTCCCGTGAGCACGTAATCGCTGCCACGCTTCTCGGCACGCAGCTGCAGCGAGGTGACGTCCGAGCCGGCCTGCGGCTCGGACATCGCGAGCGCCCCGACGTGCTCGCCGCTGATGAGCTTCGGCAGGTAGCGCTCGCGCTGTGCATCGGTGCCGTTCAGGCGCAGCTGGTTGACGCACAGGTTCGAGTGCGCGCCGTAGGAGAGGCCGACGGAGCCGGAGGCTCGCGAGATCTCCTCCATGGCGATCACGTGGGTCTGGTAGCCGAGGCCCGCGCCGCCGAAGCGCTCCGGCACCGTCAGGCCGAGCAGGCCGAGTGCGCCGAGTTCGGGCCACAGGTCGCGCGGAAAGGCATTGTCGCGGTCGATCTGGGCGGCGCGCGGGGCGATGCGCTCACGGGCGAAGCGGCGCACCTGTTCGCGGATCTCCCCGGCGGACTCATCCAGGCCGAAGCCGCTGTCGATCGGATCGTGGGCGGGCATGAGCTTGTCTTCCGTTGAAACAGGTCGGTATGATTGTCGGACAATCCGGCCATCGTGACAAGCCCATGCCCCGCATCGAATCCCGGCTCGAGACGCGCTCGCAGGACTTCCAGGACAACGCCCGCGCGCTGCGCGTGCTGGTCGCGCAGCTGAAGCGCGACGTCGAGCAGGCCGCCGAAGGCGGCAGCGCCCAGGCCGTCAGCCGCCACCGCGCCGCGGGCAAACTCGCCGCGCGCGAGCGCGTGCGGCTGCTGCTCGATCCCGGCAGCCCGTTCCTCGAACT
Organism: Pseudomonadota bacterium; assembly: GCA_021834525.1. Classification (GTDB taxonomy): domain Bacteria; phylum Pseudomonadota; class Gammaproteobacteria; order Steroidobacterales; family Steroidobacteraceae; genus 13-2-20CM-66-19. The sequence goes on along the minus strand of JAKBDK010000020.1, from coordinate 23,804 downwards.
GTCGCAACTCGCCGCCCACGGGCTCTACGGCGGCGGCATCGCCTGCGGCGGGATCATCACCGGGGTGGGCCGGGTGAGCGGCCGGGAGTGCGTGATCGTCGCCAACGATCCGACCGTCAAGGGCGGCACGTACTATCCGATCACGGTCAAGAAGCACCTGCGTGCACAGGAGATCGCCCGCGAGAACCGCCTGCCGTGCGTGTATCTGGTCGAGAGCGGCGGGGCGTTCCTGCCCGCCCAGGACGAGGTGTTTCCCGACAAGGAGCACTTCGGGCGCATCTTCTACAACCAGGCGACGCTCTCGGCGTTGGGTGTGGCGCAGATCGCGGTGGTGCACGGCTCGTGCACCGCAGGAGGCGCGTACGTGCCGGCCATGGCCGATGAGAACGTCATCGTGCGCAACCAGGGCCGGGTGTTCCTCGGTGGCCCGCCGCTGGTGAAGGCGGCCACCGGCGAGGACATCGATGCCGAGTCGCTCGGCGGCGCCGACGTGCACTGTCGCGAATCCGGCGTGTGCGATCACTATGCGCAGAACGACAGCCACGCGCTCTCGATCGCCCGGAGCATCGTGGCGCGGCTGCGCGGTGGACCGAACACCGATCCGCCACGCGCGCCGCGTGAGCCGCACTATGCGCCGGAGGAGCTCTACGGCGTCATACCCGAGAGCCTGCGCCGCCCGTATGACGTGCGCGAGGTGATCGCGCGACTCACCGACGGATCGGAGCTCGAGGAGTTCAAACAGCTCTACGGCACGACGCTGGTGTGCGGCTTTGCGCACCTCGGTGGCTATCCGGTCGGAATCCTGGCCAACAACGGCATCCTGTTCTCCGAGAGCGCGCTGAAGGGCGCGCACTTCATCGAGCTGTGCTCGCGCGAGGGCATTCCGCTGCTGTTCCTGCAGAACATCACCGGCTTCATGGTGGGGCGCAAGGCCGAGGCGGGCGGCATCGCCCGCGATGGTGCGAAGCTCGTCACCGCGGTGGCCTGTGCGCGGGTGCCGAAGTTCACGGTGATCACCGGCGGCAGCTACGGCGCGGGCAACTACGCGATGTGCGGTCGGGCCTACGGTCCGCGGTTTCTCTTCCAGTGGCCCAATGCGCGCATCTCGGTGATGGGCGGGGAGCAGGCCGCCAGCGTGCTCGCCACCGTCAAGCGCGGTCAGATCGAGTCCGGCGGCGGGCAGTGGCCGGGGGAGGAGGAGGAGGCGTTCAAGCAGCCGATCCGCGCGCAATACGAGCGCCAGGGGCATCCGTACTACGCCTCGGCGCGCCTCTGGGACGACGGGGTGATCGATCCGCTCGATACTCGCCGGATCCTGACGTTGTGCCTCGCGGCGGCGCGCAACGCCCCGGAGGAAGAGACTCGTTTCGGCCTGTTCAGAATGTGAGTGCGCCCATGTTTCAGCGACTTCTGGTGGCCAACCGCGGTGAGATCGCCTGCCGCATCCTGCGCACCGCGCGCCGCATGGGGCTCGGCACCGTGGCGGTGTATTCCGAGGCCGATGCCGGCGCGCGGCACGTGCGCCTCGCCGATCAGGCGGTGTGCATCGGACCGGCGAGTGCAGCCGAGAGTTATCTCAACATCGAGGCCATCATCGCCGCGGCGCAGGCGAGCGGCGCCCACGCGGTGCACCCGGGCTACGGCTTTCTCTCCGAGAATGCGCGCTTCGCGGCGGCCTGCCGCGACGCGGGCCTCATCTTCGTCGGTCCGACGCCCGAGGCCATCGAGGCGATGGGCTCGAAGAGCCTCGCCAAGGCGCGCGTGCGCGCCGCCGGCATCCCGGTCCTGCCCGGGTACGAGGGAGAGCGGCAGGACCTGGACTTCCTCGAGGCGCATGCACTCGAGGCCGGACTGCCGCTGATCGTCAAGCCTGCCGCCGGCGGCGGCGGCAAGGGCATGTACGTGGTGCGCGAGCGCGCCGAGCTGCGCGCGGCGCTCGAGGCGGCGCGCCGCCTCGCCGAGAGCAGCTTCAAGGACGGCACGCTGCTGATCGAGCGGTTCGTGCCCGAGCCGCGTCACATCGAAGTGCAGGTGTTCGCCGATCAGCACGGTGGCTGCATCCATCTGGGGGATCGCGACTGCTCGATCCAGCGGCGTCACCAGAAGCTCATCGAGGAGGCGCCGGCGCCGAATCTGCCCGATGCGCTGCGCGAGCGGCTCAGGGCCGCGGCGGTCGAGGTGGCGCGCGGCATCGGTTACCGGGGCGCCGGCACGGTGGAGTTCATTTACGACGGCGAGGCGTTCTACTTCCTCGAGATGAACACCCGCCTGCAGGTCGAGCACACCGTCACCGAGGCGGTGACCGGGCTCGACCTGGTCGAATGGCAGCTGCGGGTGGCGGCCGGTGAGGCGCTGCCGCTCACGCAGGCGCAGGTGTGCCTGCGCGGCCATGCGATCGAGGCGCGCATTTGCGCCGAGGATCCGTGGCGGGAGTTTCTGCCGAGCGCCGGCCGGTTCGCGCTCGTGCAGTGGCCCGAGGGCGTCAGGGTCGATGCGGGCTTCGAGAGCGGCGATACGGTGCCCTCGGTGTACGACTCGCTCATCGCCAAGGTGATCGCGCATGCCCCGACGCGCACCGAGGCGGCGGGTCTGCTCGCCGGGGCGCTCGAGCGCTCGCAGTTGGCCGGTGTGCGGACCAACGAGCGTTGGTTGAGCCGCATTCTGCGCTCCGCGGTGTTCCTCGAGGTCCGCCACAGCGTTGCGCTGCTCGGGACGCCGGGCGGGCGGTTCGCCGCGCCCGAGCCGCTCACCGACACGATGTGGGTGTTGGCCGCACTGGCGGCGCTCGGCTCGGGCGCGGCCTCGAATCCGTGGTCGGTCCGTGACGGCTTCTGCCCGAATCTTCCGGGGGACCTCGAGGTGCGCCTGCGCGCCGAGCGCGTGACGCAGGCCGTGACGGTGCGGTTTGACCGCGGCGGGCCGAGTGTGGCCTGGATCGGCTCGCCGCCCGCCGGGCAGCCCGCGGCCGAACCGCCGCGCTCCCTCGCCCTCGCCGAGGTGCGCCTCTCGAGTGACGAGATCGAGGCGCGCAGCGGCGCGTTGCGCCAGCGGGCACGGTATCTGCTCGAGTCAGAGCGCGTGCACCTGTGGTTCGCCGCCGTGCACGCGGTGTTCGAGATCGACGATCCTCGCGTCCAGTCGTTCAGTGCGGCGCACAGCACCGGCGGCTTGGCGACGCCGCTGCCCGGAGTGGTCGTCGCGGTCAACGTCAAGATCGGTCAGGCCGTGCGCCGCGGCGAGACGTTGATGGTGATCGAGGCGATGAAGATGGAGCACGGCATCCATGCGCCGTTCGACGGCGAGGTGACCCGCATCCATTTTGCGCTCGGCGAGCGTGTGCCGGAGGGCAGTGAGTTGCTCGCGCTCGATGCCCGAGAGGACGCCTCCTCGTAGCCGATGCCGGCGCGCTGTCGGCGGGCGACGACGTCGCGGTGCGATTCAAGATCTGTTCAGTGGGCACCCCCGACAATCGGCATCGTTCACAGCGTGCAGGGGAGCTGAACCATGAACAAATCATTTCTGATCGGTGCCGGTGCGGGCGGCGCGCTCGCGCTGGTCGTGGGGGCCGGGGCGATGGTCAGTCACACGTTGAGCCGGCACGCGCCCGGCTATGCACGGGTGGTCCAGGTGGTGCCGCTGACGCGCACCGTGGTGCAACCGCGGCGGGTGTGTCGCGAGGCAACCGTCGAGCGCACCCGGCCGGCGAGTGACACGCACCAGATCATCGGCAGCGTGGCCGGGGCGCTCATCGGCGGTCTGCTCGGACACCAGGTCGGGGACGGCTCGGGGCGCGGGATTGCGACCGTCGCGGGCGCTGCGGCGGGCGGCTACGCGGGTAATCGCATCGAGGCGCGCATGCAGCGGGGGGAGACCTACCGCACCACGGTGCGCCGGTGCGCGACGGTCTACGACCGGATCGTCCAGCCGAACGGCTACGAGGTGCGCTACCGCCTCGGCGGCAAGACCGGCACGGTGCGCATGGCGCATGACCCGGGGGCGCGCATCGCCGTGCGCCACGGACGGCTGGTGCTCGGGGCGTCGTCGGCCGGGAGCGCCGCAGGCTAACGGCGCGCCGCGGCGGGCCGCCGGCCGGAGACGAACGGCGAGTCGCGATCGAAGAAGCGCCAGGGACGGTGCGCCCAGTCGCCGGCGTAATCGACGCCGATGCGCGCACTGCGCCCGATCCGCACCGGCGGGGCGCGCATCGGACGCTCGATCCACAGGTCCGGGCCGCTGAGATCGGCGCCGTTGAGGCGCCGGTCGATGTCCATCGCCCGGCAGAGCAGGCCCGGGCCCGAGGTGCGCCGCGACAGGCCTCGAATCGGCTCGAGGGCGCGCAGCAGCACCGCGTGCGGGGTGCCCTCGGCCGCCGTGACCAGATTCAGGCAATTCCACAGGCCGTAAATCAGGTAGACGTAGGCGCGTCCCGGTGGACCAAACATCACCTCGGTGCGCGGCGTGCGTCCGCGCCAGGAGTGCGCCGCCCGGTCCTCGGGGCCGAGGTAAGCCTCGGTCTCGACGATGCGCCCGACCCGCCGCTCCCCGTCGATCCGGCGCACCAGGTGCATGCCGAGCAGCGCACGGGCCACCGTCAGGGTGTCCTGGCGGTAGAAATCGTGCGCGAGTCGGCGGGTGGGAGCCATCCGCCTGCATGTTACAATGCGTCGGCTCGCCGCACCGGCGGTGCTGATTCGGAACCCTCGACCCATGTCTGTGATGCCCCTGCGTTCCCGCGCCGCCCTGGCTGCGGGCGTGCTCGTCGTGGCCGCCCTGAGCGCCATGCGCCCCGTCCCGGCCGCCGTGTACACGCTGCCCGCCCAGGGCGCGCTCATCGGTCGCGACCAGCGGATCCACTCGAAGTCCTCCGACACGCTGCTGGCGATTGCGCGCAAGTACAGCGTCGGCTACTGGGAGATCCAGGCGGCCAACCCGCACGTGGACATGTGGCTGCCGGGACAAGGCACGCCGGTGGTGATCCCGGGGCGCTACATCATCCCGCCGGTCGCGCACGAGGGCATCGTCGTGAATCTCGCCGCGCACCGCCTGTTTTACTTCCCGCGCCGCTCAGGGCACGACCGGCCGGTGGTGATCACCTACCCGGTGAGCCCCGGGGAGAAGGGCTGGGACACGCCCACCGGTGTGACGCGCATCGTGCGCAAGGTGCCCCATCCGGTGTGGATCCCGACACCCTCGATCCTGCGGGCGCACGCCGCGGCGGGCGATCCGATCGCGCACGTGTGGCCGGCCGGCCCGAACAATCCGATGGGCGAGTGGGCGCTGCAGACGACGCTGAGCGGCGGGGAGATCTACATCCACGGGACCAACAACCCGATGGCGATCGGGATGGCGGTCACGCACGGGTGCGTGCGGCTGTATCCGGAGGACATCGCCGCGCTCTTCCCGGTCGTGCCGGTCGGCACGAAGGTCACCATCGTCAACGACCCGATTCTCGCGACGCTGCAGGACGGACGGTTGTATCTGTCGATCCACCCGCCGCTGCACAGTCAGGACGTGCCCGCGAAGCCGAATTTCGCGCTGATCTCGCGGGTGATCCATCGGGCGCTCGGGGGGGCGAACGTGGCCGTGGATTGGGCGCGCGTGCGCCGCATGGCCGCGCGTGCCAACGGCATTCCACAGCTGATCGGGGTGCAGGCTGCTCGTGCCGCGGCGCCCCGGCGCACCGGCACCTGAGCGCACCGGCGCCCGGCTACTGCGTCTCGGTGTCGAGCACCATGCGCACCAGCTGCGCGAAGGACGAGGCGCCCATCTTCTCCATGACGCGCGCGCGGTGGATCTCCACCGTGCGCTGACTGACGCCCAGATCCGCTGCGACCACCTTGTTCGGTTTGCCGCGGGTGATCAGGCTCAGCACTTCGCGCTCGCGCGGGGTGAGCATGTCGAGGCGGTCGCGGATACGGTCCTGCTCCTTCAGCTCGAGGCGCGTGCGCTCATCCTTCTCGAGCGCGCGCTGCACGCGATCGAGCAGATCCTGGTCGCGAAACGGTTTCTGCAGAAAATCGAATGCGCCGTGCTGCATCGCCTCGACCGCCATCGGAATGTCGCCGTGGCCGGTGATGAAGATGACCGGGATGGTCGCCCCGCGCAGGTTCAACAGCTGCTGCAGCTCGAGGCCGCTCATGCCGGGCATGCGCACATCGAGGATCACGCAGCCGGGCTGGCGCGCATCGTAGTGGGCGAGAAACTCCTGCGCGCTGCAGTACACCGTGGCCGGCAGGCCGACGGATTTCAGCAACAGTCGCAGCGAGGCGCGTACGGCCTCGTCGTCATCGACCACGAACACGGTGGGCTGCAGGTCGCGGGCATTTTCCATCGGGCGTTCACCGTGGGTTCGGCGGGAGGCAGCGCTCGGCCGCGTGCTGTACAAACCATAATGGACACGGACGACTCACCTGCGAGAGTATGTTGCCGTTAAGCCGTCGCGCGCGCTAGGTATTTTCCGCAGGCGCAGGCGTGACGGTCAACTGCGTTCGCGCCCCTCGAGCGTGCGCGAGCGCTCCTGCCATGGGCGGAGGCGGCGGTGGACACAGATGCAGTACGGGCCCGACTGCTGCGGCGGCGTGAGGAGCTGCAGGGGCGGGCGAGTCGAGCGAGTGCGGATCTGCGCCACGAGACCGATCCGCTGAGTGCGGATTTCGCCGAGCAGGTGACCCAGCGGGAGAGCGATGAGGTGCTCACCGCGATCAGCGCGACGGCCCGCGGGGAGCTCGAGCAGATCCGCTCGGCGCTGCGCCGCCTCGCGGAGGGCCAGTACACCGCCTGCGCCGTGTGCGGCGGGCCGATCGAGCCGGGCCGGCTCGAGGCGGTGCCGTACACCGACCGCTGCCGCGCCTGTGCGTCGGTCGAGCCGGGCACGCCGCGCCGATGAGCGTCACGCCGGTCCGCCCGAGCGGGGTCATCACCATCACGACGGATTTCGGCCACCAGGGGCCGTTCGTCGGGGTCATGAAGGGACGCATGCTCGGTCGATTCCCCGAGGCGCGTCTGATCGACCTGACCCACGAGATCCTCGTGCACTGGCCGGCCGAGGCCGGTTTCTGGCTCACCCGCTCCTTTGCCTACTTTCCGCCCGGCACCGTGCACGTCGCGGTGGTCGACCCGGGCGTCGGCACCGCGCGCGACATCGTGGCGCTGAGTGCGGCCGGTCATCTGTTTCTCGCCCCGGACAACGGGTTGCTGGCGCCCCTGGCGACCCGCTACCCGCAGGCCGATCTGGTGCGGCTGCGCCCGGCGGGACTCGCCCGCCTCGGCATCACGCGGGCGAGTGCGACCTTTCACGGTCGGGACATCTTCGCCCCGGTGGCCGCCGAGCTGGCCGCGGGCCGCTGCGGGCTCGAGGCGCTCGGGGAAGTGAGCGGGCTGGACTCATTGGTCCCGGCGTGGGTCGATGAACCGGTGCTCGAGGGCGGCAGCGTCAGCGGGGTGGTGATCACCCTCGATCACTTCGGCAACCTCATCACCAATATCGATGCGACGCTGATCGAGCGCTTCCGCCTGCCGCGGGTGCACGCCGGATCGCACGCCTTTCCGCTGCTGCGCACCTACGGGGAGAGCCGGCCGGGGGACTACCTGGCGCTCGTGAATTCCTTCGGGGTGGTGGAGATCGCCCGCGCCGAGCAAAGCGCGGCCGAAGGACTCGGTCTGGGGCGGGGGGCACCGGTGACGGTGCGTGACCGCACCCCGTAGCCCTTCAGGGCTCTTGCTCCTGGACAGGATTTCATTATAGTGCGCTGACTTGCTGCATGCCGAAATTGCACTACCCCTTTGATTTAACTCAGGATTTGCGCCGCTAGATGTCGGAACGAGACACCGAGAGCTTCGATCTCGACGAGGAATTCCTGGGCGGAAGCACCGAGGACAGCACCGATTATGATCGGATGCTCGATCGGGTGGACAAGCGCCGACCCCACCCGGGAGCGAAGCGCGGTAAAGCCGCGTGGAGCCGACTCGAGGAAGTCCTGGCGGACAAGAGGCTCGAGAAGGACCTTCGCGATTTCGACGAAGAGCTCTAGCGCCCGCGCGCCCACAGAGCGGATTCGTTCGACCCGAGCAGGGCGGCCGCGATTGGGCAGCGCCCGGGGGTCTGCTCGGCCCGAGTAAGTGAACCGGACGCCCCCGCCGCCCGGCCAGGAACCATTGTGACTCGCACCGCTTCCGACTGGATCGTCCTGAAGTTCGGGGGGACCAGCGTCTCCTCGCTCGCCAACTGGCGCAACATCGCCCAGGTCACCGCCGCGCGGCGCGCCGAGGGCGCGCGCGTGCTGATCGTGCACTCGGCGTTGAGCGGCATCACCGATCGGCTGGAGCGGTTGCTCGACGGGCGCAGCAACGAGGCGCAGCAGGAGGATCTGCGGCAGATCGAGGCCCGCCACCGGGCGCTCGCGGCGGACCTGGGCATCGCACTCGGGGAGGCCTGCGAGCGGCAGCTCGCCGAGCTGCGCCAGATTGCCGCAGGCGTCGCCCTCATCGGTGAGGTGAGTGACCGCACGCGCGCGCGCGTGATGTCGGCCGGGGAGCTGATGGCGACCGACCTCGGCGCGCGCTTCCTCGCCGCGCAGGGCCTGGAGGTCGCCTGGGCCGATGCGCGCACGATGCTCTGCGCCGAGGAGCGGGCCAATGCCTCGGCCAAAGCGAGCGTGCTCTCGGCGGTGTGCAATTTCGCGCCCGATCACGTGCTCGAGCAGCGCCTGGAGAGCCTCGCGCCGGTGATCGTGACGCAGGGGTTCATCGCGAGCGACACCGACGGCAACACGGTGCTGCTCGGGCGCGGCGGCTCGGACACCTCCGGGGCGTATCTGGCCGCCAAGCTGCGCGCGCGACGGCTGGAGATCTGGACCGACGTGCCGGGCATGTTCAGCGCCAACCCGCGCCAGGTGCCGACCGCACGACTGCTGCGCGCGCTGCACTACGATGAGGCGCAGGAGATCGCCACCAGCGGGGCGAAGGTGCTGCACCCGCGCTGCATCCTGCCGGTGCGCCAGTACGGCATTCCGCTGCACGTGTACGCCACCCAGGCCCCCGAGCTCGAGGGCACGGTGCTCTCGGCCGATGGCGATGGCACCGCGCAGGTCAAGGCGGTGTGCACCAAGAAGGGCATCACGCTCGTGTCGCTCGAGAGCCCGGGCATGTGGCACCAGGTGGGCTTCCTCGCCGATGCCTTCCAGGTGTTCAAGGCGCACGGCATGTCGGTGGACCTGGTGTCCACCTCCGAGACCAACGTCACCGTGTCGCTCGATCCGGCCGCCAACACGCTCGATGGCGCGCTGCTCGGGGCGCTGGTGAGCGACCTGGCACGTCTCTGCCGGGTGCAGATCATCGGGCCGTGCGCCTCGGTGAGTCTGGTCGGGCGCAACATCCGCGCCATCCTGCACCAGCTCGGCGAGGCGCTCGAGTTCTTCGCCGAGCAGAAGATCTACCTGGTCTCGCAGGCCGCCAACGACCTGAATTTCACCTTCGTGGTCGATGAGAACCAGGGCGACCGGCTGGTCGATCAGCTGCACGAGCTGCTGATCCGTCCGGTGCTCGGGGAGCGGGTGCTGGGGCCGACCTGGACGCAGCTGTTCAGCAAGGCGCCCGCCGGCGCATCGCCCGCCGAGCCCTGGTGGCACGCGCAGCCGCAGCGGCTGATCGAGGCGCTCGGGACGCGTGAGGCCGCCTACGTCTATGACCTCGAGAGCGTCAGCGCCGCGGCCCGCGCGTTGCACGCACTCGAGCCGGTCTCGCGCGTGCACTATGCGATGAAGGCGAATCCGCACCCCGCGGTGCTGCGCGCCGTGGCCGCCGCGGGCCTGGAGTTCGAGTGCGTCTCGCGCGGTGAGCTCGAACGGGTGTTCGAGCAATTCCCCGCGCTCGAGCCGGCGCGAGTGTTGTATACGCCGAACTTCGCCTCGCGCGCGGAGTACCGCTGGGCGCTCGAGCGCGGCGTGCAGGTGACGGTCGACAGCCTGCACCCGCTCACCGAGTGGCCCGATCTGTGGGCCGGGCGGGAACTGCTGGTGCGGGTCGACACCGGCGTCGGCGCCGGCCATCACCATCACGTGCGCACCGCCGGAGCGCACGCCAAGTTCGGCGTGCCGGTGAGCGACCTCGAGCAGCTCGCGCGTGAGGCGGCGCGCCACGGCGCGCGCATCATCGGACTGCATGCCCACGTCGGCAGCGGCATCTTCGACGTCAGCACCTGGGAGCACACCGCGCGCCAGCTCGCCGATCTCGCCCGGCACTTCGAGTCGGTCCGGATCATCAACATCGGGGGCGGCCTCGGAGTACCCGAGCGCACCGATCAGCGCAAGCTTGATCTGGACAAGCTGGCCACGCTGCTCGCGGCGGTACGCGCCGAGCACCCGGGGCTCGAGATCTGGATGGAGCCCGGCCGCTACCTGACCGCCGCCGCCGGCGTGCTGCTGGCGCGCGTCACGCAGCTGAAGAGCAAGGGCAGCGTGCGCTACGTCGGCATCGCCACCGGGATGAACTCCCTGCTGCGTCCGGCGCTCTATGGTGCGTACCATGAAATCGTCAATCTCACCCGCCTCCAGGAGCCGCCCCGCGAGCTCGTCAACATCGTCGGACCGATCTGCGAGAGTGCCGATGTGCTCGGCCACGACCGGTTGCTGCCGCCGACTCGCGAGGGCGACGTGCTGCTGATCGCCAACGCCGGCGCCTACGGGCATGCGATGAGCTCGCACTACAACCTGCGCAGCCCGGCTGAGGAGATCGTGCTCTGAAGCGCACCTCGGGGCGTAAGTCCGGCAAGTCTGGCAAGTCGGGGCAGGGGCGTGGCACGGCGCGCGCCCCGAAGCGGCGCCGCACGGGACTGCGGTGGCTGTGGAGCACGCTCGGGATCGCCGCGCTCCTCATCCTGGTGATCGGTGGCGGCTACGTGCTGTATCTCGATCGGCTCGTGACCGATCAGTTCCGTTCGCTGCGCTGGACGCTGCCGGCGCGCGTGTATGCCGCGCCGCTGCAGCTGTACGCCGGCGAAGCGCTCAGCGAAGGGCAGCTCGAGCACGAACTGCACCGGCTCTCCTACCGGGACGTGGGGCAGCTGCGCGGACCGGGGACCTACACCGCGGCCCCCGGTCGGATCGCCGTGGTGCTGCGTCCGGCGCAGTTCGCCGACCGGAACCGTCCGGCGCTGCTGCTGCGGATCGGGTTCGGCCCGGCCGGGATCGCGCAGCTCACCAATGCCGCCGGCGCCCAGGTGCCGGTGGCCCGCCTCGATCCGCTGCTCATCGGCAGTATCTTCCCGAGCGACGGCGTGGATCGCATCGTGGTGACCCCGAAGCAGGTCCCGCCGCTGCTGCCGGCGGCGCTGAAGGCGGTCGAGGACCGCACCTTCGACACCAACTGGGGCATCGATCCGCGCGGCATCGTGCGCGCCGCGTGGGTGGATCTGCGTGCCGGGCACATCGAGGAGGGCGGCAGCACGCTCACCCAGGAGCTGGTGCGCAGCTACTTCCTGAACGACCGGCGCACCTTCTGGCGCAAGATCCGCGAAGCCATCATGTCCGTCGTGCTGACCGCGCACTTCAGCAAGGCGGACATCATGAACGCCTACATCAACGAGATCTTCCTCGGCCAGGACGGCAACCGCTCGGTGCACGGGTTCGGACTCGCCAGCGAGTTCTACTTCGGCGAGCCGCTCGATGAGCTCGACCTGCCGCAGATCGCGATGCTGGTGGCGATCGTGCGCGGTCCGACCTATTACGATCCGCGCCACGACCCGCAGCGCGTGCTGGCGCGCCGCAACCTGGTGCTGCACATCCTCGCCCACCAGGGCGTGGTCTCGCGGGCGCGGGCCGAGGCGGCGATGCGCGCCCCGCTCGGGGTCACCGCGCACGCCTCCGGGGCGTACTACCCGGCCTATCTCGAGCTGGTGCGCCGCACCCTCGGGCGCGACTACCCGCAGAAGGAGCTCACCGAGGCGGGGCTGCGGATCTACACCAGCCTCGATCCGCGCGTGCAGGAGATCGCCGAGCATGCGCTCGATGCGCAGCTGCACCAGCTCGATCGGACCCACCACTACGGCGCGGAGCACCTGCAGGGCGCGGTGGTGGTCACCTCGCCGCAGACCGGCGACGTGCTGGCGATCGTCGGCGGTCGCGACGCGGACTTCGATGGCTTCAATCGTGCGCTCGATGCGCGCCGCTCGATCGGATCGCTGGTCAAGCCGTTCGTGTACCTGACGGCCTTGGAGAGCGGTCAGTACACGGCCGCGACCATCATCGAGGATGAGCCCATTTCGGTGCGCCTGGGGCCGGGGCGCTACTGGCAGCCGCGCAATTACTCGCGCATCTTCCACGGACCGGTGCCGCTGGTGCGCGCCCTCGGGGACTCGCTGAACGCCGCGAGCGTTCGTCTCGGGATGCGCATCGGGCTCGGTCCGGTCACGCAGACGCTGCAGCGCTTCGGGCTGAAGCATCTGCCCGATGAGGTGCCCGCCATGCTGCTCGGGGCGAGCGATCTGTCGCCCTTCGAGGTGGCACAGCTGTACAACGGGATCGCCGACGGGGGCTTTCGCGAGCCCCTGCGTGCCGTTCAGGCGGTCGTCAGCGCCGATGGCAAGCCGCTGAAGGCCTTCCCGGTGCGCGTCACGCCGATCGCCCCGCCGGCCGACGTGTACGAGGACACGACGATGATGGAGCAGGTGCTCACCCACGGCACCGGTCAGCCCTCCCAGGCCATCCTGCCGCCGGGGCTGGTGGCGGCGGGCAAGACGGGCACCTCGCAGCGCGACCGCGACAGCTGGTTCGCCGGGTTCACCGGCAGCGATCTGGCGGTGGTCTGGGTCGGCTATGATCACAATCAGCCCACCGGGCTGCCCGGTGCGCTCGGGGCGCTGCCGGTGTGGTCGCACATCATGGCGGACATCGGCACGCTGCCGCTCAGCATGCCCCCGCCGCAGGGACTGACCGACGTGTGGATCGATTTTCTGACGGGTCTGCAGACCACGCCCGCCTGCGACGCGGCGAACGCGGTGCAGGTGGCTGTGCCGGTCGGAACGCAAATTGCGCCGATGGCAGGCTGCGGCCTGCTCGGTGGAGGTGAGTGATGAGGGCTCGGGGTTCGCGCTCGGTGCGCTTCGCTGCCGTGGCGCTGTGCACGGGGCTCGCCGTGTCGGGCTGTGCGTTGGTCGGCCCGCCGTACACGGCGAGACATCCGCAGGCGGCCGCGAATGGGCGCAGCGGGTCGATCTCGCAGTCCGCGCCGCCGGGCGCACCGCAGCCGCCGGGTTCGCTCTCGAGTTCGGTGTCGCCGTCCTTCCCGGGCAGCACCACGGGCGCGGCGCCCGTGGTGCACTACCAGCTCGGAGCGGCCACCCAGGCGCTGGTGGCGACGGCGCGTGCCCAGCAGCGGGCCGGAAATGACGGACTCGCGGCCGAGACGCTCGAGCGGGCGCTGTCGATCGAGCCGCGCAACCCCCTGGTCTGGCTCGCCCTCGGGCGGGAGAGTCTCGCCGCCGGCAATGCCGCCCAGGCCGACGGCATGGCGCGCAAGGCGTTGTACCTGGCGAGCGGCGATCCCGCCGCGCAGGCGTCCTCATGGGGACTGATCGCCGCGGCGCTGCGCGCCGAGGGGCGCAATCAGGAGGCGCTCGCCGCCGAGCAGAAGGCCGCGCAACTGCAGGTGCAGTGAGCGGCGGGGCGCGTCGCCTTACAGCTCGAGCCCGATGCTCACCGGGCAGTGATCCGAGCCCATGATCTGGGGGTGGATCTCGGCCGACTTCACCGCCTTGCGCAGGCTCGAGGACACCAGCACGTAGTCGATTCTCCATCCCACGTTGCGGGCGCGCGAGTTGGCGAAGTGGCTCCACCAGGTGTAGTGGCCGTTGCCCTGTTGGAACAGGCGGAAGGTGTCGACGAATCCTGCGTCGATGAAGTTCTGGAAGCCCGCGCGCTCCTCGTCGGTGAAGCCCTTCTTGCCGCGATTCGGCTTGGGGTTGGCGAGGTCGAGCTCGGTGTGCGCCACGTTCAGATCGCCGCAGAACACCACCGGCTTGTGCTTCTCGAGCGCCTGGCAGTGCGCGAGGAAGGCCGGATCCCAGTGCCGGTGGCGCAGCTCGAGGCGGCTTAAGTCGTCCTTGGCGTTCGGCGTGTACACCGTGACGACATAGAACTTGGGAAACTCCGCGCTGATCACGCGACCCTCGCCGAGGCTGTCGCGGCCGGCCCCGTCGGTGAAGTGGTACTTGCGGGCGATCGCGCTCGAAAAATCGTTCGTCACCGCGAGCGGCTCGTGTTTGGTGAAGATCGCGGTGCCCGAGTAGCCTTTCTTGCTCGCCGAGTTCCAGTACTCGTGGTAACCGTTGAACTCGATTTCGGCCTGACCGCGCTCGGCCTTGGTCTCCTGCAGGCACAGGATGTCCGGATCGTGCGCGGCGAGGAAGCTCTGCAGGGTGCCCTTTTTGGTCACGGCACGGATGCCGTTGACATTCCAGGAATAAATTTTGGTCATGGTCGGCGCTGTGCGGTGACGGGAGCGCGCGGCGGTGCGGTCCGCTCGGGCGCGGTGCCCCACGGTACAGGGAGCGCCTGAGCCGCTCAAGTGCGGCTCAGGAATCGGACACCGGCCAGACGTGCCGTCCGGGGGTCCCCTGCATGCGCTGCCAGACCTGTGAGTGCCCGAACAGCGGAATGCCGAGGTAGCCGCGCATGACGAGCTTGCGTCCGCCGTCGATCAACCGCAGTTCGCAGCCGAAGACATGTCCGTTGCGCGGGTCGAGGATGTCCCCGCCGACGTAGTGGCCGTTCTGGTAGCGCAGGTGGCGCATCAGCAGCAGCCCGTTCATCGGCGCGTTGTGGCGGCGGCCGGTGCACTCGGTGCACCGATCGGTGCTGCGCGCATCGTGCGGGGTGGCCGGCTCGATGCGCCCGTAGTAGAGGCCATGGTCCTCGAAGATGGCGATCAGGCCGAGCGGTTTGCCGGTGGCGCGGTCGATCGGCGCCCACAACCCCGCCGGCGTACTCCAGCCCGGCACCGCGGCCGAGGCCGGAGCCGGGAGGATCGCAAGCGCAGCGAGGAGAAGGGCCACGAGCGCGGCCCGGGACGTGACGGAGTGCATGCTCAAATTTTAACCGATCCGCGTCCCGCGCGCCGCCACGTCGGCTGCGACGGACGTCGCGCTTTGGCCGGCTGCCCGGCGCATCCGGCACCGTCATGTGCCTCGAGGGGCGCGCCCTTCAGCACCCCGGGAGGGGGCACGGGGAGCAGCGCGGGGGTGGTGCGGGCCGGGTGATGCGTTGACGGGCCGCAGCGGCCGGTCGATGCTGTACGCCTCCATCCCCAGGGCCGCTCCCCGCATGCGCAGCTCACCCGTTCCGCCGCCGCTTTGGATGATTCTCTTTGCCGGCGCGCAGTGGCTCGCGAGCCGTGAGGTGCCGATGGTGCGGCTCCTGCGCGCGCCCTACACCGGCCTCGGTGTTGGACTGATGGTGTTGGCCTTCGTGCCCGCGCTGAGTGCCGTGGTGCAGTTTCGGCGCGCCCGCACCACGATCCATCCGCACCACCCGGAGCGCGCCTCGGCGCTGGTGACGGACGGGGTCTACGCCTGGACGCGCAATCCGATGTATTTGAGTCTCTGGCTGCTGCTGATCGGCGCGGCGGTGCGGCTCGGGGCGCTGAGCGCCATGATCGTTGCGCTGTGTTTCGGGCCGACGCTGACGCGCGTGCAGATCTGCGCGGAGGAGCGGGCGCTCGCAGCGCGCTTCGGGGAGACCTATGCGAGCTATCGCGCGCGGGTGCGCCGCTGGTGCGGACGGCGCGGCACACACTGAGCGCGTCGCGCTGCGGGCTCGCCGGCCCCGCGTTCGCTGCGATCGGTGCGTGCGGTGGTGGCGAGGAGGAGTGCGCCGAGCGTGAGCGATGCGCCCGGGGTCCACCTCATCGTTCGATCACGATGTCGGTGAGCGGACGGCTGCAGCAGGTGAGTACGTACCCGAGCGCGACGTGCCGCGGGAGAATGCCGCCGTTCGGCCGCATGTCGACTTCGCCTTGAAGCAGCTTCGCGCGGCACTTGCCGCAGTTGCCGTCCCGGCACGAGCAGGGCATGGGGATACCGGCCGCCTCGGCGGCCTCGAGCAGCGTCTGCTCGGGCGCGCAACTGACCGTACAGCCGGAAACCGTGAACGTGACCGTCTTTGCCGCCGCCATGGGCGCACTGTCGGGCGCCGCGGCGGGGCTGTCAACCCGCACGTGTTGCGAGCGCTGCGGGCGCCGTGTCGTGCTGGAGGGGCGTGCGGGGGCGGGCGCCCCCCGCAGCGCCCGCTCGGCGTGCGGCCAGGAGACTCCGGGCCGTCTCGGCACAGGTGGCGGCATCGCGGCAGTACGCATCGGCGCCCACGGCCTTGGCGAATTCCTCGTTGAGCGGCGTGCCGCCCACCAGCACCAGATGCCTCTCGCGGATGCGCAGGGCGCACATGCGCTCGATGAGCACTTTCATGTGCGGGATGCCGGCGGTGAGTTGCGTCGAGAGGACCAGGACGTCCACGGGGTGCGCCCGCAGCGCCTCGAGGAAGACATCGCACGGGGTGTCCGTTCCGAGATCGACGAGGGTGAAGCCGGCGCGCGCGAGCATCATGGCCACGATGTCTTTGCCGATGTCGTGGGTATCGCCGCGCACGGTGCCGATGACGGCCGTGCCGAACGGTTCACCGGCGCTGCGGCCGATCAAGGGGTGCAGGACTTTCACGGCGCGCTCGATCGACACGATGGCCCGCAGCGCTTCGGGCGCGAAGAGAATGCCGTCCCGGGCGTCGCCATCGAGGGTGCGCAGCGTGTGAAGCAGGCCCTCCTCGAGGAGCGTGTTCGGATCCCAGCCGCACGCGAGGAGCATGTCGATCGCCGCGAGCGCGGCCGGCGTGGCGCCATGATAGAGGTCCGCGCGCAGCTGTCCGAGGAGTTGGGCATGGGTGCGACTCCGTAACTTCTCGGCGCTCTCGTCGGTCATCCACGCATCCCAGCGGTGCAACGAGCAACAGCATAGGGCGGTGCGCTACCCCCGGGGAGCAGATAATCCCGTTTCGCGCCGGCTCATTGTGATGCGCATCGCACATCCGTACTCGACTCGTCGTGGCGCGGCGGGTTCAGGGCGCCGGCGGCGATCCGCGTGGCCAAGCCCTGCGGGCCGGCGGTGATGAATCCGCTCTTCAGATCGGGCGGCACCGGCGCGGAGCGCCGTTTGCGCCACAGGTCGAACAGCGTCAACAGCAGCGACAGTGCGGCCAGCGTGCCGAAATACGCGCTCGTGCCGAAATGCTCGATCAGCGCTCCGAGCAGCACCGGGCTCACCG
The DNA here is from genome assembly GCA_021834525.1 of Pseudomonadota bacterium. Lineage (GTDB taxonomy): Bacteria > Pseudomonadota > Gammaproteobacteria > Steroidobacterales > Steroidobacteraceae > 13-2-20CM-66-19. Next base: position 6,501 of record JAKBDK010000020.1, on the reverse strand, counting down.
CGGCACCGAGGCCGTTGACGCGCAGCAGCGCGCTGCTGGCGGCGACCATCTGGGCCGGCTCGAGCTGGTCGTTCACGTGCGATACCCCGAGCGAATACAACGTGAAGGACATCGAACTGAACAGTCCGGCGCCGATGTAGAAGAGCGGACGCGGCATGTGGGGAAAGGCCGCGAGCGCACCGGCGCCGAGCGCTGCCACCAGACACACACCGGCGATCACGGTGCGCCGGTCGATGCGGTCGGAGAGCATCCCGGCGGGAAACTGGCCGAGCACCGCGGCGAGAATACTCACCGCCATGAACAGCGCGACCCCCGAGGTGCCGAGGCCGAGGCGCTGGGCGTAGAGCGGGCCCATGGAATACACGCTCGAGGTGATCATGCCGCTCACCGTCACGGCGACCACCCCGAGGGGGGAGTCGCGATACAGCTCCCGGTAGCTCACCTTGCGCGGCACGGCGATCGCCGGGGCGCTCTGGGCCGCGATCACGATCGGCACCATGGCGAGGGAGATCATCACTGCGGCGAGCATGAACGGGCGGTCGGTTCTCGGGTCCGCCGGGATCAGCAGGAACTGTGCGCTGCCCAGACCGATGTAGAGCACCACCATGTAGACCGCGAGCAGCACGCCGCGGGTGAGACGGCTCGAGCAATCGTTCAGCCAGCTCTCGGCGACGACGTAAATGCCCGCGAAGCACAGGCCCGAGACGCCCCGCAGCACTCCCCAGATGACCGGGTTGATGAGAATGCCCTGGAGCAGCACCGCAGCGGCCGCCAGGGCCGCCATGGCGGCGAAGACGCGGATATGTCCGACCCGGCGCACCAGGCGTGGGGCGGCCGCCGTGCCGAACAGATACCCCAGGTAGTAGCAGGACATGATCACGCCGGTGACGGGCGCGGAGAACCCCTCGAGCGTGGCCCGCAGACTGATCTCGGTGCTGGTCAGTCCCGCGCCGAGCATCAGGATGCCCATGCCGAGCAGCAACTGCCACGTGGCCGCGAAGACCGAGGGGGACGCACCGGGCGTGGCCGCGGCGCTTTCGGGGGGCATGTCCACGGAGGGGCCCTCGCTCAGCGCCGGGTCCGGTGCGCACCCTGGCGCGCGAGGCTCAGGGGTTGGGCTGGAGGGTTGCCGTACACCACGACCTCATGGTAGCGCGCGGCGGCGCCTTGGCAAGGTCCGATCGGCTCACCCGGCGGCGAGCAGGTGACGCAATTTGGCGGCAATCACGCGGGCCGGCGCGCCCGTCTGCGCCAACAGACGGGCGCGGCCGCGCGGGCCGAAGATGAACACTGCGCTGCTGTGGTCGACTTCGTAGGCGCCGCGCGCGTCGGGCTTCTCGTCGTGGTAGGACACCCGGTAGCGCTTGATCATTCGCGTCAGCTGCGCGTGGGTGCCGCGCAGGCCGACGAACTGCGGCCCGAAGTCATTCACGTAGCGCTTGAGGACCGCGAGCGTGTCGCGGCGCGGATCCACCGTCACGAACAATACGCGCACGCGGCCCGCCTCGGGACCGAGCCGTGCGATCGCATCGGCAAGCGTCGAGAGCGTGATCGGACAGGCATCCGGGCAGTGCGTGTAGCCGAAATAGAGCAGCACGACCTCGCCGCGGTAGTTCGCCGCGCTCACCGGCGCGCCGTTCTGGTCGCTCATGTGAAACTGCAGCGGTACGACCAGACCTGCGACATTCGTCATGTGTTGCCCGAGCTGGCGCTGGACGCAGCCGCCGAGCAGCACCAGCGCGAGCACGCCTGCCAGTGCGCGCACTCTCATGCCGTGGCGCCCGCCGAGGCGCTCGCGGAGTCCGGGACTCGAGGCGCGAGCATCATGCGCCGCTCCTCGGAGAGCACGCGGTAAATGACCACGATGCCACCGACCGCCGACATCATGGCCCCGGGGATCCAGGTGAGCAGTCCGCCGATCTGCTGATCGAGCATGGGGCTGATCGCCCAGGCGCGCCCGCACAGCGCGTAGATGCTGAAGAGCTGGCGGGTCGTCAGTGCGATGTAGGCGCCGATGAGGATCTGCGGCAGCGCGATGGCGGTGAGCACGATGTAGCGCGCCCCGTAGCCGAGCGCGCTCTCGCCCTGGTCCTCGCGCGGGGCGAGCATCAGCCACCAGAAGAGGATGCCGTCGATCAGCATGCTCCAGTTCATCAGCTCGTAGCGGCGAGTATCGATCATCGCGGTGAAGTGCACCGAGGGGATCAGCCAGAAATAGATGAGGCCGACGAACAGGACCGGTGCGATCAGCGGATGCTGCAGTCCGTGCCAGACTCGCCGCAGCGGCGTGCGCACCCAGGGCACGTTGAGCAGGCGCCACAGGGGCGCCGGGATGCCGGCGCGCAGGATCGGCACCGGCGCGGAGAGGATCAGCAGCGTCGGTCCGATGTGATGCAGGATCAGGTGCTGGAGGCGGTGGATCCAGAACATGTGCTGGGCGAGAAAATCGAAGTACGTCTGCATCACCGCGTAGTTCAGCGCGAGGCCGAGTCCGAACACGAGCGCACGCCAGGGGCGCAGGCGCACGCGCTCTCGGCGCAGCATCACCCAGCCGCGCACGTAGAGTGCGAGGGTGAGCCCGAACAGCCCGCAGGCGGTCGGTGAGAATTGCCAGGGCAGCAGATAGTCCAGATATCGCACGGTACCCCCGCAGCGCTGCGCGCCGCACGGGCGGCACCGCTTTCGCTAGGGTAGCAGAGGCAGAGCGTCGGGAGGCGCCCGCTCACTCAGGCTCGAGCGGGACGGGGGTGAGGGGCGGCTCAGGGGCTGAGCAGCTCGTCGATCTCATTGGCGCCGCGGCGCACCGGGTTCATCGGCATCAGCGTGGCGGTGACGCGGTTGCGTCCGGCGTGCTTGCTGCGGTAGAGCGCCGCATCGGCGATGCGCAGCATGTGATCGGCGGTCTTGCGATCCCCGAGTGGCACCTGTTGGAGGTTGCACATGCCGAAGCTCGCCGTCACTTCCACTGCGTTGCCCGAGGCCTGAAACGACCGGTCGGCGACGCAGGCGCGCAACCGTCGGGCCGCATCGAGCGCCTGGTCGTAGTTCGTCTCCGGGAGGATGACCGCGAATTCCTCCCCGCCGAGGCGCGCGACCCAATCGACGCCGCGGCGCAGGCTCTCCTGCAGCCGCGCGCCGAATTGCCGGAGGATCTCATCGCCGCCGGCATGGCCGAGCGTGTCGTTGACGTTCTTGAAGAAATCGATGTCGCAGAGGATGAGCGACAGCGGTCGGCGATAGCGTGCGGCCCGATCGATCTCGCGCGGGAAGTGTTTGCCGAAGAACCGTCGGCTCGCCACACGCGTCAATTCATCGGTGGTCGAGAGTTCGCGGTTTTCGATCAGGGCGATGCGCAGCACCTCCTCGAGCTCGGCGATGCGCCGCGCGGTGCCGAGCCGTGCCTTGAGCGCAGGTTCACCGGCATGGCGGGCCAGGCAGTCATCGGCGCCGGCGAACAGTCCGGAGTCGATTTCCTCCAGATCGTCGCTCGGTGCGATGTACAGGATGAATGGCTCGCGCGGCAGTTTCTGGGCCCGGATGCGACGCACCAGCGGCAGGGTGTCGGTGATCACCACACTGCGAAACTGCTCGCGCAGTTGATCGAGCGTCTCGTGCTCCTCGCAAATCAGCACATCGAGCATCTCGCGGTGGATGCGCTGCTCGAAGTGCTTGCGGGTGTCCGGGGCGCGGATCGACAGCAGCGCGTGCGGTGGCGGCAGCACGCGCAGCATGACCGCAACGGTCGCCGTGGTGTCTTCTCGGGCTTCGGGTTCGTGTACCCGGCGCTCGAGCACCCGTTTTATGACCGTTGTGTGTCCGCCAGAAGACATCGAGACCTCGTGGGTCGTCATCTCTTGCCCGGCGGATGCTCCCGGCGCGGGTCGGTTTGGGCGCCGGCATCGCACACAGGCAATTGCCGCAGAATGTAAAGGTGACATTGCCCCGGCAGTGTGATGAACTTCACGGACTCTCGATCGGGCTCTCGCCGGAAAGACAATACAGACGATGCCTTCACACGCCGCAGATCCAACCGCGCCGGCCATCACCCGCCGACGACGTCCGTTCCTGGCTCCGGTCTGGCTCAGTCTGCTCGCGGCGCTCGCGCTCGCCGGGGTCGTGCTGGCGCTGTGGGCCTCGGCCACCAATACCATCGTCGTGGTGGTGCCGTCGGCCAACGGTGAACTCGGCTCGATCCCGAACGCACCGCTCTCGGCCGCCGGCGGTCAGGAGGCACAGGTGCTGGCGCAGCGCTTCGCCACCGCCTCGGGCCGGGACGGGCTGAGCGCGATCTACGTGAGTCAAACCCGCCGTGCGCAGCAGACGGCCGAGCCGATCGCGCAGCTCCTCGGACTGCATCCGGTGGTGCTCTCAAGCCGCGGCGGGGAGAGCATTGCCTCTGAGATCCTCGACCAGCAGACCGGCAAGAGCGTGCTGGTGGTGTGCGGCCGGCAGTCGATCGCCGACCTGGTGCACGCCCTGAGCGGTCATCACATTCCGCCCGCCGCCGAGCGGGACATGTACATCGTGACGATCCCGCGCTACGGTCCGGCGCGCGTGCTGCGCATGCACAACTGAATCAGCGCCGCTCGGGCGCGGGCAGCGCCTGTGCGGCCACCTCGCGCACGAAGCGCGAGTGCACGCCGATCCGCAGGTCTGCGGCGACCGCATTGACGATCTGGCCGGCGGGGCTGATCAGATAGGTCGCCCGGCGCACGCCGAGTCCGAACGGGCCGCGCACTCCGTACATCCGAATCACGCACCGGTCCACGTCCGAGAGCAGGATGAAGGGCAGGTGGTATTTGTCGCGGAAGGCGCGGTGGCTCTCGGGGCTCTGGGGACTGACGCCGGCGACCTGCAGTCCCGCGGATTCGATCTGCGGGTGCAGATCACGGATCTGGCAGGCTTCGCGCGTGCACCCGGCCGTGAAGTCCGCCGGGTAGAAGTACAGCACCAGCGGTCCGTGCTTCAGCAGCGCCTGCAGGGACACGGATCTGTCGTCCGCATCGGGCAGGGTGAACTCGGGGGCGTGTGCGCCGATGGCCAGCATGGCTCAGCTCCTAAAATGGCCTTGGCTTCCGCGCGCATCATAGCTAGAATCGCCGCCCTTGCGTGGGGCGGTAGCTCAGCTGGGAGAGCGTCGCGTTCGCAATGCGAAGGTCCGGGGTTCGATCCCCCGCCGCTCCACCATTTCTCCCAGGTCGCTGATTTCTCAGCGATTTTCTCCCGATCCGGTGCTTGCACTGGCAATGCTACGGCGGGAGGCTCATTTCGGTGCTACGACGAGGCGGTATTTGGACAGTCCGTGTCCATGTGCCCGTCGCCCTGCGTCCCGTGATCGGCCGACGTGAGGTCTGGCGTTCCGTCCGAACGTAAGACGTAATTATGCGGCGTCTTGACGGCTGACGTATCTACCAACGAACGGTGCCGAACCGAGCAGGAAACCTAGGAAGACTGACTGGAGCTGAACGAAGTAGTTGACGGCGTATGCCTCGCCGCGGTCCAAGTACATGTATGACACTGCGGAATTGATTCCCACGTCTGTCACCATGATGACCAAGGCAAGCAGTAGGCCTGCCTTGGGCGCTTTCAGCAGAAGAACGATTGCCAGAGGGTCCAGGAGGACGAGAGAAGCGCAGTAGCTGTTGACGAGCGGGTGATGTGGAAGCCACCACCCATTGAGGATGCTAATAAGGTGCGTCGCAGTGCCGATAGAGAAAGCCACTACGTATATCAGCAGCACCAGTCGAATGCCGACGGGGTATGACTTGATCGATTGCCACACCGGCTTCATAGCGGGTCGCCTACGCGGCGAGGCTGTCCAATGCTGAGCGCAGCGGATTCGCGGCGAAGTACCGTTTCCACAGTCTCGGAGTGAGGTCGGCGACGCGGGATGCGGGGTGCTCGCCCACTCGTTGCAGGACGTCGACGAAGTTGGTGTAGACGTTGGTACCTGTCCTCGGGCCCGCTGCTCAAGCGCACCAAGGTATGCGGGAACCCGAACTGTCATTGCGCGCGCGACCCGGCGGCGCGCCATGGACCCTACTACGAGTGGAGCTATCTCAAGGGCGGGCGGCTTCACCACCGCACTCTCACGCCCAAGCAGGCCGAGCTCATGCGCCTGGCAATTGCCAATTACCGCAAGGCGAAGAAGCTCCTGCGGACCTGGGAGGCTCACACACAGCGGCTCATCGAGCTCGACGCACCCGAATAGCCGCCGCCGGCGGGGCAGAAATTGCCCGGAAATCACCTTGGCGATGTGCGGAAAGTAAGTTCGCTCGCATCGCGTCACTCAAAATGTTACCGGCTGGGATCGTTGCCTCACCTGAAATGCTACCAGCGGCCGGAGCTGCATCATGTCGCCCCGTCACCTGCGGACCCGGGCGGCCACCTCAAAATCCCCCACCCGTGGCCAGGTCAAAATCCCCCACCTGACGGCGGTGGACACCGGATGATTACGCGGTAGCGGCGTGCTTGGCAAGGCGCTCGGCGGCCTCCTTCATG
>JAKBDK010000072.1:0-12279 GCA_021834525.1 Pseudomonadota bacterium | reverse complement strand
ATCAAGGCGCGCGTGTTGACCACAAACATCGACCTGAACGAAGGCACCTGCTCAATCGACCTGCTCGAGGCCGCCTGCGAATATTTCGGGCTCGGCCTCGCGGCCGCACGCACCATCATCAAGGAGATTGCGGTGGTCACGGCAACCTGGCGGCAGACGGCGAAGGAGGCCGGCGCCAAGTCGGCTGAAATCACGCGCATGGCCAGCGCCTTCGAGCATGACGACCTCAAGCGGGCGCTGAGGCTGTGACACTGACGTTCACCGACAGATTCGATTCTGCTTTGCCGAATCTGGTCCCTTGCAGCCCTCGAAATACAGATTACCAAGGGCGCGGGTGCGGGCATCACCGGCCCTCCTCTGCATGGAGCCACTCTTGCTGGAATAGACGGGAAAGAGCCCAGTGAATGCCCATGCAGACTACGCTCCACCGCGATCATGGGAACACTTCGAGGATCAGTCCCGCCCTGACGATTCAAACCCTCCGCCCCCCACGCGCGTCCAATCCCATACATGAACACCGCCGCACACCGTGAGGGCATCGAATGGGAATCCGCCCTGGTCCAGCGTGCCCGCGCCGGAGACCTGCGGGCGTTCGAGCGGCTCTACCGCCAGTACGTCGCCACGGTGTACGGATTGTGCCTGCGCCTGACGCGCCACCCCGCGAGCGCGGAGGACTGTGCGCAAGAGGCCTTCATCAACGCCTGGCGCGCGCTCGAGCGGTTCGAGACGCGCAGCAGCTTCGGGACCTGGCTGCACCGCATCGCGGTGAATGTCGTCCTCAGTCGGCGCCGTGCGGCGGCCGCCGAACCCGATGGCCCGCCGGCCGCCCTGGACGGCGCCGACTGCGAGGGCCCGCCCGGGGAATGGACGCTCGATACTCCCGTGGAACTCTCGGAGATCGAAAGTGCGATCGCTGCGCTGCCCGAAGGCGCCCGTGACGTGCTCGTGCTCTGCGGGATCTACGGCTATTCCCACGGCGAGACGGCCGCAATGCTCGGCCTGGCGGCGGGGACCTGCAAGGCGCAACTGCACCGGGCCCGCGCCCTGCTGCGCAAGCGGCTCGAGTTGGAGCATCTCCATGACTGATCCGACCCCCAGAATCCGCCGACTGAGCCAGCTGCCGCAGCAGATCGCCCCGCCGCGGGATGGCTGGCCGGCGCTCGAGGCCCGTCTGCGCGAGCACGGTGCACCGCGCGAACCCGCTGACGCCGCACCGATGCCCGACACATCCATGCCGCGACGGCGGGTACGGTCCGTCGGTGCACTCGCAGCGCTGCTCGCTGCAGTGCTCGCCGGCGTCGTTCTGGAGCGCTCGATGATGCCACCGGCCGCCCCGACGCGGCCGTCGGCGGCCGCGCACCGCGCGCAACCGCAGCAAACACTTGCGGTCGCGTTCCTCACCGACCCACGCTACGAGCGCGAACAGACGGCATTGCTGCACTCACTCGATGCGCGCCTGAACGCTCTGCCGCCGCCGACCCGCCGCAAAGTGCTGCAGAGCCTCGCGACGCTCGAGCAGTCGGCGCGCGAGATCCGCAGCGCGCTCGGTGAGCAGCCCGGCAACGCACTGCTGCAAGCGCTTTTGATCGACACCTACCAGGACCAAATGCAACTGCTGTCGACCGCTCAGGAGATGAGCGGCGCCGGCCACGAGGCAAGCACATGACTTCATCTCTCTCCCGCGTCTGTATCCTCACCGCGTCGCTCACCCTGGCGGCCGGCGCCGCCCAGGCCGCGACGGTCCAGCGCCAGGTCCCCGCCGCGCCACGCGGCGAGGTTCATATCAGCAACATCGCCGGCAGCATCCTCGTGCGCGGCTGGAACAGGCCCACCGTGGCAGCCAGCGCCGAGATGACCGATCCGCGCCAGCGCCTCGTCGTTGAAGCCCACTCGGGGCGCACGACGGTGTGCGTGACGAACGGCGCCACGCACTGCGGCTGGTGGAGTTCCTCGGGCCGTACGCACCGGGCCCAGCTGACCGTGTACGTCCCAGAGGACAGTGAAGTGGACGTGTCCGCCGTGAGCGCCGGCATCACTTCGCGCGGCGTGGCCGGAGTGCAGCATCTGAGGAGCGTCAGCGGCGGGATCGACGCGACGCTCCTCGCCGGCGATAACGTCGTGAAGAGTGTCACCGGCAACATCGAACTGCAGGGAAATCGCACCAGCGGCCGGCTGCGCGTGGCGACGGTGAGCGGGGACCTGCGGCTGGTGAACATCGCCGGGACGCTCGAGGCGCGCACTGTGAATGGAACGCTCGACGCGAACATCGTCTCGGCCCGCGCGGTGCGACTGCACAGCACCTCCGGCGGCATCACGCTGCACGCTCAACTGCTGCGCGGCGGCATTGTGAAGAGCGATTCGGTGAGCGGCTCGCAGCGGCTCTCCGTGAGCGCGCCCGCAGGTTATGCGTACGCCGCGGAAGCCTTCAGCGGGCATCTAGACAACTGCTTCGGGCAGCCGGTCATCCACAACCATTATGGACCGGGCAGTCGCATGGACGGCACTCGCGGCCCCGGTGAAGGCCATGTGCGGATCGGATCGCTAAGCGGCAACGTCTCGCTCTGCGACCACTGAGAGAGAACTGCTTGTGAGTCACTCGCCGCCTGGCGCCCCTGCGCCGGGCGGCGTTGGTTCCGTCCGCTCGGGGCGCAAGGGGCAGGCGGCGTGTGACGCGCCTGCCGGACCCTCCTGGTCACGATGCGTCCCTGCTCCTGATCCCTTCGGGTCCGCACGAGCGCCCCGCGGACTGCGCGGCGCTCTCGATCGGATCGGCACGTCCCATCGGGCTCCCTCCCAATCCGCTGGCGGCGCGACGTGCTCGCCGAACCTCCGATCTGCGTGCGACTTCCCCTCCGGGTCGTTGGATTTCCCACACGTGCCCCGGGGACCGCACGACGCGAATCGATCAGCGCGTGCGGGCGACCTGCGACTGCGGCGCGTGCGTGTAAGGGGAGACGATGACCGCGGTGCTCGCGAAGGTGACGACCAGGGCCAGCGTGGCGAAGAGAAGTTTGGATGCAGTGTTCATGTCGGCGCTCCTGAGTGATTGTGTGGGTGCCTGTGACGTCAGGAGAACACCGCGCCGCGGCAAAAGTTGCAGCGCGGTGAGCGGGGCTGTGGACCGAGAACAGCCGACGGGGCGGACGGCACCGGGGTCCGGTGCGCGCAGGATCCGGTTGCAGGCTCGGGGTCGGCGCTCCGCAAGCCGGGCGCTGTTCAGCTTCAGGCTACGGGGGACGGCTCGACCCGGCCGACGCCGCTTTCCGGCGGCGGCTCGTAATGGAAGTACTTGTCCTCGGCGAGCGCTTCATAGAGCGGCGGGGTGAACAGCGCAGAGATGCGCGAGGACACCAAGGCCACCGCCATCATGGGGATGACCATGGCCGAGCCGTTGGTCATCTCCATCACGATCACGAACGAGGTGATCGGCGACTGGGTCACCGCCGCCAGATAGCCGGTCATGCACAGCGCGATCACCGCCGCCATGGGCGTCCAGGCGAACGCCGCATGCACCCACTGCGCGATCCCCGCCCCGATCGACAGCGACGGGGAGAACAGGCCGCCCGGCACCCCGGCGAGGTAACTGGCCACCATGGTCACCCACTTGGTCACCGCGAACGCCTGACTGAGCGGCGCGGTGCCGTGCAACAGCTCTCTCGCCTGATCGTAGCCGCTGCCCCAGGTCTGCCCGTGCGTGGCGACGCCCACCGTGGCGATCAGCAGGCCACTGGCGAAGGCATACCAGAGCGGCCGGCCGACCCGGAACGTGCGCACGCGCTCGGGCATCCAGCTGCGCCAGTGCAGCAGCGAGTAATTGAACGCCGCGCCGAGCAGTCCGCACAGCACGGCGGAGAGCACCACCGGCAGGACGAACGCCATGCCGAGGGAGACCGTGACGTTGAGCTGCCCGAAATACAGGTAATTGCCGGCCAGTGCGAGCGAGGTCAGGCCCGCGAACACCACCGCGGTGATCATCGTACCGTTGGTGCGCGTCTCGAAATTGCGCGCCAGCTCCTCGATGGCGAACACCACGCCGGCGAGCGGCGTATTGAAGGCCCCGGAGAGTCCCGCCGCAGCGCCGGCGAGCAGCAGTCGGCGCTCCAGGCGCACGCTGCGGCGCGGGTAGAAGCGGCGCGTCTCGGCCATGATGGCCGCGCCGATGTGCACCGTCGGCCCCTCGCGCCCGATGGTCAGACCGCCGAGGAACCCGAGCAGCGAGACGGCGAGCTTGCCGAAGATGATGCGCAGCCCGAACAGGCGCTTCATCAGGGTGTCGTCCGCATCGCGCGGGGCATGGATGGCGGCGATGACCTGCGGGATGCCGCTGCCTTCGGCGCCGTAGAACCAGCGTCGCGTCAGGTAGACCGCCAGCACCGTCAGACCCGGCGTCAGCGCGAAGGCGAGCCAGGACCGGCCGGCGATCCAGTCGCGGAACACGTCGTACGCATCGGTGCTCCAGCGCGCATAGAGCACCGAGACTAAGCCGACGAGCAGCGCTGCCATCCACGGCAGGCCCACCTGCAGGAACAGACGCCGGGAGCGGGTGCTGAGCAGCCGCTCCATGCGCTCGCCCCAGGAGCTCATCGACAGATGCACCGCCGGCGCATCGAGCGGCGGCAAGGGCCCATCGTCGGGTGCCCTCGTCTCGGCGGGCGGCGCCGCCGGGTCCGGGGGCGGTGGTGCGGACTCGAGCGGCTCGGCGAGCGGCAGCGGGCGCTGCTGCGGCTCGGATGGAGGTCGATCAGACACTAGCGCGAGGCCCGGGGTTGCAGCGCGGTGCGCACGGGAGCACTGGCGCTAAATTCGACAGGATACGCGTCCCTGCCCGTCGCGAGTGCCGGGCACTCGGGCGCTCAGGCGGCGCGAGCGCGCGTATCGAGCGTCGCTTTGACGTGATCGAGCAGGACCTGCGCACCGCGGACGTCGTCTTCCTTCAGCTCGAGGCGCGCCTGATCGAGCCGGCCGTCGACGGCACTCGCCCGCGTCTGCGTGATGCGGTGGCGCGCGAGATCGGACTGGGTCTGCCCGCTCAGCTGGCGCAATTCTGCGAACGCATGCGTGCGCGCACTGAGTTCGAAGTGCAGCGCGAAGGCCGCGACCCCTACGCACAACGCCACCGTGGCACCGACGAGAACGATCACTTTCATGCCCGAAATTGTAGCGGAAAGCGCCCCTCGCCCGCCACAACCGCCTCACGGTGCGGGGCGGCGCACCGGGAAAATCATGTGCACCTCGAGGCCGCCGGCCGCCCCGTTGCGCGCGCTGATGCGCCCGCCGTGCACCGCGATGGCGCGCGCCGCGATGGCCAGTCCGAGCCCATCCCCGCCGACGGCACGGTGACGGGCCGCATCGATCCGGTAGAACGGCTCGAAGATCGCCTCGAGATCCTTCTCCGGCACCCCCGGACCGTGATCGTGCACGGTGACCTCGATATCCCCCTCCCCGCCCCCCGGCGATGCCGCGTGGCGCGCCTTGACCTCGACGGCGGTGCCGGCGGCGCCGTAGCGCACGGCATTGCGGATGACGTTCTCGAAGGCGCTGCGCAGCAGCTCCGGATCGGCCACCGTCTGCAGTGCGCTGTCGCGCTCGAGCGCCACCTGACAACCCCGTGCATCAGCCTCGATGGCGACGTCGGCGACGATCTGCTCGAGCAGCGCGCCGGTGTCGAGCGGCTCCCCGCCGATGTCCCCGGGCGCCCGCTCGAGCCGCGCCAGACGCAGGATGCGCGCGATCAGCTGCTCGAGCCGGTCGGCCTCGCGGCCGATGCGCGTGAGCTGGCGCGGCACCTCTTCCTCGCGCTGCGCCAGCGAGAGCGCGAGCTGCAGGCGCGTGAGCGGGGAGCGCAACTCGTGCGACACGTCGCGCAGCAGCTGTTGCTTCGACTCGAGCAACCCCTGCAGCCGCCCCGTCATGGCATCGAAGTCCGCCGCGAGACGCGCCAGGTCATCGTGCCGGCCGCGCATGTCCGGCACGACTCGCACCTCGAGATGGCCCGCCGCCACGGCGCGGGCCGCGCGGCGCAGACGGTCGATGGGTCCGACCAGGTAGCGCGCCAGCAGAAAGCAGATGACGGTGCTCACGATGAGCGCCACGGCGAGCGTGGTGCCCCCGACCCCGGGCAGCCCGAGCGCACCGAAGAACAGCAGCGGGTGTCGGTGCAGCCCCGTCACCACCACCTGATACATCCGCCCGTCCGGTTCGGTGAGCACCAGCGCCCCGCCGATCGGCGGCGGGCGACCGGTGGGGTCCGCCGGGCCGGGCACCAGGAACACCCGCAGCAGCGGCGGCACGGAGCGCCCGAGGATGTCGTGCTCATTCGGGCCGATCACGAACGTCCGCCAGTAATACGGCCCGCCGCGCAAGCCCTCCGCCCAGTGCTTCAGCGCCGGCGGACCGCCGTGCTCGAAGGCGACCGCGGCCTGCTGGAACAGCGCCCCGCGCTGCGCCCAGGGCATCTGTTCGCGGTGCACGATCACCTCGTCCACCGCCGCGGTGACCGTGCCGACGAGGATCAGGGCGATCGCGAGCCAGAACGACCAGAAGATGCGCCAGAAGAGCGAGTGCATGGACTCAGCGCTGCATCAGGGCGTAACCGGCGCCCCGCACGCCCTGGATGCGGATGCGATCGGTGAAGCGGGCGAGCTTGCGCCGCAGGTTGCTGATGTGGGTATCGAGACTGCGGTCGGTGGGCAGCAGCCGCCGCCCGAGTGCCTGCTGCATCAACTCCTCGCGCCCGACGGTGCGGGTGTCGGCCTGCATCAGCAGCTCGAGGATGCGCAGCTCCGCGCTGGTGAGCTCCAAGTCCTCGCCCTCGACCTGGGCGCGGTGCGCGCGCACATCGAGCGTGAGCGTGCCGAAGGCGAGCAGGCCGCCGGCGGGCGCATCGGCCATGCGGCGCAGCACCGCTCGGATGCGCGCCACGAGCTCGCGGGGACTGAATGGCTTGGCCAGATAATCGTCGGCGCCCATCTCCAGGCCCACCACCCGGTCGATTTCCTCCCCGCGCGCCGTGAGCATCAGCACCGGCACGCGGCTCGTGGCGCGCAGCCGGCGCAGCACCTCGAACCCGCTCAGTCCCGGCAGCATCACATCGAGCACGACCAGGTCGATCCCGCCGCGGGCGAGCCGCTCGAGCGCGCTCTGGCCATTCTCGGCCGACTCGGCACCGAACCCCTCCGGCTCGAGGTACTCGCGCAGCATCGCGCACAGCTCCGCATCGTCATCGACCAGCAGCAGTTGCGCGCGCGCCTCGGCAGCACTCACGCGGGATTCTCCAGCGTGAACACCTGACGCTGATCGTCGTAGGCGAAGATCTCCGCATAGCGACCCCAGCTGATCACCGCGCGCAGCGTCTGCTCGGCGGCCTCCTCGGCCATGTTGTCCTCGATCTCATCGAGGAAGCGGCTCTTCGGGGCGCGGTGCGCGCTGCGCTCATCGAGCACCCGGCGCACGTGGGCCGCGAGCGGCACGTAGGCGAGCAGATGACGGGCGAAGAGGCTCTTGCGCTCATCGGTGTCGGAATGGGCGAAGGCGAGCCCCGCCTCGGTGAGGCGGATGTCACCGCCGCCGACTTCCGCCAGGCGCAGCATCTGCAGCGTCTCGGCCACCGGGAACAGATCATCACCCTCCATGTGCAGCGCCTGGGCGATGGCCGGCAGGTCCGCACGCCCGCCGTACGGCGGCTCGCTCACCGCCTCGATCAGGCCGGCGAGCAGGTTCGTCGAGACGTGCTCGAGCGGAGTGCCGATGGTCGCGGCCAGCGGCCGCTCGGCGCGCACGCCGTCGCGGCCGTGGCGGGGGCGCGCGGTCATCTCCACGTACACCCGATCGACCAGCGCGCGAAAGCGCGGATCGAGCGGCTCGCGCGGATGCGCCAGATCGATCGCGATCTCGCTCACCACCCGCCCCGGATGGGTGGCGAAGATGAGCAGGCGGTCGCACATCTGCACCGCCTCCTCGATGTTGTGCGTCACCAGCAGCACCGCGCCGATCGGCAGCTCGCCGCGACCCCACAGGTCGAGAAAATCGTTGCGCAGCGTCTCGGCGGTGAGCACATCGAGCGCCGAGAACGGCTCGTCCATCAACAGGATGTTCGGGTGCACCACCAGTGCGCGCGCGAACCCGACCCGCTGGCGCATGCCGCCGGAGAGCTCGCGCGGATAGGCCGACTCGTAGCCGTCGAGCCCGATCAGGTCGATCGCCGCGAGCGAGCGCTTGCGGATCTCGGCCTCCGGCAGGCGCATCGCCTCGAGGCCGAGCTGCACGTTGCCGAGCACGGTGAGCCAGGGGAAGAGCGCAAACCCCTGGAACACCATCGAGATGCCCTCGGCCGGGCCGCTCACCGGTGCCCCGAGGTAGCGCACGGTGCCGCGCGAGGGCGCATCGAGACCGGCGATCACCCGCAGCAGCGTCGATTTGCCGGAGCCGGAGCGCCCGAGCAGGCCGACGATCTCCCCGCGCTTCAGCGCCAGGTTCACATCCTCCAGCACCCGCAGCTCATCCCCGTCGGGTTTGAAGAAACTGCGCTCGATGTGCTCGACTTCGAGCAGCGATTCGGGCGGGGCGGCAGATCTCGCAGCGTCGTTCATGGCTCGCCCTCAGCTCATGCGGAATTTGCGCTCGGCGCGCGCATAGAGCGGGCGCCAGAACAATCGGTTGATGATCACGACGAACAGACTCATCACCACGATCCCGAGTACGGTGCGGGCGAAGTTGCCGGCGCGGGTCGCATTGGCGATGTACGCCCCGAGTCCCGCGGCGGCCAGGTGTTTGTTGCCCCAGTCGGCGACCTCCGAGACGATGCTCGCATTCCACGAGCCGCCGGCGGCGGTGATCGCCCCGGTGACGTAGAACGGGAACACCGCCGGCAGCGCGATGCGCCGCCACCACAGCCAGCCGCGCACCTTCAGATTGCTGCCGACCTGCTTCAGCTCATTGGGCAGCGAGGAGGCCCCGGCAATCACGTTGAAGAGGATGTACCACTGCGTGCCGAGAATCATCAGCGGGCTCAACCAGATGTTCGGGTTCAGCCGAAACGCGACGATCCCGGAGACCACCACGGGAAAGAGCAGGTTCACCGGAAAGGCGGCCAGGAACTGCGCCACCGGCTGCACCGCCGCGGCGAGCCGCGGACGGATGCCGACGTACACGCCGATCGGCACCCAGATCGCACTCGCCAGCCCGATCAACACCACCACGCGCAGCAGCGTCAACAGGCCGAGTCCCGCGACGTGCAGCACCTCATGCGGCGGCACGCGCGCAAACACGTAGCGGGCGGTCGTCCAGCCGATCACGGCCACCACGATCGCCACCGTGGCATACCAGAGCGCCTCGCCCCAGCGGCCATGGGTTCCCTCGCGCCGCGCACGGCGCGGCGCGGGAGCCCGGCTGAACCCCAGGCGCACCACGCCCACGAAGCCGCCGGCCGCGACACTGAGCAGGCGCGAGCGGCGCATCATGGTGAGCGCCCAGGAGCGGCTCGGAGTGAGCCCCGCTTCCTGCTCGAGCCGAAACCAGTCGGCGCTCGCGATCAGCGGGCGGAAGATGATCTGATCGTAGATGAGGATCACGACGCTCATCGCGCCGATCGCCCACCCGATCGCATCGAGATCGCGCTCGGCGATGGCGCGGGCGATGTACGAGCCGATCCCCGGCAGCGTCACGGTGGTGTGTCCGACGCTGATCGCCTCGGCGGCCACCACGAAGAACCAGCCGCCGGACATCGACATCATCATGTTCCAGATGAGCGCGGGCATGGCGAAGGGGACTTCGAGCCGCCAGAAGCGCATCCACGGCCCCAGATGAAAGGCGCGTGCGGCCTCGTCGAGCTCCTGCGGGATGCTGCGCAGGGAGTGATAGAAGCTGAAGGCCATGTTCCACGCCTGGCTGGTGAAGACCAGGAAGACCGCGGCCATCTCCGCGCCGGCCACCCGTCCCGGGGTGAGCGAGAGGAAGAACACGATCAGGAACGAGAAGCCGAGGATGGGCACCGACTGCAGAATGTCGAGCAGCGGCACCAGCACCGCGGCGGCGCGACGGCTCTTGGCCGCGAGCGTCGCATAGGTAAAGGTGAAGACCAGCGAGGCGAGCATCGCCACCAGCATGCGCAGCGCCGTCTGGGCGGCATAGCCCGGCAGCGCCCAGGGGCTCAGCGAGATCCGCACCGACTCCAGGTGCGAGAGCGGACGGGTCAGTCCGTAGGCGGCGTGCGCCAGGTAGGCCAGCGCTGCGAACACCAGCACGAAGGCGAGCACGTCCCATCGGCCCGGCACGAAGCGGCGCCTGAGAACGGAGATCGGCAGCCGTTCGGTGCTCATTCGCTCAAGTGTGCCCGATCGCAGTGACAATTGGCACCGTCCGGGCCAACCTACGGTACCATCCGCAGCACCTTCACCTTCGGGGTGTCTGTATGCAAACAGCCACACGGATCGCCTGCGCCACGCTGCTCGCGCTCGCCTCGGTCAGCCCGCCGATCGCGCACGCCGCGCCCGGCTCCTTCACGCAAGACGTGCGTCACGCCAGCGAACGCATCGCACACGCGGCGAAGAAATTCGGGCATGCGGTGGCGCGCGACACGCGCCCGGCCCGCGAGCGCATCAAGGTCGACGCGAAACGCTTCGGTCACTCGGTCGCGCACACGGCCACGCACGTCGGACACACCGTGGCGCGCGACACGCGCCCGACCCGCCAGCGCGTCAAGCACGACGCGAAGCGCTTCGGTCACTCGGTCGCGCACACGGCCACGCACGTCGGGCACACCGTCGCGCACCGCAGCGCCCCGGTCCGCAGTCGCATCAAGCACGCTGCGCGCCGCGCCGGACATGCGATCGCGCACGGCGCGAAGTCCTTCGGTCACGCGGTCCGGCGCGCCGCGCAGCGGCTGAAGCAGGCGCTGCACCGCAAACACGGAGCGGGCTCGCGCGCATGAGCGCAGCTGCGCCCGAACGCTGCGACGTCCTGATCGTCGGCGGCGGCCCCGGCGGTTCGAGCGCCGCGGCGAGCCTCGCGGCGCGCGGCCATCGCGTGGTGCTCCTCGAGAAGGCGCATCATCCGCGCTTTCACATCGGCGAGTCGCTGCTGCCGGCCAACCTGCCGCTGCTCGAGCAGCTCGGCGTCGCCGAGCAGATCCGCGCCATCGGTCTGCCGAAGTTCGGCGCGGAGTTTCACGCCACCGCCCCGACGCGCACGCAGCGCTTTGCGTTCGCCGACGGCTGGAACAAGGCGCTGCCGCTCGCCTACCAGGTGCGCCGCTCGGAGTTCGACGCGATCCTGATTCGCCGCGCCGCGGCGCTCGGCGCCACGGTGATCGAGGAGTGCCGCGCGCGCGAGGTGAGTTTCGAGGCCGACACGGTGCGAGTGCAGGCCGAGCACGGCGGGACGCTGCGCTCGTTCGAGGCGCGCTATCTGATCGACGCCTCGGGACGCGACACCTTTCTCGCCTCGCGCCTCGGCACCAAGCAGCGCAGCCGCACTCACGAGAGCTGCTCGATGTACGCGCACTTCAGCGGCGCCGGGCGCGATCCGGACGGTGCCCGCGGCGGGGACATCGCCCTCTTCTGGTTCGAGCAGGGCTGGTGCTGGTTCATTCCGCTCGCCGATGGGACCACGAGCGTCGGGGCGGTGGTGTGGCCGGAGTACATGAAGAGCCGCCGTGAGGACGTGCGCGAGTTCTTCCTCGCGACCCTGGCGCACTGCCCGGCGCTCACGCCTCGACTCGCCGGGGCCGAGCTCACCACCGAAGTGCACGCCACCGGCAGCTACAGCTATCAGTGCGCTCGGGCCCACGGGGCGCGCTATCTGCTCGTCGGCGATGCCTACTCGTTCATCGATCCGGTGTTCTCCTCCGGGGTGTTGTTCGCCATGGTCGGGGGCCTCGCGGCGGCCGACGCCCTCGAGGTCTGCCTGCGCGCGCCGCGGCGCGCCGGCGCCGCGCTGCGCCGCTTCGCGCGCACCGTGCGGCGCGGACCGAAGCGCTTCGAGTGGTTCATCTACCGCATGACGCACCCGGCGATGCAGTCGCTGTTGCTCGCCCCGAAGAACCCGCTGCGCATGCGCGAGGCGCTCCTGTCGCTGCTCGCCGGGGACATCTTCGCCGATACGCCCATCTGGCCGTCGCTGCGCGCCTTTCAGGGCGTGTTCCTGCTCACCGCGCTCGGCATGCCGCGCCGCTCCTGGGCGGCGCGCGCGCGGCGCGTGCGCCGCCTCGCCGCGGTGCAGCACGGATGAACGGGACGACGGGACTGCACCTGGCGTACCAGCCGGCCGGCACGCCCGACGCGC
>JAKBDK010000133.1:0-2688 GCA_021834525.1 Pseudomonadota bacterium | reverse complement strand
GTGCCCGACGGATCGGCGAGCGCGAAGGCGATCGATTACAGCCTCAAGCGCTGGAAGGCGCTGATACGCTACATCGACGACGGCAACCTGCCGATCGATGTAGACGCCCGCGCGATATTCCCCAGAAGAGGGCAGGTAATTTTCCCCAGCCACTGAGGCGAGCACGATGTCTCCGGCGTCCACATACCGGACGCGACGGGAGGCAGTGTGCTCACAGCCGGGGAGATGTTCATGATTCTGGAGCTGCATCAGCAGGGTTTGTCGGTGTCTGCGATCGCCAGGAAGCTGGAGCTGGACCGCAAGACGGTACGCAAGTACATCGCGCGAGGACTTGAAGCGCCGAGCTACGGGCCGCGAGACCCGCGGCCGCAGAAGGTGGACCGGTATTTGCCATTTCTGCGGGATCGGCTGCAGGCCTTTGCGCAACTGAGCGCGGCGCGGTTGCTGCGCGAGATTACCCCGCTCGGATATACCGGCAGCTACACGGGGCTGAAGCGTGCGGTGCGAGCCCTGCGCCCCGCACCGATCGTCGGGTTCGAGCATCGCTTCGAGACCGCCGCCGGCGAGCAGGCGCAGGTGGACTTTGCGCAGTTTCGCACGGCATTCACTGCCGATCCTGAGCAGGTGGTGACGTTCTGGCTGTTCACGATGGTGCTCGGGTGCAGCCGCTACCTGTGGGGCGAGTTCGTCTGGCACCAGGACCTGCTTTGCGTACTGCGCTCGCATGTGCGGGCCTTTGCCGCCTTCGGCGGGGTGCCGCGGCAAATTCTGTATGACCGGATGAAGACCGCGGTGCTCGGCGAGGAGGTGGACGGGATCGTCTACAACGCGCACTTGCAGGGGCTCGCCCGCCATTACGGCTTCACTCCCCGTGCCTGCGCTGCTTACCGGGCCAAGACCAAGGGCAAAGTGGAGCGGCCCTACCGCTACATCCGCCAGGATTTCTTCCTCGGGCGCACGTTCCGCGATCTCGAGGACGTGAATGGCCAGTTCGCCCAGTGGCTCGAGACGGTGGCGAACCGGCGCCGCCATGGCACCACGCACCAACGTATCGATGTTGCCTTCGGCGCCGAGCAGCCCGTTCTGCAGCCGCTTCCGGCACTGCCCTTCGATACCGTCATGGCGCTCGAGCGCGGCATCAGCCGCGACGGCATGGTGCACTACAACGACAACACCTACAGCGTGCCCGATGGGGTGCGGGCCGAGGCGGTGGAGGCGCAGATCTCCTTGAGCGAAGTGCGACTCGTCGCTGACGGCAAGCTCGTGGCCGTCCATCCGCTGAAAGACGGCCGGCACGAGCGTAGCCTTCTGCCGGGCCATCGTCGCTGGCCACCGCCCGGGGTAGCTCGGCGAGCTCGCGAGACGGCGGTCACGATCCTCACCCTGCCCGGCCAGCAGGTGGCCCATCGCTCGCTGACGGTCTACCAGCACATCGGCGCGGCGCTCGCCGCGGAGTCACGACGATGACTGCGCCAGCCCCCGCGATGCTCGATCGGATCCGCCGTCACCTGGTGGCCCTGAAGATGCCCACGGCGATCGAGTGCCTGGATGGTCTGGTGCAGCGCTTCGAACAAGCCCAGCTTGGACCCTACGAGCTGCTCGAGCAGCTCCTCGCCGAAGAGCGGCACCTGCGCGAGAACCGACGGCTGAAGATGGCCTTGCTCACGGCGCGGCTGACCACCCTCAAGACGCTCGAAAGCTTCGACTTCTCATTCCAGCCTTCGATCGACCGTAATCGTATCCTCGCGCTCGCACAGCTCGAGTTCATCGAGCGCCGCGAGGTACTGCACCTTCTCGGTCCACCCGGGACCGGCAAGTCGCATCTGGCCGTTGCTCTCGGACTGGAAGCGGTCAAGGCTGGCCGCAGCGTCTGCTTCAGCACCCTCGCTGAGATGGTCAGCTCCCTCGCTCGGGCCGAACGGGAGGGACAGCTGCGCGAGCGCATCCGCTACTACGTGCGCGTGGCGTTGCTGATCATCGATGAGATCGGCTATCTGCCGCTGCAGGCCGGCGGTGCGAACCTGTTCTTCCAGCTCATCAACGCCCGCTACGAGCGCGGCGCCATGATCCTGACCTCCAACCGCGGCTTCGGGGAGTGGGCGGAGATCTTCGGGGATGCAGTCGTCGCCAGCGCACTGCTCGATCGGTTGCTGCATCACGCGATCGTGATCGCAATCGAGGGCAACAGCTACCGGCTGCGCGAGCACGCCGAACTCGTCCCGGAAGCACTGCGCCATGCGGGGCGGCACCTCACCCCGCCTCAACCGTCCGCAACTGAGCCTGTCCACCGTCGGCGCGGCCGGCCGACCAAATCCTCCGTGGTCGCCTCCCGCGGCGCAGCGCTGAAGGCTCGGGTCGGCGCGCCATGAGCGGCAAACCGAGGATGAGGACTTCCCTCGACCGGTTCGTTCCGAGGCGATCGGAGCTTCTGCACGGCCTGCGGCCGGTCAGACTGCGTGGCGGGCGGATCCGTTGATGAGCCGAGCAGAGATGAAATCCGGACCCGAAAGGGCCGACTACCTGGGGAAATTTACTTGGCCGAAAGTGGGGAAAATTACTTGGGCGTTGACAGATAGCGGCCTTCCCGCCGGCGCACCTCGCGCAGCCGTTTGCGGCTGAGCCAGAAGCCGAAGGAGGCACCGTCGATGGCGATCTCGGTGGTGACGAGCCGCCAGGCGGCGGGCGCTT
>JAKBDK010000071.1:0-12519 GCA_021834525.1 Pseudomonadota bacterium | reverse complement strand
TCGGCCACGCCGTAGTGCGCGGTGTAGGTCTTGCCACCGGCATAATGCTTCCCGGTGAAGAAATCGATCCACTCTCCGGGCGGCAGGTACACCGAGCGCATCCCGCTGGTGCTCAGCACCGGCGCGACGAGCAGATCGGCACCGAGGAAGTACTCATGTGGATGGTCGTATGCCTGTCCGCCGGGCACGCCCTCGAGATACAGCGGTCGCAGGATCGGCAGCGCCTTCCGGTGCGCCATCCAGGCGTAGGTGTACAGGTACGGGATCAGCTCGGTGTGCAGCGTGAAGTAGCGGCGCATCAGGGCGACACCGCGCGCCCCGTAGGTCCAGGGCATGCGCAGGTTCCCCTCGAACGGATTCTCGTGCGCGCTGTGCATGCGCAGAATCGGCCCGAACGCGCCGAACTCGATCCAGCGTGCATACAGCGCGAAGGGGATCTTCGTGCCGTGGAAGCCGCCGATGTCGTGACTGATGTAGTCGATCAGTTCATTGCCGCCACGGGCGGAGAAAGCAACCTCGTAGGCCAGAACCGGCCATTGCGAGTAGGTATCGCCGGTGAAGAAGCCCGGATAGCGCTCGCTGCCCCAGCCGCCGTAGCGCGACAGGATGAACGCGCGCCTATGGGTTTCGCGCTGCGTGGCCTCGTAGTACACCTCGTTGGTCCACAGCTGCGGGTTCAATCCCGGCATGCGGGCCGCACCGCTGCCCCCGTCGACCCACCAGAAGTCCACGCCGCGGCGCAGCAGGGGCGCATGCAGGTCGTGCATGAACACGTCGGCCTGCTCGCGGTTGGCGAGGTTGAAGCGAATCGCCGGCGGTGGAGGAACATCCTGGATCACGGTGGGGGCGAACATCAGCCCGCCGCCGTGCGCCCCGGCCGTGACCCGCAGCGCGATCTGGTTCACTTTGCCGGGCTCGATCGCCGCGGTGATGTCGGCGTAGGTCGTGCGCCGCGGCCACTGCTCGTGGCTGTGCGGCACGCGATGGCCGTTGACGAACAGCGTGTACGCGTGCGACACCCCGCCCAGATACAAATACAGATGCGGCGGCAGCTGAGCGGGCAGCTGCACGGTCGCGCGGTACCAGCCCGTACCGTGTGCGCCACGCAGCAACTGCGAGCGCCACGTGAAACCGACCCGCACCGGCCGCCAGCGCTCCTGGCCGTGCTTGCCCGGCGTGTAGGGTCCGGTGCTGAACTGCCACAGACCGGCCAGATCGGCCTGGAACTTTGGCTTCGGCGGCCACCGCCAACCGAGGTCGCGCAACACCTCCCCGGCATGACTGTCCTGATACGACAGGCCACTCTCACGGGTATTGGCGTAGCCGGGGTGATCATTCAGCGCCAGCTTGAAGCCGTGCTGGTGCAGCCAGCCCATGAACTGGCGCGGATGCGGAATGAGCGGGCTCCAGTCGTAGCCGCCCTGCCAGCCGTAGTTGTGCCAGCCGAAGTCGAGCACCAGCGTATCGACCGGGATGTGTGCGCTGCGCAGACGGATCAGTTCGCGCTCGAGGTGTTGCACCCCGTAGCGGGCGAACGCCGGGTTGCGCACCGCGGGCGATCCGGGGAAGTACTCGAAATTCAGGTCCGTCACCATCGGTCCGAGCACGTAGCGCGGAATCATCGGCACCGGCCCGCAGAGCTCGGCGTATTCACGCAGCGCGCGCCGATAGTGCCGCCCGTAGGCAAACAGATACCAGTCCTGGTCGTGGGCGTTCGGGCGCGGATGAATCCAGGTGTGCGCGGCATTCCACACCGGCGTGCCGCTGTCATTGATCAGCGCGTAACCGGCCCGGCTGAGCAGCCCCGGCTGCGCGTGCGCAAGCCGCACGTCGATGCCCGGGATGATGTCATCGACCGGACTCTCCCGATCCTCTTTCCCGGGCGGCAGATTCTGGCGACTCACATTGTCGAGGGAGTACGTCAGCCCGCCGAGGTTCAGCGGGTCGTGCTGCCCCGGAATCCAGCGGTGCACCGCTGTGCCGGCGCTCGTCCAGGAGACCTGGAGATTCTTCGGCGTGAAGGGCCCGGAGTGCATCCGGTAGCGCACACGGAGTGCGCCCGAGGAGGCGATCATCCAGCCGCCGCTCTGCTCGACCGTCACGGCGACGGCCGGCCAGTGGCGCTTCAGCACCACCACAGAGGGCGCGTTGACGAAGTGCCCGCGCGGCGCGTACTCCATCCGCACCAGCGTGGGGGTGAGGAACTCGAAGCGCGCCTTGCCAGCGACGACCACTGAGCCGTGCTGGACCGGTCCGCGCGAACACGCCGCCAGCAGCAGCGCCGCGAGTACTGCAGCCCCGGCGCTGGCGCGCCGCAGAACACTCCCAGTCGATCGGTGCGCCGTTGCGCTCATAACACTCTCCGTTTCAGCCGCACGCGGCCGTGCGCGCCGCGCACGACCGTGATCTCGAGGCGCTGGCCCCGAAACTGCACCCCGCGCAGCGTCAGCGAGCGCCAGCCGCGCGGCAGAACCGGAGTGTACGCGTCCATGAGGCCGCTGTGGCGGATCCGCAGGCCCGTCAACGCGAAGATCAGACTCTGCAGATAGGCGCCTGAACCGGTGAGGAATGGACCGACGTTGTTGCTGGCCGTCTCGGTGCGCACGTTGAAGGGTGGCTTCAGCGTGCCGCCCGTCAGGTACAAATCCACACAGCGGCCCGCGGTGGCAGCTCGACCGACCATGTCCGCAGCGGCCACGCACGGCAGGATCCCCATGCTGACGTCGGCAAAATGTGCCAGCGGCACCGGTTGCACCGCGGCAGCATAATCCCCCCGCCACAGCGCCGGCGGCAAGCGCAGGTCGAGCGCCGGCAGGAACAACAGCGGCAACGGCCCGCCGCCAAAGGCGGCGCCCGCAGCCGCGGCGCGTGTTTCCTGGTACGGCAGGTGATGCCCGCCGCCCGGGGCGAGCGGGACGGTCATGCGCGCGGCAATGCGCTGCCAATCGGGATCGGCCGGCACACCGAGTGCGCTTGCGGCCGCGACTGCGATGCGCAGCGCGCGAACGGCCACGAGGTTCGTGTACGTGTCGTTGGGAATGTCCCCATGCGACTCGGACACCGAGGTCACGTGCAGAATCTCGTACCGGCGAGTCTTTGCGTCATATACCGCGCGACTGGCATAGAAACGCGCCACCGCGCGGATCACCGGCCAGCCGTGCGTGCGCAGCCAGGAGCGATCGAGGGTGGTGAGATAGTACTGCCACTGCGCGATGGCGATCTCGGCGTTGACGTGGATCTCGCTCAGCGAGAGCGCGCGTGCGGAGGCCGGGGTCTGGTCGCTGCCGTTGTACGGATCGGACTCCCAGGGGTACATCGCGCCGGCGTAACCGAGCGCCCGGGCGCGCTGACGCGCCGCCGGCAGGGTACGGTCGCGGAAATTCAGCAGCGAGCGGGCGCGCCGCGGATGCAGCAGCAGCAGCGCCGGGTACACCCAGGTATCGCTGTCCCAGAACACGTGCCCGGCATAACAGAGCGTCAGCCCACAGGGTCCGACCGCCCAGCCGGTGTCCGGACTGGTATTCGCGAGCAGGTAGTACAACGCCGAGTGCGCCACCTGCTGGGCCTGCTGGGCCCGCCGGTCCCCCTCGATGCGGATGTCCGCTCGCCACAGCGTGCGCCAAGCGGCGCGCTGCCGAGCCAGCAGCGCCGCGAAGCCGTTGCGGCGCGCCGCTCGCACCCGGGCCAGATCCGCGCGTCGTCCGCCGCCCCAGCCCCGGCGCGAGAGGCTGGCGAAGGTGGTGAAGGTGTAGCGGTGCTCTGCTTCGACCTGCATGCGCACCACCAGCGCCAAGTGACCTGGGTCGCGGCGCACGCGGAGGGATCGCACCGGCGCGTGCCGGGGCAGCGAGAGCGCCGCGGCGAGGGCGATGGGCAGACTGTTCGCCGCCCGACCCGCGAGCCACACGGTGCGATCGGCCGCCGAGCCGCCGCGGCGGTTCACGATCACGGTGCCCGGGTACCAGAGCGCGGCGCGGTCGGGCGTGGCCGGTGCCCGCGGTGTCAGCGTCAATCCATGGGCGGCGAGCGCCTGGTTGACCTGCGCCCCGGTGAGCCGTCCGAGCGCAAAGCGCGGCGTGTGCGGCCGCCACAGCGTGAGCGGGAAGGCGACCGTAATCCGTCCGCTGAAGTGTGGCGTGATGCTCAGGCGGATCACGCCGAGGTGCGTCTGCGTCTCGCTGAGGAAACTGACCGCCGTGATCGACGTGACCCGCGTCCCGTCGACATAGCGGTAGCGTGTCGTCAGGACCGCATCGTGCAGATCGAGCGTCTGGTGATAGGCGCGAAACCGCGCCGCACTCAGGACCCCGTGATTCATCCAACCGGCCGCGAGCGCGGCCGGATCCGGGTTGTAGTCGATGCCGTTCCACCCCGGCAGCAGCGCCGGGCGGGCCATATCGCCGGGCGTGCGGTCCATCAACCCGACCATGTAGGTCTGCGTGGCGCGGGTGCCGCGCCGGGCGGTGAGGGTCGCGAGCCTGCCGTTGCCCAGCATGCCCGGGAAATAGTCCGCCAGCCCCGCCGCATCCACGCGCAAGTGAAACCCGCCGGCGGCGTGCGCCGGCGGACCGGCGGCGGCGCACAGCGCCGCCCCGAGTACCGCCACCATGCGGGCCGTTGCGTACCCGAGGCCGGCGCGCGGCACGCTCAGTGCTTCCCGGCCGCCACGCGCGATGCTGGACGCATCAGGCCCGCGGGTGGCCGGACGGCCAGATACACCGTACTCCAGAGTTGCGCGGCGTCCGCTTCAGAGGCATCGGCGCTGGCCGAGCCGAACGGACGAATGTGGTAGCGGCCGCCACGGTACGTCCAGGACCACAGTTCGCTGTTGGCCATCGCATGCGTCGCGTGGATCACCCGCCACAGGGTGCGCTGCGCAGTCTGCAATTGCACGCGCACCGCGGGCGGCAAATCCGTGCGGCGCAGCTGGCGCGCGAGGCCCGCCGCCAGCAGCGCCTGCTGCCAGGACCAGACCACCGTGCCGTGATAGGCATTGCGAGTGAATTCGGCCGCGAGCGGGTGCGGCGCGAACACCGGATTGGCCACCACCAGGCCGGCGCCCGTGATCAACCCGGCCGGGAACGGCCGCATCACGGCGGCCACCAGACGCTGCAGCGTCCGCGCAGCGGGCTTGCCGAAGAGCAGCACGTAGCCGACATCCGACTGCATCACCGGAACGGGTTGGCCTGAGCGTTTCAGCGAGAGCGCGGGGAAGGACACCGGACCGCGACCGAGCGAGGCCAGTGCGGCCCGCGCCGGAACGCCGTCCACCGCCGCGTAGTCCCGGACGTCCCGCACCGCGGCCGCATGCGCCACCGTCACCGTGAATAGCGGCGCGGCACGCTCGCTCCAGACCTGCGCCAGATGGGCCGCCTGCGCGAATTGGGGTCGCTCGGCGGCGGTGAGATACGGGTTGAGCAGTCCGCTCGCGTACAGCCGCGCGATCGCATCGAGCGCCGCCGGCACGAGCGCCGCGTTGACGTCGTACGGGTAGTAACCGCCGCCGAGGCCGGTGTTGCTGTCGCGCCAGTCGCCGACCGGGACGCCCGGTTTCAGACCGATCAGGTGCGCGCGAACCGGATCACGAGCGAACGGCGCGGCGCTCGCGAGCACGAACGTCAGGTTGCGCACCAGCGCCGCACCGTGCGTGCCGTGTCGCTCCTCGGGCCCGCCCACGGGCGCGGCGAGGAATGCTGCCGACTGAGCCCGCTCGCGCGGATTGAGCAGCCATGCGGCGGCATCCGGCGCCAACAGGTAGTTCTCGTCGATCATGAGATAGGTGTAGCTCGGCGCCGCCGAGCGCACTCCGTGCTTGAGATTCTCGAGCACCGCCTCCTCGCCGATGTCCTCTTCGTGCGCGACCTGGCCGTGCGCCGAGAGCCGCTCCAGGACAGAGTCGAGTGCATCGTCGATCGCGTGGGCGGTGAGCGCCGGCATCAGCAGCCGTACGCTCATCAGCGTGTCGCGACCGAAGTACGTATCGAACCGCCAGGAGCCGGCGAGAAATTTTTGCCGGTACGCGAGGAAGGTCAGCGTGTCGCGCGCCGCGGGGCTCCCGGCATGCGGATGGCGCAAGAGCTGCCGACCGGCGAGCGGCGTCAAGGGCGGCTCTCCGGTGAGACCCGTGAGCCGCAGACGGATCACGCCGTGGCGGTCGGCGAGGATTCGGGTACCCTCGAGCCGGCCGCGCAGCACCTGCACCGTCAGACGATAGGCGGCACCGCCGTCGAGGCGTTCGCGCGCCCAGACGATGCGCTGTGCGCTCACCTGCGCCGGCGTCGCGATGCCCGGGGGCAACCGGCCGAGCGAACCGTAGTCGCGCAGCACGCGGATGCTCGAGAGCACTGCCTGGTGCACCTGCAGTGCCGCATCGCCGGTGAGTTCGAGCTGCGCGGAGATGCCGTAGAGTGGCCGGCCGTGCCGATCGTGCGTGCGCACCGGATGCAACGGACCGAGCAGCCGCCATCGCGCCCACCGCGGCTCGCGGTCGAACCAGATGCCGACGCCACTGTCCCCGGCGGGAAATGCGACGATGAGTCGCGGATCGGGACCGGAACGCAACACCAGGTCGGCGGCCACCGGACCCTGACGCAGGAAGGCGTTGAAGAAGCGCCCCTGGCGGACCTGGAAGGCCAGCGACCGTGCCCCGGCGACGGCTGCGGTGCAGAACACGGCGCACGTGAGAGCGGCAACGGGCCAGCGCCGCGATGAGAGTCGAACACGCATGGATATTTTCCTTCTGAATCGAGCGCCCGCCGCGACCGTTGGATGGTATTGCAACGCCCGGATGACATCGATATCATCATGGTATCGATGTCATCCGGCACTGACAACCGGCGCCGATGACGTGCAAAAGTTCGGAAGACGCCGCAGTCCGGCGGCCTCGCAGCAGACCATGCAGCAGGGGGGACAGGGTGAACAGGTCAGCGTGCTCTTCGATCGCCCACCGCGGGCCGCCCCCGTCGCACTGAACCGCACACCCCTGCGCAGCGCACCGGCGGGGCCGGTTCACGCGGGGCATGGATTTTCCGCAACACACTGCAACTCATGAGCATGTATTCGAGCAATCCCATGGCAGGGAAGCGCCGCACGGCGCTGCGGGGGGTCTTGTGGGCCCTGACCTGCACCGCGGCCGTGGCCACGGCCGCACCGGCGTTCTACGCCACTCCGGCGCAGCTGTTTGGTCCGCTGTTCGTGCGCGTACAGATGGCCCGCGTGTTTCCGGATGGTAAGACCTTCGCCGATGCCGTCCCCAAGGCGTCCCCCCCGGTGATCCTGCAGCGATTCCGCAAGCTCGATCCGCGGTCGCGCGCCGCGTTGCTGCGGTTCGTGCAGCAGAACTTCACCCTGCCGCCGCCGGATCGGACCCGCGTGCCGAAAGCCCCGACACTGCAGGGGCACATCGCGGCGCTGTGGCCGTTGCTGACGCGGCCGGCCGTCGTACCGCCGTTGTACTCCTCACTGCTGTACGTCCCGAAGCCGTACATCATCCCAGGGGGGCGCTTTCGCGAGTTCTATTACTGGGACTCCTACTTCACCATGCTCGGGCTCATCCCCGACGGGCGACTCGCCAATGCCCGCGACATGATCGATGACTTCTCCTACCTGATCGACACCTACGGTCACATCCCCAACGGGACGCGCACCTATTACCTGTCGCGATCGCAGCCACCGGTGTACTACCTGATGGTCGGACTGCTCGATCCGCACGATCCGGCACACGCCTGGGCCACTCACCTCACGGCACTGCGGCGCGAATACGCCTATTGGATGCGCGGCGCGGCGGGCCTGCGAGCGGGCCATGCGCGCCGCAACGTGGTCGCCATGCCCGACGGGGCGATCCTGAACCGCTACTGGTCGCCGGTGGACACGCCGCGGGATGAGTCGTACCGCAAAGACGTGCTCTTGGCGCGCCGCTCGCACGAGCCGCCGGCGGTGCTCTACCGCAACCTGCGCGCCGCGGCCGAGAGCGGTTGGGATTTCAGCTCGCGCTGGCTCGGCGACGGACGCCACTTGACGACCATCCGCACCACCGATCTGGTGCCGATCGACCTGAACAGTCTGCTCTACGGCATGGAGCGGGCCATTTCCCGCGGCTGCGCCGCACGGCATGAGCTGACCTGCGCGCGCAAGTTCGCCGCGCGGGCCGCACGTCGTCAGCGTGCCATCGACCGCTACCTGTGGGATGCACACCGCGGTTACTTCATGGACTACGACTGGCGCACGCACCGGCGGACCGGTGAGCTCAGCGCCGCAACGCTCTATCCGCTGTTCGTCGGACTCGCCGATGCACGCCAGGGGAACGCCGTCGCCGCAGTGGCCCGCGCGCGCCTGCTGAAACTCGGCGGCATCGTGACCACCACCATCACCACTGGTCAGCAATGGGACGCTCCCAATGGGTGGGCGCCCCTGCAGTGGATCGCCGTTGAGGGGTTGCGCCGCTACGGCCATCCCCGCTTCGCGCAGTGCATCGCGCGCCGGTGGGTGCGCACCGTGCGGCGTGTCTACCAGCACACGGGCAAGCTGGTCGAGAAATACAACGTCGAGCGCGACCTGCCGGGTGGCGGCGGCGAATATCCGCTGCAGGATGGATTCGGCTGGACGAACGGCGTCACGGAAACCTTGCTGAAGCTGTATCCGCAACTGGATCACCCCTCGAGCGGCGGCGCGCCCTAACCCCCTCTGCGCGCCCTCGCCGGACTCTCGGACACGGACGTCCGCGGAGTCCGAACGTCACCGGTGTGCTTGTCGGCTGCGCTGACGCGCAGCGCGAGCTCGGCTGGGGAACTGACCCTTGGTTTCTGTCGTCCTGCCGAATCTCGGCTAGATTGCCCAGGCAGGCATCGCTAAGATCGTTCCTCTCGCGCCCCATCGAGCGCAATGGAACGACAGCCACGATCGTGGCTGGCACTGAGGAGTTCTACTTTTGCTCCCCGAGACTCATTTGTCAAGAAGTGCAAAGAATTGGCCCCCGGGCCTGCACGTCACGATCCGTGCGATCGCCCTCCTCGGCGGAGTCTCCGCCACCGTGCTGCTGGTCGGCTGCGGCGCCACGCAGCCGAAACAGACGGCGCAGGCGCCCCTGGTGAAGACCGTGACCGTCGAGCCGCAACAGGTGCCGCTCACCGAGCAGTTCGTCGGCCGGCTGTCTGCCTACCGCGAGGCGAATGTGCTGGCACGGGTCGCCGGCGTCCTGCTGAAGCGCCGTTACACCGAAGGCACCGAGGTGCATGCCGGCCAGCCGCTGTTTCAGATCGATCCGGCGCCCTACCGAGCTGCGCTCGATGCCGATCTGGCCGCGCTCAGCGAGGCCAAGGCCAACGCCACCAACGCCGCCGTGACGCTGCGGCGTGACCGCGCGCTCATCGGCACGCATCTGATTTCGCAATCGCAGTTCGACACCGATCAGGCCGCGGCCCGCTCAACCTCGGCGCTGGTGCAGCAGGCCGAAGCCAACGTCGAATCCGCCCGCATCAACCTCGGCTACACCCAGGTGACTTCACCGATCAGCGGAATCGCGGAGGAACAACAGGTCACCGAAGGCGCGCTCGTCGGCCAGGGCACCGCGACGCTGCTCACCACCGTCGATCAGATCAACCCGATCTACGTCAACTTCAACGAGCCGGCCACGCTGCAGGAGGAACTGACGGCCGAGCTGCAGGCCGGCCGCGTGGCACTCGCGGGCCCGAAGGCCCGCGTGCAGCTGATGCTCTCGGACGGAACCGACTACGGTCAGCCCGGCGAGCTCGATTTCCGTGCGGCCAGCGTCGACCCGGCCACCGGCACCATCGCGCTGCGCGGAATCATTCCGAACGCACACGGTCATCTGTTGCCCGGAATGTTCGTGCACGTGCGCCTGGCCGTCGGGCAGGCACTCGAGGCCTTCCTGGTCCCCCAGGCGGCCGTGCAGCGAGACAGCACGGGCGCCGCCTACGTGCTCACCGTCAACGGGAGCGACACCGTCGTGAAGAAGCCCGTCGAGACTGAGGGCACCTCGGGCAGCGACTGGATCGTCTGGCGCGGACTCGCCGCCGGCGATCGCGTCATCGTCTCCGGCCTCCAGAACGCCCAACCGGGCGCGAAGGTCGATCTGCCGCCGGCACATGCCGCCGCGCAGGCCAACCGCTAGGAGCTGCGAGTGCCTCAATTTTTCATCGGCCGACCCATCTTCGCATGGGTCATCGCCATCCTGATCTGTCTCGGCGGCGCGATCGCCGTGTCTCATCTGGCGATCGACTCCTACCCCGAAGTGGCCCCACCCCAGGTCATCATCAGCGCCAACTATCCGGGCGCCAACGCCAAGACCGTCGAGTCGACGGTCACGCAGGTCATCGAGCAGCAGCTCACCGGCATCGACAACCTGCTCTACTTCACGTCGCAGTCGAGCTACGGGCAATCGCAGATCACCCTCACCTTCGCCACGGGAACCGACCCGGACATCGCCGAGGTGCAGACTCAGAACCGCGTCGCGCTCGCCGAGCCGCAGCTGCCGACCGAGGTCAACCAGCAGGGCATCAACGTCGACAAGTCGAGCGCCGGGTTCCTGGCCGTACTCGCGCTGCGCGCCCGACCGGGCGGCCCGGATCGCGCCGAGCTCAATCACTGGGTGGCCGCGCACATCATCGATCAGATCGCGCGCGTCCCGGGCGTCGGCTCGGCCAATCTGTTCGGCTCCGACTACGCCATGCGCATCTGGCTGAACCCCACGCGACTGCACGCCTACGACATGTCGGCGGCCACCGCGCTTGCGGCCGTTCAGGGACAGAACATTCAGATCGCCGCCGGCTCGATCGGTGCCGCTCCGGCGATCCCGGGCCAGCAGACCACGGCCACGGTGACGACCCAGGGCTGGTTCGACACACCGCAGCAGTTCCGCAACATCCTGCTGCGCACCAATACCAACGGCACGTCGGTCTACCTGAAGAACGTCGCCGACGTTCAGCTCGGCCTGCAGAACTACTCCTTCGCCGGCAAGGTCAACCGCACCGTCGTCGCGCCGTTCGGCGTGCAGCTGCTGCCGGGGGCGAATGCGCTCACGGTGATGAAGCTGATCAATGCCAAGATGGCGCAGCTGCAGAAGAGTTTCCCGCCCGGCGTCACCTGGTTCACGCCGGTCGACTCGACGATCTTCATCAAGGCCGCGATCAAGGACGTAGCGATCACGCTGCTCGAGGCATTCGCGCTGGTATTCATCGTGATGCTGGTGTTTCTGCAGAGCTTTCGCGCCACCCTGGTACCGATGCTGGTCGTACCCACGGCGCTGCTCGGGGCGATGATCGGGGTCTACGCGCTCGGCTACTCGATCAACCAGCTGACGCTGTTCGCCATGGTGCTGGCCATCGGCATCGTCGTCGATGACGCCATCGTGGTGGTCGAAGCGGTCGATCGCATCATGCGCGAGGAGCACCTGCCGCCGATGGAGGCGACCCGCAAGGCGATGCGGCAGATTACCGGGGCGATCGTGGCGATCACGCTGGTGCTCGCCGCGGTGTTCATTCCGAGCGCGCTGCAAAGCGGCAGCACCGGGGTGATCTACCGCCAGTTCGCGCTCACCATCGCGCTGTCGATCGGGTTCTCGGCACTGCTGGCGATGTCGTTCTCCCCGGCCCTGTGCGCCTCGCTGATGCGCCCGGAGCATCTGAAGGCGAACGTGGTGTTCCGATATTTCAACCGGGCGTTCGAGGGCACCCGCGCGGCCTACGTGCGCCGCGTGTTCGAGTCCGTCAAGCACCTGCCGCGCTGGATGACCGGATTCGCCGTGATGCTCGCGCTCGGACTGTTCCTGTTCGTGAAGCTCCCGGGCAGCTTCGTGCCGGACGAAGACCAGGGCGACATCATGGCGAGCGTCGAGCTGCCCGCGGGCGCGACGCTGCAGCGCACCGAGGCGGTGCTGCACCAGTTCTATCAGATCATGATCAAGAACCCGGCGGTGCACGATGTGTTCCAACTCGCCGGCAGCGGCTTCGCGGGCAACTCTGAGAACGCCGGCCGGGCGTTCATGCACCTGGTGCCCTGGAGCGACCGTTCCGAGACCGCCGATCAGGTGATCCGCTGGGCCAACCGTCAGGCCAAGCAGCACATCCACAACGCGAAGATCTTCGTGGTCAATAAGCCGACCATCCAGGGACTCGGCCAGTTCGGTGGTTTCGACTTCTATCTGGAGGACCGGGCCGGGCTCGGCCGCACCGCGCTCAATGCAGCGGCCCACAAGCTCATCGCCCAGGCCAACCACGATCCGGTGCTCTATAACGTGCGCATCAACGGCCTGGCGCCCGAGCCGGAGCTGCACCTGCACGTCGATCGGGTCCAGGCCGATGCGATGGGCGTCTCGACGCAGCAGGTCTACCAGGCCATCCAGCTGATGCTCGCACCGGTATTCGCCAACGATTTCATCTACGACGGCCGTGTCGAACAGGTGCTGGTGCAGGCCGCCGCGCCGTACCGCATGGGACCGCGCGATCTGCAGCAGTTCTACGTCGATGGCAGCAGCGGGTCCATGGTGCCGTTGTCGGCCGTGAC
>JAKBDK010000070.1:0-12727 GCA_021834525.1 Pseudomonadota bacterium | reverse complement strand
CGTGATCTCATCGGGCCACGGCGATACCCGGCACACTGAGCCGCAGGCGCGCGCAACGCCCATGGGCTGGAGACCTCACATCGAGTCGTGGCGCCAATCGCGGTGACGCTTCTGACGAATGGTATCGTAATCAATTGATTTCAAAGAGGTCCTTCGCGTCTATCCACGGCCGGTCTCCGCCGCGCCCCTGCGCCGTTTGGGGCCCATTCGGGGTCGGTCTCCCGCGCTGCGGATTGGCCAGCCCGGATTTGTCAGTCCAAGGGAACACTGTCCGCTGCCGCGGGTCTGTAGGGTCGGCCTCGGCGGAAACCGTCGAGAGTCGAACGCGGCACTCTTTTCGGGGTCACGATGCCCGCGATCAGCGTCCGGCACGATCACGGCAATACGTCCGTGGCGCGCGGTATCCCTCCCTCGCACAACGTGCTAGGGTCGGCCCGCTTGACTGGGGGATCAGGTCTATGCCGTCATTGGGATGTCGGTTCGGAAGCCCTTCACGTGGATTTTGGGGCCGTCTCGGGACTGGCCTTCGCATGATCACACCTCGCTGGAGCGACGCACCGGCCACGGCCGCCAGGGCCGCATTCTCGCTGCGCGCGCTCCCTGCCGGCGATGCGTGCGCGCTGCCGAGAACCGTGAACGCAACCCGGTGTGCGACCCGGACAGGCGCTCAGGATCCGGCATCCGCCAGCACTCGTGCGCCGACCCGCGATTCCGAAGGGCGTCGAGCCCGTCGATCAGCCGAACCGGGTCGCCCGCGACCGGCATCCTTGCGTCAATGAATTTTCCGCTGCGCGCCTCGGTCGCTGCCGTTCTCGGGCACTCGCGCGTCGCTCAGCCGGCATGCGACCCGAGAACTCGAGCGCTTCTGGCGTGCAGCATCACGCATTTTCCACGACGGACCTCACTATGAACAACGATCACTTTGATGACACGCAACGTAACGCGCTGCGCCTGTTGACCCGGGTATTCGGCCTGGTCTGGCTGGTGAACGCGGGCTTCCAGGCCATGGCCTGGCTGGTCGTCGCGAACGCGCATGGGAACTTCCTGCACGCGCTCGCAAAGCCCGCCTCGAAGGTCCCTGCGGTCGTGCGTCCGCTGCTGCTGGCCGCACTGCACGGCGCGCAGGCGGTGGGCCCGAAGCCCGTTGCGCTGTTGATGGTTGCGATCGCGGTTCTGCTCGGCGCGGCACTGCTCAGCGGGCGCAAGGTCGCATGGGCGGCCCGCGTCGGCGTGTGCTACAGCGTCCTCTGCTGGATCTTCCTCAACGGCTTTGGCTACCCCTATAGCGGCGGGCAGACCGATCCCGGCGTATTCGTGGCGTACGCGATCGCATTCCTGTTCGTCTGGTCGGTCGCGCCTGTGCTCGAGGGACGCGGTCCCGATGAGCCGAAGAGCGCGAACCGCCTGTGGGAAGTGGCGCGCCTGAGCTTCGCAGTGCTGTGGCTGTTCGATGCGTTCCTGAAGTGGCTGCCGGCGTTTCTGCTTCATTTCACGAGCCAGATCACCGGGGTGATTCCCGGTCAGCCGCACTGGATCGCCGTGTGGCTCGGATTCGTCGCCGCCCTCGTCCATGCGGTCGGCCCGGTCCCGGTCGCCATCCTCGTCGGCCTGTCCGAAACGGCGGTGGCGCTGGCGCTGCTCAGCGGCAAGTGGCTCCGCCTCGCGATCCCCTTCGGCATGGCCTATTCGCTGTCGGTCTGGGTGACCGCGGAGGCCTTCGGCGGTCCGTATTCGAGCGCCGGCACCGGGGTCCGCGGCAACGTGCTCGGCAACGTGCTCATTTACTTGATCCCCTTCCTCTTCCTGTGGATTGCCGAGTCGCGTCGGCGCGCGGCACAGGCCTAATCGATGCGACACCGATGGGCGCGGCGCGATGACGCGGCGCCCATCGGTCTGCGCCCTCTGCGCACTCCATACGGTCCCTCCGGGTCAATCCGGGTCCATCCGGACCGAACCCTCGCCGGTAGCGCCAGGGGGGTGGGCGCTACCGGCGAGTCCCTCACGAGGCTGAGCGCGATCTGCGCGCCTCAGCGCAGGTGATACCGCACCGTCGCATACACGTAACGGTCGCGCGGATCCCCGTAGGTCAGGTCATACCCGCCCACGAAATTGTTCGCAATCGAACCGTAGTTCGTGTACGGCGGGTTCTGATTGAACAGGTTAATCACCCCCAGCGTGAAATCGAAGTGACGCACACCGGAATAGGACACCTGCGTATTGATCGTGTCGTACGCGGCGACGTCACGCGGAACCCGTGTGATCGTCGAGGGGGTATCCATATAGGCCTCTTGGTAATTCTGGGTCGCCGAGAACTCCCAGGACGCCGTCCTATACCCCACGGTCACGGTGTGCCGCCACCGGATGACGGCGCCTCCCGTCTCACCCACCGACGAGAGACCCTGGTTCACGACGTCGGTCCAGGTGCCGTTGTAGTTCTGCACCGCATACTTGTAGAAGTACGCACCGTTGGCCCGCACGAAGACGTCTCCGGGCCCCAACCGCTTGTCGTAGCTGAGCGTGACGTCAAGACCACTGAGGTAGGTCTTGAAGAGATTCGCGGCCGTCTGGCTGATCGAGACGATATTGCCCGATGAGTCACGAGTGACGAAGCGCGAGAACTCCGCGGCCGTCTGGGTATTTTGCAGAATGACCGAATACGGCAGGCCGCCGCTTGCAATCTCGTTGCGCATGTAAATCCAGAACGAATCCAGATCCAAGCGCAGGCCGCGCGTCGGCTCGAGCACCATGCCGAGGGTGTAGTTGATCGACTTCTCGGGCTTGAGGTTCGGATTGCCGCCCGTGACCGTCGTGAACTGCTCGCTGCAGGCCGGATTGTTCGGGTTGAACACCGGACACTGCACCGGATCTCGCGTTCCGTTCGAGGTGACACTGAACGTCTCTGGGGCATACAGATCGAGGAGCGATGGCGCACGGAAGCCCGTTCCGGCCGATCCGCGCAACTGCAACCACCGCAACGCCTTCCAATGCAACCAGAGTTGTGGATTGACCGTGCTGCCGACCGTTTGGTAATGATCCCAACGGACCGCAATGTCTCCCTGCAGGGAATGCACGATGTAGCCGTTCAGCTCAAAGTACGCGGCCTGGGCGGTTCGCGAGGCGGATTCGGGCAGCGAATTGCCCCCGAGACCACCAACGTTGCCCTGCTGCAGCACCGTCGCCGGCGAATAGTCGTACGTCTCGCGACGCAGCTCTGCGCCCACGGCGAGCCGTAGCGCCCCGGCCGACAGCTGCGCGATCTTGCGGCTCGCGCTCGCATCGACACTGGTCAGTGTGGTCTTGGTCGAATAGTCCTGGCCGATGAATTGGTCCGCTTGCGCTTGCGCGAGTGCGCTTGCGTCCTGGGTCGGTCCGAACGGGTTGATGACGCCGGAGTCGAGCAGCGGCATGATCGTTGAATACAACGGCCAGCCATGCTGCAGATTGTCGGACAAGGCCGTTTGGCCGAACAGCAGCGAGCCGTTGTAGTGCCAGCCGATGGCGTTTCCCTTGATCCCGGCGACCGCTCGCGTCGTGTTTGTGCGGTCGTAGGTCTCACGGATGCCATTGGCGAAATCGCGGTAGATGAGGTTCAGGGGCTGCCCGGCGAGTCCATGGGACGCCGCCCAGGCCGTCGGATAGTAGGGACTCGAGGGCGGCAACAGAAATGCGCCCTGCCCCGGCTTCGCATTTGGATTGTTGTAGCCCGGATACTGCGTCGCGAGCAGGTTCGACAGATAGGCGATATACGGGTTTCCGGGCAACAGCGGATTGAGGAAGGCAAGCGGCACCGGTTGCGTATAGGTCGTCTGGCGCACCTGTGAGAACAGCACGTTGCCGTAGAGCTCGGTGGAGTGAGTCAGGCGGTAGGTGCCGTTGAGAATGAGACTGTAGCGGGAGCGCTTCGGCTGCAGCGAGTCGTAGGGCGAATTGTCGAATCGGCACTGCGTCGGGTAATTCGCGTCGTTGAGGGACGTCGGGGCGCAATTGCCGACTTCCGGGCTGTAGACCCCGCCGTGGGGCAGCACTGCGTTGGGCGGAATGAGCACGTTCGCGGGAAAGGCGAAAAATGACGTGACGTCATTGCCGTAACCCGGGCTGTATCGACTGGCGTAGGAACGCGATGAGCCCATGATGGGCGATTTGTGGTCGTACTCGAGTCCAATGCCAATGTTGTAGCGGTCTCGTTCGAGTGATCCGGTGCCGGCGTAGACCGAGATGTCCTCGGCGGTGCCGCCGCCCGCCTGGGTCGGGGACCCGATCGTCGCGCTCGCGTCCAGGCCCTGGAAGTCCGATTTCAGAATGAAGTTCACCACCCCCGCGATCGCATCACTGCCGTACACGGCAGACGCACCGTTCTCGAGGACTTCCACGCGCTGCACCGCAGCGAGCGGAATGGAGCCGACGTCGACCGTATCGCCCGCCGTACTGACCGGCATCCGCAGCCCATTGACGAGCACGAGCGTGCGGGCCGCGCCGAGCCCATGCAGTGAGACCGTCTCGATTCCACCGGTGGTGAACCCGGTCGCCTGCGCCGACGTGACGCTTCCGACGCTGCTGGTCGAGGTCACTTGCTGCAGCAGTTGCGGGACGCTGGTCGCACCCGAAAGCCGGATGTCTCGCCGGCTCAGCATCTGCACGGGCAGTGCATTGAGCGTATCGACGCCGCGGATGCGCGTACCGGTGACCACGATCGCGTGCAGCGTGGCGAGGCTGCCATTCGAGCCGCCGGTGGCCGGCGGTGGATCCGCTGCCGCGCGGGCAGCGGCCCCGGCGAAGGTCGTGCTGTGGCCTTGAGGAGCGCCGTGCGCATTCAGCGCCTGCGGATCGCCCACCTTGGGATCGGCTCCTGCGGGCACACCGGTGGCCGGCGGGTCGGCCGCCGTCTGGCCCGCCAGAGGCACGATCGTAATCGTATGCACGTCGATGTAACGGAACGTCAAGCCGGTGCCCGCGAGCGCATGTTGGAGGGCTTCAGAGAGCGTGAAGCTTCCGATCACCCCGGGACTGCGGCGGCTGGCAACCTCCGTCGAGGGGTAGACGATCTGGAAGCCAAACTCCTGCGCGAGGCTGCGCAGCGCCGGGCGCAGGGGCTCCGGCGGAATATCGGTACTGATCCGGGTGGTCGCGGTTTGCGCCACCGCACCCGCTGGCACTCCGGCCACAGCCATACCCAACGCCACGGCGATGACTTCGGCCCGCATAACCTGTCTCCCCAATTTGTTCTAATCGATTCTGATCGGCCCACGTCACGCGCAATGCCGCAACGCCGGCTCTCTGCGCAATATGAGCGTGGAGGGGGCGGTTTTATACCCCCCGTGGGGCGAAAACTTATCGGACCGCCTGACGGGTGATCAGCACCTGCCCGCCGACCTCCGTCACCTTGATGCCGGGGTACTGCCGGAGGAAGGCGATCAGAGAGTCCGGATTGGTCGAGGCGAACACCCCATCGATCCTGAAGGTCTCGAGCGAAGGCGACGCGATGACCAGGTGCCGCGCGTTGTAGCGGTTGAACTCTTGCACGACGTTGCGCAGATCGGTGGAGGCAAAGATGAGCTTGCGCTGGACCCAGGCGATGGCATCCCGCGTGTTCGCCGGTACCGGTTGCAGGCGGCGCGTCGGGGAAACGGTCACTTGCTGACCGGCGGTCAGGTAGACCGTGGAGCGACCCGCTGGGCCGCGAATGGCCAAGGGTCTGAGCGGATTCGACGCAGGCACATCGAGCGGACGGGGACGCGCAACGACGACTTTGCCCTCGATGACGGTGACGATCGCCTCGGCGTGAAGCAAGTTCACATCGAATTGCGTGCCGATCGCGCGCACGACGGTTGCACGGGTGCGCACGATGAACGGTCGATGGGCTTCGTACGTATCGGCGAAGAGCGCCTGGCCGCGCACCAGGTCGATCTCCCGCTCGTGCTCGGTGTAGCGCACGATGATCCGCGAGCGCGCGTTCAGATCGACGACCGAGCCGTCCGCAAGAGTAATGCTGCGCTTCTGGCCGACGCCCGTGGCGTACGAGGTCGTGCCGGCGCGGACCCAGAGCGTGATCAGCCCCGCTCCGATGAGCGCAAGCGCTCCGGCCGCCCAGGACAGGCGGGCCGGCGTCGACCAGCGGGGCCGGTGTCGAGCGGGCACGGGCGGCGGGGCAGCGCCCGGAAACGGGACGAGGTTGTCGGCGTCTGTCGCTTCGGCGATGAGCGCCTCTTTGGAGAATCGGGCGCCGACGTCCAGAGCGCCGGCGCGGTTCCATCGCGAGGCCACCTCCAGGTACGCCGTCATGTGCGCCGGGGCTTGCTGCAACCAGGCGCAGAACCCCTGGCGCGT
Organism: Pseudomonadota bacterium; assembly: GCA_021834525.1. Lineage (GTDB taxonomy): Bacteria > Pseudomonadota > Gammaproteobacteria > Steroidobacterales > Steroidobacteraceae > 13-2-20CM-66-19. Next base: position 6,403 of record JAKBDK010000070.1, on the reverse strand, counting down.
CCTCTCGTCTGCAGTAGCGGCACGGAATTCCACGAACCACACACAGGCCTGCTCGTAGACCTCTTGCGAATACCGCTTGCCGATACGTGCGCTCACGCTCTGCCTACTGTGCATCGAGATGCTGGTGAAGCTGCTGAAGCGCCTTGGCGAGGTACTTCTTGGCCATCGGAAACGAAATGCGCAGCTCGCGGCTGATTTCCTTCAGGGTCATGCCGTATTGGCGGTGCAGCACGAAGGTGGCGCGCGCCTTCGGGGAGAGCCGCTCCAGCGCGTGCGTGAAGGCTTCCAGGCATTGCTGACCGTGGGCCTGCAGGAGCGGGTCGGCATCCGGCGAGGCCGGCAGCTGCGCCAGCAGTTCCTCGGCCTGCACCGATGGCGGGATCGCGGAATGCTGCAGCGCATGCTGCTGCGCGACATGCAATGCGACGGTAAACAGGTAGGCCTCCGGGGAGCGGATCGCATCGCCATCGGGGACGCGCAGCATCCGCAGGAATACCTCTTGAGTCAGGTCCGGGATGTCCGCAGGGTTACGGACCCGGAAGGAGAAGAAACGCCGCAATCGCTCGCCCTGAGAGTGTGCGAGCGCAGCAGCGAGGCTCGGGGACTTATCCGGCGGCATGGGCGATCGGCGCTAGAGACCTGTGCATTCGTTGTTCAAAGATCGCACTCGGTGCCCAATTTATACCCTCCTCCGGAAAAAAAAGTTACGCGCCGACGTGACGGCGACTGTCCGGGTCCTCGGCACAGACCGCGAAGCGGCGTGAGCGACGGTCAATTGCGGTCCGGCCCCATGCACCGCGACGACCGTCGAGACCGAGTCTGATGAGTCGAAAAGATCTTTTAAATCAAAGTCTTTTAGTGTGTATTGAGGATCATTTCTCGGGGCGCGTGACCACCTCCCGATGAGCGCATCCAGCCCGCGTCCCGAGAGACTCCGAAACGTCCCCGGCTCGCTCAGCGGCTGAGAAGGTCCCCGGGCGTTGGCGGCAGGCGCGGCATGGTCTGTACCGGGAACGGTCCGGTCAGGGCGGTGAGGAAGGCCACGATGTCGCGGACCTGCGAGTCGGTCAGCGTGCGGTTCAGCTGGGTCGCACCCATCACCCGCACCGCCTCGGGCAAGGTCTTCACCGAACCGTTGTGGAAATACGGCGCGGTGTACACCAAATTGCGCAGCCCCGGGACCCGCCAGACGTTCTTGTCCGCCTCGCGATGCGTCACGTCGTAGCGTCCCAGATCGCTCATCAGATCGTATTTTTTGACATAGGGATTATCGGTATAGATCGGGAACTTCATGTAGAACCCCGTCCCCATGGGCAGTGCAGGGCCGCTGAAGTTCGCTCCCTGGTGACACCCGGTGCAGCCCACCGAGGCGAACGTCTGCATCCCGCGCACTTGCTCGGGCGACAGCGCACTGGGGTCGCCCAGCACATACCGGTCGTAAGCGCTGCCCGGCGTAATCAAGGTGCGCTCGTATGCGGCAATGGCCTTGGCGGCATTGTCCATGGTGATGACCTGGCCCGGCCCGAACGCCGCATGGAAATACGGCGCATACCCGGGAATCTTCTCGATTCGGGTGACTTCCGCCGTGAGGTTCTTCATACCCATCTCGACGGGGTTGGCCGGCGGACCCTTGGCCTGCTCCTCGAGCGTGGCGGCCCGACCGTCCCAGAACTGCACGGACAGGAACGCCGCGTTCCACACCGTGGGTGCGTTTCTGACGCCTCGCTGTGCTTCGACGCCGATGGAGACCGGCCGATGATCATCGCCGCCTTCCATGATGTTGTGGCAGGAGAAGCACGAGACCGTTCCGGTCGATGAAAGCCGTGGATCGAAGAAGAGCATCTTGCCGAGCCGAATCTTGGCGGCCGTGGTCGGATTGTCCGCGGGCGCAGGCGCCACCGTCGGAAGCGCCTGCCAGCGCACTGCCGTCTGCGCAGCGGCCGTTCCGCCGATCAGCAAACCCGCGATCACGACCAGCGTGCGATAGATGCGAATACTCATGGCGTTGCCCTCATCCGGCACTGACCCGCCTGGGCGAAGCGCCGAGCCTCTGCGCCCAGGGACGAGGTCTGATGTGCTTGTACGCCGCCGCCGCGAGCGTTTCGATTCGGGCAGATACCTACGGGACGACCGCACGGCCCGGGTTCCATCGCGTCCCGGGGGTGCTGTGCGGGCCGCGACCGTCCCGGCTCGTTGGGCAGAGCCATTTGAACTACGACACTTCAATCGCCCTTTGCAACCGTATGATGGGTTGCAGTGGCCTGTCGATGCGCAATCGGCGTACCGTCAGGGCGCGCAACCCCCGAGCATGGTGCGACCTTCCCGCTCAGCACCCCACGCACGTCGAAGACTACGACGACAACGGCGAGACCTCCGCGTCACAGCACGGCAGTACTTCCTGCAGGGCATCGGCACCGAGCGGCGCGGCGCGAGTCCTGCGGCGCTCGCGCGCTGGGCCGGCAGCACCGATCGGGTCGGACCCGTCACGTCCATCGAGCTGCCCGCCGAACACCGCGCGCAGATCCGTGTCGTGTCGCAAATGCGCTGATGGCCTCGGGGATTCGGTGCGAGCACCCCCGGGGATCCGCATCACGGGCAAACCGGGGGCGTCCCAGTTTGGAACAGTCTCCGCGCCGCTCGACACCGACGGCGCGAGCGCCGGCCGCGGCGCGCCAACTGTGCTATACGCAAACGAGACACCTCTCCGGTGCGCCCGGTCGGTACTGGCCTGGCCCGATCCGGCGGCCGCGAGCGTGGACAGCCGCGCGCACGGGCATCGTTGCGCGGAATCCACGGTTCACCTTCGTTGACCTGCGAGCACCGCGTGAACGTCACTCTGCGCGAGATCACCGCCAACGACCCGTCCCTGGAAGCGGACCTGTATCCGCTGCTGGCGGCGTTGCGGCCTGGGCTCAGCGTCAATACCTTCGATACGCTCTTAAGTGAAGGTCGCGAACAAGGTCTGCGCGTCCTGGTGGCCGACCAAGGGGCAGATCGGTGCATCGGTGCGGCGCTGTACCGGATCGTGGCGACGAGTCGCGGTCGAGTTACGTTCCTCGACGATCTGGTGACCAACCCGGCTCGCCGCTCCAAAGGCGTGGGCGCCGCCCTACTCGCAGAAGTCGAACGGCGCGGGCGCGCCGCAGGCTGCGAGCGGCTCGAACTCGACTCCGGGGTGAATAATCAGGGTTCGCACCGCTTCTATCATCGACACGGTCTGCACATCCTCGCGCTGCACTTCGCCAAGGAGCTGGAGTCCGCGTAGCCGCCCCCAGCCACGTACGGTGCGACTATGACCGGCGTACCCCGGTGGACCACGTGCGGTACGCGCACCTCAGGTTCCACCCGGCGGTGAGGCTCCAGAAGAGCAGCGTCGCATCGGCCGCGCCGAGTCCGAGGGTGCCGAGGGCGGGTACGTGCAGAACGCGGCCGGCCTGGAACGCGCCGAATGCCAACACGGCCGTGGAGAATGTCGGGGGCCAGGGCGCCACGGCGCGAAATCCGCACTGGCGCAGCAGAAACCGAGCACTCAGGAGCAGCACCGGCACGCTCAGGAGCATCGCGGCACCGATGGACAGCGCGGTCGCATCGAGCAACCCCTGCGCGGGCAGTGCCCGCGGGCGCTGGTGCAGGACCTGCCCGAGCGCCGCAGCACCCAGCCCTGCGCAGCCCATGGCGATCCACCACGGCGCACGCGCGCAGTGGCCGAGTCCAAAGCGGCGGATCCGCAACCCCGCCAGAACGAGCAGTCCCCAGTAGCCGAAGGCGCCGATGACGATGCTCCCGGCCGCCAATAGACACAGCACGTCGGGCCAGTGTCCGGGGAGCTGCGCGGCAACGCGATCGGTCGCAATGCCGGCGCCGAACAGCGCCGCGGGAACCAGAAACCAGGCGCCGTCGAGCCGGTGCAGATCAAAACCCCGCGCCGCCAATGACCAGGTGAATCGACCCACGGCCATCATCGCGGTCGCCCACGCCATCACCAGACAGAGTGCCGCGAACCCCAATGGTCCGCGCGTCGCCGTCGTGCCGAGCGCCAGCACATCACTGGCGATCACGGCCAGACCGAGCGGCACCGTATGCGCGCCACAATACTCATGCGCCGCTCCGACGGCCCGCCAGGCTCGCCAGTCGATGCGCAAGCCCGCGCGATGACGTGCGAGGGCCCGACCACTGATCCACACCACCTGCAGCACGGCGAGGCCGAGCAGCGGGCGCATCAGCGGCGCGACGCCGCACGGCCCGGCCAGTGCTGAGGCACCTGCGGTGGCCATGACCGCGCCGAACGGCAATCCGCCACCCGGAGCACGGGCCGGGATCGTCCGCCCACTCGCCCCGCGCGCCCCTGCGCTGGCATCGTGCTCCGGCACGCGCTGTCCGCTCACCTGTGTCATGGAGCACAGAGGGTACACCCTGGATCGAACTGCAGAGTCCACTGAACGCGGCGCTGATGCTGCGCGGCGCGATCGGGCTGCGATCGGCCGTCAGTAGAGGCTCATCAGCTGCGCGCGTTCGCGCTCGAGTTGTCCCGCATGCGCGCGCACCCGCAGCAGATCGCCTCGCGCCACGAGACCGACCAGCACGCCGGAGGTGCGCTCCACGATCGGTACGCGACCGACATCGGCCGCAATCATGCGGTCGGCCAGATCGCCGACACGCTCCTCGGGATGGCCGACAAAGACCTCGGGGGAACCCAACCGCTCGCCCAAGGTCTCCTCATCCGGCCTCGCCTCCCGTGACCAGCGCAGCATGTCGGAACGCGACACCATGCCGACGACGCGCCCGGCATCATCGACCACCGGATAGCTCCTGTGGCGATGGGCGGCTGATCCGCCCTCAAAGAATGCCAACGCATCCGTCATCGACAGACTCGCCACCAGGGTGTGCACGGGATGCGCCATGATGTCCCGGACACGCATCACCTCGAAGGGATCGACGGTGTATTCGTACGTCAGATGTCGGCCCCGGCGGGCCAGGCGCTCGGTGAGGATGGAGCGGCGCATCAACAGCACCGTCACCGCAAAGGAGGCGGCACAGGCGACGATGACTGCGGGCATGACCCGTAGATCACCGGTGAGCTCGACGGCAAATACCGTGGCGGTCAATGGGCAGCGCAGCGTGCCGCCGAGAACGGCGGCCATGGCGATGAGCGCCCAGAACCCCGAATCGCCGAACGGCAGCACGTGCGACTCGAGCACCCCCACCGCCCCGCCCATCATCAGCAGCGGCGCGAGCGTACCGCCCGAGGTCCCCGACGCCAGCGAGATGACCCAGATGATTGACTTCACGATCAGCAGCGCAATCGCGGCATGCATCAACACGTTGCCGCTGATCAGCGCCTGGATGTTGTCGTACCCGACCCCGAGCGCAGCCGGATCGATCAGTCCGCCGACCCCGACCACGATGCCGGCGAGCGCCGGCCACCACATCCAGTGCAGAGGTAGTTTCTCGTACTGCTCCTCGACCCAGTAGAGCGCCCCGGTGGTGAGCGCGGACTGCAGTCCGGCGATGACCCCGACCAGCGCGCACACCGCCAGCCCCCACCACGGCAGGACCGGCGCACCGCGGTGCGCAAAGAGCGGCCATGCACCGACCAGCCACGGCCGCCACGCGATCGCCACGACGGCCGAGACGACCACGGGTACGAAACTGCGCGGTTTCCACTCGAACAGCATGATCTCGATCGCCAGCAGCACCGCCGCCACGGGCGTGCCGAAGATGGCGGTCATACCGGCTGCGGCACCCGCGGCGAGCAGCGTCTTGCGCTCCGCGGCACTCAACTTGAAGAACTGGGCAAACAGCGAACCGAGCGCCCCGCCGGTCATGATGATCGGCCCCTCGGCGCCGAACGGACCACCGGTGCCGATGGCGATGGCCGAGGACAGCGGCTTCCACAGGGCGACTTTCGGCTGAATGCGGCTCTGTCCGATGAGGATGGCCTCGAGCGCCTCGGGAATCCCGTGGCCGCGGATCTTGTCCGAGCCGTAGCGCCCGATCAGACCGACGATGAGCCCGCCGATGACCGGAATCACGATCGAACTCGGCGTCAGGTGTGCGTGGCTCAGATAGGCCGTGTGCGTGGAGAGCACGTGGTAGTAGGCGAGATTCGTGACGAGTGCGATCAGCTTCAGCAGCGCCCATGCGGCCCATGCGCCGAAGGTCCCGGTCACGAGCGCCAGGGCCGAGAGCACCAGCAGCCGGCGGTCGGCGGTGAAGTCACGCAGCGTGTCGTTCGCGCCGTGACTGGAGGCAGATGACTTCATGGCACTCCCAAGAACAGGCCGTGAGGATGGATGCGACATTTTATATCGTATCCCGATATATATGATCGTAAGCGTTCATAAACGGTCGCGCGTGACGTGCGGACCGAAATGGGTGTCGATCAAACGGGGTCGGGTCGGGT
>JAKBDK010000019.1:0-56816 GCA_021834525.1 Pseudomonadota bacterium | reverse complement strand
TAAAAAAATTGGTCTTATTGCATTGCGTCGACATTGGTTCTAGCCTGCCGCGCATCTTGTCGCTCAGGTCAATGACAACACTGACATGACATAACGATATCGACGGGGGGATGGGTCTGCCGGAGCGCGCTTGGGCATCGCAGGAACGCGGTGCGAGGCGGTGAGGCGGCCCGGATGACGTCACGGTGATCGCGCGGAGAGACCGTGCCCGGATCATTCGATCCGGCACGGCGGATTCGTGCGCGGCGGGGCGGGCGCGGGCCCGAGCCGCCGGTTCGGCCGATGTGTTGACGCAACCGCCGGCGAGTCCGGCATTCCCTCCAAGAGGTATCGCGATGACTGTGAACCAAGCGACCATCCGCACGCGGCTTGCCGTGCGCAGCGCGATGGGGATCACGTTGAGCGTGGGAGTCCTGGCCTTGCTGCCGTTGAAGGTGGCGCACGCACAATCCTGTGTGGCCTGGACCGACACGAATACCACGTACACGAGCGGCGAGGTGGTGACCTACAGCAGCTCGACGTACACCGCGACGCAGACCTTCACCAATGCGGCGGGGGCGGGATGGGAGCCGCCGAACGTGCCGGCGCTCTGGTCGCCGGGCGGCTCCTGCAGCTCGCCCAGTCCGACTCCGACCCCGACTCCAACGCCCACGCCAACACCCACTCCGACCCCCACGCCCACTCCGACACCCACGCCGACGCCCACCCCCACGCCCAGTCCTTCCGGGAGTTGCGCGGCCGCATGGGATCCATCGACGGCGTACACCCAAGGGGAGGAGGCGAGCGAATCCGGCATCAATTACCAGGCGAACTGGTGGACGCAGGGCAACGATCCGGCGAGCAACAGCGGTGCGTCGGGCAGCGGTGAGCCGTGGACGTCACTCGGCGCCTGCGGCGCCGCGCCGACTCCCACCCCGACGCCGACTCCCACCCCGACACCCACACCGACTCCGACGCCCTCTCCGGCGCCGAGCGGTCTGCTGTTCAGTCCGTACAAGGACGTGACCATCAACCTCAACTGGAATACCGACGTCATGCAGACGGCCGTGACCGGTTCTGACATCCCGGTGGTCGGGCCCGGCAGCCTGGTGTCCGATGATGTGCCGAATCTCGGGGCCATCACGCTCGCGTTTGCCACCGGGGAGTGTGGCAGCGAGAACTGGGGGGGCGTCGCCGGCAGTGCATTCGCGGCGGCCAACATCCCATCGCTGGTCAATGCCGGCATTCAGTACGTCGTCTCGACGGGCGGACAGGCCGGAACGTTCACCTGCAGCACCAATGCCGGTATGCAGACGTTCCTCTCGCGCTACATGAGTGCGGACATGGTGGGCGTCGACTTCGACATCGAGGGCGGACAGACGCAAGCGCAGATCGATGACCTGGTAAGTGAGTCGGTGTACGCGCAGTCGCTCTATCCGAACCTGCGGTTCTCCTTCACGCTCGCGACGCTTGCGGCCTCGGACGGCAGCTACGGAGGGGTGAATTCCCTCGGCAACGAGGTGATGCAGGCCGTGCTCGGCTCGGGGTTGAAGAACTACACGATCAACCTGATGGTCATGGATTACGGTGCGCCATCCTCCGGGGTCTGTGTGGTGGTGAACGGTGCCTGCGAGATGGGGCAATCGGCGATCCAGGCGGTCGAGAACCTCGAGCACACGTATGGGGTTCCGGCGAACAAGATCGAGGTGACGCCGATGATCGGGGTGAACGACGTGAACACCGAGACGTTCACGCTCGCAGACGTCGATACCGTGGTGAGCTACGCGGTCAGCAACGGCTTGGCGGGCGTGCACTTCTGGTCGCTCGATCGCGATACCCCGTGCCCGAGTGCGAGCAGCACGGCCTCACCGACCTGCAATTCGCTGAGCGGTAGCACGAGTCTCGAGTACACGGATCGGTTCGTCACCGATCTGGGGCGGTAAGACGGTGGAGAGGTCCGGCGGCTCGGCCGCCGGACCTCGGCGGGCGCTCGGCACGGCCGGTTAGGAGGCCGCGTAGCGGCGCTGGCGCATCCACTTGGTGGCGATCCACTTCTCTCCGCCGAGGACCGGCAGCCCGCCGTGTAAGGTGAGGGGGTCGAGTTGACCGAGACTGTTGCAGTACTCGAAATACACCGCGGCGCCCTTGCGCGGCATCACCGTGAGATTGAGCTCCGGGAACACCGTACCGCCGCCGGCCTCGACGTCGTTGAGATACATCACCAGGCTCGCCACGCGCTGCCCCCCGACGGCCATCGCTTGCGCGCTGCCCGGGTCCTGCGGTGGGAAGTAATCGAAATGAGGGGTGTATTGGCCGCCGTGCCGATAGTGCAAGATCTGCAGGCCTTCGCCGTTCTCGAGCGGCCAGTTCATCAAGGCCGCGATGCGCTGATCGAGGCGGGCGATGAAGGGGTCGGCGTTGAGCGGAAAATAAGTCCCCTCGCTGCTGCGATCGGCAATGACTTCGTGCGTTCCTCGCTGCGGATCGACCGTCGTCGAGCGCTGCAGTCGCGGTGCGCAGCGCGCGATGAGTTCATCGCACTCGTCCGCGGCGAGCACGTCATCGAGCACGACAATGACGGGTCGCTCGAGCCGCATCGACACGGTGACCGTGCGGTCTGCGGCGACGATGCGGTGGGTTCGCGCCATGCGCGAGGGTTCGGGCCGATACGCCGTGCCATCCGGCGCCGCTGCCGCGGGGGTGTCTTGTCCGACGGCGTGACGGGCCTCCTGCAGCTGAAATCCCTCACGCACCATGTCGGTGATCAGGGATTCCGCGCTGCAGCCTCGAGCGAGGTTCTCGGCAATCCAGGCACGCCACTGAGGTGTCAGGGCCGCTCGCGGTGTCGATGGGACAGCCATGCCACCAAACATGTCACGAGCGGATCCGGACTGTCAACGGCCTCCTGCCACCTGCGGCGCCGACTTGGAGTCCTCTGCGGTCGGCGATGCGCCGAGGTCCACGGCCGCGGCGCAGGGGGCGTCACGGGCACGATTCGCTCAAGAGGCGCCGGGAAGGCGCGTCAGTTGCCCCGGGTCTCGGACGCCGGCGGCAGTCCGAAGAGATGCCGGGCCGCGGCCGTGCTGGATTGCGCGAGCGAATCGAGCGATTCGTTGCGCGCCGCGGCGATGGTGCGGGCGATGTGCGGGAGGTAACTCGGTTCGTTGCGGCGCGAGGCGGGCTTCGGGGTGAGATCGCGCGGCAGGAGATACGGTCCGTCGGTCTCGATCATCAGCCGATCGGCCGGAATCTGCGCCACCAGCTTCAGCAGGTGCGCGCCGCGACGCTCATCGCAGATCCAGCCGGTGATGCCGATGGCGAGTCCGAGGTCGAGGTAGCTGTCCAGTTCCACCGCGCCGGCCGTGAAACAATGGGCCACGCCGCCGCGCAGGGTCGGCCAGTGTTCGCGCAGGATGGCGAGAAAGTCCGCATGCGCATCGCGTTGATGCAGGAAGACGGGCTTACCGAGGCGTGCAGCCAATTCCAGCTGGCGATGAAAGGCGTGTTGCTGCGCGGCGCGCGGGGAGAGATCGCGGAAGTAATCCAGACCACATTCGCCCACGGCAATGACTTCGGGGGCACTGGCGAGCTCGGCCATCTCCTTCGCAAGTGCCTCGGTCCACTCCGCGGCGTGGTGCGGGTGCACGCCGGCGGTGGCGAACAGGTGGCTCGGATGCGATCGCGCGAAGTCAATGGCGCGGTGGGTGCTCGGTGCGCTCGATCCGGTCACGATCATCTGCGTGACGCCGGCCCGCTGCGCGCGTGCGATGACCTCGTCCCGGTCCGTATCGTAGCCGTCGTGTGCGAGGTTGATGCCGATGTCGATGAGTGTGGGTGGGGTGGCAGGCATGGGCGGTGTATCACCGAAAGGGTAGGCGTGCAGTATGCCGGGGAAGGGCGTTGGCGCGGTCACTCAAAAAATCCGGGACACCATCCTCAGCTCTCGGCATGAGGAGGCGCTCGTTCCGGGTCGCTCTCGTGGACCCCCAGGTTTTGGCGCAGCGCTTCGATCCGCGTCATCCGCTCAAGCCGTCGGTGCCCGCCGTGCGGTCACGGCGCGGGCGTGCGCAGCATTCGCTTCGGGCGCCCCATTCGAAGAGGGTTCCGGCGGACCGTGGTGCGCCCGTGCACGAGGCCGCGGCTGCAGACGCTGCGAAACCGCGATGCACCACGCTCGGCTCAGGGATTCGTCAGAGTCTCGAGCGCCGCGCACAGTGCATCCACGTGCGCGGCCTCCTGGTTCCAGGCCGTCACGAGCCGGGCGAGACCGGAGCGTTCGGCACCCCAATCGTAAAATTCGAATCCCGCCGCGCGCAGGGTGCGTTTCCCCTCGGCGCCGAGCCGCACGAAGACTTCGTTCGCCTCGACGGGCGCGATGAGCCGCGTGCCGGCCGCTGCACCGATGCGGCGCGCCAACCCGTTGGCGCGCGTCGCATTGCGCCGCCACAGATCCTCGTGCAGATACGCCAGCAACTGTGCCGAGACGAAGCGTGATTTCGAGAGCAGGTGGCCCGCCCGCTTGCGGCGCAGCTCGAAATCGCGCACCAGCTCGGGATCGAAGAACACCACCGCCTCGGCGGCGAAGGCGCCGTTCTTGGTGGCACCGAAGGAGAGCACATCGACCCCGGCCCGCCAGGTGATCTCTGCCGGATGGCAGTCGAGGAAGGTCAGGGCATTGGCGAAACGCGCCCCGTCCATGTGGACTTTGAGACCGTGCGCGTGCGCGACCTTGCACAGCTCGGACAATTCCTGCGGCCGGTAGGCGGTGCCGAGTTCGGTGGCCTGGCTCACCGATACGGCGGCCGGCTGCACGGTGTGCACCGAGACCGGGTGGCCCTCGAGGGCCGCGGCGAGCGTATCGGCACTCAACTTGGCGTGCGCCCCCTCGAGCAGCATCAGCTGCGCGCCACCGGAGTAGAACGCCGGCGCGCCGCACTCGTCGCACGCGATGTGCGCTTCGTGGTGCGCGAAGATCGCCCCGTACGGCGGGGTGAGTGTGGCGAGTGCGAGCGCATTGGCGGCGGTGCCGGTGGCGAGTGCGAAGGCGCGCACCGGGGTATCGAAGAACGCCCCGAGGGCGGCATCGAGGCGCTGCGTCCACGGATCGTCCCCGTAGGCCACTTCCAGGCCGTGGTTCGCCGCGGCCAGTGCCTCGAGCATCTCCGGGCAGGCGCTCGCCGTGTTGTCACTCATGAACCGCATGGTCTGCTGGGCCGTCATCACACTGTCCTCATCGGTCTAGATCCGCCACTTGAACGACCAGGCGCCGAAGGCGAGAAACACCGCCGTCACCGCGCTCAGATAGAGCAGGCTCGGGGCGATGGTGCCGATGCCGGCGCCGTAGAGCATCACTTCGCGCGCCGCGTGCAGCAGCTGCGTCAGCGGCAGCGCATCGGCGATCCACTGCACCCACTTGGGCGAGCCGGCGAGCGAGAACCACACGCCCGAGAGCAGCATCATCGGCCAGGTGAGCAGATTGAGGATGCCGTTCACCAGCTCCTCGCTGGCGAAGCGCGCCGCGATGGTCAGTCCGAGCGCGATCATCGAGAGCGCCCCGAGCACCGTCAGCAGCAAGAGCAGCGCGAGGCTCCCGGCGCTGTGGAAGTGGATCATCGCGCCGACGGCCAGGTACAGCACCGTGGTGATGATCACGATGATGGTGAGCCGCGAGAGCACCTGGGCGCTGAGGAACTCGAGCGCACTCAGTGGCGTGGCATTGAGTCGCTTGAGAAAACCGCTCTGTCGGTAGCGCAGCACGACGTAGCCGACGCCGAACAGACAGCTGAACATCATGTTCATGCCGAGGATGCCGGGGAACAGCCAGTCGAGGTAGAGGACCGTGCGGCCGCTCACCGGTTCGCGCTGCGCGCCGGGATCGGCGGCGAGGAGCAGCTTCTCGGTGATGTATCCCTTGGGCGAGTCGGTGTTCACCCAGTAGCGCGGCGGCCGGCCCGGCGCGAGCAGCAGGTCGATGCGCTGATGGTCGATCTCGTGCAGCCCGGCCGGCGCGCTGTCGATGCCGATGAACTGCACGTAGTGCGTGCGCAGGAACGCATCGCCGTGCGCGGCGGCAAGCCCGCCGATCACCCCGACCTTGAACAGCGGCCGCGGCGAGCCGCCGAAGATGAAGCCCATGCCGATGATGATCGAGACTGGCAGCAGCAGCGTGAACACCAGCGTGCCGCGGTCGCGCACGAACTCGAGGTTGCGCGCATGCCAGACGGACAGCAGACGTCGGATCATGCCCGTAGCTCCCGGCCGGTCAGTTCGAGGAAGAGATCTTCGAGATTCGGCGCACGGATGCGCAGGTTGCGCAGCGGCACGTCGGCGCCGAGCAACGTGCGCAGCGTGGCATCGAGGTCATCGGTGGTGATCTCGATACGCTCCTCGCTCTCGATCATCTGCAGCGGCAGAGCGCGCGCGGCGGAGGGGAAGTCCGCGCGCGGCAGCTCGAGCAGCACCGCCGCGAAATGCTCACGCAGCAGCGCCTCCGGAGTTCCCTGCGCGATGATGCGGCCGCGATCGACGATGGCGATCACGTCACAGAGGATCTCCGCCTCTGCCATGTAATGGGTGGTGAGGATGATGGTCTTGCGCTGTGCCTTGATGGCGCGCACCAGCGACCAGAAGTTGCGCCGCGCCTGTGGATCAAGGCCGGTGGTCGGCTCATCGAGGAACAGCACCGCCGGATCGTTCACCAGCGCAATCGCGAGCAGCAGCCGCTGCAGCTGCCCGCCGGAGAGTTTGCGGTTGTCGCGCTCGGCGAGCGCCTCGAGCGAGCAGAGCTTGAGCAGCTCCTCGATGTCGCGCCCGTGCGCGTACAGGCCGCGGAACATCGCGAGGCTCTGGCGCACGGTGAGGAAGTTCTGCAGCGCCGTGGCCTGGAAGAGGATGCCGGCCTCCTCGCGAAAGCGGCTGCCGAGCGGCTCGCCGCAGTAGCGCACCTCCCCGGCACTGGCGGTGAGGATTCCTTCCATGATCTCGATGGTGGTGGTCTTGCCGGCCCCGTTCGGTCCGAGCAGCCCGAAGCACACGCCCTGCGGGACGCTGAAGGAAATGCCATCGACCGCAGTGACCCCAGGGTACTGCTTGACCAGATCACGGACTTCGAGAATCGGTGGGCTCATTGGGGGTGTCGTTCGCGGTGCACCGGCATCGTAGCTGATCGGCGGCGGTGCGTCTGCCCGAGGCAGCGCGTGCGCGCGCTGGTAAACTGTGCGAGGTCAGCAGATGGCGCGATGCGCCCGGCGGGTTTTGGCGTGATGGGTGAAGTGGCGGCGCAATTGCCGCTGTGGTCCGAGCAGGACGCAGGATGGAGCGTGCGCGAGAGCAGGCGTGCGCGGCGCATGGTGGTGCGTGTGTTTCATTCCGGCCGGGTCGAAGTGGTCGTGCCGGTGAGGACACCGCCGGGGTTGATCTCGACCTTTCTGGAGCGGCACCGGCAGTGGATCGAGCGCAAACGCGCCGAAGCGCGCCGCACGGCGGTGCTCGCCGAGCCGTTCCCCCCGGAGCACATTGAACTGGCGGCCTGCGCCGAGCAGTGGCCGGTGCGGCTGGCCGGCGGCAGCGGGCGGCTGCGGGTGAGCCGCGCCGGTGGGCAGATCACGGTGAGCGGGCAGAGCGTCGATGCCGAGCAGCTGCGCCAGGCCCTGCGGCGCTGGCTGCTCGAGCGCGCCGGGGAAGTTCTCGAGCCGGCGCTCGCGGCGTGTGCGCGCGAATTCGGCTTCAGTTACACGCGTGTCGCCATCCGCCGCCAGCGCTCGCGCTGGGGCAGCTGCTCGGTGTCCGGCACGATCAGTCTGAATGCGTGCCTCCTGTTCCTGCCCCCGCCGGTGGTGCGCTATCTGCTGATTCATGAGCTGGCGCATACTCGCCACATGAATCACTCGCGGCGCTTCTGGCAGTGCGTGGCGGCCTGTTGTCCGGACTACCGGCGGCTCGACCGGGCGCTCTCCGAGGGCTGGCGCAGCGTGCCGGGATGGGTGTTCGGCGAGGCGCTCCCGTGAGTGCGAAGCGACCCGACAAGGGCGCACGGGTCGATCTGTCCGGTGAGGCGATTCACTGGGATCTCGGCGCATCGCTCTCCTACGGGCAGTACCTGCAGCTCGAGAAGGTGCTCGATGCGCAGAAGCCGCAGTCGCTCGAGCACGACGAGATGCTCTTCATCATCGTGCACCAGGCGAGCGAGCTGTGGATGCGCCTGATGCTGCACGAGCTCGCCGACGTGCTCGAGTGCGTGCGGCGCGATGACCTCGGGTCCTCATTCAAGCGTCTGCAGCGCATCTCGCGCGTGCAGTCGCAGCTGCTCTCGGGGTGGGAGGTGCTCTCGACGCTCACCCCGGCGGAGTACTCGGCCTTTCGCAATGCGCTCGGGCGCTCCTCGGGGTTTCAGTCCCATCAGTACCGGCTGCTCGAGTTCACGCTCGGCAACAAGAATGCCGAGATGATCAAGGTCCACCGGCGCGATCGGGCCGTGCATGCGCGCCTGGAGCGAGCCCTCAGTGCCCCCTCGCTGTACGACGAGGCGCTGCGCTTGCTCAGCCGCCGCGGCTACGGCATCCCGGAGCGCTACTTGAACCGTGATTTTCGCGAGCCGTACCGCGCCAGTAAGCAGGTGACCGGCGCCTGGCTCGGCGTGTACCACAACGCCGAGCAGGACTGGGATCTGTATCAATTTGCCGAGCGGCTGATCGACCTCGACTACCACTTCCAGCTGTGGCGCTTCCATCACCTGAAGACCGTCGAGCGCATCATCGGCTACAAGAGTGGGACCGGCGGCACCGGCGGGGTGTCCTACCTCGCCAAGGCGCTGGAGCTGAAATTCTTCCCCGAGCTGTGGCAGGTGCGCACCTCGATGTGAGCGCCTGCGGGCCGTTCAGCGCCAGCGCTCGCAGGTGAGTCCAGCGCGCGCTGCGGCGCGTCGGGCCCGGGCACTGCCGTTGACCAGTACGCCGTGCTCGACCTGCGCCAGATGCGCAAGGTCCGCCGAGGAGTTGCCGTAGGCGCTCGCCGGGCCCGGCAGTCGGGCGCGCAGGGCCTGCAGACAGTGCACTTTCTCCTCGCCCTGGCGGTTCGGGGTGCTCAGACGCCCATCGAGCCGCGCCCCGCGCCAGCGCACCCCGGTGCAAATCACCTCCTGGAACCCCAGCGCGCGGGCGATCACCGGTACGTACAGGTCGGGGCTCGCGCTCATCAGTACGAGGTGCTCGCCCGCCCGCTGGTGCTCGATGATGCGCGCGCGTGCCGCAGCGAACGTGCCGCGTGCGAGCAGACGGCGGACGTACTGTTCGCTCCAGGCCTCGAGCTGCGCGCGGCGCACCCCGCCGAGTGCGCTGCGCATCAGGGCGGCCTTCAGCGGGCCGCGGTCGCAGAGCCCCAAGGCAAAGGCGAGCAGCGCGGGAACGACGCCGAGGGCGCGGGGGATGCGCCAGGGATGGCGCAGCAGAAAGCCGCCCACGTACGGGGCGAGGGTGTCGTGGCGGGTGATGGTCCCGTCGAGATCGAAGATGGCGAGCCGCATGCGTGGACGCCGCCCCCGGGCCGCAGCGCCGTCGAATACGGCGGTGCTGCGGCTCTGGGCGCCCGTTCAGCCTTGGGCGGCGAGCTGGCGCAGCACGTACTGCAGGATGCCGCCGTGGCGGTAGTACTCGCGCTCCTTCGGCGTATCGATGCGCACGCGCGCCTTGAAGGTGATCGTCTTGCCGCCCTTCGGATCGCGCGCCTGCACGCTCACCTCGCGATCGCCGGCGGCGAGTCCGCTGATCTCGAACACTTCCTGGCCGGTGAGACCGAGTGACTTGACGTTCTCGCCCGGCAGGAACTGCAGCGGCGCGACGCCCATGCCGATCAGGTTCGAGCGGTGGATGCGCTCGAAGCTCTCGGCGATCACCGCGCGCACCCCGAGCAGCATCGTGCCCTTGGCCGCCCAGTCGCGCGAGGAGCCCGTGCCGTACTCTTTGCCGGCGAGCACCACCAGCGGGGTGTGCTCGGACTTGTAGCGCATCGCCGCATCGAAGATCGAGGCCTGCTCGCCGCTCGGCAGGTGCACCGTGACGCCGCCCTCGACGCCCGGCACCAGGTGGTTGCGCAGGCGGATGTTGGCGAAGGTGCCGCGCATCATCACCTCGTGGTTGCCGCGCCGCGCACCGTAGGAGTTGAAGTCCTTCGGCGGCACGCCGTGCGCCTCGAGGTAGCGGGCCGCCGGGCTGCTCTTGGCGATGTTGCCGGCCGGGGAGATGTGATCGGTCGTCACCGAGTCCCCGAGCACCGCCAGTGCACGCGCGCCCTGGATGTCCGCGAGCGATGGCGGCGTGTCGGTCATGCCGTCGAAGTACGGCGGGTTCTTCACGTAGGTCGACTGCTCGTCCCAGCTGTAGATCTTACCGGCAGGTACGCGGATGGCGCGCCAGTGCTCATCGCCCTCGAACACACTCGCGTAGCTGTCCTGGAACATCTTCGAGTTGATCGACTGGGCGAGTGCCTGCTGCACTTCCTGATCGCTCGGCCAGAGGTCCGCCAGGTACACCGGCTTGCCGGCGCTGTCGGTGCCGAGCGCGTCCTTGCTGAGATCGATGTCGAGGGTGCCGGCGAGCGCATAGGCGACCACGAGCGGCGGGGAGGCGAGGAAGTTCATGCGCACCTCGGGGTGTACGCGACCCTCGAAGTTGCGGTTGCCCGAGAGCACCGAGCAGGCGGTGATGTCCCCGGCCTTCACAGCCGCGGAGATCTCCGGCTTCAGTGGCCCGGAATTGCCGATGCAGGTGGTGCAGCCGTAGCCGACCAGCTCGAAGCCGACCGCGGCCAGATCGGCGAGCACGCCGGCCTTGCGGAAGTAGTCGGTGACGACGCGCGAGCCGGGCGCGAGGCTGGTCTTCACCCACGGTTGGGCACTCAGCCCGCGCTGGCGCGCCTTGCGCGCCAGCAGGCCCGCACCGAGCATCACCGAGGGGTTCGAGGTGTTGGTGCAGCTGGTGATCGCCGCGATCAGCACCGCGCCATCCTTCAACTCAAAGTGCTTGCCGTCGAGGCTCGCTGCGGCGGTGCCTTTGGCCTGCGGGGCGCGCGCGGTGCGCTCCTCGGCGCTCTTTTGCGCCTGGGTGCGGTAGATGCTCTGCGCGGACTTCAGCGGCACGCGATCCTGCGGGCGGCGCGGTCCGGCGAGGCTCGGCTCGACCGAGCCCAGATCGAGCTCGAGCACGTCGGTGTACTTCGCCTGGGCAGCGCCGGCGCGGCGCCAGAAGCCCTGGTGCTGCGCATAGGCCTTGACCAGCTCGATGCGCTCGCGCGGGCGGCCGGAGAGCTCGAGGTAGCGCACCGTCTCCTCGTCGATCGGGAAGATGCCGCAGGTGCTGCCGTACTCCGGCGCCATGTTGGCGATGGTGGCGCGGTCGGCGAGCGGCAGGTTGGCGAGTCCGTCGCCGAAGTACTCGACGAACTTGTCGACGACGCCGCGCTTGCGCAGCATCTCGGTGAGGGTGAGCACGAGGTCGGTCGCGGTCGCCCCGGGCGCGAGCCGCCCGGTCAGGCGCACGCCGATGACCTGCGGGATCAGCATGGTGACCGGCTGGCCGAGCATGGCCGCTTCGGCCTCGATGCCCCCCACGCCCCAGCCGAGGACGCCGAGGCCGTTGATCATGGTGGTGTGCGAGTCTGTCCCGACGACCGTGTCCGGATAGGCGCTCGTCACGCCATCGCGTTCGGCGTCGAACACCACGCGGCCGAGATACTCCAGGTTCACCTGGTGCACGATGCCGGTGCTCGGCGGCACGACCGCGAAATTGCGAAACGCCGACTGGCCCCAGCGCAGGAAGGCGTAGCGCTCGCCGTTGCGAGCGAATTCGATGCGGGTGTTGGCGTCGAAGGCACCCGCGGTGCCGTACTCATCGACCTGCACGGAGTGATCGATCACCAGCTCGACCGGGGCGAGCGGGTTGACCTGCTCGGCCGCCCCGCCGAGGCGCACGATCGCCTCGCGCATCGCGGCGAGGTCCACCACGCAGGGCACGCCGGTGAAGTCCTGCAGGATCACGCGCGAGGGCGTGAAGGCGATCTCGTGCGCGGGTGCGGCGGCCGGGTCCCACTCGAGCAGCGCCTCGATGTCGGCGCGGGTGACATTGACGCCATCTTCGTAGCGCAGCAGGTTCTCGAGCAGGATCTTCAGTGAATACGGCAGCCGCTCGACCTTCTCGCGGGGCAGGGCCGCGAGGCTGAAAATCTGATAGGAACGGTCGCCGGCCTGAAGGGTGGTGCGCGCCTTGAAGCTGTTCGTCATGTGTGGAACTCTCCCGGGGGAAATGCGGCGCGGATTATATCGAGTCGGGACGACGCGCGCGCGGGACGCGCGGGCCGTTCAGCTCGCGGCGGCCTCGAGCGTCTCGATCACCGCCCCGCCGAGGCAACGTTCGCCCTCGTAGAGCACGGCGTACTGGCCGGGCGTGACCGCCCGCTGCGGCTGCTCGAAGACGATCCGCGCCGTGCCGTCCTCGAGCGGCTCGAGCCGCGCCGGCACCTCGTGCTGGCGGTAGCGCACCTTCACGGTGAGGCGCTGCGCGCCGTGCCGGGGCGGGCAGAGCCAGTGCAGCGCCCCGGTGCGCAGCGCCCGGCTGAAGAGCCGAGGATGCTCCCCGCCCTGCACCACGATGAGCGCATTGCGCTCGAGGTCCTTGGCCGCGACGTACCAGGGCAGTGCCGCGGCGTCCGCTCGCCCGCCGATGTTCAGTCCGGCACGCTGGCCGAGGGTGTAGAAGGCGAGGCCCCGATGCTCCCCGAGCCGCTCCCCGTCGCTCGATTCGATCGGGCCGGGGCGCTCGGCCACGAATTGTCCCAGGAATTCCCGAAACGGCCGCTCGCCGATGAAGCAGATGCCGGTGCTGTCGGGCTTGTCGAACACCGGCAGGCCAGCGGCGCGCGCGCGCGCGCGGACGGCGGATTTCTCCAGCGTGCCGATCGGCATCAGCGTCCGCGCGAGCTCCTGCGGCGCGACGGCGTGCAGGAAGTAGCTCTGATCCTTGGCCGCATCGAGCGCCTTGAGCAGCTGCGGGCCGTCCGGGCCCGCAGCGATGCGGGCGTAGTGGCCGGTGGCGAAATACTGCGCCCCGAGCCGCTCGGCATAGCGCAGTGCGACGCCGAACTTGATCTCGCGGTTGCACAGCACGTCCGGGTTCGGGGTGCGCGCAGAGCGGTACTCGGTGAGGAAGTGCTCGAAGACGCGCGCGCGGTACTCGGCGGCGAAGCTCACCCGATGCAGCGCAATGCCGAGCTCCTCGGCGACCGCGCGCGCATCCTGGAAATCCTGCGCGGCCGTGCAGTAGCCGTCCTCGTCCGCCTCCCAATTGCTCATGAACAGACCCTGCACGTCCCAGCCCGCATCCTTCAGGCACAGCGCGGCCACGGCCGAGTCGACCCCTCCGGAGAGCCCGACGATGACGCGCTTCACAGCACCTCCGCCGGCACCGCGAGCGCCGCCGCCAGATCGAGGCCGCCGATCGGCTCGAGGGCGCTGCCGGTGCCGGCGCGATAATCCTCGATGCAGCGCAGCACGAGGGGACTGCGCAGATCCCCCGGGCGCTCGCGCAGCTGCGCTTCGCTCAGCCAGCAGGTGCCGAGGATGCCGGTATCGAGCCGCTGCAGGGGGCGGTGATCGCTGAGGGTGCCGCTGAAGGTGAAGCGCTTGAACTGCCGCTGGGTGCGCGGATGGCGCCACAGGTACACCCCCAGCAGCCGCTGCGGGGTGAAGTGCCAGGCGCTCTCCTCGCGCGTCTCGCGCACCACGGCCTCGAGCAGCGTCTCGCCGGGTTCCAGGTGGCCGGCGGGCTGATTGAGCACGCGCCGCCCGCCGATGAGTTCCTCGACGAGCAGGAAGCGGCCCTCGGCCTCGGCCACGGCCGCGACGGTGATTTCAGGGGTGGACATGGCGGAAGTATATCCGCCGGGGACGCGCCGCTCAGGCGGGGCGGGCGATGCGCAGGCTCTCCGGCGGCGTGCAGGTGTCCCAGAGCTGCTCGAACTCGTGCAGGTACAGCCGCGCCACCGGCGCATTGTCCATGTCGGCGATTCCGTCCCAACAGTCCGCCCGCAGCCGGTACATGATCGCCCGTTCATCGGCGATCAGGTAGGCGCAGTGCGGGGCGCCGTTGCGCGCCGGGAGGTTGCGCACGTCGATGCAGCTCGAGAGCCGCCGCGCCATGGCGAGGAACCGGTGACCGTCGGCACTGGAGCGGCCGGGCTCCCCGATGAGCACGCGCACCTTGGCGAAGGGGCGGGCGAGCACCAGGCGTTTGACGACTTCGAGGAACTCGCTCTGGTCGTAGAGCTCAGGCTCGAGGTTCGGGGTGTAGATCGACAGCAACCGCTGCGCCCGGGCGGACACCTGGTTCACCGCCGCGCGCGCCTCGCTCACCGAGGTCAGCACGGCGAGCGGCTCGAGCGCGACGCTCGCGCCGAAGCCCTCGGGCTCGGGAACGTAGCGCGCATGCGCCAATTCCTCGAGCACGTCGTATGGTGCGATCTCGACACCCGGCAACACGGACCCGACCCGTCAGAGACGTCTGCAACGGCAGACAGTGGCGCCCATCTTAGTGAGGGCGTCGCCGGGGCCGTGCCGAGCCGGTCACAAAACCGCCGGTAGCCCTGCCGGATCGATTTGTCATATTTCGGCAGCGAGTTCCGCCGCCCAGCCGATGTAGTCGGCCGGGTGCAGCTCGCGCAGCCGCCGTTTGTGTTCGGCGCCGAGCGGCAACGTGTCGATGAATTCCGCGAGCGAGGCGGCCGTGATCGAGCGGCCGCGGGTGAAGGCCTTGAGCAGCTCGTAGCCGTCGGGCACGCCCGCGGCGCGCAGGACGGTCTGAATGGCCTCCCCGAGCACTTCCCAGGCGCCGTCGAGATCGGCGCGCATGCGCGCCGCGTCGGCCTCGACTTTACCCAAGCCGCGCGCCAGTGAGCGCCAGGCGATCAGGGCGTGACCGAGCGCGACGCCGAGATTGCGCAGCACCGTGGAGTCGGTCAGATCGCGCTGCCAGCGCGACACCGGCAGCTTCTCCGCGAAATGTCGCAGCAGCGCGTTGGCGATGCCGAGGTTGCCCTCGGCGTTCTCGAAGTCGATCGGGTTGACCTTGTGCGGCATGGTCGAGGAGCCGACTTCCCCGCTCACGGCCCGCTGCTTCAGATAGCCGAGGGAGATGTAGCCCCAGAAGTCCCGGCTGAGATCGAGCAGCACGACGTTCAGTCCGGCGAGCGCATCGCAGTACTCGCCGATCCAGTCGTGGGGCTCGATCTGGGTGGTGTAGGCATTGCTCGTGAGGCCGAGCGAGTCGATGAACGCGGCGCTCACGGCGCGCCAGTCGACCCCGGGCGCTGCGGCCCGGTGGGCGTTGAAATTACCGACCGCGCCGTTCCACTTGCCGAGGATCTCGACCGCGGCCCAACGCCGCTCGGCGCGGCGCAGACGCGCCACGAAATTCGCCACCTCCTTGCCGAGGGTGGTGGGACTGGCCGGCTGTCCGTGCGTGCGGGCGAGCATGGCGTGACCGGCGGTGCGGTGGGCGAGGGCGCTCAGCTCCGCAATCAGCGCTGCGAGCGGCACGCGCAGCTCATCGCGCGCGGCGCGCAGCAGCAGCGCGTAGCTGAGGTTGTTGATGTCCTCCGAGGTGCAGCCGAAGTGCACCAGCTCGAGATTCGCCGGTGTGGCGCCGGCGGCGGTGAGCTGATCGCGCACGTAGTACTCGACGGCCTTGACGTCGTGATTGATGCGCGCCTCGATCGCCTTGACCGCCTCTGCGCAGCCGGCGCCGGGGTCCTCGGCGAGTGAGCGGGCGCGCTCGCGCACCGCCGGGGCGAGCGCCGCCCCGGGCAGCTCGGGCACGGCGGCCGCCAGGTGTGCGAGCCACGCACCCTCCACCCGGACGCGTGCGCCGATCAGTCCGGCCTCCGACAGCAGCGCTCGCAGCGGTGCGGTGGCGGCACGGTAGCGGCCATCGACGGGCGAGAGGGCGAGGACGGCAGGCAGGTCGCGAGGCGTTTCACTCATGAGGTGCGGGACAGCAAGTCGCAGGGCTGGGATGGATTATGATATCGCATTACCTCCCGCGACCGCAGGCGGCCCCCCGCGGCGCGGTGAAACTCCTCGGCGGGGCACGGAGCCATTTGCATGACGAATTCGTTTCGCATCGAGCGTGACAGCATGGGCGAGCTGCAGGTGCCGGCCGAGGCGCTCTGGGGCGCGCAGACGCAGCGGGCCGTGGAGAACTTCCCGGTCAGCGGCCGTCCCATGCCGCGCGCCTTCATCGGTGCGCTCGGCCTGGTGAAGCAGGCGGCCGCGCGCGCCAATGCGCGCCTCGGCCTGCTCGAGCAGGACATCGCTGCGGCGATCGAGTCCGCCGCCACCGAGGTGGCCGAGGGCCGGCACGATGCGCACTTTCCGATCGACGTGTTTCAGACCGGGTCCGGCACCAGCACCAATATGAACGCCAACGAGGTGATCGCCGCGCTCGCCGCGCGCCGCCTCGGCAAGCCGGTGCACCCGAACGATCACGTCAATATGGGCCAGAGCAGCAACGACGTGATCCCGACCACGCTGCACGTGAGCGCCGCGCTCGCCGTGCGCCGGGAACTCGCCCCGGCGCTCGATGAGCTCATCCACACCCTGCGGACGAAGGAAGCGGAGGTCGGCACGGTGGTCAAGACCGGGCGCACCCACCTGATGGATGCGATGCCGGTGACCTTCGGCCAGGAGCTCTCCGGCTGGCGCGCGCAGATCGAGGCCGGACTCGAGCGCCTCGCGGCGAGCGCCCCGCGCCTGCACCGCCTGGCGCAGGGCGGCACGGCGGTCGGCACGGGCATCAACGCCGATCCTCGCTTCGGTGCGCGCTTCTGCGCGGCGCTCGGGGAACTCACCGGCTGCCCGTTCGAGCCGGCGCACAATTACTTCGAGGCGCTCTCGAGTCAGGATACGGCGGTCGAGCTGTCCGGGCAGCTGAAGGTGATCGCCGTCAGCCTGATGAAGGTCGCGAACGACCTGCGCTGGATGAACAGCGGTCCGCTCGCCGGTCTCGGCGAGATTGCGCTGCCGGCGCTGCAACCCGGCAGCAGCATCATGCCCGGCAAGGTCAACCCGGTGATCCCGGAGGCGACCGCGATGGTGTGCGCCCAGGTGATCGGCCACGATGCGACCATCACGATCGCCGGGCAGTCGGGCAACTTTCAGCTGAACGTCATGCTGCCGGTGATTGCCTACAACCTGCTCGAGAGCATCCGGCTGCTCGCCAACATCGCGCGGCTGCTCGGGGCGCGTGCCATCGCCGGCTTCAAGGTCAACCCCGAGCGTCTCGCCGAGGCGCTCGAGCGCAATCCCATCCTCGTGACCGCGCTGAACCCGGTGATCGGCTACGAGAAGGGCGCGGCGATTGCCAAGAAGGCTTATGCCGAGGGCCGCCCGATTCGCGAAATGGCCGAGAAGATGACCGATCTGCCGCGCGAGGAGCTGACGCGGCTGCTCGACCCGCAGGAGCTGACCCGCGGCGGGATCAAAGGTGGTGCCGGCGGCGGTGGCTGACAGCACGGGGAGGCCGGGCGAAGGGGTCGCGACGCTCGCGTGCATCGAGCAGCGCCTCGCCGGCAGCGCCCCGAACCACCTGCCGCAGGCGTGGCTGGTGCCGGGGCAGAGCCTCGCGCGCAGCCGTGAGCTGCGCGCGAGCTTTCCGCCCGATCCGGCTCCGGCGGCGGTGCTGGTGGCGCTCGTCGACCGCCCCGAGGGCCCGACCGTGCTGCTGACGCGCCGCGGGCGCGACCTGCGCAACCACGCCGGCCAGGTGAGCTTCCCGGGCGGGCAGATCGAGGCCGGCGATGCCGATCCGGCCGGCGCGGCGCTGCGCGAGGCGTACGAGGAGATCGGCCTCGAGGGGCGTTTCGTCACGGTGATCGGCTACCTGCCCGACCACATCGTGATCAGCGGCTTTCGGGTCACGCCGGTCGTGGCTCGCGTCGCGCCCGGTTTTGAGCTGCGTCCGGACCGCCAGGAGGTCGATGTGGTCTTCGAAGTCCCGCTCGCCTACGTGTTCGATCCGCGCAATCACCGGCCGCGGCGCGTGCGCTTGCGCGATCCGAGCGTGGAAATCGACATGATCGACATCCCGTTCGGCGAACACAACATCTGGGGGGCCACCGCCGGGATGCTCCTGACGCTGTACCGGGTGTGCTGCACCGATGCGGCCGGATGACCCGGCCGCGGCGCTCACCGCGCTGCTGGAGTTGATGGCCCGGCTGCGCGATCCGCAGCACGGCTGTCCCTGGGACCGGGCGCAGGATTTTCAGAGCATCGCGCCGTACACCATCGAGGAAGCCTACGAGGTGCGCGCGGCGATCGAGCGGGGCGATCCGCACGCGTTGCGCGGGGAGCTCGGAGATCTGCTCTTTCAGGTCGTCTTTCATGCCCGGCTCGCCGAGGAGCGCGGCTGGTTCGATTTCGCGGCGCTCACCGCCGGGGTGCATGCCAAGCTCGTCCGGCGCCATCCGCATCTGTTCGCCACCGAGGCCACACCGGGCAGCGCCGCGCAGCAGTCGCGCCGCTGGGAGGATCTGAAGGCGCTCGAGCGCGCTGCCGACACCACCGGCGATGCCAGTGCGCTCGCGGACGTTCCGCTCGCGCTGCCGGCCCTGATGCGTGCCGGCAAACTCGGCCGGCGGGCCGGGCGCGTCGGGTTCGACTGGAGCGAGCCACAGGCGGTGCGCGACAAGGTGCTCGAGGAGCTCGGTGAGCTCGATGCGGCACTCGGTGCCGCCGGCGGGGCGGCCGATGCGCACGTGCGCGAGGAGTTCGGTGATCTGCTCTTTGCGCTCGCCAACTGGGGTCGCCACCTCGGGATCGATCCGGAGGAGGCGCTGCGCGGGGCGAACGCGAAGTTCGAGCGGCGCTTCCGGCACATGGAGGCGTCGGCCGCGCAGCGCGGGGCGCCGCTTGCGCAGCTGAGCGGCGCGGAGTGGGAGGCGCTCTGGTGCGAGGCGAAGGGCGAGCCCTGAGCCCCGGTGGACCGCCCGGGGCGTATTCAGCGAGGATTCACGGGTGGTAGGCTAGGGTTGCGCACGCGGGCGTGGCCGCGGGTAGGGCCTCGGGGCCGCTGCGGCGCCGGCGAGACATGACAAACGTGCGACTTCCCATGAGCAGACTACGCGCAGGACTCGTGCTCGCGCTGGCGTTCGCCGCGCTGTGCGGCGGATCGACTCGCCTGCAGGCGAGTGAGACGTACGCCGCGCCGGCGGCGCCCCTGACGCACAGCGCGATCACCATGAACCAGGCCGTGCGCATGGTCGAGCGGCGCTTCCGGGCGCGCGTGGTGCGGGCCGAGACGCGCAAGGACGGCGGTGCGACGGTGTACGTGCTGCGCCTGTTGGACCAATCCGGGCGCGTCTTCACCGTGCGCGTCGATGCGGCGAGCGGCCGGATTCTTTAGGTTTCACGCGGGAGGGGCCGATGCGGGCGTTGGTGGTCGAAGACGAGGCGGCATTGCGCGAGAGCTTGAAGAGCGAGCTCGCCGCGGCGGGCTTCTCGGTCGATGTGGCGCAGGACGGGGAGGAGGGGCTGTTCGCGGGCCTGGAGTATCCGCTCGATGTGGCGCTGATCGACCTGGGGCTGCCGAAGCTCTCCGGACTCGAGGTGATCCGCCGGCTGCGCGCGGCGCACAAGACTTACCCGATCCTGATTCTCACCGCGCGCGACAACTGGCAGGACAAAGTCGAGGGACTGCAGGCCGGTGCGGACGATTACGTCGCCAAGCCGTTTCATTTCGAGGAGGTGTTGGCACGTCTGCAGGCGCTGCTGCGCCGCGCCGGCGGCTGGGCGAGCCCGGAACTCAAATGCGGTCCGGTCACCCTCGATACGCGCGCGCAGACGGTGGCGGTCGACGGGGCGGCGGTGGAGCTGACCACGTTCGAGTACCGCATCCTCGAGCACCTGATGCTGCGCGCCGGGGAGGTGATCTCCAAGGCCGAGCTCACCGAGCGGCTCTACGATCAGGACTTCGAGCGCGACAGCAACGTCATCGAAGTGCTGGTCGGGCGACTGCGCCGCAAGCTCGATCCGAACGAGCAGCTGAAGCCCATCGAGACGCTGCGCGGGCGCGGCTACCGCTTCTCCCTCGCGCGTCAATCGGCCGGCTGACGGCGCGGACACCGAGGTGCACTCCCTCAGCCAGCGGCTGTTGTTGTCGGTGGCGTTGCCGCTCGCGCTGTTCTTCGGCGTCATGACGCTGGTGCTCGATCACGGCTTTCGCACCCTCTCGGACCACTCGCTGCACGAGTTGCTCGACTCGCAGATCATCGCGCTGATCGCCGCGGCCGAGCGCGAACCGAAAAAGGGCTACGTGGCGCCGCTCTCGGCACTCGACTCGCGCTTCGCAACGCCACGCTCGGGGTTGTATGCGGCCATCCGCTCCGCGCACCACCAGTGGACGTCCCCCTCGACCGCCGAGGCCAATGTGAGTTTCGGTGCGCTGCTGCCGCAGGGGGCCCGCACGTTCTCCTACTCTATGGCCGGACACCGGCGCCTCGCCGTCGAGAGCCGCGGGGTGTCGTTCGCAGATGACCCGGGGGCGAGCGGGCCGATTACCTTCAGTGTGGCGGTGAGCCTGACGCCCTACGAGGAGCAGCTCTGGGAGTTCCGCCGTCGCATGGTGCTGTGGTTCAGTGTCCTGATGGCTCTGCTGCTGGCGACCCTCGCGGTGCTGCTGCGCGCGGTGCTGGCGCCGGTGCGCCGGCTCGAGCGCGAGATCCACGAGGTCGAGGAGGGGCACAGCGAGGTGCTCGGCGGTGGCTACCCGCGCGAACTGAGCGGCGTGGCACGCCATCTGAATGCGCTCCTGATCGGGGAGCGCAAACGTCTGGCGCGCTACCGCGATACTCTCGGCAATCTCGCCCACAGCTTAAAGACGCCCCTGGCGGTGATGCGCTCGGCGCTGCCGGGAGCCGCCGAGGCGAGCGAGTCGATCGGCACCGAAATCGACCGCATGAGCGACATCATCGAGCATCAGCTGAAGCGGGCCGCGGCCTCCGGCGGCGGTCTGCTCGGGCAGGCGCCCGTGGCGGTCGCGCCGGTCGCCACCGATCTGCGCGCCGCGCTGCTGAAGGTGTACCGCGACAAGGATCTCTCGCTCGAGCTGGCGGTGCCGGCGGCGAGCCAGTTCGTCGGCGATCGGGCCGACTTGATGGAGATGCTCGGGAACCTGCTCGACAACGCCTGCAAGTGGTGCACGCAGCGGGTCCGTTTGACGGTCTCGATCGATCCGGCCGGTGAGGTGCAGGAGAACATGACCGTCATCGTCGAGGATGACGGACCGGGGGTCTCGGCGGAGAACCGCGCACGCGTGCTCGAGCGCGGCGTGCGCACCGATGAGACGGTTCCCGGTCACGGGCTCGGCCTCGCCATGGTGCGCGAGACGGTCGAGCTCTACGGCGGCACGCTTTCGCTCGACCCCTCGCCGCTCGGCGGGGCGCGCTTCGAGCTGCATCTGCCCGGACGCCTGTAGGCGATGCGGCGCGCTCAGGCGCCGTGCGGCAGTCGGGTGCGCAGGCGCGAGTGGGCGAACCCGGAGGCCTCGCGCGGCTCGGGCGTCAGGCGCCGCGTGAGGATCGCGAGCGCCTCCTCGGGACGGTCGGCGAACTCGAACAGGTTCAGGTCCTGCGCATCGATCACGCCGTGACGGGCGAGGGCGTTGAAGTCGATGATCTCGTTCCAGTACTCCGGGCCGTAGAGAATCACGGGAATGTCGCGCGCGAGCTTGCGGGTCTGGGCGAGGGTGAGGAACTCGGTGAGCTCATCGAGCGTGCCGAGTCCGCCGGGAAAGGCGATCAGCGCCCGCGCCAGATGCGCGAACCAGAGCTTGCGCATGAAGAAGTAGTGGAACTCGAACGTGAGCTCGCTCGAGAGGTAGGGGTTGGGATGCTGTTCGTGCGGCAGACTGATGTTCAGGCCCACCGTCTTGCCGCCGGCCTCGACCGCGCCCCGGTTGGCCGCCTCCATGATCCCGCCGCCGCCTCCGGAGCACACGACGTAGCGGTGCGTGTGTTCCGGAAGTGACGCCGACCAGCGGGTGATCAGCCCGGAGAGCTCGCGGGCGTGCTCGTAGTATTGGCCGAGCGGCCCGTCGGGTCGCAGGCGCGCCGAGCCGAAGAACACGACCGTGGCGTGCACTCCGGCGCGCCGGAAGCGCTCGAGGGGCTCCAGATACTCCGCCAGGATGCGCAGCGGCCGCGCCGCGTCGCTGGTGAGGAAGCTCTCCTCCTCGTACGCCAGGTCCGGATGAGTGCTCGTACCGTCGGTTGAGCGTTTGTCCATCAGTGCACCCGTTCGAAGTCGATGAAGCCCCGTTCCACATCCACGCGCACCAGCCGCACCCGCAGCCGGTGACCGATATCCGCGCCCTCGAAGCCGCGCAGGAGTCGCCCCTCCACCGCCGGGCGCAGGATACGCACCCACGTGCCCTTGGCCGCCGCCCCGGTGACCAGAGCATCGAAGACCTCACCGATGCGCCCGGCGAGCAGCAGCGCGGCGGCGGATTTCGTCACGCGGCGCTCGACCTTGGCGGCATGGTCTTCCTGCAGCGTACAGTGCGCGGCGAGCTGCTCGAGCAGCCCGTAGGGATAGGGCGAGGGCCTGTCGGCCAACACCGCTTTGACCAGACGCTGGCTGATGAGGTCGGGGAAGCGCCGGTTCGGCGCACTGGAGTGGGTGTAGTTGCTCACCGCGAGCCCGAAATGCTCGCTCACGCCCCGACCGGGCTGCTGGGCCACGTACTCCCCGGAGCCGAGCGACTTGACCACGGCGAGCGACAGGTCGGCGAAGCGTTCCGGGTCGGCCGCACGGCGCCGGACGAGAAAGCCGTTCAGTGCGAGCGCATCGGGCGCGGCCGGGAGATGTTCACCGACGTCCTCGGCGAGCGCGACGATGCGCTCCCAGCGGCGCGGGGTCCGCAGGACCCGGCGCAGCGACGGGGCGGCATGGTCATCGAGAAAGTGCGCCACGGCGCCGTTGGCCGCGATCATCAGATCCTCGATCAGCTCCTGCGCACGGTTCTTGTGCTCCCGTTCGAGGTCACGCAGCGCATCGCCGTCGAATACCGCATGGGTCTTGAGCGTCTCGAGCGTCAACGCGCCGCGCAGGTGGCGTTGGGCGCGCAACTTCTGCGCCGCGGCATCCTGCAGGCGCAGCGGGCTCTGCAGCCGTGGGTCGGACAGTCCGGACGGGGGCGGTGCGCGGCCCTCGAGCCACTCCGCCACCGACGGATAGGCGAGCTTCGCCTGGTTGCGTACCTGCGCTCGATAGAGACTCGAGGCGCTGACCTCACCGTCGCCGGAGATGTCCAATTCGATGACCAGCGCGAGGCGCTCCTGTTGGTCGTTGAGGGAGGTCAGGTCGGTCGAGAGTCGCTCCGGCAGCATCGGGAACACCTGCGCCGGGGTGTACACCGAGGTCGTGTTGCGGTGCGCATGGGCGTCGATCGGTGTGCCGGCGCTCACCAGCGCATCGACATCGGCGATGGCGACCCAGATGCGCGTCGCCCCTGTGGGGAGCGCCTCAGCGGCGGAGATCTGGTCGAGATCGCGCGAGTCGTCGTTGTCGATCGACACCCACGGCAGCGTGCGCAGATCGCGCACGTTTGCCGCGCGCGCCGGCGCGCCGAGCGCAGCGGCCTGACGCATCGCGGCCGGCGGGAACTCAGGCTGCAGCCCCCGCTCGATCATCGCGATGCGCGCGATGTGACGCAGGATTTGCCGCCCGCCGTGGGACGCCGCATGCATGCCTGTTCCCTCGAATGTCCAGATACGGCATCCTAGGAGCCACCTCCGGCACGGTCAATGCGCGCGCCCGCAGCCCAACGCGGGGAGTGCGTATTTACGGGGTGCCGGCCTTGCGATGCCATGATGAATTGAACGCCGGCCGCCCGGCCGCGTAAAGGAGTCGGCAATGTCGCGACATGGCGGGCCGTCCGTGGCCGAAGCACTCTCTCCCGAACAACTGCGGCGTCTCGATGCGTATTGGCGCGCGGCGAATTACCTGTCCGTCGGACAGATCTATCTGCGCGACAATCCGTTGCTGCGCGAGCCGCTCGCACCGGAGCACATCAAGGCGATGCTGCTCGGCCATTGGGGGACGACGCCGGGACAGAACTTCATCTATGCCCATCTGAACCGCGTGATCCGCGAGTACGATCTGGACATGATTTATCTCTCCGGTCCCGGTCACGGCGGACCGGCGTTGGTCGCCAACACCTACCTGGAGGGCACCTACAGCGAGCTGTACCCGCAGATCTCCCAGGACGAGACGGGGCTGCAGCGCCTGTTCACCCAGTTCTCCTTCCCCGGCGGCATCCCGAGCCACGTCTCCCCGGAGTGTCCCGGCTCGATCCACGAGGGCGGGGAGCTCGGGTACTCCCTGAGCCATGCCTGCGGGGCGGTGCTCGACAATCCCGAGCTCATTGCCGCGTGCGTGGTCGGTGACGGGGAGGCCGAGACCGGTCCGCTCGCCGGCAGCTGGCATCTGAACAAGTTCATCAGCCCCGCGCAGGACGGGGCGGTGCTGCCGATTCTGCATCTGAACGGCTACAAGATCGCCAACCCCACCGTGCTCGCGCGCATCGAGCGCGAGGAGCTGACGCAGCTGCTGAGCGGTTACGGCTGGCGGCCGTACTTCGTGAGTGGAGCCGAACCGCTCGCGATGCACTCGCTGATGGCCGCGACGCTCGATACGGTGATCGGGGAGATTCGGGCAATCCAGCACGCCGCGCGCGCCCCCGGGGCGCCGAGCACGCGCCCGCGCTGGCCGATGATCGTGCTCGAGAGCCCCAAGGGCTGGACCGGGCCGAAGCAGCTCGATGGCAAGCGCATCGAAGGCAGTTTCCGTGCGCACCAGGTGCCGATCACGGACCCGGCGAGCGATCCGCAGCATCTTCGGGCGCTCGAGGCCTGGATGCGCAGCTACCGGCCCGAGGAGCTGTTCGAACACGGACGGCTGCGCGCGGAGCTCGCCGAACTCGCCCCGCGCGGCACGCGGCGCATGGGCGCGAACCCGCACGCCAACGGCGGATTGCTGCTGCGTGAGCTGCAGTTGCCGGAGTTTCGTGACTATGCGCAACCGGTGCGCACCCCCGGGGCGCTCGAGGCCTCCGACACCGGCACGCTCGGGGTGTTCCTGCGCGATGTGATTCGGATGAACCGCAGCACCTTTCGCCTGTTCGGACCCGATGAGACCGTGTCGAACAAGCTGCAGGCGGTGTTCGAGAGCACGAATCGCCAGTGGGAGGCGCGCACGCTGTCGGACGATGAGTTCCTCGCCCCGACCGGGCGGGTGTTGGAGATCCTGAGTGAGCACCAGTGCGAAGGGTGGCTCGAGGGCTACCTGCTCACCGGCCGTCACGGCCTCTTCAACTGCTACGAGGCGTTCATCCACATCATCGACTCGATGTTCAATCAGCATGCCAAATGGCTGAAAGTGACGGCCGGCATCCCCTGGCGGCGGCCGATCGCCTCGCTGAACTACCTGCTCACCTCGCACGTCTGGCGTCAGGACCACAACGGTTTCACGCATCAGGATCCCGGCTTCATCGATCACGTGGTCAACAAGAAGGCCGGGATCGTCCGGGTGTATCTGCCGCCCGATGCGAACTGTCTGCTCTCGGTGATGGATCACTGTCTGCGCAGCCGTCACTACGTGAATGTGGTCATCGCCGGGAAGCATCCGGCGCCGCAGTGGCTGTCGATCGAGGCGGCCGTGGCGCATTGCACCGCCGGCATCGGCATCTGGGACTGGGCGAGCAACGATGCGGGCGCCGAGCCGGATCTGGTGATGGCGTGTGCCGGGGACGTCCCGACGCTCGAGACGCTGGCGGCCGTGGCTCTGTTGCGCGAGGGACTGCCGGAGCTGAAGATCCGGGTGGTCAACGTCGTGGATCTGATGCGACTGCAGCCGAGCAGCGAGCATCCGCACGGACTGAGCGATGCGGACTTCGATTCGCTGTTCACCCGGGACAAGCCGGTGATCTTCGCCTTCCACGGCTATCCGTGGCTGATTCATCGGCTGACGTACCGGCGTCACAACAACGCCGGTCTGCACGTGCGTGGCTACAAGGAGGAGGGCACCATCACCACGCCGTTCGACATGACCGTGCTCAACGACATGGATCGGTTCCATCTCGTGCAGGATGCGATCGACCGCCTGCCGCAGCTCGGGGACCGCGGCGCCTACCTGAAGGAGCGCGCCCGGCGACTGCTGATCGAGCACGCGGCCTACATCCGCCGCCACGGGCAGGACATGCCGCTCGTGGCGCAGTGGAAATGGCCGAGCGGCGCCGCGGCGCACGCCTGAGCGGCGGGTGCCGGGCACGATGCTTCTCGTCACGGTCAACAGCGGCTCGACGTCGATCAAAGTGGCCGCGTTCGAGGCGAGCCCCGGGGAGGCGTCGAGGGATGGGCGACTGCGGCGCATCGCGGCGGTCCATCACGAGGGCACGCACCTCGAGCCGGCCGAGGAGCTGCGCGCATTTCTCCAACAGCTGCCGGGCCCGCCGGCCGCGCTCGCCCACCGCGTGGTGCACGGTGCCGATCGCTTCACGCACCCGGTGCGAATCGATGCGGCGGTGCGTGCGCGAATCGGCGAGCTCGCCGCGCTCGCCCCGCTGCACAACCCGCTGGCGCTGCGCTGGATCGATGCGGCGCGCGAGCTGTGCGATCGGGCCGTCGTGCAGGTGGCGGTGTTCGACACCGCGTACTTCGCGGGCCTGCCGCGCGTGGCGGCCGAGTACGCACTGCCGCCTGCGCTCGGATGGGACGTCGGGGTGCGTCGCTACGGGTTCCACGGGCTCGCGCACGAGGCGATGTGGCAGCGCTGGTGCGAGCTGAATCCCGGACTCGAGCGCGGCGGCCGTCTGATCAGCCTGCAGCTCGGCGGTGGCTGTTCGATCACGGCGCGCGATCCGCACGGACCGCGCGACACCTCGATGGGGTTCTCGCCGCTCGAGGGGCTGGTGATGGCCAGCCGTTGCGGGGACATCGACGCGGCGGTGGTGCCCTATCTGGCCGAGCGCCTGTCACTGTCCCCGGCGCGGCTGATCGAGGCCTTCAACCGCGAGGCGGGCCTGCTCGGGCTCGCCGGTCGCGCCAGTGTGAGTGAATTGCTCGAGGCGGGTGGGGCGCGCGCCGAGCAGGCTCTCGAGCTCTACTGCTATCGCCTGCGCAAATACATCGGGGCGTATCTGGCGGTGCTCGGTGGCTGTGACGGCATCGTCTTCGGCGGCGGCGTGGGAGAGCATGTGCCGCAGATCCGCGCCCGTGTGCTCAATGGACTGCGCTTCGCGGGCGTGGCGCTCGATGCGGCGGCGAACGAGGCCGCCGTCGGACGCGACGGGCGCATCAGCAGCGCGCAGAGCGCGATTGCGGTCTGGACGGTGTGTGTGGCCGAGGAGCCGCTGCTGGCGCGCGCGGCGCTCGAGGTGCTGAGCGCCCAGCGCTAGGAGGATCGCGGCGCGGGCGTCAGCGCAGCGAGTGCCCACGGGCTCAGCTTGCCCTGGTACAGCGTTTGATTGATCCACACCATCGCGTATGGCTCGAGATAACGCGATTGCAGCAGGCCGCCCGCGTCCAGAGGCTCGAAGCCGAGATCCATCAGAAGACGGGCGACCGTGGCCTTCGCGTCGGCGTGATCCGAGGCCATGAACATCACCGGCGGCCGCTCAAACCCGCGCGTGTCGGCCATCACCGCGGCGCCGACCTGGTTCAGCGTCTTGACGATGCGCGCCTCGGGCAGCCATGCGGCGACGGCCTCGCCCGCGGAACGGGTGAAGCCGCGCTCGAGCACGAGCACGCCCTCGCGCATCGCCAGCGGGTTCATGCAATCGATGACGATCGTGCCGGCGAGCGGGCCGAGCGCCGCAACCGCCGCGGCGGCGGTGCTCCACGGCAGCGCGAGTACGACCACGGCGGCCGCCTCAGCGGCCTCGCGCGGGCTCAGTGCGCGCGCCTGCGTGTCCTGACAGAGCGATTGAACGGTGCGGTTCGACGGGTCGCGCACCCCGAGCAGCAGCTCGTGGCCGCTGCGGGCCCAGCCGCGGGCGAGTGCGCTGCCGACCTGGCCGGCGCCGATGAGGGCGATTTTCATGACAGCCTCGCCGGTGCGATGAACTGCCGGGAAGTCTAGTCGCCCCGCGCGTGCCCCGACAAGCGTCGCCCCGAGGCGAGCCGTGCGGGGCCGCGATCTGCGGCCCCGCACGGCAGGTCCTCACAGCTCGAACTTGATCCCCTGTGCGAGTGGCAGCGCGCCGCTCCAGTTGATCGTGTTGGTCTGCCGGCGCATGTACGCCTTCCAGGCGTCCGAGCCCGATTCGCGTCCGCCGCCGGTGTCCTTCTCCCCGCCGAACGCCCCGCCGATC
Organism: Pseudomonadota bacterium; assembly: GCA_021834525.1. GTDB lineage: Bacteria > Pseudomonadota > Gammaproteobacteria > Steroidobacterales > Steroidobacteraceae > 13-2-20CM-66-19. Next base: position 28,431 of record JAKBDK010000019.1, on the reverse strand, counting down.
TCCGCTCCCGAGGTGCCGATGTTGACGTTGGCGATCCCGCAGTCGCTGCCGCTCGCGCCGAGGAAGCGCTCGGCGGAGCGCAGCCGCTCGGTGAACAGCGCCGAGGACAGGCCGTAGTGGCTCGCGTTCTGCTCGGCGATCGCCGCCTCGAGCGAGTCGATCGGGATCAGGTACAGGATGGGCGCAAAGGTCTCGTTCTGCACCACCGGCCAGTCGTTGCGCGCGCGGATCAGCGTCGGTTCGACGAAATGTCCGGGCCGATCGAGCACCTTGCCACCGGCGAGCACCTCACCGCCGGCGGCCCGGGCGGCCTCGACGGCCGCCTGGAAACGCTCGCGTGCCGCAGCGTCGATCAGCGGGCCCATGAGCGTGGCCGGATCGAGCGGATCGCCGATGCGCACCTGACGGTACGCATTCACGAGCCGTCGCTCGAGCTCATCGATGATCGCGCGGTGCGCGAACACCCGCCGCGTCGTGGTGCAGCGCTGGCCGGCGGTGCCGACCGCGCCGAACACGATGGCGGGCACGGCGAGCTCGAGGCTCGCCGACTCATCGACGATGATCGCGTTGTTGCCGCCGAGCTCGAGCAGACTCTTGCCGAGGCGCGCCGCGACGCGCTCGCCGACCTTGCGGCCGACGGCCGTCGAGCCGGTGAAGGAGACCAGCGCGACCCGAGGGTCATCGACGAACCGGGTGGCCAGTTCGCTGCCGGCATCGATGAACAGCTGAAACACCGGCGGGAGCCCGTGGTGCGCCATCACCCGGTTGACGAGCTTCTGCACCGCGATGGCGGTGAGCGGGGTCTTCGGGGACGGTTTCCACACCGACACGTTGCCGCAGATCGCCGCCAGACACGCGTTCCAGGCCCACACCGCGACCGGGAAGTTGAAGGCGGAGATGATGCCGATCACCCCGAGCGGATGCCACTGCTCGTACATGCGGTGGCCGGGGCGCTCGGAGTGCATGGTGAGCCCGTAGAGCATGCGCGACTGGCCGACGGCGAAGTCGGCGATGTCGATCATCTCCTGCACCTCGCCGAGTCCCTCGGCGAGGATCTTGCCGTTCTCGAGCGACACGAGCGCGCCGAGATCGTCCTTCGCGGCGCGCAGCGCCTCCCCGAGCAGCCGCACCGCCTCGCCGCGCTTGGGCGCCGGTACGCTGCGCCACTGCGCGGCGGTCTGCACCGCCGAGCACATCACGGCCTCGTAGTCGGCCGCGGTGGCGCTGCGCACGGTGGCGATGGGGGCGCCGGTGGCCGGATTGTGGACGGTGAGCAGCGCACCGCCGCCGCGCCACTCGCCCGCACCGGCGCAGGCCCCGAGGTTCTCGCTGGCGAGTTCGAGTCGCGCCAGGAGCGCCGGGATGTTGATCGATGCACTCATCGTTCAGGCCGCCTTGTGCGGGCCGAGCTTGCGCTGGTGACCGACCTTGCCCGACACGATCACCTCGCCCGAGAGGTCCTTGGTGCCGCCCGGGGCGTAGTACTGGCCGAAGCGGTTGGCGAGCACTTCGGGCAGGCGGAACTGTTCCTGCGCCACGAAGCCGCGGAAGCGCTCCGGCCGCTCGAGGACCAGATCGACCACGGCGGTGATGCCGGCGGCCGTGGTGACCTGGATGGCCGACCACAGACGCCCGGCGATCAGCTGCGGGTAGATCTTGTTGACGTAGTTCTCCTCGCGCAGCTGCCCGTCGCGCATGCCGGTGACGGCCACGTAGACGATGATCACGTCCTGCAGCGTCTGCGGCACGGCGTTCTCGAGAATGCGCTTGAGCGTGCCGCGATCCTGATTGAGCTTCAGGTCGTTCATCAGCAGGAGCATCTGCTCGCAGTGCCCCGGATAGCGGATGGTCTTGTAGTTCATCGACTCGACGGCCGCACCGTGGGTTTCGGCGAGCGAGCCGAGACCGCCCGAGGTGTTGAACGCCTCGTACAGCGTGCCGTCGATTTCGATCTCCTCCAGGCCCTCGAGCGGCGCGACTTCGACGCTGCGGCCATCGACGATCGCCTGGCAGGGGTTGCCGTATTCGTTGATCAGGCCCTCGGTGGACCAGGTGAGGGAGTACTTCAGCACGTTGTTCGGATGCTGCGGCAGGGCGCCGACGCGCAGCTTCACCGCGCGCAGCGTCTGGAAGTGCGTGATGAGCTCGGCGGCGGCGATGCTGATGAAGCCGGGAGCGAGACCGCACTGCGGCACGAAGGCCTTGTCCGAGCCGGCCGCGATCGAGCGCACCGCACGCGTGACGGCCACGTCCTCCGTCAGGTCGAAGTAATGGATGTTCGCGTGCCGGGCGGCCTCGGCCACCGTGATGTTGCAGTGAAACGGCAGGCTCGAGATCACCGCATCGACCGGATGGGCGGCCAGATGCCGATCGAGCGCCTCGCGGCTCTTCGCATCGAGACCGTAGGCACTCATGCCCTTCAGATCGTGGGCCTTGACCACGGCGTCCGCCACGGCGTGATCGACGTCAGCGAGCGCTACCTCGTAGGCGCCCGAGCTGGCCAGAAGTCCGGAAATCAATGCGCCGATCTTACCGGCGCCGAGAATCAAAACGCGGTGCATGTCGCCCCCGGAATAATAATGAAACCGACAATTCTGGACCTGCGGGCCGATCCGCGCCAGTCCATGCTACGATCATTGTCATCATGCGCTCCCCCGAAAGCACCGCTTGGCACCCGGCGAGCTGGCAGGGCCGTCCGGCCCAGCAGCAGCCGACGTACGAGGATCCGGCCGCACTGGCCCAGGTCGTGGCCGAGCTCTCGCGGCTGCCCCCGATCGTCGTGTCCTGGGAGATCGAGGCGCTGCGCGAGCGCCTGGCGGCCGCCCAGCGCGGCCAGGCGTTCCTGCTGCAGGGCGGTGACTGCGCCGAGACGTTCGCCGACTGCGAATCGGACTCGATCGCCAAGAAGCTGAAGATCCTGCTGCAGATGAGCCTGGTGCTGCTGCATGGGCTGAAGAAGCCGATCATTCGCGTCGGACGCATGGCCGGGCAGTACGCCAAGCCGCGCTCGGCCGAGACCGAGTCGCGCGACGGGGTGACGCTGCCGAGCTTTCGCGGCGATCTGGTCAATCGCCCGGAGTTCACCGCCGCGGCGCGCCGGGCCGATCCGCAGCTGCTGCTGCGGGGCTACGAGCGGGCGGCGCTGACGTTGAATTTCGCCCGGGCCCTGGTCGATGGCGGCTTCGCCGACCTGCATCACCCGGAGTACTGGGACCTCGGATTCGTCAAGCACGCGCCCCTGAAGGACGCCTACCAGCGCATCGTGCAGTCGATCGGCGATGCGCTCGATTTCTTCGAGGGCATCAGCGGGCGGCGGGTGCACGAGGCGTCGCTGGTGGATTTCTACGCCAGTCACGAGGGCCTGCACCTGCTCTACGAGCAGGCCCAGACCCGGTTCATCCCGCGCCAGGACCGCTGGTACAACCTCTCGACGCACATGCCGTGGATCGGCATGCGCACCGCGAAGCTCGACGGGGCGCACGTGGAGTTCTTCCGCGGCATCAGCAATCCGATCGGCATCAAGATCGGCGCGGCGATGGATGCGGCGTGGCTGCAGGGGCTGATCGGCACGCTCAACCCGCAGGATCAGCCGGGGCGGCTCACCCTGATCCATCGCTTCGGGGTGCGGGACATCGAGTCGGCGCTGCCGAAGATGATCGATGCGGTGCGCCAGAGCGGCCAGACGGTGCTGTGGGTCTGCGATCCGATGCACGGCAATACCGAGACCAGCACCGCGGGGCTGAAGACCCGGCGCTTTGAGAACATTTTGAAGGAAGTGGACCTGGCCTTTCGCATCCACGCCGAGCACGGCTCGCGCCTCGGCGGAGTGCACGTGGAGCTCACCGGGGATGATGTGACCGAGTGCACCGGCGGGGCGCGGGGGCTCACCGATGCGGACCTGCAGCGCGCCTACCGCTCGACGGTCGATCCGCGCCTGAATCACGAACAGGCGCTCGAACTGGCCATGCTGATCGCCGAACGCAGTCAGAGCCGCCGGCTGGTGCACCTCTGAAGATCCGCGCGGGCGGACCCGGGTCCGCCCGCGCGGATTCCTCATACTGATTCACGGTCGACCCCAGGTTTGCCGGTACAATGCGCCGATGCAGTACCAGCACATCACCGTCCCGGCCGAGGGACGCAAGATCTCCGTCAATCCCGATCATTCGCTGAATGTTCCGGACACGCCCATCATCCCGTTCATCGAGGGCGACGGCATCGGCGTCGATGTCACCCCGGCGATGCGCCGCGTGGTCGATGCGGCCGTGCAGAAGGCCTACGGGGCGCACCGGCGCGTCTGCTGGATGGAAGTGTTCTGCGGCGAGAAGGCGAGTGCGCGCTACGGGGAGTGGTTCCCCGAGGAGTCGCTGCAGGCGCTGCGCGAGTTCGTGGTCTCGATCAAGGGGCCGCTGGCGACCCCGATCGGCGGGGGGATCCGCTCGCTGAACGTGGCGATGCGCCAGAACCTCGATCTGTACGCCTGCGTCCGTCCGATCCAGTACTTCCCGGGCGTGGTGAGCCCCATGGCCGATGCCAGCCTCACCGACATGGTGATCTTTCGGGAGAACACCGAGGACATCTACGCCGGGATCGAATGGCCGGCGGGCTCCGCCGACGTGCACAAGCTGATCGCCTTTCTGCAGAAGGAGTTCGGCGTCACCGGGATTCGCTTCCCGTCGAGCTCGGCGATCGGCATCAAGCCGGTCTCGAAGGAGGGCAGCCAGCGCCTGATCCGCAAGGCGATCCAGTACGCGATCGAGCACGATCGGGTCTCCGTGACGCTGGTGCACAAGGGCAACATCATGAAGTTCACGGAGGGGGCGTTCCGCAACTGGGGCTACCAGCTCGCCCAGGAGGAATTCGGGGCGCAGCCGATCGACGGCGGACCGTGGCTGAAATTCCGCAATCCCCTCACCGGCAGCGACATCGTGATCAAGGACGTGATCGCCGACAACTTCCTGCAGCAGGTGCTGCTGCGCCCTGAGGAATACGACGTCATCGCGACGCTGAATCTCAACGGCGATTACGTCTCCGATGCGCTCGCCGCGCAGGTCGGGGGCATCGGCATCGCCCCGGGGGGCAACATCGGCGATGGACTCGCGGTGTTCGAGGCGACGCACGGCACGGCGCCGGGCTTTGCCGGCAAGGACCGGGTCAACCCCGGCTCGCTGATCCTCTCGGCGGAGATGATGCTGCGCTACCTCGGCTGGAAAGAGGCCGCGGACCTCATCCTCAAGGGCGTGAGCCTGACCATCGCCCACAAGGAACTCACCTACGATCTGGCCCGGCTGCGCGAGGCGATCAAAGCGCCGAAGCGCGAGCTGGCGGCGCGCAAGAACGTCGAGGAAGATCTGCAGCGGCTCATTCCGGGCGCCACGCTCATGAGCTGCTCGGGATTCGCCACCGCCATCATCCGTCACATGGATGACTGAGCGCGCGCAGTTCGATCCGGACTGCCGTCGCTGCCCGCGTCTGGCCGGCTTCCTCGGCGAGGTGCGCACGCGCTATCCGGACTATTGGGCACGGCCGGTGCCGTCCTTCGGGGCGGCCGATCCGCGCATCGTGATCGTCGGTCTCGCCCCCGGTCTGCACGGGGCGAACCGCACCGGTCGCCCGTTCACCGGTGATTACGCCGGCATCCTGCTGTACCAGACGCTCTACGAGGCGGGACTGGCGAGCCGGCCGCAGTCCGAGACGCGCGAGGATGCGCTGAAGCTGCGTCGCACGCGCATCCTCAATTCGGTCAAGTGCGTGCCGCCGCAGAACAAGCCGACCCCGGTGGAGATCCGCACCTGCAACGCGTATCTCGGCGCGGAGCTGGCGAGCCTCCGGCACGTGCGCGTGGTGCTCGCCCTCGGGCGCATCGCCCACGAGGCGTTTCTGCGCGCCTCGGGCCTGAAGCCCTCGGCATTCCCGTTCGGGCATGGCCGCGAGCATCCGCTCGAGGACGGGCGGGTTCTGCTCGACTCCTATCACTGCAGCCGATACAACACCTCGACCCGCCGGCTGACCGCCCCGATGTTCCAGCGCGTGGTTGCCCGCGCGTGCACGCTCGCGGGCGTTTAAAATGGGCGGGTGAACGCCGCCTTCGACGCCAAGTCCTTCGTCGCCGCGCTGCCGCGGCGGCCGGGCGTCTACCGCATGTTCGATCGCGGGCACGAGCTGCTCTACGTCGGCAAGGCGAGGAGCCTGAAGGATCGGGTCGGCAGCTACTTCAACGCCGGCAACGTCACTCCGAAGGTCCAGGCGCTGGTGCAGCTGATCGCCGACATGGAGGTCACGGTCACGCATTCGGAGACCGAGGCGCTGCTGCTCGAGTTCAACCTGATCAAGGCGCACCGGCCGCGCTTCAACGTGGTGCTGCGCGATGACAAGAGCTACCCGTACATCCTGCTCGGCACCGATCATGCCTTTCCGCGCCTGACGCTCTATCGCGGGGCCCGCACCCCCGGGGCGCGCTATTTCGGACCCTTCCCGAGCAGCACGGCGGTGCGCGAGACGCTCAATCAGCTGCAGAAGCTCTTTCGGATCCGCAACTGCCGGGACAGTTTCTTCGCCAACCGCAGCCGGGCGTGCCTGCAGCACCAGATCGGGCGCTGTTCGGGGCCGTGCGTCGGGCTGATCAGTCCCGAGGCGTATGCCCAGGACATCGAGGCGGCGGTGAAAGTGCTCGAAGGGCGCAGCGATGAGGTCAATGCGCTGCTGCGCACCCGCATGGAGGCGGCCGCCGAGCGGTTCGAGTACGAGCGGGCCGCGCAACTGCGCGATCAGTTGGCGGCGCTGCGCGAGATCCAGGCGCAGCAGGTGGTCACGGCCGAGCATGAGCGCGACGTCGATGTGTTCGCCATCGCCGGGGAGCCGGGCGAGTATGCGGTCACCACGCTGCTGGTGCGCGGCGGGCGCAATCTCGGCACGACCAGCAGCTTTCCGCGCGCGGCGTTCGCCGAGCCGGAGGAAGCGCTGTCCTCGTTTCTCATGCAGTACTACGCCCAACACGAACCCCCGGCCGAGGTGCTGGTGGGGCGGCGGCTCGAGGATGCCGAGGCGCTCAGCGAGGCACTCACCGAGCGCGCCGGCCACGCAGTCGTGGTGCGCTGTCCGGCACGCGGCCTGGCGGCGCGCTGGGTGGAGATGGCCCATGAGAATGCGGCGCAGGCGCTCAGGATGCGGCTGGCGCGCCGCCAGGGCATGGAGGAGATGCTCGCGGCGCTCGCCGAGACGCTCGAGCTGCCGACTCCGCCGGCGCGGATGGAGTGCTTCGACATCAGCCATACCGGCGGGGAGGGCACGGTGGCCTCGTGCGTGGTGTTCGGGCCCGAGGGCCCGCTGAAGAAGGAGTACCGGCGCTTCAACATTACGGGCATCACGCCCGGAGATGATTACGGGGCGCTGCGCCAGGCCCTCAGGCGCCGCTATACGCGGGTGCGCAACGAGGAGGTCCCGGCGCCCGATCTGCTGCTGATCGACGGCGGCGTGGGCCAGATCGAGGGCGTGCACGCGGAACTGGCCGCCCTCGGCATCACCGGCGTCGCGCTGGTGGGGGTGGCCAAGGGACCGGACCGGCGGCCCGGCCAGGAGCGGCTGTTCGTCTACGGGGAGTCCACGGCGCGGATCCCGGCGGCCCATTCCCCGGCGTCCCGCCTGATCCAGCGCATCCGCGACGAGGCCCACCGATTCGCGATCACCGGCCACCGCCGCAAGCGGGCCCGCCGCTACACCGAATCGGTGCTCGAGACCGTCCCGGGCCTGGGGCCGGCCAAGCGGCGGGCGCTGCTGACGCATTTCGGCGGACTGCAGGGGGTGCTGCGCGCCGGGGTCGCCGATCTGGCCCAAGTGAACGGAATTGGAGCAAGCCTCGCGCGCACCCTTTATGATCACCTGCATCCCGGATCGTGAGCTGCGAATGCCCTGGAACGTTCCGAATACGCTGACGTGGCTGCGCATTGGAGCCATTCCGCTCATCGTGCTGCTGTTCATGCTGCCGTACCACTGGGCGGATCCGGCCTCGGGGCTGCTGTTTGCCGCCGCGGGCATCACGGATTCCCTGGACGGCTATTTCGCGCGCCGGCTCGGGCAGACCTCGCGGCTCGGGGCCTTCCTCGACCCGGTGGCCGACAAGCTGATCGTGGCGGCGGCGCTGGTGCTGCTGGTAAGCCGCGATACCCGACCGCTGATCGTGCTCACTGCCGTGGTCATCATCGGGCGTGAGATCACCATCTCGGCGCTGCGCGAGTGGATGGCCGAGATCGGTGCACGGCGCAAAGTGGCGGTGTCGCAGCTCGGCAAGGTCAAGACCGTGCTGCAGATCGTCGGACTCTCGATGATGCTCTACCGGCTGCCGATCCGCGGACTGCCGATTTATTCCAGCGGCGTGCTCATGACGGAACTCGCAGCCGCCGCGACGCTGGTGTCGATGGTGGCCTACCTGCGTGCGGCCTGGCCTGAGCTCACGCAGTGATGCAGATGCCTTGACTTCATCCGGCGGGCCCCTAAAATGCGCGCTCGCCTTAAAGTGCGGGAATAGCTCAGTTGGTAGAGCGCAACCTTGCCAAGGTTGAGGTCGCGAGTTCGAGCCTCGTTTCCCGCTCCAATAATTTCAAAGACTTATAAAAGTCTCCTCCTTCTCGATTTCGCCGTAAACGTGTCCTGAACGCCGTCGGCGTATCCATCCCTGATCTTCTTTGCGTCGATGCTCCGGAGACGGCGCCGCCGTGTGCACGCTCGGCCGAGCGCCTCACCGCATTCGAGCGACGTCTGACCCGCGACACTTCCGCGACTTCCGTGTCGATGCAACCCCGATGCCCCGGTTCACCCGGCGATCCGGATCGCCGGCGACACGGTGCATGCGCGGCCTCTCGAGCCGCGGGGACGTCGTGAGCGGCGGTGTTGTTCAGAGGTCTTCGGGCGAGCGGTTCACCCAGTGGCCGAACGTCCCTGCGACGGACTCGAGCCGGTCCTCATCGCCGGCGACATGCTCGCCGAGCGCGCGTCCATTGGCCGCGGATGCGCAGGCCCTCACGACGGCGGAGTGCTGCAAGCCTGCGAACGGGGCGCGCGGCGCGCGCCCCATGCGCCCCATCGTGATGGAGTACGTGGCCCCGGCGCTGTCGGCAGTCGGGTCGGGTTGCCGTGCGATCCGGTGCGGCGTCGCGCGGGAGAGCGCCGCCTTCGGGCGGCGTTTTCGGTACACTCGTGCGCGGAGAGCTTCAATGATCACACACCGCGCCGCTCTGCTGCTCGCGTGCGTCGCGGTGTCACCGCTGGCCCACGCGCACGGGTACCGTTGGCATCACCCGCACGGCGGGCACAGTGAGCGCACGTGGACCCTGCCGCGCCGTGATGCGCTTCCAGATCCGCAGCTCACGCCGGGCGCGATTGGCGGCGCCGTTACGCAGGCGAACATCCATCGCACCATCTGCCGCTACGACTACACACGCACCGTGCGACCGCCCGAGGCGTACACCGAGCGCCTGAAGCGGCGGCAGATTCGCGAGTACGGATACACCGATCATTGGCTGAGGGATTACGAGGAAGATCACCTGATCCCCCTCGAACTCGGCGGCTCCCCGACATCGCCGGAAAACCTGTGGCCCGAACCGCGGCACGTCGTGGGTGGATGGGGTGCCTATCGCAAGGATCGCCTCGAGAATCGTCTGAATCACCTCGTCTGTCGCGGACGCCTGTCACTGCGCGCCGCGCAGGACGCCATCGCGACGGACTGGATCGGCGCTTACCGGCGTTACATGAGCCTTGGCTGAGCGCCCTCGCACCGTCTGCCGGTGCGGTCGCGTCGGCGATCGGCGCGCTCAGGAGTGCGGATCATTGGCCGCGGGCGCTCGACCGGTCGCGGCCAATTCCTCGAATCTTGAGAACAAGTGCCGCTCGACCAGTAAGTGCAGGCGGCGCTGATCTCGAGGGAACGGTGAGAAGTAATGCTCCACGAAACTGAACAGCGCGCCCTCATCGTCGAAGAACGCGAAGACGCCCTCGATGGTCGCTCCGAAGGGATGCTCGCACACGATGAATCGGCCCCGTTCCGCAGACGCAAGCCATCGTGCATAGTCTGAGTTGACGTGTTGGACGGCGATCTGCCGCAGTGTCCAGAGGACGCCCCCGAAGTCAGGATGACGTCGATCCAGGATCCACAGGACGCTTTTCGGGTCATCATCCGCGCTCATCGGAACTCCTCGGCCGGGATCGCCGGGCGGTGCATGCGAATGCGCCCGGTCGCGCAAGCCCGTGCACCCCGCTCAGCACGCTACCATTGCTCACGCCGTCGTGGGGCGGGTCCCTCGTTCTGCGGCGCAGCTGCCTGCAGCCTCGTCTGCGCCGTGAGGGCAGGGCGAGCGCGACCGCGGCATCACACCGGGGCGCGTTCTTGAGCGGATGGGCCGACGGTGGACGGTGCCGGCTTGCGCCGCTCCGCGCGCGGCGATAGCGTGCAGGTCTTGGAAGGCCGGACGCCACGAGGCCGTCCGCGGGACGTCGAGGTAGGGTTGCTGGAGAACGTCTTATGCGTGCCACTGTTCTTTCCCGGGTGACGAGGGTGATGGCCGGTGTGCTGCTCGGGGCCGTCCCGCTGGCCGCTGCGGCCCACGGGCGCGTTCAGGCAGTCTGGACGAGCCGCCACGTGCGGTTCATCTACCAAGGGTTCACGACGTACTACTCCTGCGGGGGACTGCGCGAGGAAGTCGAGCGGATGCTCCAGAAGCTCGGGGCGCGAGACCTGAAGGTGAACGAATACGGCTGTGTCCGGGGCGCGGGCGTCGAGACGTTTCCGGGAGTGCAGGTCAGCATGCAGGTGCTGGTGCCGGCCGCCGCGAAGCACGTCAAGGCCCTCGGACCGGCGGTCTCTGCGCATTGGCAGAACGTCGTGCTCCTGGCGGGCAACTCGAGTCTCGAGGATCAGGGGAACTGCGAGCTCATCGAGCAGTTCAAGGAAACCTTCCTGCCGCTGTTCACCACCCGCAATGTTCGCTACGAGTCGACCTGCGTGCCGCATCAAATTTCCTACGGCACGCATCTCAGCGCGGAGGTCTTGATGGCTCCGGTGCCGCCCGTGCACGGCCACTGAGCGGCGCGCCGAGGCCGCCGGCCGGCGCGCTAGCTCGGGATCACCTGGGAGCCGACCCCTACCGCGCTCGTGAGCAGCTCGTTGATGACGGCGAGGAACTGTTCGGCCTGGATCGGTTTCTTCACCATCCGCAGGCCGGTGTCGTGCACCAATCCCTGCACTCTGTTCGAGGTGTCGCCGCTGACGAGGATGGCGTTCAAGGGCGTGCCGCGCTTGGCGCGCAGGGAGGAGATGACCTCCATGCCGGTTGCGCCGGAGAGGTGATAGTCCGTGATCAGCAAATCGATGCGCGGCTGGGCGTCAAATCGCGAGAGCGCCTCGGCGTAGGAGGCCGCCGTCACGACCTGGTAGCCCTCCGCCATGAGCAGCATGCGCGTGGCATCGCGGACCCCGGCGTCGTCTTCGACCAGCAGCACCTGCGGGGCGCTCGCCGCCCGGGACGACAGGCGTGGTGCTGCAGCCTCCAAGGGGCGCGGCGCGGCGCTCAGTTCGCGCGTTCCGGCGGGTACTTCCAGGCAGAAGCTCGACCCCTTGCCCGGCACGGAGGACACGTCGAGTGTCAGACCGAGAAGCTTGACGATCCGATTCACGATGGACAGCCCGAGTCCGTACCCGTCGCGCACGCTGTTGGCGCCGGCGCCGACCTGAAAGAACTCATCGTAGATGCGCGGCAGGAGTTCGGCCGGGATCCCGATGCCGGTATCGAGGACCTCGAGCCTGAGGATCTGCGCACCGAGCAGGCAACGCACCAGCACCCCACCCCGGCGCGTGTACTTGAGGGCATTGGAGATCAGGTTGCTCAACACCTGTCCGATGAGCGCGCGGTCGCTGCGCGCGACGGCCGAGGAGAGCTCCACCTCGAGACTCAGTCCCTTCTCGTGCGCAACGCTCGCGAAATCCCGTTGCAACTCCTCGAACAGCGGCGCGAGCGGGAATTCCCCGATGTCCGGCGTGATCGCGCCGGCCTCGAGCCGACCGATGTCCAGAAGCGCATTGACCAGGCGTGACATGCCGTTGATCGACTGCTCCTGCTGCAGCAGAAGTCCGGCGACGGTCGGATCCTCGCACAGCCGTCGCAGCGTCCCATTCAACAGCGACAGCGCCTGCAGCGGCTGTCGCATGTCGTGGCTCGCCGTGGCGAGGAAGCGGCTCTTGGCCTGATCGGCACGTTCGGCGGCCTCACGCGCCGCAATCAGCTCGGATTCGAGTTGCGAGTGCTCGGGGAGCTCGCGGATCGCGCAGAACATCAACATGCAATCACCGCCCGAGAACGGGCTGCGGCGCACATCGACCGGGATGTCCCGACCATTGCGACGCACCAGGCGTACCTCGGCGGACCTGCTGCCCGCGTCACTCCACAGCTTGTCGATCGGTTGACCGAGCAGCTCATGGGCCTCATATCCAAACAACTCGCAGACGCGTCGGTTTGCGAACGCGATGCGGTCGCCGCCATCGCTGATCACGATGGCATCCGGTGCCGCTTCAAGCGCGCCGTGAATGAGATTGGGATAGAGCATAGGGGCTCCCGTGAACGAGAATCGGGTTTCCCGCCCGTGTCCAGAGCGGCGCGGTGCTGGTGTGGCCCGCCGGGTGCGTGCGGCTGTAGCGGGCGAGCAGCGTGCGGATCAGCGCTTCGAGATCCGCCGGGGCGAGCTGCATCCACTCCAGGGCGAATCCGTCCGGGGTGTGTCGGACGAGAAAGCCCTCGAGGGTGCCGGTTTGAGGCGAGCGCGTCTCCCAGGGTCCGCAGATCCCCACGCGCGACAGCAGTGCCGGTCGCGCATGGGCCCGCAGGCGTGCACCGCTGACGCTGATGTCGCAAAGGGTGGCGCTCGCCGGGAGGGTGGACGCCTCCCAGCGAACCTGCACGGCCAGATCGGCCCGAACCCGGTATCCCCAACGATGATCCATCGCGGCGCCTCCGGCCCAGCTCTCGCAGCGCCGATGCTGCGGCATGCATACCGTACCGGGCCGCCGGTCGGGAAAAAATCCCGTATTCAGGGAAAAGTACGTACCCGGAAACAGGTAATCCGGGCGGACGGCGCCTTTAGAGCGGGACGATGCCCTCGCGCAGGGCGTATGTGGTCAGCTCCGCGACCGAGTGCAGGTCGAGCTTGCGCATGATGTTGCGCCGATGTGCCTCGACCGTCCCGATCGAGATGCGCAGCTGCGCGGCAATGTCCGGTGAGCGTTGGCCCTGGGCGATCAGGCGCAGCACCTCGCGTTCGCGCCGGCCGAGTTTGTGGTTCTGCGCGTTCGGGTCCTGGTCGCGAAGCTGCGAGACGAGATTGCCCGTGACATCGGGGCTGACGTAGTTCTGACCGCGTTCGACGGCACGGATGGCCTGGACGAGTTCCGTTCCGGCGGCGTTCTTGGAGACGTATGCCGCGGCACCGGCGCGCAGCATCTCGGTCACGAAGTGCTTCTCGGCATACGCCGACAGCGCGACGATCCGGGCGCGGCAGCCGGTTTGGCGCAGCCGGTGAGTCAGTTCGATGCCGCTGAAATCCGGCAGCCCGATGTCGAGAATGATCACGTCCGGGTCCAGTGCCTGCACACTCTGCAGCGCATCCTGGGAGGAGCCGACTTCGCCGATGACGGCGAAGTCGGGTTCTTTGCGCAGTGCGTCTCGCACGGCCTCACGGACCAGACGATGATCTTCAACGAGCAGGATGCGCGTGGTCATCGGGGCGTCTCGAGGGCCGGGGGGCTCAGCTGCGCTCATGAAGGCGCGTCGGCGTGCGACCGCCCGGCTGCGGCGGCTCTCGCATCGGTGCGCGCAGAACGGCCGTCGTGCCTTCACCGGATCGGGACAGGAGCTCGAACGAACCGCCGATGAGCCGCAGGCGCTGCCGGATCGTCGCGAGGCCCGATCCGGTGGGCGCCGCCGTGACCTGCACGGTCGGATCCAGACCGATGCCGTCATCGATGACCCGCAGCACGATATCGCTGCCGTCGGCCTCGAACTCAACGGTGGCCCGGTCGCTTTTGGCATGTTTGGCAGCGTTGATGAGCAGCTCGCGCGCGGCGCGATACAGAATGGAGCGGGTCACGTCCGTCAGCGACTCAGGATCGCCGAACTCGATGACCTCGATGTGAATCGGGAAGGTCCGCTCGACGTCCTCGGCGAGGGAGTGCAGCGCTGCGCCGAGGCCGCGCTCATGAAGTGCCGCCGGCGCGAGATTCGCCGCGAGCGTGCGGGTGGCACTGTTGGCCCGCGCGATCAACGCATCGAGCGCCGTGGCCGTCGCCTGGACGGCCGGATCGGTCGATTGCACCAGCGGCAGGAGTCGGATGCGGGCGGCGGCGAGCAGCTGGCCGAGATCATCGTGCAGATCGCGGGCGAGATTCTCCCGTTCCCGAAACTCAGTGCCCTCGAGTTCCGCCACGAGCGCCCGCAGCTGCGTCGTGCGCTCATCGATGTGCCGTTGAAGTTCCTTGACCCGTTTGTTACCGGAGACGTCCTCGGCCAGGATGATGATGCCGCCGATTTCACCCCGATCGTTGCGCCAGGGTGTGATCGCCCATCGGATCCAGGAGTGTGTCCCGTCCGGGCGGTGCCACAGCTCCTCGTCGCGCTTGAGGAATTCTCCGGCCTGACCGCGCCGATGCGCCTCGCGCCACAGCTCGGGGAGCTCCGGATACAGCTCATAGTGATTCATCCCGATCAGCGTTGCGCGACCGCGACCGAAGTCGGCGGTCCACCGGTCGCTCGCGGCGATGTAGTGCATGTCGCGATCGAACATGGCCATGGCGATCGGTGCTTGCGCGGCGAACTGTTTCAGTTCCAGGTAGGCCGACTGCAGATGAATGTGGGCCTTTTCAAGTTCAAGCTGCAGCTGCCGTTGTTCGGTCACGTCGTGGATGACCGTGGCGATGAGCGTGTGACCGGCCGCATACACCGGGTTCAGACTGACTTCGACCGGAAACTCGCTGCCGTCCTTGCGGCGTGCGGTGAGCTCGCGGTGCGCGCACAACCGCCGGGCGCGCGGTGCGCCGGGCGCGCTCACCGCGGCGCCGAGGTGCTCGGCAGCCTCCAGTGTCGGCAGCAACCATTCGACGGGGTGACCGAGCAGTTCTTCGGGCTCGTAGCCGAAGGAGATCCGTACCTGGCGGTTGGTGAAGGCAATCGCGCCCGTGCCATCCACGATCACGATGGCGTCCGGGGCGGACTCCAGGACGCTCTGAACGAGCTCGGTCGACAGCATGGAACGCCAGGGAGCCATACTGATGGGACGGGTGTGTATGACGAGTCAAGACTAGCGCGCCCGGGGCGCCGGCGGTATCCGTATGAATGCGGATCGGCCCGGGGCGCCGCGGCGGCCCGACCCGATCGTTCCTCGGGGACGCGGCGCTCATCGTGGAGGTGGGCGCGCGCCTCCGGGCGGGGGGCTGCGGGCGGCCTGCACGGGGCGGCGGGGTTTGAGTCGAATGCGCCCAGTTCGTATGATCGGCCCCGTCCGGCGAGAATCGCAGTGCTCATCCGCGGGCCCTCTGGTGAGGCGCCCCGGTGCGGATGCGGCGTGCGACCTCGTGGGGATGCGCGCTGCCGGGACGGTCGCGGGGGGGAACAACAGGGACCTCACGGCATTGAGCATGAAAGGTCTGGCACCATGACATCGACTCGGATCGAGTGCATCAAGGCGATGGAGATTCTCGACTCGCGGGGGGTTCCGACCCTGCGCGTCGTGGTACGGCTCGCGGATGGGACCCTCGGCACGTCCTCGGTACCCTCGGGGGCCTCGACGGGCGAGTTCGAGGCCGTCGAACTGCGCGACGGCGATCCGCGCCGCTACGCGGGCAAGGGCGTGCGCAAGGCGGTTGCCAACGTCAATGAGATCATCGGTCCGCGGCTGATCCGTTTCGATCCGGGTGAACAGGCCCGCATCGACAAAATGATGCGCGAATTCGACGGCACGCCGAATAAGGCGTACCTGGGCGCGAACGCCATCCTCGGCGTCTCGCAGGCCGTCGCCTGTGCGGCGGCGGCCGCGCGACGCATGCCCCTGTATGCCTATCTCGGCGGCGTCGGGGCGTTCCGGATGCCGGTGCCGATGATGAACGTGATCAATGGCGGAAAGCACGCCGATTCGAGTCTGGATTTCCAGGAATTCATGATCGTGCCACGGGGCGCGCGCAGTTTCGCCGAAGCCATGCGCTACGGCGCGGAGACCTTCCAGGCGCTGAAGACGCTGCTGCACGAGCGCGGACTCAGTACGGCGGTCGGCGATGAGGGTGGGTTCGCCCCGGCGCTGCGCAGCAACGAGGAGGCGTGCGAGCTGATCGTGAACGCAATCGAGCGCGCCGGGTTTCGCCCGGGGGAGGACATCGCCCTTGCGCTCGATCCGGCGGCGACCTCGTTTTGTGCGGACGGGCGCTACCACCTGACGCGCAGCGGTCAGGGCGAGCAGTCCTCGGCACAGATGATCGCGCTGTACGGCCGCTGGGTGGACCGCTATCCCATCGTGTCGATCGAAGACGGGCTCGCCGAGGGCGACTGGGAGGGCTTCCAGGCCATGACCGCGCAGCTCGGCGATCGGATCCAGATCGTCGGGGATGACATTCTGGTGACCAACCCGCAATTCATCCGCCGCGCCATCGGCGAGCGGACCTGCACGGCGGCGCTCATCAAGCTCAATCAGATCGGGACCGTGAGTGAGACGATCGAGGCAATCGGCCTGTGCCGACAGGCCGGCTGGAGGTTCGTCGTTTCGCATCGCTCGGGCGAGACGGAAGACAGCTTCATCGCGGATTTCGCCGTGGCGATGGGTGGGGGGCAGATCAAGACCGGCTCGCTGTGCCGCTCCGAACGCATGGCGAAATACAACCGTCTGCTCGAGATCGAGCACGAACTCGGCGAGGGGGCCCTGTACGCGGCGTGAGAGTTCGCCCACGGCCCCGGCACCGGCGCGCCCAGCACGGGCGCGCCGGGTCCCACAGCCGTATCTGCGTGAGTTCTGCGCGCCCCTGAAGCGTCGGCTGCTCGACGGGGAGCACCTGACGCTGCTCGGTCCACGGGGCAGCGGCAAATCGAGCCTCCTGCAGGCGCTCGAGGCGCAGCTGCGCCGCGACGAGTGGCCCTGTGCGTACGCGCCGGTGACCGGCTCGCTCGAGCACATCACCCAGGCACTCGAGTGCGCGTACCCGGCCGTCGCAACGGCGCGCCTGGGGCGCCGCGCGGCTCGATCCCGCCTGTTCCGTGCGGCCGAGCAGCAGGCCTGTGTCCTGCTGCTCGATCATTTCTGCTGTACGGGCAGCGCCATGGTGTCGTTTCTGCGTCGGCTGCACGGCCGGATCGCCGGCGTGCTCACGGCCGTGGACATCGAGAGCGAGGCGCAGCGGCAGACGCTGCAGGCCTGGCGGTACGGAGCACTGTGTATCCGCATGCCGGCCGCCCCTGGTGTGGTGCTGCGCGGACTCCTCGCGGCGCAGATCGCGCGGCTGCAGCTGCCCGAGTTCGATGGCCGCTCGCGGTCGGCCGTGGTGGCCGCGGCCCGGGGCCGGCCCGGCTGGATCGTCACCTGCACTGAACTGGCACGCGAGCGGCGCTACTGGGGCGCGCAGGGGTTGTTGATCAGCGTCCTGTGTGTCGATACCGAGGCCGCCGTGCGGTATGAGGCGCTCGGCATGCTGCGGGCGATGCCGGTGGCCGATTCGCAGGAGCGGACCGGCGGGGGCTGAACGGGAGTGCGGCGCCGAACGCTCAGGTCTCTGCGATCGATGGCGGGTCCGATGCGTCGGGGTTGATCACCCCGAAGGTTGCCGGCGTGTACGCGTAGAACACGCGCAGTTTCTGCTCATGCAGCCGCGCGAGCAGTTTCTGCGCCTCCTCCTGCGTGGCGATGAATTCCACCTCGACGGTGAGCGTGCCGGCGAGCTCGAAGAAGCGCGCCTCATGCAGTACGTGGTGGCGGCCGAAGCCGGCCATCGCTTTGAACGCCGAGCCGCCGCGCATGCCGAGCGCATTGCCTTGCTCGAGCAGCCATTCCCACACGAGCCGCCCGTGATGACGGTGATCCTCGTGGACGTACAATCGCAGCAGTGAGCCTTGCATGATCGGGCGCCCTCTTGAAAATCCCGTGTCCCGCTCGCGTCGGATCCCGTCGGGCCGAACGTCAGCGCGGCGCAGGCGCAGGCCTGTTGTATTCGACCGAAGTATATTCCAGCGCGGCCCGGGCGCGCCACGTCGGCAGACATCAGCTGCCGCAGCTCAGAGGCGCATCACGGCCCCGCGCCGTCAGTCGACGTCCGGCAGCGGGCGTGACTTGCGCGACGCATCGACGGCGACATAAATGAACGTGGCTTGCGTCACCTTGACGAGCTCACCGCCCTCGCGGGGACGACGCCACGCCTCGACGAAAATGTGCATCGAGGTTCGCCCGGTCTGCGTCAGGCGCGCGAAGAGGCTCACTTCGTCACCGACGAAGACCGGTTGCAGAAAGGTCATCCGATCGGCGGCAATGGTCACCGTGCGGCCCTTGGCGCGTCGGGTTGCGACGATGCCCGCGGCCAGATCCATCTGCGACATCAGCCATCCGCCGAAGATATCGCCCGCCGGATTCGTGTCCGCGGGCATCGCGACGGTGCGGATGGCCGGCTGTTCGCTCATCGGGTCCAGGGGCACGGGGATCGCGGGCGTCTCGTTGCGGGCACTCATCATCGCTCCAGGCGGCTGGGCTCGCGAGCCCACCCGACGCACGGTGCGCCGGGCGAACATACGGCAGGGTCGGGGGTCCTCGCGCCGCGACGGCAGGCGAGCGAAATCGCGGTTCGCTCCGGCCTGAGGTCACAGCCGGGGTGATCATACAACAGCGCAGCGGCGCCGTTTCGGCTCCTGTGCGACGCGTGCGCGTGGTGGCCGCTGGACTTGTCCGGGTCCGCAGCGCATGGTCCAATTCCCCATGGAGTCCCACGGATCCGAGCCGCGACCACGAGGAGTGAGATGACCGCAGATCCTGTGCACATCGGCACGGTGGCGGGTGCCTCGCGCGCGGCAGAATCGCCGGGGGCGCCGAGCAAGGTCGCCGCGGTGACCCTGGCCTTCTGGATCCTCAAAGTCATCGTCACGACGGCCGGGGATCTGTCCGGCGACGCTCTGTCTCTGTCTCTGAAGCTCGGATATGCACGAGCGCTGCTCGTCGCCGCGGTCGCCTTCGCGGCGCTGCTCGTGGCGAACGGGCGCACGCGGCGGTTCGTGCCGACGCTGTACGGGCTGCTCCTCCTGAGCTCATCGGCGCTCGGCGCGGAGATCTCGGACGGCCTCGATCGGGCCCTGCGTTGGGGCAATGCCGCCGGGACCGGCGTGCTGCTCGGGGCGCTGGTGGTCGTCCTCGGCGTCTGGTTCGCGCGCCGCGGGACGGTCCGCTTCGCACCGATCACCATGCGGACCGATGAGCGGTTCTACTGGCTGGCCGCGGTTGCCGCCAACAGTGTCGGTTCGGCGTTCGGTGACTGGGTGGGGGATGGACTGCGCGGGGGCCTGTGGGGCGCAATGGCGGTCAATCTCGGCATCATGGCGCTGCTGCTCGTTCTGTGGCGCACAACTCGCATCAGCCGCGGCGTGCTCTACTGGATCGGGTTCGTCGTCACGCGGGTCCCGTTCTAACCGCGCGAGCTGAGTGGGGCCGCGGTTCAGACGGCGCCTCATCGGACCCCTCGCCGCCGATGCGCTCGGTCCTCCGGCGTGGCACGTGCCCGACTCTGCACGCCAGCCGGTGTCCCGCGCCATGACCGAGCGGAACGTCGAGCTCGAGCGACACACCCGACGCCGGCGGTGAGCGGGTGGACCGGAGCGCACGGCGGACACGGCCGTTCGGCGGCAACCCCCTCGATCGTACGCAGGGGCGCTCGGCAGCCGGTGGAAGCGGCCACCCATACGCAGTTTCCACTAGAGAACTGCGCGGTTGTCCTCTTGGTCGGGAATCTCCGCCGGGTTATACGTGTTGGCGGCGTATCGCAGTGCGGATCACCGCCGTGCGCCACGCCGGATCACGGTGAGGCCGACGAGCGAGCGGGCGAGGATCGATGGCGGCAAGCAACGGCAACAGATTCGCGTCATTCTGGTTCTGGGCGGCATTGATCGGGCTGCTGGTGGGGATGCAGTTCCTGCTGGTCACGCCCGGGGCTGCGACGCTTCCGTACAGCGACTTCAAGACGCTGCTGGCGGCCGGCAAGGTCCGTGAGGCGGTGGTCGGGCAGCAGACGATTGATGCCCAGGTCGATCTCACCGGCGCACAGGCGCTGCTGTCCGCGGAGGATTTCAAGCGGCTGAGCGGCGCGCCCGTGGTTGCGGGGACGCCGCTGCGTCAGGTGATGACGCAGCGGATGGAGGATCCGCAACTGGCCGCCGAGCTGCAGGCGGCGCACGTGCGTTACTCCGGCGCTCCGTCGAACCCCTGGATGCGTACGCTCTTCGAGTGGGTGCTGCCGTTTCTGGTGCTGTTCGTGCTCTGGAGCTGGCTGATGCGCCGAGGACTCGGCGGCGGATCCGGCTTTGCAATGGGTGTTGGGCAGAGTAAGGCGAAACTGTACGTCGAATCCGAAATCCGCGTCCGGTTCGCCGATGTCGCCGGCATCGATGAGGCCAAGCAGGAGCTCGAGGAGGTGGTGCAGTTCCTGCGCGATCCGCAGCGCTTTCGCGGGCTCGGCGGCAAGATCCCCAAGGGCGTGCTCATCGTCGGAGCGCCCGGAACCGGCAAGACGCTGCTCGCCAAAGCCGTCGCCGGGGAAGCGGGTGTCCCGTTTCTGTCGATCAGCGGCTCGGAGTTCGTCGAGATGTTCGTCGGTGTCGGGGCGGCCCGGGTGCGCGATCTGTTCGCGCAGGCGCGGGCACGCGCCCCATGCATCATTTTTATCGATGAGCTCGATACGCTCGGCAAGGCGCGCGGCATGAGCGGTCTGGCCGGCAACGACGAGCGCGAGCAGACCCTCAACCAGCTGCTGGTCGAGATGGATGGGTTCGAGTCCGACAGCGGTGTGATCATCCTGGCGGCCACCAATCGCCCCGAGATTCTCGATCCGGCGCTGCTGCGGCCGGGTCGATTCGACCGGCACGTGGCCATCGACCGGCCGGACATCAAGGGGCGCGAGGCGATTCTCAAAGTCCACGCCAAGAACGTGAAGCTCAGTCCCGCGGTGGATCTCGCCCAGGTGGCCGCCAAGACGCCGGGATTCGCCGGCGCGGACCTGGCGAACATCGTCAACGAGGCGGCGCTGCATGCCGCGCGTTCCAACAAGACGGCGGTCGAACCGCAGGACTTCGACGAGGCGATCGACCGTGTGGTGGCGGGGCTGGAGAAGCGCAATCGGGTCATGAACCCCAAGGAGAAGGAGACGGTGGCGTATCACGAGGCCGGCCATGCGCTGGTGGCCGAGAGCCGCCCGCATGCCGACCGAGTGAACAAGATCTCGATCATTCCTCGCGGGATCGGGGCGCTCGGCTACACCCAGCAGCTGCCGACGGAAGACCGCTACTTGCTCAAGCGCAGCGAACTGCTCGATCGGCTGGATGTGCTGCTCGGCGGACGGGTCGCCGAGGAGCTGATCTACGCGGACGTGTCGACCGGAGCGCAGGATGATCTGCAGCGCGCCACGGACATGGCCCGGCACATGATCACCCAGTACGGCATGAGCGAGCGATTGGGGCAGGTGGCCTTCGACACAGGTCGGCGCTCGGCGTATCTGTCGGTACCCGACATGCCGCAGTCGGCGCTCTACAGCAACGAGACGGCGAGGGTGATCGACGAGGAGGTCGCGCGACTGATCCGTGAAGCGCACGATCGGGTCGCCAAAACCTTGGGCGAGCAGCGCCAGACGCTCGAGACGCTGGCTCGATTGTTGCTCGAACGCGAGGTCGTCGATCGGGCGGCACTCGATGTCGTACTCGGGACGAAGGGTGCGCCGCCGCCCGCGGCTGCCACTGCGACGCCAGTGCGCGACAGCGTGACGGTTGACTGAACAAGAGCACGTTCGAAACCGCTTGCGACTCGGTGAAGTCCATCGAGCATCAATATTCCGCCGAGGTGAGCCAGGTGCCCAACGACCAGGACGCGTTGAAATTCCGTCAGTGGGTGCAGATGAAGAGGGTGAGCGCGGTGAAGCCCGCGGGCCTGAACATACCGCAGTACGACAGCGTCATGCTCCTGAGGCAGCGCGAGCCGGCGCTGCGCAAGAAAGTACTCGGACGCTGAGCGGTTCCCAGGTGTCGGCGCAGGTCCCGTGAAGGGGTGCGTGCGCCGATGCGCCGCGAGACCTCGGCGCTCGCGGATGCCATGGGGCCGTGATCTTGCGTCAAGTCGCGTGGCTGTATAAGGTAAAAGCCAGACGACGGCGTCCATCGTTCAGCCGTGAATCGCGATGTGGGTGACGCGGAGTGAAGGCGCCGTTCGACGCGGTCGGATGCGGCCCGTCCGATCACAGTGCGGATCGGTTCGGCGCAGGTGCAAGTCAGGCCGGCCTGTCGGCCGGCGGTGCAGAACTCACTCGAGGAGCGGTTATGGCGATGATCCAGGCGGCAGCCAGAACGATGAAAGTGGCGCAGATCAGCGCCCCGGGCGGGGCGTTCGAGATCGTGACGCGGCCCATTCCCGAGCCGAAGACTGCGCAAGTGCGCATTAAGGTGCAGGCGTGCGGCATTTGTCACAGTGACGCCTTCACGCAGGAGGGAACCTGGCCCGGAATCCAGTATCCGCGAGTGCCCGGCCATGAAGTCGCCGGCGTCATCGATGCGCTCGGCGCGGGGAGTGGCGAGTGGCGCCTGGGGCAGCGCGTGGGCGTCGGTTGGCACGGCGGTCAGGACAACACCTGCCCAGCGTGCCGCCGGGGTGATTTTCGCAACTGCCGCAACGTGCGCGTGCCGGGCATCAGTTACGACGGCGGATACGCCGAGTACATGATCGCCCCGGTGGAGGCGCTCGCGGCGATGCCGGAGGCTTTGGATCCGGTCGAGGCCGCACCGCTGCTGTGTGCGGGCATCACGACGTTCAACGCGCTGCGGCACAGCGGCGCGCGGCCCGGGGACACCGTGGCGGTCCTCGGGATCGGCGGGCTCGGGCATCTGGGTATCCAGTTCGCGAGCAAATTTGGCTTCCGAGTGGTCGCGATCAGCCGTGGCGCGGAAAATGCGGAGCTGGCGCGCAAGCTCGGAGCGCGGCACTACATCGACAGCACCGTCGAGCGTGCGGCGGACGCACTGCAGAAGCTCGGCGGTGCACGCGTCATTCTGGCCACCCCGCCGAATGCCAAGTCGATGACCGAGGTGATCGACGGGCTGGGGCCGGACGGCAAGCTGATCGTGGTCGGCGCGGATTTCTCGCCCATCGAGGTCACCCCGCTGCAATTGATCGGTGGCAGCCGCTCGATTCAGGGCTGGGCGTCCGGCACGCCGAGCGATTCGGAAGATACGCTGCGTTTCGCGGAACTCTCGGGCGTGCGTCCGATGATCGAGACCTACCCGCTCGAGAAGGCCGGTGAGGCCTATGCGCGCATGATGAGCGGCAAGGCGCAGTACCGGGTCGTGCTCACGATGTGAGGACGGGTCGAGCCGAGCGCTGCGCGTCGGTTACAGACCGGCGAGCGCTTCGGCGCACGGCTCGCTGACTTTCAGCGTCAACAGCGGATCGGCCCGCGTGCGCCCGAGGTTCACCGCCGCGATCGGCAGGCCGGCAGCGGATGCGGCCTGCGCGAAGCGATAGCCGGAGTAGATCATCAGCGAGGAACCCACCACGAGCAGTGCATCGGCGCGTGCGAGCGCATCGAATGCCTGATCGACGCGCGGGCGCGGCACGTTTTCACCGAAGAACACCACGTCGGGCTTGAGGATGCCGCCGCAGCGCTCGCAGGGCGGCACTTCGAATCGCTCGAACGGCAGGCCGTCGAGGTCCGCATCCCCGTCGGGTGCGGCGAGTGCAGAGAGTCGGCCCCAAGGCGCGTTCATGCGCAGCAGCCGCGCCTGCAGCGCCGCACGCGCGCTGCGCTCCGCACAGCTCATGCACACCACCTGGTCGATGCGACCGTGCAGATCCACGATCTGACGCGTACCGGCAGCTTGGTGCAGTCCGTCGACATTCTGAGTCACGAGCAGTTCGATGCGTCCCTGGCGCTCGAGATTCGAAAGTGCCGCATGCGCGGCATTGGGCTGCGCGGCCTGCACGCGCGGCCAGCCGATCAGACTGCGAGCCCAATAGCGTCTGCGCACCGCCTCGTGGCCTATGAAGGCTGAATAATGGGTCGGTGGCGCGTGCTTCCACTGTCCGTCCGCGTCACGGTAGTCGGGAATGCCCGAGGCGGTGCTGCAACCGGCGCCCGTCAGGACGAACAGGCGGGGATGGCGCGCGAGGAAGTCGTGGAGCGGTGCTCTGGGCATCGGACTGCGGCGGAAGATCGATCGGCTCCGGGTGTGTGGCGAATCCCGGCCCGCCGCACGAACCGCTCGGGCTGGCGCATCGGCCGAGAAGCGCCGCCCGCCGCGGCCGCAGTCCGAGACGGATGCTCCATAATAGCCGCAAAATGCCAAATCGCCCCACCGGGGCTGCGGGGAGTCCTGATGACACGACGAGCGCCCATGATCGCAGCGGCCGTCCTGACGGCCACCATCATTGCACCGGCATTGGCTTTCGCAGCGCCGCCGAACTTTGCGGCCCTGAGCCGCATCGTTGCGGTCTCCGGTTATGAGCAGACGCTCTCCGCAGCCATCGAGCATCAGCTGCGCGGTCAGGGGCTGAAGCCACACACGGACAACATGGATGATGTGTGGGTGAGTGTCGGCAGTGGCTCGCCGCATCGGCTCATCGTCGCGCCGATCGATCAACCCGGCTATGTGGTCGGCGCCATCGATCGGCGGGGCTACCTCCGTGTTCAGCGCTTGCCGACGCGCGACCCTAATCCCGTGTTCGATGCACTGGAATTTGCACAACCGGTGCATGTGGTGACACCCAAGGGACTGCTGAACGGCGGTTTCGCGGGCCTGAGCATTCATCTGTCCCCGGAACACCTGAATCCGCCGTCCATGTCTCCGATCGGGAACCTGTACGTGGACATCGGTGCCACGTCCGCGGCCGAGGCGCACGCTGCCGGCGCCGATCTGCTCGATCCGATCGAACTGGCGCAGGCACCGATCACGATCGGGGCCGATGACGAGGCGGGCGCTGCGGCCGGCGACCGCTTCGGCTGGGAGGCGCTGCTCGAGGCGACGCAGGGGCTCGCGCACGCCCACGCGCACGGCACCACGACCATCGCCTTCGTGACCCAACAGTGGGTCGGCGGCCGAGGGTTGGCCCGGGTGCTGACCGAGCGTCCGCCCCAGGAAATGATTTTCGTCGGCCGAGTCGATGCGCTGGTGCCCGGGGCCAACGCCACGGTGGCGGGTGTGCGCCCGGGTGATGGGGTGCTGGTCGGAACCGCGACCCCGGGTTCGGGGGAGGGACTGCCGGCTGCGCTGCTCACCCTCGCCCGCGCGCATCACATCGACACGAGAAGCGTTGCGGCCCGAGCGCCGGTGATCGGCGGGTTCGGGCCGAAACCCGCACTGCCGGCGCGGTTCGCCGAGCTGGGCGTGCCGACGCTCTTCCCCGTCACCCCTGCGGAGACCTTCTCCCGGGCCGATCTTCGCAAGCTGACGCGGCTGATCGAGCTCTATCTCGGTGAGCGCGTGACGCCCATGAGCGTCGCGGACGATCCGTTCGATGCGGCGCGTGCACCCGGGCGCATCTACCAGCCGGTGCTCGATCGCCCCAAGGCACCGAATGCTCAGGTGCTGAAGACGCTCGAGACGATGACCACCGCGTACGGTGCGAGCGGTCACGAGCAGGGCGCACGTGAGGCGATCCGGTCGCGACTGCCGGCCTGGGCACGTCCCCTGACGCATGTCGATCCGGCCGGCAATCTGGTGCTGCACATCGGGCATGCGGTGCCGGGGGTGCATGCGCCGAGCATCCTCTTCGATGCCCATATGGATGAGATCGGTTATCAGGTCACGCACATCCAGCCCGATGGCGAACTGGTGGTGCGCGAGCTCGGTGGGTTCTACGGCCGTTACTACCTCGGTCATGTGATGCTGGTGCATCTGCCGGACGGGCGCAGCATTGGCGCGGTCCTCGGTCTGCCCTCGGGCTGGGATCGGCCGGGCTTCACATGGCCGCCGGCGCTCAGCACGCTCAATGAGTCCGCCGATGCGTACGTCGGCACCGATTCGCGTGCGGCCACCGAGCGTCTCGGGATCCACGTCGGGGATTTCCTGACCATACCGAAGACCTACCGGGCGCTGCTCGGTGAGCATTTCCAGGTCAGGAGTATTGATGACCGTGCCGGGGATACCGCGCTCATCGAGACCGTGCGCGCGCTCGGCCCGAACTACGCGCGCGAGCACCCGGGTCGGCAGCTGACGTTCCTGTGGGCCACACGCGAGGAGGTCGGACTGCAGGGAGCGGCCGCTTATGCCGCGCGCGTGGCGAAACTCGGGCGTGAGCCCGACGTGGTCTTTGCCGTCGACATGTTCGTCAGCAGCCAATCGCCTCTGGAGGCGCGGCGCTACGGCGATCAGCCGCTCGGCCAA
The DNA here is from genome assembly GCA_021834525.1 of Pseudomonadota bacterium. Lineage (GTDB taxonomy): Bacteria > Pseudomonadota > Gammaproteobacteria > Steroidobacterales > Steroidobacteraceae > 13-2-20CM-66-19. The sequence goes on along the minus strand of JAKBDK010000019.1, from coordinate 1,810 downwards.
GGCTACGTCGTGCGCGCAGTCGACCTCTCGCACATCGATTCGCCGGCGGATGTGGCGCGCGTGGTCGCGCTCTCGCGCGCCCATCACATTCCCGTGCAATACGGGATCACGGGCGGCGGCAACGATTCTGCGGTGTACACCCGCTACGGTGCCAATGCGATCGCCTTGGGCTGGCCGACGAAGTACTCGCACTCTCCGGCCGAGGAATCCGACACGCGGGATGTGTATGGATTGGCACGGATCTGCACCGTGCTGGCCAAGGACTGGTAGGCTTCCCCGCAGGTGGGCCGTCGCGAGCGCGACGGCCCATCGAGAGCACCCGGAGGGGTCGGCGGGGTGGGTTCGGAGGGGTGCGATGCACCGTCTTGCTCGCGAGCTTGCGGTACAACTGGGATTCGATTGCGCGTCGGATCCCGAACGAGAGATCGGCGGCAGCAGCGCGCACCGGTGTTACCGGTGGCGAAGCGCAGAGGGCGTGCTGTTCGTGAAGACCGCCCCGGCGCAGGCGAGTGCTCGGCTCGCAGCGGAGGCCGCTGGGCTGCAGGCGCTCGCCGCGGCGCACGCGCTGAGAGTGCCGCGGGTGCGGGCTCAGAGTGTCGCCGGGGACGATGCCTTCATCGCGCTCGAGTGGATCGAGGCACGGCCCAATACGGCGGACAGCGAGCGGCAACTCGGAAGAGGGCTCGCTGCACTGCACGCGGTGCGGGCCGAGCAGTTCGGTTGGACCGACGACAACTACATCGGCCGCTCACCGCAATTGAACGGCTGGTGCGAGAGCTGGGCAGTGTTTTGGCGTGAGCATCGCCTGCGCCCGCAACTCGAGCTTGCGATGCATCATGGCTATGGACGGCTACTCGAGGCGCCGGGCGCCCGAGTGCTCGAGGCGGTCGAGGCACTCCTGGCGGGACACCAACCGGCGCCGTCACTGCTGCATGGGGATCTGTGGGCTGGGAACTGGAGTACGGATATCGAGGGTCGGCCGGTCATCTTCGATCCGGCCGTGTACTACGGTGACCGGGAAACGGACCTGGCGATGACTCGGCTTTTCGGGGGGTTCGACACTGTTTTTTTTGCGGCATATGAGGATGCGGCGCCGCTTCCCGACGGACATGCATTGCGGGCGGATCTGTACAACCTCTACCACGTGCTCAACCATGCCAACCTTTTCGGCGGGGGCTACGTGGAGCAGGCGCGCATCCTCATCGAGCGGCTCCTGGCGCAGGTGCGTGGATGACCGGGCGAAATGAAACCCGCGTCGATTCGTGGCGTTAGGTGATTTTTATCAAGGAGGGTGCGCAACCGCCCGCGTAACATGCGCGTGCATGGCTGCAAAATTTCCGGTCAATCCGGGTCATCCGGAGCGCATCTGCTGGGGATGCGAGAAATTCTGTCCCGCGGACTCCATGCGATGCGGCAACGGCACGGACCGCACGCAGCACCCCGCAGAGCTCTGGGGTCCGGACTGGAAGAGCTTCGGGCTCGATGCGGTAGAACCCGCCGCCGAGCAGCCCGTTCCCTGAGTCGACCCGTCTCGCTCAGTTCACCGCGCCTCTGAGAGCCGATGGCGTGCGCCACGCTTGGCAACCGGGTGAGCGCTGGTGTAGCATGCACGCCCTTGGTAACGCAAGATGTCATTGAAAATCAATGACTTAAGAAATCATTCTGCGTTGCCAGTGAACCCGGAAACCGCGTGCTCGGCTCCGGAGCGGGATCCGGTCCTCCACCCCGGATCGATTCGCGTAAGGCTAGGTGGCAGAGTGGTCATGCAGCGGCCTGCAAAGCCGTCTACGCCGGTTCGATTCCGACCCTA
>JAKBDK010000069.1:0-13038 GCA_021834525.1 Pseudomonadota bacterium | reverse complement strand
AGTGGATGAGCTTGCCGTTCACCGTGACCGAACCGGTGGTCGTGACCTCGGTCGGCTTGAACTGAGGGGCCGGCGTCCCTTGGGCATGGACGCTGCAGCTGCAGCAGCCCAGGGCCAGAACGGCGAGGAGGAAGTGCTTCATCGGGTGAGAGTCCTGTGCGGTGTGTGCCATCGGTGCGGGCGGCCCGCGACCGTTTCGGGTCGGGGCTTTATACCCCATGCGGCTCGGCCTGGTGTCGTGGGAGGCGGCGCGCCGGCGCAGCATGCGCCCGAAGGGAGGATTTCCCCGACTCAGTCGGCCAGGTGTGGGTGCATCGTCCCGGCGATCCTCACTGAGTGGCGCGTAACGCATCGCCGCGCATCAAGCGATTCGCGCTACGGGTCCTAGCTGGATCGACTCCCTGCCCGGCTTGCAGCGCCAATCCCCGTTTACGAACTGCATCCGCGTCAACACGAATCGTTCCAGACGGGCTATCACAGTGGTCTGCGGCTGTATGAGGAATGCCTAGTCCGGTTTGCTCCAATCCTGATTGCTTGTCCGTACCAGTGCAGTCCAATCGTCGGGCGGGCTTCCGCGCCCGAGCATCTTTTCGAACACGGTATAGGGGTCCGATTTGCTGCCGGAAGACCGCAAGGTCTTTTCATCGTTGACCCAGGCATACACGATGACCTTGGCTTTCGAGTCGTACCGGAAGAAGAGCCGGAAACGCCTTCCGATCTTGGCCCTTCGCCAATGGCGGTGGGCCGGCCCCAGGGTGTTGCCCTGGCGGTATTCATCGCGCGCAGGGTCACTTGGAACCACCTCCAGCATCAAATGGCTCAAGGCCCGGAAGAGTTTGACGTTGGCGTTGGACTCGAATTCCTCCGAGTCATTCTCCTGTGCGCGCCGTTTAGCATCATGCAGACGGTGCAATTGCTCGATGAGGCAGTCGTGGAACAGCAGCGTCCAGCCATACTGTTGCATCAGAGCGCGACGTCCCCGTTGATCTCATCGTCCAGGTTCACCCCGTGACCGGCTTGCTCCAGAACGGCGCGAGCCAGATCCTCGGGTAATCCCGATATGTTCCGACCCGCTTCGATGTCGCGCACCAGCAGGTTCAGGAATGCGCCGATGGCGGGGTCTTCGTGCTCGGCATCAACACGGGTAACGACCACTTGGTTGCCCCGCAGGTCGAACGCGAGCTTGCCGCCGACTTCGACGCCGAGTGCCTGGCGGATGGGCTTGGGCAGCGTAATCTGGCCTTTGGAGGTCAGCGTGGCGACTTCGTGGAGGACACGCATGGCAACGCTCCTGAATCCGATCACCGCATGGTAAGGAAATTTCCTTACCTCGTCAATATTGAACCGAATGGCCTCATCCTGAGCCCTGGATCGGTCCTAAGGGCAGCGTCTTCTGCCATAGCCGCAATGAATCACAGGATTTCCCCCATGCGGAACACTTCGATCAAAGCCTCCGTCTGTGCAGACACCTGCGCAGATTGGGCGCTCGATGACCCGCAGCATGGAGGGCCCCGTGCGCGCTCAGATATCGCCCCGAACGCAGCCGGACTGCGTTCGGCCGTACGCCTCACACGGCCGGATTTAGGACCGTTTGGCGAGCCCCACTGCGCCCAGGAGCAGCAGGCCCGACGCGAACATCGCGTGTGCTGCGAGTTCCGGGACACCTGTCGGTGCTGAAGCCGGTGGCGAGCGCCGGATCGATCCGAGCCGGGGCATCACCCGCACGATGCATTGCGCTCAACGGCAGAGGTGTGTGTGACCCCAGGGTCGCGCGGTGGAACTGAGCGACGCACATCCGAGCGTCCTGAGGCGTCAAGCGCTGGGAGGATTCTGACAGTCCCACCGACCGAGTGAGCGTCGTCATGCCCCGCTCCCGACGGGCTGTTGGGTCGCGGTGCGGCGCCTGTCTGCGGTGAACCGTGCGTTCGCATCGACGGGCTGTGCCTGCAGCCGCCGGGGGGCTGACGGTGCCACAAGTTCCTGACAAATCTTGAGCTTAGGGCGCCGGCCGGTCCCGCTGAACCGCGGTCGCAAATGGTAGTCTCATGCCCATGGAATCACACGAGGGCGGCCAGTCCGATCTGGCATCCGCTGCACCCGATCTGGCCGTGGTCCGCCGACATCGGCGCATCGCCTGGATCGGGCTCGGCGCGTTCGTTCTGCTGATCGCCTTTGCGATCTATCGCGGTCACGCCGATCGGCAGAAAAAGGGCTCGATGAACGGGGGACCGATGCCGGTCGAGGTGGCCCGCAGCACCGCCCGGGACGTCCCCGTCATCATCGCGGCGCTCGGCACCGTCACGCCGCTCGCCACCGTGGACGTGCGCCCGCAGGTGTCCGGTCCGTTGCTGCGGGTCACCTTCCACGAAGGCGACCTGGTGCACGCCGGCGCGCAGCTCGCGCAGATCGACCCGCGGCCCTACCAGGCGGCCCTCGACCAGGCCCGCGGCCAGCTGGCGCGCGACCAGGCGGCGCTCTCGAGCGCGAAGATCGATCTCGAGCGCTACCGCCGACTGTTGGCGCAGGATTCGGTCTCCGAGCAGACCTACACCGATCAGCGCGCGACGGTGAACCAGGACAAGGCGCAGGTCGAGACCGATCAGGCCGCGCTCGAGACCGCGCGGCTGAACCTCTCGTACTGCGACATCGTCGCGCCGATCACGGGCCGGGCCGGACTGCGCCAGGTCGATCCGGGCAACCTCGTGCAGGCCAACCAGACCACCCCGATCGTCACGGTCACCCAGATGCAGCCGATGTCGGTGATCTTCACGGTGCCGGAGAACGACCTCGAGGAGGTGTTCCGCGAGATGCACGCCGGTGAGGCGCTCACCGTGCAGGCCTACAGCCGCGACATGCTGCACCGGATCGCCACCGGGCGGCTCTCGAGCATCGACAACCAGATCAACACCACCACCGGCACGTTGCAGATGCGCGCGCTGTTCAACAACAAGACGCAGGCGCTCTTTCCGAACGAGTTCGTCAACGTGAAGCTGGTCCTGCGCACCCTGAAGCACCAGATCGTCGTACCGGGCCAAGCGGTGCAGAACGGTCCGTCGAGCAACTTCGTCTACGTCGTGAACGCCAACGACACCGTGACGCTGCGCACCGTGGTGACCGGACCGAGCGATGGTCACTACATCTCCATCCTCAAGGGACTGAAGCTCGGCGAGACGGTCGTCACCGATGGTGCCGATCAGTTGCGCAACGGGGCGAAGATCCGCATTCCGGGGGCGCATCCGCCCGGCGGCCACGGCAAGGCCGCGACCGCGCGGGGCCCGGCCTCGCGCAAGGGTAAGCCGGGCGGGATGCGCGCATGAACCCGTCCCGGCCTTACATCCTGAGGCCGGTCGCCACCTCGCTGCTGATGGTCGCGATCGTCATTCTCGGGGCGATCGGTTACCTGATGCTGCCGGTCTCGACGCTGCCGGAAGTCGACTATCCGACCATCGTGGTCTCGACGTTCCTGCCCGGGGCGAGCCCGGACGTCATGAGTGCGACCGTGACCGCGCCGCTCGAGCGCCAGTTCGGGCAGATGTCGGGCCTGAACCAGATGTCCTCCAAGACCTCCGCGGGCGCCTCGCAGATCACGCTGCAGTTCGGGCTCAGCCTGAACCTCGACGTCGCCGAGGCCGAAGTGCAGGCGTCGATCAACGCCGCGCAGCGGCTGCTGCCGGCGAGCCTGCCCGCCCCGCCGATCTATGCCAAGGTGAACCCGGCCGATGCGCCCATCCTGACGCTCGCGCTGACCTCGAGCTCGATGCCGATCACGGCGGTGCAGAACCTCGCCGATACGCGCATCGCCGAGAAGATCTCCCAGGTCTCGGGCGTCGGCCTGGTGAGCTTGAACGGCGCCCCGAAGCGCGCCGTGCGCATCGAGGCGAACCTGCCGCAGCTGGCCGCCTACGGCCTGAACCTCGATGATCTGCGCACCACCATCGCCAATGCCAACTCGAACGCGCCGAAGGGCAGCTTCGATGGGGCCACGCACGCCTACACCATCGATGCGAACGACCAGATCGACAGCGCCAGTCAGTATGCGGACATCGTGGTCGCGTACCGCAACGGCGCGCCGGTCTACCTGAAGAACGTCGCGCGCGTGGTGATGGGCTCGGAGAACAACCAGCTCGCCAGCTGGCTGAATGACACCCCGGCGGTGCTGATCAACATTCAGCGCCAGCCCGGGGCGAACGTCATCGAGACCGTCAACAACATCCGCGCGCTGCTGCCGCAGCTGCGCGCCTCGCTGCCGGCGAACGTCACTCTGCAGGTGGTGACCGATCGGACGCAGACCATCCGCGCCTCGGTGCAGGACGTGGAGTTCGAGCTGACGCTCGCCGTGGCGCTCGTGGTGCTGGTGATGTTCCTGTTCCTGCGCAGCATCCCGGCCACCCTGATCCCGAGCCTCTCGGTGCCGGTCTCGCTGATCGGCACGTTCGCCGTGATGTACCTGGCGGGCTTCAGTCTCGACAACCTCTCGCTGATGGCCCTCACCATCGCCTCGGGGTTCGTGGTGGACGATGCCATCGTCATGATCGAGAACATCTCGCGCCACCTCGAGCAGGGCAAGCGCCCCCTCGAGGCTGCGCTCGACGGGGCGGGCGAGATCGCCTTCACCATCGTGTCGCTGACCATCTCGCTGATCGCGGTGCTGATCCCGCTGCTGTTCATGCGCGAGGTGGTGGGGCGGCTGTTCCGTGAGTTCGCCATCACGCTCGCGATCGCCATCCTGATCTCCGCGGCGGTCTCCCTGACGCTGGTGCCGATGCTGTGCGCGAAGCTCCTGCGCGGCCATGCCGAGACGCTCTCGCATCAGGGGCGCTGGGCGCATCGCGCCGAGGCATGGTTCAACGGGGTGATCGAGCGCTACGGGCGCGCGCTCACCTGGGCGCTCGAGCGCGAGCGCCTGGTGCTGTGGATCGCCGCCGGCACGCTGGTGCTGACGGTGCTCCTCTACATCGTGATCCCCAAGGGCTTCTTCCCGCTGCAGGACACCGGCCTGCTGCAGGCGAGCACGGTCGGGCCGCCCTCGATCTCCTTCCATTCGATGGCCCAGCGCCAGGAGGCGCTGGCCGCGGCGCTGCGCCGCAACCCCAACGTGGTGAGTCTCACCTCGTACATCGGGGTCGGCAGCAACAACATGACCGTCAACGACGGGCAGATGCTGATCAACCTCAAGCCCAAGGACGCGCGCGCCGCGAGCATCACCACCGTGATGAACCAGCTGCTCGCCGCGGCGCGCACCGTCCCCGGCATCCACCTGTCGCTGCAGCCGGTGCAGGATCTGACCATCAGCTCGATCAGCGGCCAGGCCCGCTACCAGTTCATCCTCGGGGCGGCGAGCCGCGCGATTCTCAAGCCCTGGGTGCCGCAGCTGCTCGCGGCGCTGCGGCGCTCCCCGCAGCTCGCGCATGTGTCGAGCAGCTTCACCGAAGAGGGCCGCACCGTTCAGATCGACGTCGATCACAGCACGGCGGCGCGCTTCGGCATTACGGATGCGACCATCGACAATGCGCTCTACGACGCGTTCGGTCAGCGCATCATCTCCACGATCTACACCCAGTCGAATGACTACCGGGTGATCCTCACGGCCGACCCGGACATCTCGAACTCCGTCCAGGCGCTCAATACGTTCTACATCCCCTCCGGCGGCGGCGGGCAGGTGCCGCTCGGCTCGATCGCCCACATCAGCGTCCAGGATGCGCCCCTGACGCTCGATCACCTGGGGCAGTTCCCCGCGGCCATGTTCTCCTTCGACACCGCGCCGGGGGCCTCGCTCGGGGCGGCATTGAGTGCCATCCGCGCCATCGAGCGGCAGATCGACCTGCCGGTGAGCATCAGCACCACCTTCGAGGGCGAGGCGCTCGCGTTCGAGTCGAGCCTCTCCAGTGAGGTGCTGCTGCTGCTGGCGGCCATTGCCACGGTGTACATCGTGCTCGGGGTGCTCTACGAGAGCTACATCCACCCGCTCACCATTCTCTCGACGCTGCCCTCGGCCGGCATCGGGGCGCTGCTCGCGCTCATGGCCGCGGGGGAGAGTCTGAACATCATCTCCATCATCGGCATCGTGCTGCTGATCGGGATCGTGAAGAAGAATGCCATCATGATGATCGACTTCGCGCTCGATGCCGAGCGCAACCGCGGCTTGAGTGCGCGCGAGGCGATCTATCAGGCGGCGCTGCTGCGCTTCCGGCCCATCCTCATGACCACGGTGGCGGCGCTGTTTGCCGCACTGCCGCTGATCCTCGGCACCGGCACCGGCTCGGAGCTGCGTCGACCGCTCGGTCTGTCGATCGCCGGCGGACTGGTGCTGAGCCAGCTGCTGACGCTCTTCACCACCCCGGTGGTGTATCTGTTCTTCGACCAGCTGGCACGCCGGGCGAAGCGCTGGGCCGGTGTACCGGCGCACGCCTCCGGACCCGTGCCGATCGACGCCCCGTGAACATCTCGCGCCTGTTCATCACCCGGCCGGTGGCGACCACGCTGCTGTCCTGCGGGCTCGCGCTCGCCGGGCTGGTGGCGTACTTCCTGCTGCCGGTCGCGCCGATGCCGCAGGTCGATTTCCCGGCCATCGTGGTGTACGCAAATCTGCCCGGCGCGAGCCCCGCGACGGTTGCCACCAGCGTCACGACGCCGCTCGAGCGGCGCTTGAGTGCGATCGCGGGCATCGACCAGATGACCTCGCAGAGCACCGAGGGGCGCTCGCAGATCGTGCTGATCTTCAGCTTGAGCCGCAACATCCACGGCGCCGAGAGCGACGTCGAGGCAGCCATCCAGGCCGCCCGCCAGGACATGCCCGCCGCGCTGCGCTCGGACCCCGGCTACTGGGCCTTCAATCCCGCCGAGGCGCCCATCCTGATCCTGGCGTTGACCTCGCGCACCCTGCCCATCGGTCAGGTCTACGACGCCGCCTCGACCATCATCCAGCAGAAGATCCTGCAGGTCCCCGGAGTCGGCAACATCGACATCGGCGGCAGCTCGCTGCCGGCGATCCGCATCGATCTGAACCCGCGTCAGCTCTTCAAGTACGGCATCGGGCTCGAGGACGTGCGCGCGGCCATCGCTGCGGCGAACGCCGACAGTCCCAAGGGCGCGCTGTCCTTCGGCGGGCAGCGCTACCAGATCTACGTCAACGACCGGGCCACGAAGGTGAGCCAGTACCAGCGGCTGGTCATCGCCTACCGCAACGGCGCGCCGGTGCGCCTCGGCGACGTGGCGAGCATCCGTCACGGCGTGGAGAACGATCGCGTCCTCGGCCTGCTCGACGGCCAGCGCGCGGTGCTGATGATCATCCGCAAGCAGCCCGACGCGAACGTCATCCAGACGGTCAACCGCATCAAGGCGCTCCTGCCGGGCATCCGCGCCTCCATTCCGCGCGGCATCCACCTCGTGGTCACCCATGATCGGACTGGATCGATCCGCACGTCGCTGCATGACGTGGAGATCACGCTGCTGCTGGCGGTGCTGCTGGTCGTCACCGTGGTGCTGGTGATGCTGCGCAACCCGCGCGCGGCGATCGTGCCGGCGATCGTCGTACCGCTCGCCCTGATCGGCACGCTCGCGGTCATCTATCTGATCGGGTTCAGCCTGAACAATTTCTCGATGATGGCGCTCACCGTGTCGACCGGCTTCGTGGTCGATGACGCCATCGTCGTGATCGAGAACATCACCCGGCACATCGAGGCCGGCGAGCCGCGCCTGAAGGCCGCGCTGCAGGGGGCGAGCGAGGTCGGCTTCACGGTCCTCGCGATGAGCGTCTCGCTCATCGCGGTGTTCACGCCCATCATCCTGATGGGCGGACTGGTCGGGCGGGTGTTCCGCCAGTTTGCCCTCACGCTGGCGATCACCGTGGCGCTCTCGCTCCTGATCTCCCTCACCACCACCCCGATGCTGTGCGGCCGGCTGCTGCGGGCCCATCCGCAGCAGGGCCGGCTGTTCCGGGCCGTCGAGCGCCTGTTCAACCACACGCGCGATTTCTACGACCACACCCTTGCCATCGCCATCCGCCACCCGCGTGCGGTGATGTTCACGCTGCTCGGGGTGGTGGTGCTGAACTTCTACCTGTTCGCCATCGTGCCGAAGAGCTTCTTCCCGCAGCAGAGCTCGGGGAACTTAAGCGGCTACCTGGTCGCCGGCCAGAGCACCTCGTTCCAGGCCATGCAGCAGAAGCTGCGCTACGTGGTGAACATCATCAAGCGCGACCCGGCCGTGGTGCACGTGGTCGGATTCACCGGCGGCGGCTGGGGCGGGGGCAGCAACACCGCGCACATGTTCATCACCCTGAAGCCGCTCGCCGACCGGCAGCACACCGATGCGCAGGTCATCGTGCGCCTGCGCCGCAAGCTCACCGGGTTCACCGGCGCGCGGCTGTACCTGAAGACCTCAGGCGACATCCACTCCGGCGGGCGCGAGGGCTATGGCCAGTACCAGTACACGCTGCTCTCCGATGACATCGGGCTGTTGAACACCTGGGCGCCGAAGATCGAGGCGGCGCTGAAGAAGTCCAAGGCGTTGCGCGACGTGAGCTCCGACCGGCAGGTCGGTGGCCTCGACGTGCAGTTGCACATCGACCGGGCGCTCGCGGCGCGCTATGGCCTGGATCTCTCGCAGATCGACAACACCCTGTACGACGCGTTCGGCCAGCGCCTGGTCTCGACCATCTACCAGGACATGAACCAGTACCACGTGGTGATGGAGGTCAACCCGAAGTTCTGGGACAGTCCGGCGACGCTGAAGGACCTGTACGTGAGCACCGCAGGCGGGGCGCTCTCGGGCACCGAGTCGAGCATGGGGGCGGCCAACGCCTTCCAGTTCCCCGGCGTGACCCGCACCGGCGCGGCGCAGAACTTCGCGCTGAACCAGATCGCCGCCACCACCGGCGGGGCCTCCACCGGCAGTGCGGTGAGCACCCAGGCCGAGACCATGGTGCCGCTGGCGTCCTTCTCGAGCTACGGCCCGGGACTGACGCCCCTCACCATCAACCACCAGGGACCCTTCGTCGCCACCACGTTCTCGTTCAATCTGCCCGTGGGCGAGCCGCTCGGCATCGCCACGGCGGCCATCGAGCGCACCATGCGCGATCTGGACGTCCCGGTGGCGGTGCACGGCACGTTCGCCGGCAACGCACAGCAGTTCCAGAAGACGGCCTCGGAAGAGCCCCTCCTGATCCTCGCAGCGCTCGCCACGGTGTACATCGTGCTCGGCATGCTCTACGAGAGCCTCGCGCAGCCGATCACCATCCTCTCCACGCTGCCCTCGAGCGGGGTCGGCGCGGTGCTCGCGCTGCTGCTGTTCGGCGAGCCGTTCAGTCTGATCGCGCTGATCGGGGTGATCCTCCTGATCGGCGTGGTGTTGAAGAACGCCATCATGATGGTGGACGTCGCACTCGTGGCGCAGCGCGAGGAGGGCGTCGATGCCGCGCGCGCCATTCACGAGGCCTGCCTGCTGCGCTTCCGTCCGATCATGATGACCACGATCGCGGCCATGCTGGGCGCGCTGCCGCTCGCGCTGATGGCCGGACAGGGCTCGGAGATGCGCCGCCCGCTCGGCATCGCGGTGGTCGGCGGACTCGCCATCAGCCAGATCCTCACGCTCTACACGACGCCCATCGTGTATGTGTATCTCGACCGGTTCCGCCGCTGGTTCGTGCGGACCTTTACCCGGCGCGGCGCGCTGGCGCTCGCCGCAGGGAGACCCGTTCTATGATCCGTCGTCCATCGCCGCTGATTGCGCTCGGCATTGCGGTGAGCCTGACCGGCTGCGCGGTCGGCCCGAACTACCATCGGCCCTCCGCCCCCATGGCGGTGCAGTACAAGGCCGAGCACGGCTGGGCGCCGGCGGTGCCGGCGTACATCGTGCCGAGCCACTGGTGGAGCGTGTACCACGATCCGGTGCTCTCGCACCTGGAGCGTCAGGTCGAGGTGTCGAACCAGAACCTGAAGGTCGCCGTCGCCGCCTACTACGCGGCGAGCGAAGCGGCCGGGGTCACTCGCGGCACGCTGTGGCCCACGATCGGCCTCGGCGCCAGCCAGACCCGCAGCGGCGGCGGTGCGGTGAGCTCATTCGCCTTCGGCGGGGCGCGCACCGCCAATCAGTTCGGTGCCAGCGGCTCGTGGGACCTCGACCTGTGGGGCAAACTGCGCCGCGAGCTCGAAAGTGCCAACGACCGTGCCGAGGCGAGCGCCGCGGACGTGGCGGCCGCGCGCCTCTCGGCGCAGACGACGCTCGCCCAGGACTACTTCCAGCTGCGTGCCGCGGAGGCGCAGTTGCGCCTGCTGAAGACGCTGGTGAAGAACGATCAGGCCTCGTTGAAGATCGCACAGAACCGCGTCAACGCCGGCGTCACCACGCTGGCGGACGTCTACGCGGCGCGCACCCAGCTCGAGAGCACCCAGGCGCAGGAGGACACCGCGCGCCTGAACCGGGCAACCCTCGAGCATGCGATCGCCGTGCTGATCGGCCGGCCGCCGTCGGACCTGTCCCTCGCCGAGGGGCATCTGGCCGCGCAGGTCCCGGTGGCCCCGCCGGGCCTGCCGTCGCGGCTGCTGCTGCGCCGTCCGGACATCGCCGCCGCCGAGCGCAGCATGGCGAGCGCCAATGCCGACATCGGAGTGGCCGAGGCGGCCTGGTTCCCGAGTCTGACGCTGACCGGGGCGTATGACTTCGATTCGGCCGCGATCTCGGGGTTGATCAAGGCCAGCAACGCGGTCTGGTCCTACGGGCCCCAGATTGCGCTGAACCTCTTCAACGGCGGGGCGACCCTCGCCCAGACCCGCGAGGCACGCGCGACGTACGATGAGGCGGTGGCGACCTACCGCCAGACGGTGCTCGGGGCGTTCCAGCAGGTCGAGGACGATCTGGCGAGCCTGCATTTCCTGCAAAGCCAGTACGCCGAGGAGATGCAGGCGGTGAGCGATGCGAAGCGCTCCGCGGCGCTGACGCTGAACCAGTACAAGGCGGGGGTGGCGGACTACGCGAGCGTGCTCACGGCGCAGACGGCGCAGCTGAATGCCGAGATCACCGCGGTGAACCTGCAGAGTCAGCGGCTCATGGCGAGCGCCGGACTGATCGATGCCATCGGCGGTGGCTGGAAGGCCAGTTCGTTGCGGGGGCCGAATGACGGGGTGAAGGAGCGTCTGAGCAGCACGGTGGACGCGCGCTGAAGGGCGGCCGTCGGGCGCGTACCTCGAAAGGCGGATCGAGATCGATCACCCCTCATTGTGCGTGACGAACCACTCCTCGGGCGTCGCTGCCCCTGCGCGCTGAATCAATTCCGGGTCCCACGACATCAAGTGGCCGTCGGCCTCGCGGGCCGCTGCGACGTAGAGGGCATCCGCGGCGCGCAGAAACAATTCGGTGCCGAGCTCGAGGGCGCGGTCGCTCAACGCATCAATCTCCAGCAGCGTGATGCGCTCCGATCGCGCTAGGCGACGGGCGAGGTCGCGGCCCGTCGTGGCACTGCGGAACCGGCGAGCCAGTGCACAGGCGACCTCGATCGGCGCGATGGCCGGCATCACGACGCGTTCCCGTGAGCGCGTCATCGCCCGCAGAAATCGTCGGCTGACGGTGGCGCGAGGGTCCTGAGGGTCTGCAGCAGCGACCCAGACGTTCGCGTCGATGACCCACGGTCTCACGAACGTTCCAAGCGGTTACGGTCTTCGTCGAGGATTTGGCGGGCTGAAGGACCTGCCGGGGCACTGCGCGCCGCCGCTTCCGCGTCGGCAAGCCAACTCTCAAGCCACGCCTCTGGCGAGGCATTTTCATCTGCAGGGTGCGCGTCTCCCAGCCATTGCTGATACAGATCGGTCGTGACCTCTCGAACGGAGTGTCCGAGCAGGGCACTCTTGGCTTTGACCTTGCGATAGAGCGGTTCAGGGATCTCAATCGTCACCTTCATGGAGAGATCGTACCTGTAATGCTGTATCGCTGTAAAGAAGCTCATTCGATCTCCTCAGGAGTCGAGGCCCGCTCGCCCAGGTGGGCCCCGTGCTCGCCCGTCGATGAGCGGTGCGATCCCCGCAACGTGCATGTGCAGAGGACTGGAACGCAGGTATCTTTAACTGCTGACCGCGAGGCGGTTCAGTGGTTCGATCCCGACGGCCGAACGGACCCGGCGGGCAGGCAGATCCCATGAGCCGGAGACCAACGTGATCGACGGGCAGACTCCAGTGCAATTGGCCGGCAAGCTCGGTCTCGGGCTCGGCATGGCGATCTTCCTCGGACTGGCCTTCGAGGGCCTGTACAAGCAGGAAGCCCACAGCAGTCCCGGGGGCATCCGCACCTTCCCCATGCTCGCGATCATCGGGGCGCTCCTGTACCTGCTCGACCCGCACACGCTGATGCTCTACGCGGTGGGCCTCGGCGCGCTCTCCCTGTGGTTGTATGCGCACCTGCGCACCGTCGGGGCCCCCGAGACCCAGCGTCCGACGCTCATCGTGCCGGCCGCGAACGTGCTCGCCTATCTGTTCGGTCCGGTGGCCCTCACCCAGCCGTCCTGGCTGCTGGTGTCGGTGGCCGTGGTGGCGGTGCTCCTGATCGAGGGACGCGAGGTGCTGCATCGGGCAGTGCGTCAGCTCGCCCGCGAGGAGATCTACACCCTCGGCAAATTCCTCATCCTGGTCGGCATCATCCTGCCACTGGTGCCGGACCGGCCGGTGGTCGCCGCCACCCCGATCACGCCGTTCGAAGTCTGGCTGGCGCTGGTGGCGGTCTCGAGTCTGTCCTACTTCAGTTACCTGCTGCAGCGCTACCTGCCGCACCGCGGCACGCTGGTGCCGGCGATTCTCGGCGGGGCGTACTCCTCGACGGCGACCACCGTGGCGCTGGCGCGGGAGCAGAAGGCCGCCGGCGCCGCACGACCGGAGATCACCGTCGGGATCATCCTCGCCACGGCCGTCATGTATCTGCGCATCGATCTGGTGGTTGCGCTGTTCAACCGGCCCGTGGCGTGGGTTCTGCTGCCGAGGGTGCTCGTGCTCTCGGGGGTTGCCGGCGCGATCGCCCTGGTGCAGTGGTGGCGGCGCGGGCCGGAGCCCGCCGCCG
>JAKBDK010000068.1:0-13262 GCA_021834525.1 Pseudomonadota bacterium | reverse complement strand
TTCAGCCTTGGCTCTGGCCTCAGCCTTAGCCGTGGCTTTGGCCCGGGCCTGCGCCTTCGCCTGGGCCTCGGCCTGCGCTTTGACCTCGGCGGTGTGCTGCTGCTTAAGCCGCTGCTGCTCCGCCTGTGCCGCCGCCAGGCGCTGCTGTTCGGCAGCGGCGGCCTGCTGACGCAGCGCCTGCTCCTGCGGCGTCGGGGCCGGTGGGCCCTGGGGCGCGCTCACCGGAGGCGGTGCCGGAGGCGTCGGCGCCGGCTTCGGCGCCACACCGACGCCCCTGAGGGAGTGGGCATCGACCACCGTGGCTTCGAGCGACACACTCGGGGTGATCGGCCGGTGCGCGTAGCGCCACCAGCCGTAGGCGAGCAGCCCAATGATGGTGCCGTGCAGCAGCACGGACATCCCGATCGACAGCCACCGGTCGCGCGCGGGCTCGGAGGACATGGTGCGGCGCCTCGTCAATGGCTCGACCGGCCGGCGGGCGGCTGCGTCATGAATCCGACCTTGCGCGCCCCGGCATTCTGCAGGAGCACCATCGCCCGGACGATCACGCCGTAGGAGACCGCCGTGTCGGCACGGATCATCACCGGGCGGGTCGGGTCGGATTGCAGTGCAGCGGCAACGTGTGACTCGATGTCACTCGCGCTCGCCGGACCGAACGCCGGCTGCGCGCCCACGGCCAGATACAGCCCTCCGCTGCGCGTCACCGACAGCACGACCGGGCTTTGCTTGCCGGTCGACATTGATTTTGCGGCCGCATGAGGCAGCGTCACCTTCACGCCCTGGGTGAGCAGCGGCGCGGTGATCATGAAAATGATGAGCAGCACCAGCATCACGTCGATGTATGGCACGACGTTGATCTCCCCCATCAGTCTTCGCCCGCGCGAGACCTGTGCCATGGTGCGCTCCTAGCGGCCCTTGGGGGCGGCCGGGGCCGCCATCGGCGCGCTCCCCGCGGCGCTCACCGTCGGGGCGGCGGCGATCCCCCGCGTGGCGTGCCGTTGCAGAATGGTGGAGAACTCCTCCATGAACGCATCGAAGCGCACCTCGAGCCGTCCGACCTGATCGGCGAAGCGGTTATAGGCGACCACGGCGGGGATGGCCGCGAACAGGCCGATCGCGGTGGTGATGAGCGCCTCGGAAATCCCCGGCGCCACCGCCGCCAGCGTCGCCTGGCGCACATCGCCGAGGGAGGAGAACGCGCTCATGATGCCCCACACCGTGCCGAACAGACCCACGTACGGGCTGGTCGAGCCGACCGTGGCGAGGGTGGCGAGGCTGTGCTCGAGCCGATCAATTTCCTTCAGCTGCGCCACGCGCATCGCGCGGCGCGAGCCCTCGAGCACCAGATCGGTCGATCCGGCGCCCTGCTGACGCTGGCGGGCGAACTCGCGAAAGCCCATCTCGAAGATGCTCGCCATGCCGCTCGCCCCGCCGTGCGATTCGATCGCCCGGTACAGCTGCGCCAGATCCCCGCCGGACCAGAAATTGTTCTCGAACTGATCGGCCTCGCGGCGCGCCCGGCCGATCAGCAACCGCTTGCGGAAGATGATCGCCCAGGAGATGAGCGAGGCGAGCATCAGCAGCCCGATCACGATTTGCACCACGAAGCTCGCCTGCACGACGAGCTGAATCAGCGACACATGTCCATTCATGAGGTTTCGGCTCACTCCCGGTTAGTTCAACGCCGCACGCAGCGTCTCGGGCAGCTTCGTCGGACGCATCGTGCGCGCATCGACGCAGGCCACCCGGACCTCGGCAGTCACCAGCGGCTCGGCCTCCCCGGCACGCAGGATGCGCTGCGCGAAGCGCATGCACACCGCGCCGTCGGCGCGAGGCTCACAGGTCACGAGCAGCTCATCGTCGAGCCGCGCCGGCCGGCGATAGTCCACCGATACGTTCACGACCGCGAACAGCACGCCAGGTTCCCGCGCCATCTCCTGCTGCGAAAATCCGAGCGAGCGCAACCACTCGGTGCGCGAGCGCTCGAGGAACCGCAGATAGTTGGCATAATAAACGATGCCGCCGCCGTCGGTGTCCTCCCAGTAGACCCGCGCCGGCCAGCTGAACTCGCTCATGGATTCTCCTCAAAGAGCGTCAGGGGCCCGGCGAGGCGCTCCGGGGGCGTGCGACCGAAGTGCTCGTAGGCGCTGCGCGTGGCCATGCGACCGCGCGCGGTGCGCACCAGGAAGCCCTGCTGGATCAGAAACGGTTCGATCACATCCTCGAGCGTGCCGCGCTCCTCCCCGACCGCCGCCGCGATGCTCTCGATGCCCACCGGGCCGCCGTCGAACTTGTCGATGACGGTGGTGAGGAGCTTGCGATCCAGAGTATCGAACCCCTGCGGATCGACTTCCAGCAAATCGAGCGCCGCTTCGGCCACGGCCGCAACGATACGCCCGTCTGCCTTAACCTGAGCGTAATCGCGTACCCGGCGCAGCAGCCGGTTGGCGATGCGCGGGGTGCCCCGGGCGCGCTGTGCAATGCGCCGCGCCCCGACCGCATCGATCGGCACGGCGAGGATGGAGGCGGAGCGGCGCACGATGTGCTCCAGATCGTCCACCGCGTAGAACTCCAACCGCTGCACGATACCGAAGCGATCTCGCAGCGGCGAGGTCAGCAGCCCGGCACGCGTGGTCGCCCCGACCAGCGTGAATGGCGGCAGATTCAGCTTGATCGAGCGGGCCGCCGGGCCCTCCCCGATCATGATGTCGAGCTGGCAGTCCTCCATGGCCGGATAGAGCACCTCCTCGACCACCGGGGAGAGCCGGTGGATCTCATCGATGAACAGCACGTCGCGCGCCTGCAGGTTGGTCAGGATGGCCGCGAGATCCCCCGGCCGCTCGAGCACCGGACCGGAGGTCTGGCGCAGGTTCACGCCGAGCTCGGCCGCGACGATGTGCGCGAGCGTGGTCTTGCCGAGTCCCGGGGGGCCGAACACCAGCACGTGATCGAGCGCCTCGCCGCGCTGGCGCGCCGCGCCGATGAAGATCTCGAGCTGTGCGCACGCCTTGGGCTGCCCGACGTACTCGGCGAGCCGGCGCGGGCGGATGGCCTTGTCGGCCACCTCGTCCTCACCGCTCGCCTGTGCACTGACGATGGGGCGTTCGAGATCCACGCGCTACTCCCGCACCGCACTCTGCAGCGCGCGGCGGATCAACTCTTCGGTCGAGCGCACCTCGGGTCCGGCGTTCTTCAACAGGCGGCTCGCCTCGGGCGGCTTGTAGCCGAGCGCGATGAGCGCATCGAACGCCTCGATTTCCGCCTCGGTGCCCACGGTGGGCGTTGGCCGCTCGAGCGTCGCGGCCTCGAGCCGGTCGCGCATCTCGACCACCAGCCGCTCGGCGGTCTTGCGCCCGATCCCGGGCACGCGGGTGAGTGCGCTCACGTCGTGACCGTGAACGCACGCGGCGAACGCCTCGACGCTCAGCCCCGAGAGCAGCGCGAGCGCGATCTTCGGCCCGACCCCCGACACCTTGATCAGATCGCGAAACAGTCGCCGTTCGGCCTCGGTGCCGAACGCATAGAGCACGTGCGCATCCTCGCGCACCACCAGATGAGTCAGCAGGCGCACCGGCTCGCCCACGGCCGGCAGGTGAAAATACGTCGACATGGGCGCTTCGAGCTCGTAGCCGAGACCGCCCGCCTCGACCGTGAGGTGCGGGGGCGCCTTGGCCACAATCTGTCCACGAATCGAGCCGATCATCAGGTCGTGCCGCTCCCGTTGGGTGCCGCGCCGTGCGCGGCGGCCAGCCGCGCCATCGGGCGCGAGTGCGCGTGGCACAGCGCCACGGCCAGCGCATCGGCTGCATCGGCGGCGAGCCGCTCCTGAAGCGACAGCAGCGCACGCACCATGTGCGCGACCTGCTGCTTCTCCGCGGCGCCCGAGCCGACCAAGGCCAGCTTGATGGCGCGCGGAGCATACTCGAATACCGTCACGCCGTGGGGCACGGCGCACAGCGCCGCGCCGCGTGCCTGGCCGAGCTTCAGCGCGCTGTCGACGTTGCGATTGACGAACACCCGCTCGACGGCCACCTCGGCCGGATCGTGCTGGGCGATCAGCTCGGTGAGCCGCTCGAAGATCAGCCGCACGCGCACCGCGAGCGCCTCGGCGCCCGGCACCGCGATGCACCCGTGCGCCACATGGCACCAGCGTCCGTCGCGCCATTCGATCAGCCCGAATCCCGTGATCCGCGAGCCCGGATCGAGCCCGAGGACGCGCAGCCCCGTGCGCTCGGCCGCCAGCACCGGTGGCGGTGGCGGCGGCGGCGCGGCGGCGCTGCCGCGCTGCGGATCAAACGAGCGCCAGGCGCGGGTCGGATATCGCGACATTCGAATACACCTGGTGCACGTCCTCGACCTGCGCCAGTGCCTCCAGCAGTTCCCGCCAGCGCTGCGCCGCGCCCGCCGGCAGCGCCACCGTCTGCGCCGCCCGCTCGCTCACCGCCGCGGCACGCGGCACCCAGCCGGCACGCGCGAGCGCCCGCCGGATCGCCTCGAATTCCTCCGGATCGGTGCGCACCTCGAGCTCCTCGGGTTCGACGCCGCAGACCTGCTCAGCGCCGGCGGCATAGGCGGCGGCCGTGAGCCTCGCCGGATCCGTGGCCGCAAAGCGCATCCAGCCCACCCGGTCGAACAGATAGCGCACCGCGCCCTCGGCGCCGAGAAAGCCCCCGTGCGCCCGGAACACGTCCCGCAGTTGCGCGCGCAGCCGCTCGGGATCCTCGCTGCGGCACTCGAGCAGCACCGCGGCCCCCTCCGGGCCGTAGCCCTCGAAGCACACCTGCTGCACACCGGACGGATTCAACACCATGTGAAAATATACAGTCCTGCGGCGGCACGGCACAACCCCGGCAGGCCGCCCCGGTTTCAGCCGCCGCCAGCGTGTGGCTATGATAGCCAGGAACCCGGCCCCAGGCATCGACGCCCCCGTGCAGACCACACAGCACTGCCCGCCCGCCCTGCTCGCATCGATCGACGCACTGCGCGCAGCCCTCGCCGACGGCGGCATCGAGGCCGCTGCGCTCGAGCGCAGCGCCGAGGCGGCCGCGATCGTGGGTGCGCTCACCGAGGATGCGGATCTGGCGCACGCGCTGGTGCTGAAGCCCGCGCTCGCCGCGGCCGCCTCGGCGCCGCAGGCGCTCGCGCCACTGGCCGGCCCCGGCGTGTGGAGCGCCGCCGCGGCGCTCTCGAATTTCGCCGACATCGGCCTGCCGCAGCACTGGTCTCCGCGCCAGGGGCTCGATGCCCGCCAGGCCGAGACGCTGCGCAAGATGCTGCTCGCCGTGGTGAGCGATCCGCGGTTGATCCTCGCTCGGCTCGCCGAGCAGCTCACGGCGCTGCGCCACGCGCGCGCGCTCCCCGCCGAAGCCCGCCGGCGCCTGGCGCTCGAGACCCGCGCCATCTTCGCCCCGCTCGCCAACCGGCTCGGGATCTGGCAGCTGAAGTGGGAGCTCGAGGACCTCGCCTTCCGCTACCTCGAGCCGGCCGCCTACCGGCACATCGCCCACGCGCTGAACGAGCGGCGGCGCGACCGGGAAGAGTACATCGAGGCCTTCTGCGCCACGGTGCGTGCCTCGCTCGCCCAGAGCAACATCACCGCCGAGGTGTACGGGCGACCGAAACACATGTACAGCATCCACCGCAAGATGCAGCACAAGCACCTCGAGTTCGAGCAACTCTTCGACGTGCGCGCCGTGCGCATCGTCGTGGAGTCGATTCCCGACTGCTACGGCGCGCTCGGAGTGGTGCACGGCCTGTGGCGCTACATCCCGGGGGAGTTCGACGACTACATCGCCACGCCCAAGGGCAACTTCTACCGCTCGATCCACACCGCGGTCATCGGTCCGCAGGGCAAGAGCGTCGAGGTGCAGATCCGCACCCGCCAGATGCACGAGCACGCCGAGCTCGGCGTCGCGGCGCACTGGACGTACAAGGAGGGTGGCCCCCCGGACCTGCACTACCAGCGCAAGATCGAGGCGCTGCGTCGCGTGCTCGAGCCGATCGGCGCCGAGAGCGCCGACACCGAGCGCGAATTCCTCGAGCAGGTGAGCACCGAGCTGTTCCAGGACCGCGTCTACGCCCTGACGCCCAAGGGCGAGGTCATCGATCTGCCGTTCGGGGCCACGCCTCTTGATTTCGCCTACACCGTGCACACTTCGCTCGGGCACCGCTGCCGTGGGGCGAAGGTCAACGGGCGCATCGTGCCACTCACCCAGGCGCTCGAGAACGGGCAGATCGTCGAGATCATCACCGCCAAGCAGGATGGGCCGAGTCGCGACTGGCTCGCCCCGGAACTGGGCTATCTGGCCTCGGCGCGCAACCGCGCCAAGGTGCGTGCCTGGTTCCGCAAGCTCGACGCCGCCGACAACCGCGGCGCCGGGCGCACGATCGCGGAGCGGGAGCTGGCGCGGCTCGGGGTGTCGGCGGCGCAGCTGCCGGAGCTGATCAGCGCGCTGAACGCGCACGACACCGAGCACTTTCACCAGTTGCTCGGCGAAGGGGAGATCACCGTCGCGCAGCTCGAGCACGCCGTGCACCGCCTGACACCGCGCCCGCAAACACCGTTGCCGGCGCCGCGGGCACCGCGCCCGACGCGGGGTGGCTCACCGGTGGACATCGAGGGCGTGGGGGATCTGCCGATTACGCTCGCGCGCTGCTGCGCACCGATCCGACCGCAGCCGATCGTCGGCTACGTCACCGTCGGGCGCGGCGTGACCATTCACCGGCGTGGCTGCCCGGGGTTCGTGCGCATGCGCGCCGTGCGTCCCGAGCGGGTGTTGAAAGTCGAGTGGAGCTCGCACCAATCGAGCGAACTGCCGGTGCAGATCGCCGTGCACGCCTACGACCGGCGCGGCCTGGTCCGGGACCTCACCGACGTGCTCGCCATGGAGCGGCTGAGCATCCAGGGGATGACCACCACCACGGATCCGACTGCGGGGACGGCCGACGTGCACCTCACCGTGGCAGTCGAGAACGAGGCGCAGCTGCAGCGGCTGCAGCGGCGCCTCGAAGCGGTCTCGAACGTGATTTCGGTGCGGCGCGCCGGCTAGCGGTTGATCGAGTCGATCGCGCGCTTGTCGGCCGCGAGCGCCGCTTCGTGCAGCGCCTCGGAGAGCGTCGGGTGCGCATGAATGGTGCGCTGCAGATCCTCGCTGCTCGCCGAGTACTCCATGGCGAGCACCGCCTCGGCGATCAGCTCACCGGCCATCGGCCCGATGATGTGCACACCGAGGATCTCATCGTCGTCCTGCGCGGCGATGACCTTGGCGAAGCCCTGGGCCTGCTCCATCGCCCGGGCGCGACCGCTCGCCAGGAACGGGAACGAGCCGACCTTGTAGGCCCGCCCGCTCGATTTGACCTGTTCCTCGGTGAGCCCCACCCAGGCGATTTCCGGAGCGGTGTAGATCACCGAGGGAATGACCTTGTAGTTGACTTCACCGTAGAGGCCGGCGATCAGGTCGGCCACCATCACGCCCTCTTCCTTGCCCTTGTGCGCCAGCATCGGTCCGCGCACGCAGTCCCCGACCGCCCAGATGCCCTCCGCGCCCGTGCGGCAGTGCTCATCGACCTTGATGAAACCGCGCTCATCGAGCGCCACCCCGGTGCCTTCGCCGAGCAGTCCGGCGCTGAACGGACGGCGACCGGCCGCGACGATCAGCCGATCGACCGTGATCTTGTGCTCGCCCTTGGCGTCCTGGTAGCTCACCTCGACCGCATCGCCGCTCAGCTTCGTGCCCGTGACCTTGGCACCGAGACGGATGTCCATCCCCTGCTTCTTGAAGTGCCGCGCGGCCTCTTTGGCGAGCTGCTGGTCGGCCATGGCGAGGAAATCAGGCATCGCCTCGAGCACGGTGACCTCGGCGCCGAGGCGTCGCCACACGCTGCCGAGTTCCAAGCCGATCACGCCGGCACCGATGACCCCGAGGCGCTTGGGCACCGACTCGAGGTCGAGCGCTCCCCAGGAATCGACGATGTGCGGCGCTTTGAACGGCGCGACCTTGAGTTCGACCGGCGTGGAGCCGGACGCGAGAATCACATGCTTGGCGCTGAGCACCCGCGTGCTGCCATCGGCCGCGGTGAACTCCACGCGCCGGCCGGGCAACAGTTTGCCGTGGCCCTGCAGCGCCGTGACGCCGCTCGCCTTGAACAGCGCGAGGATGCCCTGGGTGCTCGCCTTGACGATGCCGGCTTTGCGCTTTTGCATCTGCGCGACGTCGAAGCCGACCTCCCCGACCCGAATACCGTGCACCGCGAATTCCTCGCGCGCACGGTGATAGAGCTCGCTCGACTCGAGCAGCGCCTTGGAGGGAATGCAGCCGGCATTGAGGCACGTGCCACCGAACGCATAGCTGCCGTCGCGGTTGCGCCACTCGTCGATGCAGGCCACCGAGAGCTTGTTCTGCCCGGCGCGGATCGCCGCCGGATATCCGGCCGGACCGCCGCCAATGACAATCACGTCGAATGAATCGGCCATGTTCAAATCCCCAGCAGCATGCGGCCCGGATCCTCCAGGCATTCCTTGACCGTCACCAGGAACTGCACCGCCTCGCGTCCATCGATGATGCGGTGATCGTAGGTGAGGGCGAGATACATCATCGGGCGGATCGCGATCTGCCCGTCGACCACCATCGGCCGCTCCTGAATCTTGTGCATGCCGAGAATGGCGCTCTGCGGCGCATTCACGATCGGAGTGGACATCAGCGAGCCGAACACGCCACCGTTGGTGATGGTGAAGGTCCCGCCGGTCAGCTCATCGATGCCGATCGTGCCGGCGCGCGCCTTCTTGGCGTACTCGCCGATCTCCTTCTCGATCGCCCCGAAGCCCTTCAGGTCGGCATCGCGCACGATCGGCACGACCAGGCCGCGCTCGGTCGAGACCGCCACGCCGATGTCGTAGAACTCGTGGTAGACGATCTCATTGCCGTCGACCGAGGCGTTGACCACCGGGAACTTCTTCAGCCCCTCGATGCACGCCTTGACGAAGAAGGACATGAAGCCGAGCTTCACGCCGAGCTCCTTCTCGAAGCGATCCTTGTAACGGGCGCGCAGGTTCTGCACGGCCGTGAGATCGACCTCGTTGAATGACGTGAGCAGCGCCTGTGAGGATTGCGCCTCCACCATGCGCTGTGCGATGCGCTGGCGCAGCCGCGTCATCGCCACGCGATGCTCGGTGCGTGCACCGACTGCCGCTGCCGCGGGGACCGCCGCGCTCTGCTGACCGAGGAATCCCACCACGTCGGACTTGGTGAGCCGTCCGTCCCGGCCGCTCGAGGGAATGGTGCCCGGATCGAGGCGATTCTCCTCCACCAGCCGGCGCACCGACGGGCTCAGCTTGTCCTTGCCCGCCGCGTCCTCCTTCGCCGGGGCGCTCTTCGCCTCGGGCGCCGCGGCGCTCGGGGTCGCCGCGGGGGCCGGCGCCGGTGCACCACCCGCCGCCACCGCGCCCTCATCGATCAGCGCGAGCACCTGACCGCTCGTGACCACCGTACCGTCGGCCACTTTCAGCTCGCGCAACACGCCGTTCGCCGGCGCGGGCACTTCGAGCACCACCTTGTCGGTCTCGAGGTCGGCGAGATTCTCATCGCGGCGCACCGCATCGCCGGGCTTCTTGTGCCAGGCGACGAGCGTCGCGTCGGAAACGGACTCCGGAAGTTGCGGGACTTTGATTTCGGTCGTCATGAACTCTTTCTCATCGGGGCTGCGGGCGTCTTGCGCCCGCGGGCTTGCGTCAGGCGCGGGGTCTTGCGCGCCGAATTTTCCGTGGTCGTGGCATGCAGCGCCGCTTCGACCAGCGCCTGCTGCTCGCGCTCGTGCGTCTTGCTGATCCCGGTGGCCGGCGCGGCGGCCGGTGCCCGGCCGGCGTAGAGCACCTCGGCGTTCTTCTCGAGCGGCTCCTCGAGGCGATGGCGGATCTGGTACCAGGCGCCCTGATTCTGCGGCTCCTCCTGACACCACACCACATCGTGCAGGTTCGGGTAGCGCGCGAGCACCGCCTGATATTCCTCGCTCGGGAACGGATAGAGCTGCTCGATGCGCACTAACACCACATCGCGGCGGCCGGCGGCGCGGCGTGCCTTGAGCAGATCGAAATACACCTTGCCGCTGCAGAACACGGCGCGACGCACTTCATCGACTTCGACTGCGTCGACTTCGTCGATGACCCGCGCGAACGCACCACTCGAGAGCTCCTCGAGCGCCGAGACCGACAATTCGTGGCGCAGCAGGCTCTTGGGCGTCATGACGATGAGCGGCTTGCGGAACGGCTGGAGCATCTGGCGGCGCAGCATGTGGAACATCTGCGCCGGGGTCGACGGCACGCACACCTGCATGTTCGACTCGGCACACAGCTGCAGGAAGCGCTCGAGACGCGCCGAGGAATGCTCAGGCCCCTGCCCCTCGTAGCCGTGCGGCAGGAACAGCGCGAGTCCGCAGTAACGCTCCCACTTCGCCTCACCGGAGCTGATGAACTGATCGATGACGACCTGCGCGCCGTTGGCGAAGTCACCGAACTGCCCCTCCCAGATGGTCAGGCAGCCCGGCTCGGTGGTCGAGTAGCCGTACTCGAAGCCCATCACCGCCTCTTCAGAGAGCACCGAGTCGATGATCTGCACGCGCGGCTGGCGCTCCGCGAGGTGTTGCAGCGGGATGTACACCTCGGGGCTGTTCTGATCGTGCAGCACCGCATGGCGATGGAAGAACGTGCCGCGGCCGCAGTCCTGGCCGCTCAAGCGCACCGAGTAGCCGTCCTCGACGAGCGATGCGTACGCGAGCGTCTCGGCGCAGCCCCAGTCGAGCGGCATCTCACCGGCGAGCATCTGCGTGCGATTCTTCATGATGTTCGCCACGCGCGGATGCAGCGTCAGCCATTGCGGCAGCTGCGTCATGCGCTCGCCCAAGGACTTCAGGCGCTTCATGTCCACGCCCGTGCCGATTCGCTCCGACCAGTCCGACTGCGCATAGCGCGTCCAGTCGACCGTGAACTGGTTGCCGATCATGCCGAGCGCGGCCCGCGCCAGCGGCTTGCCCTGATCGAGGCTCTCGCGATACTGCGTGACGAGCGCGTCCGGCTCGTCCTTCTGCACCACGCCCTCGCCGACCAGCCGCTCGGCATACAGCGTGCGGGTGGTCGGATGCTTGCGGATGACGTGGTACATCTGCGGCTGCGTGGCCGCCGGCTCGTCCGCCTCGTTGTGACCGAGTCGCCGGTAGCACACCAGATCGATCACCACGTCCTTGTGATAGCGCATGCGGTACTCGAGCGCCAGACGGGTGACGAACACCGCCGCCTCCGGGTCATCCCCGTTGACGTGGAAAATCGGCGCCTCGAGCATCTTGGCCACGTCGCTGCAGTACAGCGTCGAGCGCGCATCCTCGGGCGCGGAGGTGGTGAAGCCCACCTGATTGTTGATCACCAGGTGCAGCGTGCCACCGGTGCGATAGCCGCGTGCCTGCGACAGCTGCAGCGTCTCCATCACCACGCCCTGACCGGCGAAGGCGGCATCGCCGTGGATCAGCACCGGCAGCACCCGATCGCCCTGGGCGTCGTCGCGCCGTTCCTGACGGGCGCGCACCGAGCCCTCGACCACCGGGTTGACCACCTCGAGGTGCGAGGGATTGAAGGCGAGCACGGTGTGCACGTTGCCCGTCGGGGTGCGCAGATCGGCCGAGAAGCCCTTGTGGTACTTCACGTCGCCCGAGCCCTTCAGATGACTCAGGTCGTAGTTGCCCTCGAACTCCGAGAACAACAGTGACGGCGGCTTGCCGAGCAGGTTGACCAGTAAGTTCAGCCGGCCGCGGTGCGCCATGCCGATGACCACTTCGTCGACCGCGACGCTGCCGCAGCGCTGGATCAGATCATCGAGCATCGGGATCAGCGTCTCCCCGCCCTCGAGCGAGAAGCGCTTCTGACCGACGTACTTGGTGTGCAGGTAGCGCTCGTGCCCTTCCGCAGCGGTGAGCTGCCAGAGGATGTTGTGCTTCTCCTCGGCGCTGAATTTGTGCTGCAGGCGGCCGGCCTGGAAGCGATCCTGGAGCCACAGCCGCTCGTTCGAGTCCGAGATGTGCGCGAACTCCGCGCCCACCGTGCCGCCGTAGATGATCTCGAGCTCGCGCAGGATCTCGCGCAACTTCATGCGCTTCGGCACCGCCTCGATGCGACTGCCGGTGTAGAACTCGCCCTCGAGGTCCGCCTCGGAGAGCTTGAAGTACGGCAGGTCGAGCACGTGCGGGCGCGGCCGCTGCGTCAGCCCGAGCGGGTCGAGCTTCGCCACGAGATGCCCGCGGTTGATCCAGATCTGGATCAGGCGCGAGACGGCCGCCTGGCGCACATCGGCACCGCGGACGCCCCCGGGTGGCGCCAGTGCGCGCGGCTGACGGGCCCGCGCGGCGATTCCGGCCTCGATCGGACCGGCAGGCCGCTCATTGCCACCCCCGCCGGGTAGGCTTTGGAAGTAGCGACGCCAGCGTTCCTCTACGCTCGCTGGGTCAGTGAGGTACTGCTCGTAGAGAGTGTCCAGGAAATCGGCGTTGCCGCCGAAGAGGGGTGTAGGTTCAAGCATGCTGGGAGAGGCAACTGCGAATCGCTAGTGTAACGGAAAGGCCACAGGCGAGGAATATGCAATCGTGCGTCATACGCCGAAACTTAACGCAGGTTCAGGATGCGAGTGCACGGGACACGCCACAGTCTCACAGCATGCCGAGCAGTGCCAGCTCGTAGACAATTAGTACGACGTATCCGGCGAGCACCGCGTACAGAATGAGGGGCACGGGCAGGCGTCCGAAGGCCTTCAGCCGCGTCAGCATCGTCAGGCAGACGATGCCGATACCGGTCAGGGTCACCTTCACCGCGATGAAGGCCGCGCCCGTGCCGCGCACCAGGGGCGCGAGCAGCGGATTGACCTCGTAGGCGCCGTGGTTGATCAGCAGCAGCGTCAGGGCCGCATCGGTGCACGAGAGCGCCACGATGAGCGTGGCCACCGCGAGCCACCACGGATGGTGCCAGTCGACCGCCCCGAGACGCTCCTCGCCGGTGCGCCGCGGTCCCTGCCGGCGCGGGCGCACGCTGCCCCAGACCAGCGCCCGCAGCACGCGGGCGCGCCGATCCGGCCCGCGGCGACGCTCGAGCTCGGCCGGCTCGCTCGGCGGTTCACGGGCGCCGGAGGCGCGGTCGGGAAGCGGTCTGGACACGGTGGGGGCGCGCGAAGAGAAGTCCGTCGGATTGTAGGGCTCGCTCCCGCCCCCGCCGCCCGCACCGCCCCGAAGTG
>JAKBDK010000132.1:0-2883 GCA_021834525.1 Pseudomonadota bacterium | reverse complement strand
TCTACGACGGCCGTGTCGAACAGGTGCTGGTGCAGGCCGCCGCGCCGTACCGCATGGGACCGCGCGATCTGCAGCAGTTCTACGTCGATGGCAGCAGCGGGTCCATGGTGCCGTTGTCGGCCGTGACACAGACCCGATGGACGGTCGCCGCCCCGGCACTGACCCGCTACGACGGGTATCCGGCGGTGGAAATCATCGGTGCGGCGGGCCGGGGTTACAGCTCCGGCCAGGCGATGAGCGAGATGCAGAGCCTAGTCACGCGCGACCTGCCGCACGGGTTCGGCTACGACTGGGCCGGTCAGTCGCTACAGGAGAATTTCTCTCGCGCGCAGGCACCGATGCTGTTCGCGCTGTCGATCCTGGTGGTGTACCTGGCGCTCGCGGCGCTGTACGAGAGCTGGAGCATCCCCGCGGCCGTGTTGCTCGCGATTCCGGTGGGCCTGATCGGCAGCGCGCTCGGTGCGACGCTGCACGGCCTCTCGAATGACGTGTTCTTCAAGATCGGGCTGATCACGATCATCGGCCTGACCGCCAAGAACGCCATCCTGATCGTGGAGTTCGCCGTCGAGCTGCAACGCCAGGGGTACAACCTGCATCACGCCGTACTCGAGGCGGCGCGGCTGCGCTTCCGGCCAATCGTGATGACCTCGTTCGCGTTCATCCTCGGCGTCTTCCCGATGGTGGTCTCGAGCGGCGCCGGTGCGAATGCACGCCACGATATCGGTACCTGTGTCGTGGGTGGCATGTTGAGCGCCGTGGTCCTCGGCGTGCTCATCATCCCGCTGTGCTACGTGACGGTGCGGCGCATCCTCGGCGACAAATTGGACGCTCCCGAGCAACTCGAGGCTATGCCGCCCGGGGAGTCGTGAAGCGCCGCCACAGGTAGTAGATGGGGATGCCGGCCACGATGACCAGCAGCGTCACGCCGGTATCGCGCGGGTCGGTGACCAGCGCGTTGGCCAGCATCCCGAGTGAGGCGAGCAGAAACACCGCCGGCACGATCGGATAGCCCCACGTCCGGTACGGGCGCTCGAGATCCGGCTGCCGGTAGCGCAGCACGTAGACCCCGGCTACGGTGAGCACGTAAAACGGCCACAAGCCGAGCACGAAGCGGTCGGCGAGTTGCGCGAAGTCGTTCTGCATCACGTACACGCAGCCGAGCACGGTGGCGATCCAGATCGCCACCGAGGGACTTTGGAAGCGGGGCGAGACGCGAGCAACGCTGCGGAACAGCAGACCGCGGTCACCCATGGCGAAAATCACCCGCGAGCCGGTCATGAGCGATGCGTGCAGACCGCTGAACGTGGAGAGCAGCACGACGGCCGCGATCACCACCGCGCCGGCGCTGCCGATGAGCGGGATGTGCTGCGCGACCGTGGTGGCCACGAGCGGGGCATGCGCGATCGCCTCGGCGGGCAGCGCGTACAGGAAACCGAGATTGACCACCAGGTAGACCAGCATCACGCAGCAGGTCCCGATGATCAGCGCGAGCGGCAGCGTGCGCTGCGGTCGAACCACCTCGCCCCCCATGAATGACACATCGGCCCAGCCATCGTAGGTCCACATCACCGGGACCAGCGCGGTGGCGATCAGCGACCAGTGCGCCCCACCTTGCCAGATGATGCGGTGCGCAGGTGCGGCGGTTGCGCCGGAAACGGCGCTGAAGGCCAGCAGGCCGAGCACCAGCAGCGCGGCGAATTTGGCGACCGTGGCCGGCGCGAGCACGGCGACTGCGCGCTTCACGCCGATGTAGTTGATCGTGCCGACGGTGAGAATCGTGGCGGCGGCGACCCAGTGGATCTGCGCGGGCGTGAGCGGAATGAAGTAGCCGAGGTACTCGGCGAAGATGGTCGACGTCGCCCCAAGCGCCGAGGCGCGAATGACCGCGAGCTCCGTCCAGCCGAACAGAAATGCCGGCAGTGGGCCGTAGGCCTCGAGCAGATAGGCGAAGATCCCACCCGAGCGCGGCATGGCCGCGGCGAGTTCGGCTACGGACAATGCCCCGGCGAGGGCCACCAGGCCGCCGAGCGCCCAGCACAACATGGCCGGACCGGGGGAGTGCAGCAGACCGTCGACCGTGGCCGGGACGCGGAAGATGCCGCTGCCCACGGTGACCCCGACCAGCACCACGACGGCACTCCACAGCCCCACCGTGCGCGGCATGCGCTCGCCCCATGGGTCGGCGGCGACGGCCGATTGACGTTCACCGAGCGCTGGCGCCACGGGCTTCCTCCGGTAAATGTTCCGAGGATAGCAAAGCCCGTCCGACTCGCGCGCCTCAATAACGTCGTGCGAGCGCCTCGATGTCGGACCGTTCGGCGCCGATGGCCTGGTACAGCGGCACGTGACGCCAGCGCGGACCGCCGTTGACGATGGCCGCGAAGGCGATCCAACCGCCGTGCGCCGTGCGCAGGTAGCCGGCCACACCACACACCGAACGCGGATCATTCAGCGTGCCGGTCTTCAACGCCACACGGTTCAACCAATCCGCATTGCCCTGGCGCAGGAAGAGGAACGGCGCATCGTGCGGGGCCACCAGCCCGGCGTAGAAAGCGCCGAACCGACGGGTGTCGTGGTACTCATGACTGAGCAACTGCACCAGATCATGCGCCGAGAGCCGATTCCCGGTGGTGAGTCCACTGCCACTGTAGAGCGGCGGCGGACCCAGATCCGGCGGGTCGCCATACTCGGTGCCGGCCACGAAGTTCTCCAGCAGCGTGCTCGCCGAGGCCAGCGTCTCGTGCGGCTGCGTGATCGCGCCCATGTCGAGCGTGAGCACGTCGGCGATGTAGTTATTGGAGTACTGCAGCATCCGCCACAACTGCTCGCGCACCATCAGTCCGTCGACCCGCGCCAGCAGGTGCACACCGCTCGGCAGCGGCT
>JAKBDK010000018.1:0-59631 GCA_021834525.1 Pseudomonadota bacterium | reverse complement strand
GGTGCTCGATCTGGTCAAGCGCAACGAGTACAAGCGCCGTCAGGCGCCCCCGGGCGTGCGCGTCAGCCGCCGGGCGTTCGGGCGCGATTGGCGCTATCCGATCACCAACGGCTATCGGCGCTGAGGGTCGCTCGGGGAGGTGAAGCTCCCGGGGCAGCACCATCCGTTCGCATCCGGCACGACGTGCCGTCCCTCAGCATTGCGAATGCGGGAGACCCTGCATGCGCGGCGACGCGAGCCGGGAGTCGCGTGACGCGGCGCCGCGGGTCCGCCGCTCCGGAGGCGCTCGCCGCCGGTGAGCGCTGCGGGTCGCAAGTTGTCCGTCGGACCCGGGCCGTGGGGGGCGATGACGAACTTGCGGGATCACTGCGCCGCATCGGCCCCCGGAGGATGCGGCGATGCGGGCGCGCACAGCGAGGCGGCAAAATACAGCGGTACGAATCGCAGTCTCGATTCCGGCCGCCAACCGTAGGGTCCGCTGTAGAGCACGGCCCCTTCAGGACATTGGGGGTAGGTGGCGAGCAGCGTATTGAGGCTGCGCAACGAGCCGCTCGTGCCCGACTTCACTTCGATGGGGCAGGCGCGACCGTCGCACTGGATCACATAGTCCACCTCCATGGGCCTGCCCCCGTCCTCGCGCGCCCAGTAGTAGAGTTCCCGATTTTGAGTGGCCAAGAGTTCCTGCGCGGCAAACTGCTCGGCTAACTTGCCCCGGTAGATGGCCAACAGGTCATCGTGGCGCAGCTCGACCTCGACCGGAAGGTGCGCCAGCCGCTGCATCAGGCCGATATCGATCAGCGACGCCTTGAACCGCTTGCTGTTCATGCTGGCCCCGAACGGCAGCGTGGGCGTTTTCACCGCAGGGATCTTGTGCAACACCTCTGCCCTGCACAGCAGATCGAAGGCCTTGTGGATCGTGGGATTGGAAAAGCCCTGTGCGAGCCGCGAATACTTGATCTGCTCGCCCACACCAGCCGCACAGCCATCAAGCACTTGATTGATGCAGTCCTTGTCGGCGCGCGGGGCGTACTTGGCGAAGTCCTGCCGGTAGGCTTGCAGAATCTCTGCTTGCACCTGGAACGCCTCGAGCATCGAGCCTTCGAGGTGGGCGCGCACCGCCTCGGGCATGCCACCGACGAAGAAATACCGCTTCAGCTCTGTGAGCAGCGCTTGGTGAGTGGCATCGCCGAGCGCTCGGGGAGGACCGCGGAGAATGTCGTGCAGTGGCTCATTCCCGCTCGCACGCACGAACTCCGCGAAGCTGAGCGGATACATGTTCAGAAATTGCACGCGGCCGACCGGAAAGGATATCTCCGCGAGCGCAAATTCCAGCAGTGAGCCCGCGGCAATCACGTGAAGATCTGGCGCGCCTTCGTAGAAATAGCGCAAGGCCGTAAGCGCTCGGGGACAGGCCTGAATCTCGTCCAGGAACAGGAGGGTCTGCCCGGGTACGATGCGTTCCCCGGCTGCCACTTCCAATTCGGACAGCACTGCCTTGCTGTCGAGGTTCCCGCCAAAGATGCGGTGCAGGTCGCGACGCTTCTCGAGGTCGATCTTGACCGTGGTCTTGAAATCGGCGCGGCCGAACTGCTCAATGGACCAGGTCTTGCCGACCTGCCGTCCTCCTCGAATAATCAATGGCTTACGTCTATCCGAGGTCCTCCATCGCCGCAGTTGTGCGTCAATCAGGCGCTGCATGGGCGCTCAACATTTAATAATAAGACACCTTTTTTATACGATCCCTTAAAAAAACGCACGCGTTTTTCGAAACTGCGCATCGATCGGAGCAGGTCTAGCGTTTCGTCATCGACACGTGACACGAGGGTCGAGGGCGCCGGCGGCGGTACGGAGGGCGTGACTCGCGCCGCGCTTACCGCGGTGTCAGGACGGCTTTCCGGTCCTGCATTCCCATGATTCCAGAACGATCCCTCCCACCTCGCAATGCATCCCTCATCGTGACCGCAGGGGCAGAACCAGAGGACGTCGGTGTTGTAGACGTCGACGAAGATCGTGATCTGCGCACCGCAGGGCTTTCGTCCCGGCCAGCGCTGGCAGCGCAGTGTCGTCGGATCTTAGAGTTGGGTGGCCTGGGAGACGATCTGCGTACAGGAGTCGAAGAGCCGCTACGCCTGCGGCGAAAGCGGCGCCACCTTGCTGTCCGGCAGCAGGACAGGCCGCAGATCGATGCTCCAGGAGCTGATCATGCCCATCGCAGTGAACGGAACCGCCCCCGCAAATCCGATCCTGCGCAGTACCGTTTGTATTTCTTGCCGCTGTCGCTGCCGCAAGGGCACGGGTCATTGCGGCCGACGTTGGGGCTCTCGCGTTCACAGGGCTCAGACCGCGGCTTTCGGACGGCCGTCGACGCTCCTGTCGGGGCCTACCGGTCAGAATTGAAACACCGCTCCCTCCGCGTCGCGCCCGCGAGCACGTGCTGCAGGTTCCCGTCAGAATTCTTCGCGGCGGGCGCGTTCTTCGGCTCGTCGTTGACTCATCGCGTCCACCGCAAGAATTGGTCTGGTTCCTTTCCGCCCACCCGATGCGCTAGTCTGCCGCCGTACGGACAGGCGACCCGGTAAGAAAAACTCAAGACGCGGCGTGCAGGCGGGGACTCCTATGCGCAATACTTGCCGGACAGGGTGTGTCATCGTGCTGGCCGCGCTCGGCGCGGGCGCTGCCATGGCCTCGGCACGCTGCACCATCGAGCGCTTTCCGGCCCTGCGGATTACCTTCGTGCACGGGCAGCCCACCACGACGGCGCTGATCAATGGCCGCAAGGCGCTCTTCACCATCGACAGCGGTGATTATTACAACATGATTTGGCCGGCGGCTGCCCGGCGCTACGGATTGCCGCTCAGCGCAGGCTCGCAGGCGTACGACACGCCGGTCAGGGGTGCCGGTGGCGGTGTGGAGGTGGAGCAGCAAACCATCGTGCGGACCTTTACTCTCCTCAATGTGCCGCTGCATGACGTGTATTTCACCGTGGCGTACCGCGGCGGTCACGGCAAGGTCGCCGGCCTCCTCGGAGAGAATGTTTTGCGTCTGGCCGATGACGAATTCGATTTTCCGCGCCACACGCTGCGGTTTATCGAGGCCAAGGGCTGCGTGGGCGATCAGCAGGTCTATTGGGCCCACGGTCAGGCGATCTCCAGTGTCAAATTGCAGCACGACGGGCGACGTTTCGGGCAACTGATCGGAGACGTCCACGTCAATGGTCAGCGGGTGCGTGCGAGTTTCGACACCGGCGCGCCGATCACCGTTCTGTCCCTGCGCGCGGCGCGTCGGGCGGGCGTGACGCCGAATTCCCCGGGTGTCGTGCCGAACGGGATGGTCGAGGGCATCGGTGGGACGCGCATCATGACCTGGATCGCACCGATCAATCAGGTGCAGATCGGCAGTGAGACCATCGAGCATACGCGGATGTTGATCGGTCGAATCGTTGCCGCTCACAGCGGCAACGGCATGCTCATTGGATCGGATTTCTTCCGCGCGCACCGTGTGTATGTGGCGCACCGCCAGGCACGGCTGTATTTCACCTACACGGGCGGGCGCGTGTTCGCCTTCGCGCACCACCGGGCGCCGGCGAGCGCGAAGGCGCTCCCGCCCAAAGAGCCCGCCGCGGCGCACCGTTGAGCGGCGTACGTCGGGGACTGCGCCGCCACCGCGACGAAGAGGTTCCCGAACCGACGGCTACCCGGCACGCGCTTCGCGCGGAGAGTGTGCGCGCGCCAGACCGGATCGCTAGCGACGTGCGACGGCGGTCAAAGGCCGCTGCAGGATGATGGCCGGTTGGCCGTGGGAGTCGCAGTGCTCGAGCACTGCGAAACCACATTTCACCAGAACGCGCAGAGAGGCGTCGTTGCGGACATCGACCAATGCGAAGCCGCGCTCAAAAGGCAGGTGGGTTTCACCCCAGTGGAGCACGGCGGCGACGGCCTCGGTCGCATAGCCCCGGCCGTGGAAGGGTGGCGCCAGCGCGAATCCCAGTTCCGGCCCGGCCCGCAGCGCCGGGACGTCGTCGCGCTCAAAGATCGCCCAGCCGATCTCACCGACGAATGCGCCTGAGGCGCGCTCCTCGAGGACCCAGTACCCGAATCCCATCACCGCCCAGTGCCCGAGGTACGCGAGCAGCCGTGCCCAGGTGCGTTGACGTGGCGATGGGATGCCGCCGATGAAGCGTACGACGTGCGGGTCCGCCCAGAGCGCGCAGCAGGCGGTGAGATCTTCGCGTCGGTGCGCGCGCAGGCGCAGCCGCGCCGTTTGGATTTCGGGGGGCACACAGACCGAGGTGTTCCGGTCGCTTTGCATCCGAACCTCCGGGGCTCGCATCCTCAACGCGGCGATCGGTGTGGGTCTGCGCGGTCAGGCTCGAACGGCGTGTGCCTCAGAGGGCGCGCATCCCCGCGGCGTGCGGGACGGCGATCCCGCACCGACTCAGATCACCAGAAGTGCCACCAGTGGCTCACCGTGATGTGGGCAGCCGCATCGATCGAGCCGGTGAAGTTGGCCGCATAGACTTTGCGCGACTGCGCAGCGAGCCGCTTCAGACCGAGCCGGTCATAGGAGATGATCATGATGGCCAGCGCGCTCTGGGTCGCCGGGGCGCCTTCGTAGTTCTCCAGCACCAGCTGGCAGCGGCGCACCGCCGCGACGTAGGCCCCGCGAGAATAGTAGTAGCGCGCCACGTAGGTGTCGTAGGCAGCCAGGCGGTCGCGCAGATAGATCATGCGCTGCCAGGAATCCTGGGCGTAGATGCTGTGCGGGAAGCGCGTCACCACCACGCGGAAGGCCGCGAAGGACTTGCGGACGTTGATCGGCGGGCGCTTGGCGAGTTTGGCGCCGAACAGCCGCTCGATCGGGTTGGCGCGCTTCGGGAAGCGCACCAGGCCTTTCATGTACCAGGCGTAATCGACCCGCGGGTGGGTCGGGTTCTGACGGATGAAGGTATTCGCCGCGTCGACCGCGGAATCATCCTGGCCGGCGCGGTAATATGCGTAAATCAGATCGAGCTGCGCCTGGCGCGCCTCGGGCGTGAACGGGAAGACCGCGGTAATGCGCTGGAACAGCTTGATCGCGCCGGTGAAATCGAGGTCCGCCAGGTCCTTCGTGGCCTGCTGGTAGACCGCGGTCGGACTGTTCAGCATCAATTTGCGATGTGAGCAGCCGGTGAGGGCGAGCGCCGCCGCGCACAGCGCGACCACGACCATGCCGCGCGCGCGGCCTCGGGAGGACGAATTGGGGAGCATGGGGAAAGAGTATAGCGAATCGGCTGCGGGAACTTTGGATTCCGACCCGACGGCGGGCGTGGAGTTCCGTGAGCACCGTCTGCAGCTGCCGCCCGAGGCGGCCGGAATGCGCCTCGATCAGGCGCTTGCACGCGCATTGCCGGAGTATTCGCGGGCGCGCCTGCAGGCGTGGATCGAGGCCGGCCGAGTCGAGGTCGACGGACGCAAGCTCCGGGGCAAAGACAAGGTGCTCGGCGGCGAGCAGGTGTGCGTGCACGCGCAGTGGGAGGCCGACACGCGGGTCGAGCCCGAGGCGCTCGAGCTCACCGTGGTGCACCGCGACCGCGGCATCCTCGTCATCGACAAGCCCGCCGGCCTGGTCGTGCACCCCGGGGCCGGCAATCCTCGGCACACGCTGCAGAATGCGCTGCTCGCGCTCGATCCGGCGCTGGCGCGCGTGCCGCGCGCCGGGCTCGTGCACCGCCTGGACAAGGACACCAGCGGATTGCTCGTCGTGGCACGTACGCCGCAGGCGCATGCCCGCCTCGTGGCCGCGCTCGCCGCACGCGACGTGGAGCGCGTCTACCTCGGCGTGTGCACCGGGGTGATGACGGGCGGTGGGACCATCGATGAGCCCATCGGCCGGCACCGGACCCAGCGCACGCGCATGGCGGTGCGCGCCGATGGCCGCGAGTCGGTCACGCATTACCGCGTGATTCAGCGGTTTCGGGCCCACACGCAGGTGCGCGTGCAGCTCGAGACCGGCCGCACGCACCAGATCCGCGTGCACCTCGGGCACATCGGCTATCCGCTGGTGGGCGATCCGCTCTACGGCGGGCGCAAGCGCGTCCCGGCCGGCTGCTCGCCCGCGCTGGTCGAGGCACTGAGTACGTTTTCGCGCCAGGCCCTGCACGCGGCACGCCTGGCGCTCGAGCATCCGCTCACCGGCAAGCCGCTCGCCTGGGAGTCGGCGCTGCCTGCGGACATGGTGGGCCTGCTCGCGGCCCTGGAAGCAGACGAGCGTGCCGCACGCCGTTGATCTGATCGAGCCGCAGTGGCCGGCGCCGCCCGGGGTGCGCTCGGCCTTCACGCTGCGCACCGGCGGGGTGAGTGCGGCGCCCTACGACTCGTTCAACTGCGCCGCGCACGTCGGGGACGATGCGGCGGCCGTCACCGAGAACCGTCGGCGGCTGTGTGAGCGCCTGGCGCTGGCACAGGCGCCGACCTGGCTCGAGCAGGTGCACGGGTCGCGCGTGGCGGTGCTGAGCGGATCGGCCGAGCCGCTCGCACCGGCCGACGCGGTCGTCACCCGGGACGCCGGCCGGGTCTGTGTGGTGCAGGTGGCCGACTGCCTCCCGGTGCTGCTCGCGAGCCGCGACGGTGCCGCGGTCGGTGCGGCGCATGCCGGTTGGCGGGGACTCGCCGCCGGTGTGCTGGAGGCGGCGGTGCGTGCGCTCGGGGCCGCTCCTGGCGAGGTTCTCGCCTGGTTGGGTCCGGCGATCGGGCCGGGGGCCTTCGAGGTGGGGGCCGAGGTGCGCGAGGCGTTCCTGCAGGCCGACCCCGCGGCCGCCGCGGCGTTCACGGCCAATGCGCGCGGCCGCTGGCAGTGCGACCTCACCGCCCTGGCGCGCCGGCGCCTCGAGGCGCTCGGCGTGCGGCAGATCTACGGGGGGTCCTGGTGCACCTACGCAGATCCCGCAAGGTTCTTCTCCTATCGGCGCGATGGGCGCTGCGGACGCATGGCGGGGCTGATCTGGCGGTCTTGAACGGGGCGCGGGCCGCCCCCATTGCCACGGAAGCCCCGAGACTCAGGTGCTTCCGATGCGAATGGACAAACTCACCAGCCGGTTCCAGCAGGCGCTCGCCGATGCGCAGTCGCTCGCGGTCGGCCGCGACCATCAATTCATCGAGCCGGCCCACGTGCTGCTCGCACTCATCGACAGCCAGGGCGGAGCGGTTCGACCGCTGCTGGTGAAGGCCGGCGCGGACGTCAACGCGGTGCGCGCCGGGCTCGGCACGCTGCTCGAACGCCTGCCCCAGGTGCAGGGCGCGGCCGGCGAGGTGCACATCTCGAACGATCTGAACCGCATCTTCAACGTCACCGACAAGCTCGCCCAGCAGCGCGGTGATCAGTTCATCTCGAGTGAGATGTTCGTGCTCGCGGCCTTCGAGGACCGCTCCCTCGCGAAGCTGTTCCAGGACAGCGGTCTTGCGCGCGCCGCGCTCGAGAAGGCGGTCAACGAGGTGCGTGGCGGGGAGAAGGTCGCTGACCCCAACGCCGAGGAGAGCCGCCAGGCGCTGGAGAAATTCACGGTCGACGTCACCGCGCGGGCCGCCTCCGGCAAGCTCGATCCGGTGATCGGTCGCGATGAGGAGATCCGCCGCACCATCCAGGTGCTGCAGCGTCGCACCAAGAACAACCCGGTGCTGATCGGCGAGCCCGGCGTCGGCAAGACCGCGATCGTCGAGGGCCTCGCGCAGCGCATCGTCAACGGCGAGGTGCCCGAGGGACTCAAGGGCAAGCGGATCCTGGCGCTCGACATGGGCGCGCTGATCGCCGGGGCGAAGTTCCGCGGCGAGTTCGAGGAGCGCCTGAAAGCCGTGCTGAACGATCTGGCCAAACAGGAAGGGCAGATCATCCTGTTCATCGACGAGCTGCACACCATGGTCGGGGCCGGCAAGGCCGAAGGCGCCATGGATGCCGGCAACATGCTGAAGCCGGCGCTCGCCCGCGGCGAGTTGCACTGCGTCGGGGCCACCACGCTCGATGAGTACCGCAAGTACATCGAGAAGGACGCTGCGCTCGAGCGGCGCTTCCAGAAGGTGCTGGTCGATGAGCCCTCGGTCGAGGACACCATCGCCATCCTGCGCGGGCTGCAGGAGCGCTACGAGGTGCACCACGGCGTGGACATCACGGATCCGGCCATCGTCGCGGCGGCGACGCTCTCGCACCGCTACATCGCCGACCGGCAGCTGCCCGACAAGGCGATCGACTTGATCGATGAGGCCGCCGCGCGCATCCGCATGGAGATCGACTCGAAGCCCGAGGCGCTCGATCGGCTCGATCGACGCGTCATCCAGCTGAAGATCGAGCAGGAGGCGCTGCGCAAGGAGGCCGACGAGGCCTCGCGCAAACGCCTCGCCGCGTTGCAGGAGACGCTCGCGAGCCTCGGGCGCGAGCAGGCCGATCTCGAAGAGGTGTGGAAGTCCGAAAAAGCCGCGCTGCAGGGCACGGCGTCGTTTCGGGAAGCGCTCGACCGCGCCCGCGTCGAGCTCGAGACCGCGCGGCGCGCCGGCGACCTGACGCGCATGGCCGAGCTGCAGTACGGGCGGATCCCGGAGCTCGAGAAGCACCTGGCGGCCGCCGAGAGCAGCGCCGCGGAAGCCCCGCGCCTGGTGCGCAACAAGGTCACCGAGGAGGAGATCGCCGAGGTCGTCTCCAAGTGGACCGGCATTCCGGTCGCCAAGATGCTCGAGGGCGAGCGCGAGAAGCTGCTGCGCATGGAGGAGGCGCTCGCCCAGCGGGTGGTGGGTCAGGAGGAGGCGCTGCGCATCGTGTCCGATGCGATCCGCCGCTCGCGGGCGGGTCTGTCGGACCCGCGCCGCCCGACCGGCTCGTTCCTGTTCCTCGGGCCGACCGGCGTGGGCAAGACCGAGCTGTGCAAGGCGCTCGCGCAATTCCTCTTCGACACCGAGGAGGCCATGGTGCGCATCGACATGTCCGAGTTCATGGAAAAGCACTCGGTCGCCCGCCTGATCGGCGCCCCGCCGGGCTACGTCGGGTACGAGGAAGGGGGCTACCTCACCGAGGCGGTGCGTCGCCGGCCGTACGCGGTGATTCTGCTCGATGAGGTGGAGAAGGCCCATCCGGACGTGTTCAACGTGCTGCTGCAGGTGCTCGATGACGGCCGGCTCACCGACGGGCAGGGTCGGACGGTGGATTTTCGCAACACGGTCATCATCATGACCTCGAACCTCGGCTCGCAGGTGATCCAGGAGTACGCCGGGGAGGGCGAGTACGCGCGCATGAAGAGCGCGGTGATGGAAGTCGTGCAGCAGACCTTCCGCCCGGAGTTCATCAACCGGATCGACGACATCGTCGTGTTCCACCCGCTCGGGGCTGCGCAGATCCGCGCCATCGTCGATATCCAGCTGCAGTACCTGCGCGCCCGTCTGCAGGAGCGCGACATGACGCTGGTGCTCGATGATGCGGCCCGCGACCGGCTGGGCGAGGCGGGCTTCGACCCGGTGTACGGGGCGCGGCCGCTGAAGCGGGTGGTGCAGCAGCAGATCGAGAACCCCCTCGCGCAGCGCATCCTCGCCGGGCAGTTCCTGCCCGGGGATCGCGTCGAGGTCGGGGTTCGCGACGGGCAGCTGCA
This sequence comes from Pseudomonadota bacterium, assembly GCA_021834525.1. Classification (GTDB taxonomy): domain Bacteria; phylum Pseudomonadota; class Gammaproteobacteria; order Steroidobacterales; family Steroidobacteraceae; genus 13-2-20CM-66-19. The sequence continues at coordinate 50,027 of JAKBDK010000018.1, read as the reverse complement.
GTTCACCAAGCGGTAAGGGGCGGTGCGTATAATCGGCGCCCGGGTTCCTCACCGACACAGACCTTCTGACCATGCCGTTCTACGAATACCAGTGCCAGAACTGCCAGCACTTCACTGAGGTGATGCAGAAGATCTCGGATGCACCGCTGAAGAAGTGCCCGTCCTGCGGGCGCATGACGCTCGTGAAACTCATCTCGGCACCGGTGTTTCGCCTGAAGGGCAGCGGCTGGTACGAGACGGACTTCAAGTCCGATCAGGAGCGCAAACGCAATCTCGCCGGCGGCGAGGCCGAAGAGCGCAAGAGCACCGAGAAGACCCCGAGCGCCGAGACGGCCAAGAGTGGCGAGAAGAGCAGCGAGAAGAGCGCTGAGGCGAGCGGCGCGAAGAGCGAACCGAAGAGCACCCCGGCGGTGCGCGCCCCGGCGGCGAAGCCCGCGGCGCGCAAGCGCGCCAAGCCGGCGGCGCGCGCCGGTGCCCGTCCCCGCGCCGCCGCGCCGAAGCGTCCGGCGCGCACGAAACGGTAAGCGCGTGAACGTCCCGCTCACCGCGCGCCCGAGCCCGATGGGTCCGAAGAAAAAGGGCTCACTCTGGCGGCGGATCCTGATCTCCGGCGTGCTGTTCTGGTTGCCGATCGGCGCGACGCTGTGGGTGGTGATGTTCCTGCTGCACGTGCTCGATCGCATCGTGCCGCTGCTGCCGCTGCCGGTCGGCTACCGGCTCGAGGCTCTCGGTGCCGTCGTTCAGGCGGTGGTGGGCCTGCTGCTCGCCCTCGGGGTGCTGTTTCTCACCGGGCTGCTGGTGACGAACCTGATCGGGCGTCGCCTGCTCGTGTACGGGGAGGAGGTGCTGCACCACATCCCGATCGTCGGGGCGGTGTACGGCGGGGTGAAAAGCTTCGCCGAGAGCGTCTTCTCCCAGTCGAGCGCCTTTCGCAAGGTGGTCATGGTCCAGTACCCGCGCGCCGGGGCGTGGAGTCTGGGCTTTCTCACCGCCGAGGACGTGGCCGAGGTGTCGGCACGGCTCGGTGAGCCGCACGCGGCCGTCTACATCTCTGCGGCACTGAACGCGACTGCCGGGGTGCTCGTGATCGTGCCGCGGCGCGAGCTGATCGAACTGGACATGAGCGTCGATGCGGCCATGAAGATGATCATCACCTGCGGTGTGGTCGCGCCCCCGGCGCCCCCGCCGCTGCCGGCGAGCGCGCCGCCCCCGGGCACGTAGGGGCGCGATGGACGCGCTGCGGCTCGAAACCCCGGGCGGGCCGCTGCGCCGCGTGGCGATCGAGCTGCCGGTTCCCGCGGCGCACCAGGTGCGCATCGCGGTGGAGGCCTGCGGGGTGTGCCGCACCGATCTGCACCTGCTCGATGGCGAGCTGCCGGACATCCCCTATCCGGTCACACCGGGACACGAAATCGTCGGCCGCGTGGTCGCCGCCGGGCCCGGCGCGACGCGCTGGCCGCTCGGCGCGCGGGTCGGGGTGCCCTGGCTGGGCGGCACCTGCGGCCGCTGCCGCGAGTGCCGCGAGGGGCGCGAGAACCTCTGTCCCCACGCGCGCTTCACCGGCTACACCCTCGATGGCGGCTACGCCGAGCAGGTGCTCGCCGATGAGCGCTACTGCCTCGCATTGCCCGAGGCGCGTCCCGCCGCCGAACTCGCTCCGCTCTTGTGCGCCGGACTGATCGGCTACCGGGCCTATCGCGCCGCCGGTCCCGGCCGGCGGCTCGGCCTGTACGGGTTCGGCGCCGCGGCGCACCTGCTGGCGCAGGTGGCGCGCGCCGAGGGTCGCGACGTCTTCGCCTTCACCCGTCCCGGGGATGAGGCCGGCCAGGCGTTTGCGCGCACCCTCGGGGCGGTCTGGGCGGGCGGCTCCGATCAGGTGCCCCCGGAGCCGCTCGAGGCCGCCATCCTGTTCGCACCGTTGGGTGCGCTGGTGCCGGCAGCGCTCGCGGCGGTGCGGCCGGGCGGCCGGGTCGTGTGCGCCGGCATCCACATGAGCGACATCCCGGCATTTCCCTACCGGCTGCTCTGGGGCGAGCGGCAGGTGTGCTCGGTGGCGAACCTCACCCGCGAGGACGGCGAGCAGTTCCTGCCGCTCGCCGCCCGACTCGGTCTGCGCGCGAGCGTCGAGTGCTTTGCGCTCGAGGCGGCCAACGAGGCACTGGGCCGGTTGCGGGCCGGCCAGGTGCACGGCGCCGCCGTGCTGGTTGCGGGGGGCCGCGGGGCTTCGTAACATCGCGCCCCTTATGCGCTCACACTACTGCGGACAGGTCGATTCCCGGCTCATCGGCCAGAGCATCGAGGTCGCCGGCTGGGTTCACCGCCGCCGCGACCACGGCGGCATCATTTTCATCGACCTGCGCGACCGGGAGGGCCTGCTGCAGGTGGTGTTCGATCCGGATGCCGCGGCGCTGTTCAAGGAGGCCGAACGGCTGCGCAACGAGTTCGTGGTGCACGTCAAGGGGCGCCTGCGGGCGCGGCCCGAGGGCACCGTGAACGCCCAGCTCGCCTCCGGGGAGGTCGAGCTGCTCGCCACCGAGCTCGAGCTGCTGAACCGCGCCGAGCCGCTGCCGTTCCAGCTCGATGAGACGGTGGGCGAGGAAATCCGGCTGCGCTACCGCTACCTCGACCTGCGTCGTGACGTGATGAGCCGGCGCCTGCGTCTGCGCCACCGCCTCACGCAGGCGATGCGCGGCTATCTCGACGGGCACGGGTTCATCGACATCGAGACCCCGATGCTGACCAAGGCGACGCCCGAGGGGGCGCGCGATTACCTGGTGCCGAGCCGCACGCACGAGGGTAAGTTTTTCGCCCTGCCGCAGTCCCCGCAGATCTTCAAGCAGCTGCTGATGGTGGCCGGCTTCGACCGCTACTACCAGATCGTGCGCTGCTTCCGCGACGAGGACCTGCGGGCCGATCGCCAGCCGGAGTTCACGCAGCTCGACATCGAGACCTCCTTCCTCACCCAGGCGCAGATCATGGCCTTGATGGAAGGGCTGGCGCGGCACTTCTTCCACGAGGTCCTCGGCGTGTCGCTGCCCGAGCCGTTCCCGCAGATGACGTACGCCGAGGCCATGCGCCGCTACGGCTCGGACAAGCCCGACCTGCGCGTGCCGCTCGAGCTCGTCGATGTCGCCGATCTGGTCGCGAGCTGCGACTTCAAGGTGTTCTCCGGCCCGGCGCGCGATCCGAAGGGCCGCGTCGCGGCGCTGCGCGTGCCCGGCGGCGGCACGATGCCGCGCTCGCAGATCGATGCCTACACCGCCTACGTGGCGCGCTACGGCGCCAAGGGCCTCGCCTACATCAAGGTCAATGAGCGCGCGCGCGGACGCGAGGGTCTGCAGTCCCCGATCGTGAAGTTCCTGAGCGAGGAGGCCGTGGCCGGTATCCTCGAGCGTACGCAGGCGGCGGACAACGATCTGATCTTCTTCGGTGCCGACACCGCCAAGGTGGTCAGCGACGCCCTCGGCGCACTGCGGCTGAAGATCGGCCAGGATCTGTCGCTCGTGGCGCCGGGCTGGCGACCGCTGTGGGTGGTCGACTTCCCGATGTTCGAGTGGGACGGCGAGGAGCGCCGCTGGGTGGCGATGCACCACCCGTTCACCGCGCCGCAGACCGATGATCCGGCCGCGCTGCGCGCCGACCCGGAGCGCGCGATCGCCAAGGCCTACGACCTGGTGCTCAACGGCTCGGAGATCGGTGGCGGCTCGGTGCGTATCCACCGCCAGGAGATGCAATCGACGGTGTTCGACCTGCTCGGCATCGTGCCCGAGGAGGCGCGCGTGAAGTTCGGCTTCCTGCTCGATGCGCTGAAGTTCGGCGCACCGCCGCACGGCGGCATCGCCTTCGGGCTCGATCGTCTGGCCATGCTCATGACCGGCGCGGACAGCATCCGCGAGGTGATCGCCTTCCCGAAGACGCAGACCGCGGCCGATCCGCTCACCGATGCGCCGACCGAGGTGAGCGAAGCGCAGCTGCGCGAGCTGCACATCCGGGTGCGCAAGCCGGTGGTGTGAGCCGCGGGCGGCAGTGCACGGTGTCCCGGGCGGCAGCGCACCCGAGGCGCACATGAGCGCCTCGGAACACATCATCTACGTCCACGGTCTGTGGATGTCCGGCGGCGAGGGGTTGCTGTTGCGCCACCGCCTGGCGCGCGAGCTCGGCGCGCAGGTGCATGCGTTCAGCTACTCCGCCGTCACCCACGGCATGGAGCAGATCACCGATGCGCTGCACGAGTTCGTCAGCGCACTCGCCCCGCCACGGGTGCATTTCGTGGGGCACAGTCTCGGCGGCCTGGTGATCTACCGGCTGTTCGAGCGCTTCGGCGCCCCGCCCCCGGGACGCGTGGTGTTTCTCGGCACGCCCTGTGTCGCGAGTCGCGCGGCTCTGCAGGCGAGCCAGTCGCGCTTCATCAGCGCACTGATGGGCCGCTCGGTGGCCGAGGAGCTGCTCACGCCGCATGAGCGCCGCTGGCGCTTCGCCCGACCGCTCGGGATCGTGGCCGGCTCGTACTCCCTCGGCGTGGGTCAGTTTCTGGCCGGGTTCGCCGAGGACAGCGACGGCACCGTGGCCGTCAGCGAGACGCGCCTGCCCGGGGCCACCGACCACATCGTCGTGCCGGTGAGTCACATGGGCATGCTGGTCTCGGCGCGCGTGGCGCGCGAGAGCGCGTACTTCCTGCGTGAGGGGCGTTTTTCACTCGGTTGAGCGGCGCGCCCTGCGTCAGCGGAACGATGCCGCCAGCCGCCCGAGCGCCGTATCGAGTCCGTGCAGGGGCGCGTGGGCGCGCCACTGATCAATCCACTCGGGGAGCGCCTCAGGCAGCATGGGTCTGGCGATCACGTAACCCTGACCGTAGTCGGCCCCGAGCCGCGCCGCCATGTCGAGCATCTCTAGGCTCTCCAGGCCCTCGACGACGACTTCCAGTCCGAGGCTCTGCGCCATGCGGATCAGCGAGCCGATGAACGGGACGGTGCGGATCGGCTCGGTGGTGGCGTAGCGCACCAGGTCCTGGTCGATTTTGACGCCCTTGAAGGGCAGCGTGCGCATCCTCTGCAGGCTGGAGTAACCGGAGCCCAGGTCGTCCATGACCAGCTGCACGCCGAGCGTCGCGAGACGCGAGATGGCCGCATCGCGTTCAGCGGCGATGCCGCTGTCGGCCTCCGACTCGAGCAGTTCGAGAAAGAGTCGGTGTGCGGGAATGGCCCCCTCGGCGAGGGCTTCCTCGATCCAGCGCGCGCACTCGGGCAAGACCAACACTGAGGGAGGCAGGTTCAATCCCGCGGCCAGACTGAGGCCCTCGCGATCCCATTGGGTGAGCCAGGCTACGGTTTGGCGCAGGCCCTTTCTGAACAGCGCCTGCAGCTCCTGCTTGGTGAAGGAAGGCAGGAACGCCGCCGGACTGAGCAGCTGATCCCCGTCGCGAAGACGCGCCAGGACCTCGATTTTCAACACTTCGCGGCTCGGAAATTGCACGATCGGCTGCACGACGATCTGCAGCTGGTCCTGGAACAGCAGATCGTGATAGCGCTGGCGTGTCGCCGTGTCGATCGGCGCTGCACCGGCGGTCTCGATGCGCACGAAGGCCGGGCTGATCATGTGCTGAATCGACTCCAGCCACATGCGCATCAGGGCGTTGGAAAACTGTCCGGGGTACCTGCCGAAGAGGCACAACACCACGAGGGCATGGCCTTGGGCATCGAGGATCGGCACGCACGCTGCACTGCGTACGCTCTGGGCGGAGGGGCCCGGGTGTGGCGCGCGTCGGTCCGATCCGACGATCCGGTCTTTGACGACCATCTGCCCGGACAGCCAGGCCTTGCGCCACTCGGCCGATACCTCGCCGATCAGATCCCCGGCCGGCGGTCCGCCCGGCTCGTGGCCGTCGCGCGCCCCATCCGGAAAGCCCCCCTGGAATTCCGGGACGAACTCGTCGCTCTCGTCGGGGCGTCCGATCGACACGCCATAGATGCACGGCATCTCGCACAGATGCGCGGCAACGCGAGTCCCGAACTCTCCGTCCTGCAGCCACTGGTGCAGGTGAGCCTCGAGCCCGGTCATGTTCAGAATTCGGGCTTGCTCGACGCTATCGCGACCCGCGCTTTGATGCTGGATCTCCTCGGCGAGCCGCGACTGCATGATGGAATCCAATGCCAAGCGCGCATCGACCCGCCAGGGAAGCCGTTGGCTCGCATGGCGCAACAGTCGTCCATAGTCGTCGAGCGCCCCGATGATGTCGCTGTTGTCCAGCCCAATCATCGCGTGCATCTCGCCAATGTGCCTCGAGACGTGGGCATGCGTCTGGGGCTGCAGATCCGGGCTGATCAGTCGCGTGACGTGCTCGGCCTGCAGTTCCTTCAGCCGCGCGACCTCGGAGTCATCGAGCAGCGACAGGATGCGATTCGCCCCGGGCTGCGTTGCGAGGCGCTCGTAGAACAGCTCGACGAAGCGGGTCTCGAGTCCGGCCCAAAATGCAGCGGCCTTGCCGAGCAGGTCCCGGGCGGTGCTCCCATAGGGATCGAGCGGCTTTTCCGCCGCGTGCTCCTCTAGAGCGAGCATCGCCGGACGCCACCAGGTCTCCCGGTTGTACTTGTTGGTCTTCGCAGCGTACATGGCCGCATCGGCCTGGCGAAGCAGGCCGTCGACGTCATCGCCATCGCCCGGATAGACCGCGACACCCATGCTCATCGCGATGTGCAACTGATCCCCAGGGCCGAGCGCAAAGGGTGTCTCGACGACCCGATGCAGGCGCTCGAGCGTGCGCTCGAGCGTCGGTGCGAGCGTTGCGGGATCCAGATCGTTGATGACCACGACCAACTCGTCGCCGGCCAGGCGCGCCAGGAAGTCCGTCGGGCGCAGGTGTTCCCTGAGGCGCAGGGCAAAGTCGCGCAGCAACTGATCGCCCGCCTGGTGGCCGAACTGGTCATTGACGGGCTTGAAGTCATCCAGATCGAGAAAGCCGACGGCAAGGCTCCGGTGGTGCGCCTTCGTCGCCGCGATTTGCCCCGACAGGTGTCGCTCCAGCGCGAAGCGGTTCGGGAGTCCGGTGAGCGGATCGTGGTTGGCCTGCCATTCGAGCGTCTCGAATGCCCGCCGCCGGGCCGAGACGTCCCGGAACACCACCACGCAGCCGCGCAGCAGGCCGTTTTCGAAGAACATGGGCGAGGCGGAGCCCTCCATGAAGCAGCGAGTGCCATCGCGCCGCTCCAGGAGATGGTCGCTCGAGAGCTCAATGGTCTGGTGCTGCGCGAGGACTTCGCCGATGACGTCGCGCAGGTCCTGCTGCGCCTCGTGACGGCGGACGCGCAAGATCTCCCGGGACGGCCGCGAGATCGCCTCGTCGGCCGGCCAACCGGTCAGCTCGCAGGCCTTGGCATTGAGGTACGTGATGGCGCCAAGGGCGGTGGCGGTGAGCACACCGTCCTCGATGGAGGCGAGCGACACCCGGGCGAGCTCACGCTCCTCGTAGAGCTGTTGGGCGAGTTCCCGTTCGCGGTGGCGCAGGTCGATCCGGTCGAGTCCATGCGAGATGTCGCGTGCGAGCGAGGTCAGCGTCTCGCGCAGCTCGTGATCGAAGATCCCGGAGCGCGCATGATAGACGGTGAAAATCGCCCAGACCTTCCCGTTGCGCGAGATCGGCAGAGCGACGCTGGCATCGAGGTTGTAGTGGCGCGCGCGCTCGCGCCAGTGTTCCAGGTGCTCGGCGGACTCGAACGACTGATTGAAGCGCGGTTGGCCGTCCCGCCAGGTATTGCCGGTCGGCCCGCGTCCTTGCGGCAGGTCCGGATCGGTCCTGATATCGATCCCCTCGAGGTACTGAACTGCCCGTCCCGAGGCGGCGAGGATGCTGAAGCGGCCGGTGTCGTCGGGTTTGCCGATCCAGGCGAGCTCCAGGTGGGCGTGACGGACGGCAAGATCGCACAGCGACTGGAACAGCGACGCATCATCCGGGCTGCTCGCGATCAGATGATTGATCGCGGCGTGCAGCGTATTGAAGTCGGCGAGCCGGATCAGCCGCGTAATGTCGACCTGGGTGCTGATGAAGCCCTCCAGGGCGCCGTCCTTGGCGTAGAACGGCCGGCATGAGATCTGAACCCAGTAGATCAGGCCATTTTTCGCATAATTCGCGATCGTCGTCTCGAACGGCTGCTGCTGCGCGATCGCCGTGCGCATCAGCGTGATGGCTTCCGGGGAACTCTCCGGTCCCTGCAGCAGCTCACCGGGCTTGCGGCCGATGAACTGCGCCGGGCCGTAGCCGCTGATCTGTTCGATTTCCTCGTTGATCCAGATGGTGCGGCCGGCCGCATCGGTGATGATGACGCCGTTGGTGGTGTTCTCCGCGACCAGATCCGCCAGTCGATTGCTCAGGGAGGCCGTCGCGCCATTGTCGTTCATCAAGCGTATGCCTCTTGATGCGCGGTGCCCGTGCAGGCACCCGGTTCAGATCCACCCGTGCGCTCCGTGACGCGTCCCTGTCCCGCGTGGCGCGCGGGGTCTCGCCGGTGCGGTCCGAATGAATGCGCTCGGACTGCAGAGGCTTCAGAGGTCCGCTCGCGCCGGCCCACAGGAGGCCATGACATCCCCGCGGGCGGATTCGGGTCGCCTCACCCCTGTCGCTCAACAGTCTAGCCGAAGGTCGATCTGTGGTCTCATGGTGGTGGGAAATTCGTGACCGTCCTGTCAAGGTCACGGTCGATGGGTGTGCGCCGATCGGCGTTTCCGGGACGCGGCGCCGGCACCCCGAGGGATTCGGACTCCCTCTCCGTCATGCACCCGGTGGGGTCCTAGAGCGTCTTGCGCAGGCAGGTGGCGCTTTGGGGGCACAGCGCGGCGAACTCCGGGCTCGCCCGCACGGCCTGCGGGGCCTGCGCGCGCGCGATCACCTCGTAGCCGAGTCCGGTGAAGAACGCTTCTGCGGTCTCGGTCAGTAACACGATCTGGTGCAGGCCCGCGGCGCGCGCCTGACGTTCCAGGGCCTTCACCAGCCGGTGTCCGAGGCCGCCCCCGCGCCACGCCGGGGCGACCGCGAGGGAGCGCAGCAGCGCGGTTTCGGCATGGATCTCGAGCGCGCCGGTGCCGATCAGTTCGGTCCCGGCGGCCGCCACCCAGAACGTTGGCCGCGAGTCGCGCAGGTCCGCCGTGGGCAGCCCGGCGGCCTCGAGCAGCGCACGGATGGCGTCTGAGTCACTGCCCGTCGCGGCGCGAATCAGGGGGGTCATGGGCCGGTGTCCGTGCCGTCCTCGAGCAGCTGGCGCAGGCGATAGAGCGCCTCGAGCGCCGCTCTGGGGGTGAGCGTGTCCGGGTCGAGCGCCTGCAGTGCGCTGCGCAGCGGATCGGGCGGCGGCGCGGGTGCCGTGGCGAACAGCGGCAGCTCGCGTTGCGGCTGCAGCGCCGATTCGTGCGCATCGCGCTGCGCCTCGAGCGAGCGGAGGTATTCGCGCGCTTGGGTGATCACCTCGCGGGGCACGCCCGCGAGCTGCGCGACCTGCAGTCCGTAGCTGCGGTTGGCCGGCCCCTCCTTGACCGCATGCAGGAACACGATTCCCTCGCCGTGCTCGGTGGCATCCAGGTGCACGTTGGCGCAGCCGTCGATCTCGCTCGCCAGGCCCGTCAATTCGAAGTAATGGGTCGCAAACAGGGTGAATGCCTTCAGACGCGTGCCGATGTGCCGTGCCATGGCCCAGGCGAGCGACAGGCCGTCGAACGTACTGGTGCCGCGGCCGATCTCGTCCATCAGGATCAGGCTGCGCGGTCCGGCGTTGTGCAGGATGTTGGCCGCCTCGGTCATCTCCACCATGAACGTCGAGCGGCCGCCGGCCAGATCGTCCGCCGCGCCGATGCGCGTGAAGATGCGGTCCACGGGGCCGAGCCGCGCCTCGGCGGCCGGCACGTAGCTGCCGATGTGCGCCAGGATCACGATGATCGCGGTCTGGCGCATGTACGTGGATTTGCCGCCCATGTTCGGGCCGGTGATGACCAGCATCCGCCGCGCATCGTCGAGCGCCAGGTCGTTCGGCACGAACGCCCCCGCGGCAAAGCGCTCCACCACCGGGTGACGGCCGGCGCGGATGCCGATCGCCGGGGCGTCGGTGAGTTCAGGGGCGCTCCACTCGAGCGCGCCGGCGCGCTCGGCGAGGGCCCCGAGCGCGTCGATTTCCGCGAGCGCCCCGGCGGTCTCCTGCAGAGGGGGGAGCTGCTCGATCAGCTGCGTGAGTACCGCCTCGTAGAGCTCCTTCTCGCGCCCGAGCGCGCGCTCGCGAGCCCCGAGCACTTTGTCCTCGAAGCCCTTCAGCTCCGGGGTGATGAAGCGCTCGGCGGACTTCACCGTCTGGCGCCGCCGGTACTCCGGCGGTGCGCGCTCGGCATCCTTGCGCGGGATTTCGATGAAAAACCCCTGGACGCGGTTGTAGCCGAGCTTCAGGGATGCGATCCCGGTGCGCTCGCGCTCCCGCCGCTCGAGCTCGAGCAGGAATTCGTCGGTGTGCGTGGCGATGCGCCGCAGCTCATCGAGCTCCGGGTCGTAGCCCACCGCAATGACGTCCCCGTCGCGCAGGAACGTCGCGGGTTCCTCTGCGATCGCCCGGCGGAGCAGCTCGGTCTCGGCCTCGTGCGTGCCCATCCGTGCGCGGGTGTGGGCGATGAGCGGGGAGTCGATCCGCTCCAGCGCAGCATGGACCGGGGAGAGCGCGGCGAGCGAGGCGCGCAGCTGCGTCAGATCGCGCGGGCGGGCCGAGCGCAGCGCCACGCGCGAGAGGATGCGCTCGACGTCCCCGACGCTGCGCAGCCGCTCGCGCAGCGCCTCGAACGCGCGGCCCTCGAGCAGCGCCCCGATGGCCTGATAACGTCGACGCAGGGCCTGCGGATCGGTGATCGGCCGGTTCAGCCAACGGCGCAGCTGCCGCGAGCCCATCGTCGTGGCGCACACGTCGAGCACCGCGAACAGCGTCGCATCCTCGCGGCCGGTGAGACTGGCGTCGAGCTCCAGGTTGCGGCGCGTGGCCGCATCGATCATGAGTCCCTCGCCGCGCTCCTCGACCGTCAGCCCGCGAATGTGCGGCAGCGCGCTCTTCTGGGTGTCGCGTACGTACTGCAGGAGCGCGCCCGCGGCGGCGATCGCCAGCGGCAGCTCATCGGCCCCGAAGCCCTTCAGGTCGAGCGTGCCGAGCTGGTCGGTGAGCAGCCGCGAGGCGCTGGCGAGCTCGAAGTGCCAGGGCGGGCGACTGCGCAGCGCCGCGCCGGTGCGTAGCGCCTCGCGCGAATCCTCGGCCACCAGCAGCTCGGCGGGCTTCAGGCGCTCGAGCTCCGCCTCGAGCGCCCCGACACCGCTCGACTGCAGGACGGTGAAGCGGCCGGCCGCGAGGTCGAGCCAGGCGAGTCCGAAGCGATCCCCGTCGCGCGCCACCGCGGCGACCAGCGTGTCCTGACGCTCCTCGAGCAGCGCCGCATCCGTCACCGTCCCCGGGGTGACGATGCGGACCACCTCGCGCTCGACGGGTCCCTTGGACTTCGACGGATCGCCCCGCTGTTCGCAGATGGCCACGCTCTCGCCCTTGCGCACCAGCCGCTGCAGGTAGGACTCCACGCTGTGCGCCGGCACGCCGGCCATCGGGATCGGCTGACCCGCCGACTGTCCGCGTGAGGTGAGCGTGATGTCCAGCAGCGCCGCGGCACGGCGTGCGTCCTCGTAGAACATCTCGTAGAAATCGCCCATACGGTAAAAGAGCAGCACGTCCGGGTGGCTGCTCTTGATGCGCAGATACTGCTGCATCATCGGCGTGTGGGCATTCGCTAAATCATTCAAAGACGGGCTGTCCAGATGCCGTGGCGGTGAGCCGCGCAGATTAACCCGGTGTCTGCCGAAGTGCGAGAGCCGGGATCTGAGCGGCCCGGACCCGCGCCGCAGGGCTTTTCGGGCGCGGCGCGGGGACCGACGGCGGCGGCATTGCCGGGGGGCACGGAACGGCGACGGATCGAGTGCCGAGCCTCTCGCCTCCGTCCGGCGAGGCCGTCTGCGCACGGTTCCAATACGACGTCAGTGTCGATGTCGTATCGGGATGCGCAGTAGGTCGCTCGCTGGAGTCGGGTGTTATGTTCTGATCGTTGCTTTTTGAGACCGGCGGTGGTACATCCGCGCATGGCCACGCCGATGGACTGTGAGCGAGCCTGCCGCAGGCGCGACGTTCGGAGCGCGCGGCGCCGACGCGTCTCGAATCGGCTCCCTCGGGGTTCTCACGACGTCTGCAATTCGGCGCGGGGGCGGCCGCGCGAAGCGGCCCATCGGGTCCTACGAGACCCGGCGCGAACCTTGCGGAATTCCTCGGCCCCAGGGGCGCTTTCCGCGCAATCGCGGTCCGGGCGTGCGCGGGGCGCTCGATCAACGCCGCTGCGCGCCGAACCGTGCAACGGCTTCACGACACATCGGACTCACCTCCGCTTACGCGCTGGCCGCAACAGTGCGATCAGGGGAGTCGGGCAACAATGTCGATTCTGAACGCACCTATGGGAAGGAATCTGTGCCATGAACAAAATGCATCCGTCTCTGGCCCTCGCCGTCTCCGTGCTGTTGGCAAGCTGCGCGCAGCCACCGTTTGGCAATACCCAGGCGCTCACCGCCGAGGCGCACCGGTTCGGTGTCTCGAGAGACCTTCTGCTGCGCGCCGAGAGTGCCGGGTATTCCCCGCGCATCCGGCACGGCCGGACGGCGTTTTGCACCCATCAATCCGCCTTTTCTTACATTCCGCGGCTGCAATGTTTCGACCCGAATGCGATGGAGGGCCGTCTGCAGCAGCAAGCGAGGTTCCGCCGATCCGTGCGCAATGCGGTCAGATCCTCGCCCACATCCTCATCCACGGGGTGAGCGCTGCCGGGTCAGGCGCCCGATCCGCGTGACGGACCGGTGGCTGGCGTATGCGGTGGTCGCTCCCACAAAGGAGGTGCGCCGTCGCGGCGCGTCTCGCGCTCGAACCGAAACACCGTCGCGAGCGGCGGCGTCATCGGTACGAAACAATAGAGGGCGTGAACGCCACCGGAGTCCGCAAACACGAGGGTGGCGATCGGCGAGCCGAGCCTGCCGCGGAGTGCTGCGCGGCGTGGACCGGCTGGAAGGTCCTACGGAACCCATGCTGTGCACGTGCCGTCGGGAGCCGCTCAGTGCAGGGGCAAAGTCTGGGGGCTCACAACGGCCTGCGGGTCGTATCGGGGACGCGAGCGGCGCCCATGAGCCCGGCATGGCCGAAGTCCAAAAATCGGCCGATGAGATTCCCCAAATAGCGCTCTATTGAGGGTCGTTAAAGGACCTAAGCGTCTTTATGCGGGTGTTTACGTCATTCGGGCTTGACTTTGAAATCCTCGAATATGATAAATGCTCTATTATGAGTGTTTATAAGATTTAAGCGCTCACTCTGGGGTGTTATGAATCGATATCCCCTGCCAGACCGGGTCCGCCGTGCGCTCGAAAAACTCGGCCGGGATCTCTCGCTCGCGCGCCGCCGCCGGCGCATCTCGCAAGCCTCTTTGGCCGAACGAAGTGGCATTGCGGTGAACACGGTTCGGCGGCTGGAAAGGGGGGTGCCCAGCGGCTCGATCGAGCATCTCGCCCGTATTCTTCACGTGCTGGGCGAGCTCGAACGGTTAGAGACACTGCTCGACACCGGCACGGACGAGGTCGGACTCATGATGATGGACGAGCGTCTCCCTCAGCGCATTCGGGTCCGACAATCGAAGGGTGCGCTGTGAGTGTGCGACCGCTCAGGCAGCAGGCCGAGGTCGTCATGGGTGCCAAAGCCTCGGCGGTCGGTCAGCTCACCTTCGTTCGCGAGGGACGCCGCGAATACTCGGCCCTTTTATTACGCGTCCGAGTAGCTGCGCTCGCACGATCGCTTCGAAGTCTCGTCTGATTTACCGCTGCGAGAGGGGGTTGTGACCCGTCGCGCGCCGAGCACACTTGACTCGCCGCTTCCATTTGCGCTCGCCGACACTGCGCCAGACGCATGGGGGCGCGAATCATCCGCCGTGCGCACGCGAAGCGTCGCGCCCAAGACCCGACTCTTGCGCCGCTGACGGCGTTCGACTATCTAGTGTCTGTCGATGACTTCAGTCGCGTTGGGGCGCTGCGTCTGCTCGATTCGAAGGGTCAGTTCCTTCACTCCGGCGCAGATCACCGTACGCCCCACCCTCCTTGAACTCGGCAAGATTGCCGCCGCCGAACACAAGGTCGAAGCGGGAAGCGACACGGGGGCGGATCTGTCCTATCTTCTGGGTAAGGCGACGTCCCTCGGTGGATTGCGGCCGAAGTGCACGGTCCTCGAGGAGGACGGTGCTCTTGCGATCGGTAAATTCGCGAGCCTCCAGGATGAATGGTCGATCGTTCGTGGCGAGGTCCTTGCCCTGAGGCTCCTGGCACATGCCGGCAGCCAAGTCGCGCGCGCCCGAGTGGTCACCGTCGAAGGCGCCGAGGTCGCCGTCGTGCGTCGCTTTGATCGTGACGGCGAGGGCGCGCGAATACCCTACCTCTCCGGCGGGACGCTGCTTCAGTGCCGTCGCGATGAGGATCGCGCATACACCGAGCTGGCCGATGCGATCCGAAGGATCGGTGCCGCACCTGCCGATGATCTGCGCGAGCTGTGGCGGCGACTGGTCATCAATTTCTTGATCACCAACGTGGACGACCATCTGTGGAACGTCGGCTTTCTGTACGCGGGTGACGGGAAATGGCGCTTGGCGCCTGCTTTCGACGTGAACCCGTTCCCCGACAAGGCACGGGAGTCGAAGACGTGGTTGAGTGAGGCCTCCGGGCCGATCACGTCGCTCGAGCAGCTGCTGAGCGAAGCACCCTATTTCGGTCTCACTCGCGCCGAGGCCGAGGAACTCCTCGGTACCGTCGCTTTGAAGTTGGCTCAATGGAGGGAAATTGCCAGCGCCCGGGACGTGGGGCTCACCGATGCCGACGTCGCACAGTTCGCGCCAGCCTTTGAGCATGATGATGCTCGTGCTGCACGGGCGTTGGCCCATTGAGCGGGCGGGCGTATCCGGCGTGCCCCGTCGAGGAGTTCAGCGGGACGCGCTTCGCAGGCAGAAGGCACGTCATTCGGGCGCGGGGTTGAGCGTGGAGAGGGCGAGCGCCGCGCGGCGGGTCTCGCGCTTGAACAGAAACAACGTCGTGAGCAGCAGCGTCATCGGCACCAGCGAAAAATAGAAGGCGTGGATGCCCCCGAAGCGCGCAAACACGATCGCCGTGATGCGCGAGCCGAGCGTGCCGCCGAGCGCGGAGAACACCAGGATCAGTCCGGTCATGGCCGCGTGCGCGGGCTTCGGCAGCGCACTCAGCGCCACGGAGTTGATCACCGGGTAGATCGGCGCCATCAGCAGGCCGATCAGCGGGATGAGGTAGGCCGCCAGGGGCGCATGGAGCCAGCCGACCTGTCCGGCGCTGATGCCTCGGGCCAGCGGGAGCGTCACCAGCATCAGCAGTGCCATGCCGACGATGCAGGTATTGAGCAGCGGATACCAGGCGACGCGCCGCAGCACCTGGCCGGCCGCGACCCGTCCGATGGCGATGGAGGCGGCCAGCATGCTCGCCATCTGCACGGCGACGGCATCCGGCAGCTTCAAGACCTCGTTGTTGAAGGTCGGCAACCACGTGCCGAAGCTCTGCTCGATGAGCACGTAGAAGAACGCCGAGGCCAGGAACACGTACACCATCGGACGCAGCGCCGAGCCGCTGATCTGGGCGAGGGAGGCGCGCACCGGCTGCACCTTGCCGCGCGCGGCCGATTCGTCCAGGCGCGAGATGCCGAGCAGCGTGATCGCCACGATGCAGGCCGCGGCGATCACCCAGTACACGCGCAGCCAGGCGATGCTGGCGGCCGCGCCGGAGCGGATGAAGGCGCTGAACAGCCACCCGGAGATCACCACCCCGACCATGAACAGCCCTTCGATGAAATTGGTCAGGCGGGCATGCTCGCTCTGGGTGCTCGTGAGCAGGCCGATGGCCCCGTACACCGATACCTTGGTGAGCGCGAATGCGATGCCGACGCACACGAACAGCAGCTCGGTGGTGTGGAACCCCGGGAACAGCGGCATGAGCGTGCAGGCGGCGCCCACGACCGCCAGTCCGATCACGATGGCGCGGCGGTAGCCGAGCAGCGGCAGGAACGAGGCGACCGCGAACGAGGTGATCACGATCGGCAGATCCTTGAACAGCTCGAGCAGGCTCGCCTCGGGCTTGCCGACCTGGAAACTGTGGATCGACTGCAGGATGACCGTCCCGACGCTGTTCAGCAGGACTGCGAAGATCATGAAGCTCAGCGCCAGAGCGCCGATCAGCCGATAGCGGTTCACAGGGTGCGGCATGCAGGAGTGGTCTTTACGGCCAGCGTCAGCCCGTGGATGATAGCGATATCCCGAACCGCGCGACTCTGCTGTGGTGGACCGCAAGAAAAAAAACCCGACTGCTCCTGCGAGCCTCACCATGGCCGATCTGGCCGGGCTCGCCGGTGTCTCGACGATCACGGTCTCGCGTGCGCTCTCCGGCAGCGCGCTCGTCAGTCCCGCGACCCGCGAGCGCGTGCAGCAGCTGGCGCGCAAGCACGGCTACAAGCTCAACGTCAGTGCCCGCAACCTGCGCCTGCGGCGCTCGCACGCGGTGGCGGTGATCGTCGAGATGACCCCGACGCCCGAGCGCACCATGTGGGACCCGTACCCGCTGGCGCTGCTCGGAGGGATTTCGCAGGAGCTGACCTCGGCCGGGTACAACGTGCTGCTCACCACGCGCCAGGCCGCGGGCGACGTCGCGGTGCAGGCCGCCGACGGGCTGATTCTGCTCGGCCAGGGCGCCCATCAGGATGCGGTGCATGCCTACGACCGGCTGGGCCTGCCGATGGTGGTGTGGGGCGCCGCCGGGGTGGGCGGGGATGAGCACATCGTGGTCGGCAGCGACAACCGCCACGGCGGCATGAGCGTCGCTGAGCGCTTCGTGTCCCTCGGCCGGCGCCACCCGGTGTTCATCGGCAATCCCGATCATCCCGAGATGTCGCAGCGCTTTGCCGGGTTCCTCGATGAGCTCGGCCGCCACGGCATCAAGCCGTTGCTGATGCGCCGTTCGGACTTCACCCTGGAGAGCGGCGTGCAGGCAGTGCGCTCGCTGCACAACCGCCGGGTGCAGTTCGACGCCATCTTCGCCTGCTCCGATCTGGTGGCGATGGGGGCGATCCGGGCGCTGGTCGAATTGGGCCAGCGCGTCCCGGAGGACGTCTCGGTGATCGGCTACGACGACACCCCGCAGGGGGCCACGTTCCTGCCGCCGCTCTCGACCGTGCGACAGAACTGGCAGGAGGGCGGGGTGCTGCTCGCCCGCAAGGTGCTCGGCGTGATCCGCGGCGAGCCGGTCGACTCGCAGATGCTGCCCACCGCGCTCGTGCTGCGCGCCACCTGAGCGGATCGGCTCAGGGCGCGAGCCCGATCTGCGCGTAGCGGCGCGCGGTGTCAGGTTGGGTCCTCGCTGCGGCCGCGAAGTCCGCCTGTGCCGCGAGGCGCTCTCCGAAGTGCAGCGCCACCAGCCCCCGCCCATAGAGCGGCAGTGCCCGATGCGGATGCGGCGCCAGTGCCGCAGCGTAGTCGCGCCGCGCGCCGGTCCAGTTCCCCAGCCGGATGTCCACCAGGCCGCGGCTGTCGAGCACGGGCGTCGAGCCGGGCAGGCGCTCCAGGGCCCGGTCGCAGTCCCGCAGCGCCTGGTGCAGATGGCGGTCCGCCGCCGCGTCGGCCCAGCACAGGCCGGTCCACGCGTACGGCGCGGCAGCATCCCCGCTGTGATGCTCGAGCCATGCGCGGTACGCATGCCGCGCCAGCGCGAATGCACCGGCGTCGTTGGCGAGTGACCCGAGCGTCAGTTGCGCGACCGATTCGGCCGGTGTCGCGCGGCTCGCCGCGGTGAGCGCGGTGGTCGCGCTCGCGGTGAGCACGGTCCACCGTGGCGCGCTGACGGTGCTGCGCAGTGCGAGCCGTGCCGCGGCGAGGCCGAGCAACTGCGGATAATGATCGGGCTGCAGCCGCACGGCGTTCTGGAAGGACGCCAGCGCCAGTGTCGGCTGCTTCGCCGCGAGCGCGGTCTGCCCCTGGTACGTGAAGCAGCGCGCGTCGGCGGGCGCGAGCGCGCAGGCGCGTTTGAAATCCGCGAGGGCCTGCGGGTACTGCTCCCGGGCGCGCGCGGCCATGCCGAGGCGGATCCACTCGGCGGCTGTCAGGTGGGCCGCGGATGCGCCGGCGGGGTTCCGGGCGACGTTCGCCGGTCCGGGCTGGCCGAGCGCGAATACCGGGCCGCCGCGATAAGTGAAGTAGATCTTGTGCTGGCGGTTGGCGATGTAGACGTGATGCGACAGAAAGAAATCCGCGCCGAGCACTAGGCCGATGCCCGGCCCGAGCGTCGTCATCGGGATGACCTCAATGTGCGTATGTTCGATCGTTTCACCGCCGATCTGCAGCCGTGCGACCGGAGCAATCCAGATATTGACCACGCGGTGGGCAAAGCCCATCGCGTGACCGGCGGGCTTCACGCCAGGATCGCCGGGACCGATGTGCAGCCGCTCGGCGGTGGCGAGCGAGAGCACCGAGCGTCCCGCACCGGTATCGAAAAGCACCTGAACGCGATGACCGTCGAGTCGCGCCGTGGCCGCGAACCGCGGCGCGCCGCCGGCCGGCGGAGTGAAGCGCACGATCCCGACCGGCCGATGGCCCGCCCAGTACGCCAGCGGCAGAGTGCCGCAGTGCGCGGTGCGCACGAAGCGCATGTACCCCTTGCCGAAATCCAGCTCCACGTCCGCGACCCGCAGCAGGTTGTCACCAAGCGCGCCGGCGGCGTGCGAGAAGTAGTCGTTGCCGGCCACCAGGAACTCGACGTGGTGCAGCGTCTGGTGCACGAACGTGAAGGTGCGGGCGCTCACCAGCTGCGGTTCGGTGTCCCCGCCGACGCCGCTCAGAAACAGGCCCGGCGGTGCGAACAGGTGCGTCAGATGGTAGCGCCGGGCACCCTCGGGGGAGAGCACGCTGAAGAATGCGCCGGAGTCGACTGCGAGCAGCGCCGACGCCCCGTTGATCCGCACCTGGATCAGCGCCTGCCTGTCTTTCATGGTCACCGGCATTTTGGGATACCGCTCGATCCGGCAGCCGGCCGCCGAGGCAACGCCCGGGGTACAGAGTGTGATCAGCAGCCCGAGAAGCGCGCAATGGCGTACCGGCGTCATGCGGTGTGCCCTCCAGTGGTCGCATGCTTCGCGCTTCCCGCCGGTGAGGGTGGCGCGAGTCCAAAGTGCCGGAACTCTGCGCCGATGCGGGGGTAGCGCTGTTTCGCGACCGCCAGATCCGCCGCGCCGCGCCGCCGCTCCCCGAGCCGCAATTCCGCCAGCCCCCGGCCGTAGAGGGCGGTCGGCGTGTGCGGCGCGTGTGCGAGCACCGCGTCATAGTCCCGGATCGCCTGGTGGTTGCGGCCGAGGCGCAGATACACCAGAGCGCGACTGTCGCGTACCGCAGGGTCGTCCCCCGGCAGTGATTGCCTCAGGTACGGCAACCCGGGACCGGCGTCGATCGCGTCCTGTGCGCTGAGGTTGAGTGCCTCGTTGCAGTCCGCGAGTGCCCGGTGCAGTGCCTGATCCGACATGCCGCGCAGCCAGCAGCGGGCGTTGAGGCCCGTGGCCTGCTCGCTGCGGGGTCGGTGCGTCGCGAGCCAGCGGTTGATCTGCGCCAGGCCGGCGCGGTAGCGGCCGATCTCGCCGTACAGGATGCCCAGTTTGAGCTGCAGGGCTGCATCGTGCGCGGCCCGACGCGCCACGGCGGCGAGGTCTGCGTCGATCTGCACCCGGTGTGCGGCCGCGTCGGGCTGCTCCAGGCGCAGTTCGGCGCGCGCCAGGTGCGCCTGCACGTCCCGCGGCGCAAGGCGCAGGGCGGCGTCGAAATCGGCAAGCGCCGCCCGATCGCGCTGCTGCGCGAGGTACACGGTGCCGCGCTCGTAGCGATCGTGGGCATCGTGCGGCGCGAGCCTGCAGGCCTGCGAGAGATCGGCGATCGCACGGTGGAACTCCCTCATGGCCGCGAGGGCCAGGCCCCGGCGCATCAGCGCCGCCGCGCCGAGCGGCGGGCGCGGCCCAGGTGCGCGGTCCGCGCGTGCCACCGTCCGGCCGTACTGCGGCAGATTGAGGTTGAACAGCGGCCCGCCGTTGTAGGTGAAGTAGATCCGGCGCTGGCTGTAGGCGACATAGATGCGCTGGGAGAGGAAAAAGTCCGCCCCGAGCAGCATGTCGACCCGGCGGTCGCTGCGGATCTGCCCGATCGGCCCGCGCGGATCGATGTTGCCGATCAGCAGGTGCGTGTGCGCGATCCGCTCCCCGCCGATCCGAAACTGCGCCACCGGGGCTGACCAGATCGCGAAGTGCCGTCCGCCGAGTCCGGCCGCAAGGCCGAGCGGCTTCACCCCAGGACTGTGGCGGGTGATCCCGGCGCGCCGGGCGGCCTGCAGCGAGAGGATCGAGCGCGGCGCGCCGGTATCGAGCAGCACCGTGATGCGCCTGCCGTTCACTTCGGCGTGCGTGAGCATCTGCGAGTGGACCACGCCCACGTGGCGCAGCTTCACCACGGAATACGGTGTTTTGTCGGCCCAATAGGCGAGGGGCTGGCCGGCGCAACCCTCCGGCCTGATGAAGCGCACGACGCCGTCGGCCAGGTCGTACTCGACGTCAGAGACCCGCAGCAGATTCTGGCCGAGCGAGCCGGCGAGTCGGCCCCAGAAATTCTCCGGGACGACCAGAAACTGCACGTGATGCAGCGGCGCACTCAGGTAGGAGAAGGTCTTGACGGTGGCGAGCTGCGGTCGGGTCATGCCCCCGCCGGCGCCGCTGAGGTACAGCGAGTCCCCGGGGATGGCGTGCAGCGCCAGCCGGTAGCGTGCGGCAGCATCCTGCGAGATCGCGCTGTAGGCGGCACCGCTGTCGAGCAGGAACGTGGCCCGGTGCCCGTTGATACCGGCCCGCACGGTCGGACGCAGGCCGTGCAGGGTGACCGGCAGCGTACCGAGCTGCAACAGTCGGCAATTGCCGGCCCACGCGCTCGAAGCGCACAGCAGGGCAAAAACGGTCGTCCATCCTCTGTGCCGCACGCGCATGGGTTCCCCTCGTGGGATCCTTGTGCTTCTTGATCTTGCTCCGGCGGCCTCGCGCCCGATCCCGTGTGGCACGGCTCCGTCGGTCCAAGACTAGCGCACTGCGGGCAGCGCGCAAGCGCGGCGTGCGCCCCGGGTCGCCGCCGCGGCCGGCGTACACTGCGTACATGAGCCCTCCTGCCGTGACGGATCGTGCGTTGTACGCCCTCGCCGAACAGGTGGGACGGACCCTGCAGGCCGCAGGCGCGCGACTCGTCACCGCCGAGTCCTGCACGGCGGGGTGGATCGCCAAAGCGCTGACGGACGTGCCGGGCAGCTCACGGTGGGTCGAGTGCGGCTACGTGACCTATTCCGATGCGGCCAAGATGCGCGACTTGGGCGTCGCCGCGTCGACTCTGAAGGCCCACGGTGCGGTGAGCGAGGCGGTGGTCCGGGCGATGGCGCAGGGGGCGCTGCGGGTCTCCGGGGCCGAGCTTGCCGTGGCGGTGAGCGGGATCGCGGGCCCCGACGGTGGCACCCCCGAGAAGCCCGTGGGCACCGTGTGGTTCGCGGTCGCGACGCGAGGGCGGCACGAGCCGCTGAGCGGCGTGCAGCGCTTTGCCGGTGATCGTGACGCCGTCCGCCGTCGCACGGTGGCGCATGCGCTGCAGCAGGTGCTCGCCGTGCTCGGTGACGCGGGAGCGAGCACGCCGTGAACGGCACGGGTGTGGCTCGGCCGGCCGAGCCGGCGCCCGAGCCGCGCTCGCGGCGATTATTCTTCGCCCTCTGGCCCGATTCGACCCTGCGCGAGCGGCTGGCACGGGCGGTGCGCGAGGCCGTGCACGAGTGCGGTGGCCGGCCCGTACCGCTCGAGCAATGGCATCTGACGCTGGCCTTTCTCGGGGCCGTGCCGGCCGCGCGGGTCGTGGAGCTCGCGGCACTCGCGCGGGCGGCGGCGCGCGCGGCAGACGTGCCCGAGACGGGCCTCGAGCTGTCGCTCGGAAGGCTGGCCGACTGGCCGCAGCCGCAGGTCCGGTGCGTCCTGCCGATCGAGCCCGCGCCAGCCCTCGGACGGCTGGCGCGGGCGTTGGCGGACGTGCTGAGCGCGGCGGGTTTTGTCCCGGATCTCAAACCCTTCCACGCGCATGTCACCGTGGCACGCAAAGTTACGCGGCCAAGTGCGCCTCGCCACCTGCGGGTGGTGCATTGGCGGTTCGAGCGCTTCGCGCTGCTCGAGAGTCGTACGCTGCCGAGCGGGGCCGTGTACAGTGTTGTCGAAACGTACCCACTGTGCAGTCCTGCCGGGGCGCGAAAATAACATCTTGCGCAAGCATCCGGGGTGCTGACCGCGGCATCTTTGTGGGATAATTCACTACCGCTCCGTTATCAAAACACCCGGGACACCCAGATGGAAGAGAATCGCAAGAAGGCGCTCGCCGCCGCTTTGGGCCAGATCGAGAAGCAATTCGGCAAGGGCTCGGTGATGCGTCTGGGCGACGCAACCGCCTCCTACGACATCGAGGCCGTGTCGACCGGTTCGCTGGGGCTGGATATCGCGCTCGGCGTCGGCGGCCTGCCGCGCGGACGCGTGGTGGAGATCTACGGACCGGAATCCTCGGGCAAAACGACCCTGACGCTGCAGGTGATCGCCGAAGTGCAACGCAACGGCGGCACGGCGGCATTCGTCGACGCCGAGCACGCCCTCGATCCGGCCTACGCCGAGAAACTCGGGGTGAACATCGCCGATCTGCTCGTCTCGCAGCCTGACACCGGCGAGCAGGCGCTCGAAATCACCGACATGCTGGTGCGCTCCAACGCGGTCGACATCGTGGTGATCGACTCCGTGGCCGCCCTGACGCCGAAGGCCGAAATCGAAGGCGAGATGGGCGAGATGCAGGTGGGCCTGCAGGCCCGACTGATGTCCCAGGCGCTGCGCAAGCTGACCGGCAACATCAAGCGCTCCAACACCATCGTGATCTTCATCAACCAGATCCGCATGAAGATCGGCGTGATGTTCGGCAGCCCCGAGACCACCACCGGCGGCAACGCGCTGAAGTTCTACGCCTCGGTGCGGCTCGACATCCGCCGCATCGGCGCGATCAAGAACGGCGAGGAAGTGGTCGGCAACATGACCCGGGTCAAAGTGGTCAAGAACAAGGTCGCCCCGCCGTTCCGCGAGGCCGAATTCGAGATCATGTACGGCCTGGGCATCTCGCGCGAAGGGGAGATCATCGATCTGGCCAGTGCCCAGGAGATCATCGAGAAGTCCGGCGCATGGTATTCGTACAAGGGCAATCGGATCGGTCAGGGCAAGGACAACGCCCGAACCTTCCTGCAGAACAACCCGGAACTGGCCCGGGAGATCGAGACCGAAGTGCGTGCCCGGCTGCTGCCGGTCCGCCCGCCGCGCAGCGCCGGTGGCGAAGCGGCCACGGCCTGAGGCGGCCGGCGATGCCAGCAGTGCCCGGGCGGCCGCGCTCGGGCTGCTGGCGCGGCGCGACTACTTGAGCGCCGAACTCGGTCGCAAGCTGCGCGAACGCGGGTTCCAGTCGCAGGCGGTGACCGAAGCCCTCGAGCACCTGACGGCCGAGCACCTGCTCGACGATGCGCGCACGGTCGAGCGCTTCGTGGCATATCGCGCCGGGCGCGGCCAGGGACCGCTGCGCATCGGGCTTGACCTGAAGGCCCTGGGCGCGCCAGCGGAGCTCATCGGCCCGGCGCTTCAGTCCGGGCCGGAGTGGCGGGCCCTCGCCCGGGACGTGCGCCGTCGCCGGTTCGGCGCGGCGGCCCCTGCCGACTGGACCGAGCGCGCCCGGCAAGCGCGATTTTTGCAGTACCGGGGCTTTTCATCGGATGATATCCGGGCGGCCACTGGCGCCGAGCTCGAACTGGACTGACGACCTTGACCCGACCCCCCTTCATGGGCGCCGCCGACGTGCGCCGCGCCTTCCTCGAATTTTTCCGCGACCGCGGCCACACCGTCGTGCCCTCGAGCCCGCTCGTACCGGGCAACGATCCGACGCTGCTGTTCACCAATGCCGGCATGGTGCAGTTCAAGGACGTGTTCCTCGGCAAGGAGAAGCGCGAGTACGTGCGCGCGGCAAGCAGCCAGCGCTGTGTGCGCGCCGGCGGCAAGCACAATGACCTGGAGAACGTCGGGTACACCGCCCGGCACCACACGTTCTTCGAGATGCTGGGGAATTTCTCCTTCGGGGATTACTTCAAGCGCGAGGCCATCGGGTTCGCCTGGTCATTCCTCACCGAGACGCTGAAGCTCGATCCGAAGCGCCTGTGGGTGACCGTGTATCGCGACGACGATGAGGCCGCGGACATCTGGCTGAAGGAGATCGGCGTGTCCGCCGAGCGCTTCTCGCGCCTCGGGGAGCAGTCGAACTTCTGGGCGATGGGCGACACCGGCCCCTGCGGCCCGTGCAGCGAGATCTTCTACGACCACGGCGCGGATGTGCCCGGCGGCCCGCCCGGATCGCCGGACGAGGATGGCGACCGGTACGTGGAGATCTGGAACCTCGTGTTCATGCAGTTCGAGCGTGCGGCCGGCGGCACGCTCTCGGCGCTGCCGAAGCCCTCGGTGGATACCGGCATGGGACTCGAGCGGATCTCGGCCGTGCTGCAGGGCGTGCACTCGAACTACGACATCGACCTGTTCCGCAACCTGATCGTGGCGGCCGCGAAGCTCGCCGACACCACCGATCTGACCTCGAGTTCGCTGCGGGTGATCGCCGATCACATCCGCGCGTGCACCTTCCTCGTGCTCGACGGGGTGCTGCCCTCGAATGAGGGACGCGGCTACGTGCTGCGTCGCATCATCCGCCGGGCGGTGCGCCACGGCTACAAGCTCGGGATCTCCGAGCCGTTCTTCTACAAGCTGGTCGGCGTGCTCGAGCACGACATGAGCAGCGCCTATCCGGAACTGACCCGGGGCCGCGCGCAGGCCGAACGCGTGCTGCGCCAGGAGGAGGAGCGCTTCGCCGAGACTCTCGCCAAGGGCATGGCGCTGCTCGAGGGGGCGATCGCGGATCTCGGTCCAGCCGGCACCGTGATTCCGGGCGAGGTGGTCTTCAAGCTCTACGATACCTTTGGCTTCCCCGCCGACCTCACGGCGGACATCGCGCGCGAACGCGGGCTCGGCATCGACCACGACGGGTTCGATGCCGCCATGGAATCCCAGCGGCGCCGCTCGCAGGAGGCGAGCAAGTTCGGGGTCGATCTGCGCGGTGCCGCACCGATCGACGCGCGCACAGCATTCGAGGGCTACGCGCAGACGCAGGCCGAGGGCCGTGTCGTGGCGCTGCTGCGCGCCGGGGCGCAGGTCGAGCAGATCGAGGCCGGAGAGGACGGTGAAGTGGTGCTCGAACGGACGCCGTTCTACGCCGAATCCGGTGGTCAGGTGGGCGATGCCGGGGTCCTGACGGCCGTGGGTGTGCGTTTCGAGGTGACGGACACGCGCAAGCGCGGTGCCGCCCACGTCCACATCGGGCGCGTCCTCGAGGGCCGCATCCGCGTGGGCGATACGCTCGGTGCGTCAGTCGACGCCGAGCGCCGAGGCGCCACGGCGCGCAACCATACCGCCACGCACCTGCTGCATGCGGCGCTGCGCCAGCGTCTCGGGACGCACGTTCAGCAGAAGGGCTCGCTGGTGGCGCCCGATCGGCTGCGCTTCGATTTTTCGCATCCGGAGGCGCTCGGCACCGATGAACTGGTGGCGATCGAACGGGTGGTCAATGCGCAGATCCGCGCCAATGCCCCCGCCGAGACGCGGCTGATGGACTACGAGCACGCCGTCGCCGCGGGCGCCATGGCGCTCTTTGGCGAGAAATACGATCGGGACGTCCGTGTCCTGCGGGTCGGGGACTTCTCGATGGAGCTGTGCGGTGGGACGCACGTTGAGCGCGCCGGGGACATCGGGCTGTTCAAGATCGTGAGTGAGAGCGGCGTGGCCTCGGGCGTGCGGCGCATCGAGGCGGTGACCGGCGAGGGTGCCGTCGAGTTCGTCGAACAGAACGAAGCGCTGCTGAAGGAATTGGCGCACCTCGTGCGCGGATCGCGCGAGGACGTGACGGACAAGGTGCGCGAGGCGCTCGAGCGCATCAAACAGATGGAACGCGAAGTTCGCGCCCTGAAGGACCGGCTCGCGTCTGGCCAGGGCGTTGACCTGGCGGCCGGTGCGCGCGAGATCCACGGTGTGAAGGTGCTGGCCACTCAGGTGGCCGACGCCGACGCGGCGGCGCTGCGCAGTGCGGTGGACGGGCTGAAGGAGCGGCTGAAGTCCGCCGTCATCGTGCTCGCCTCCGTGCAGGCGCCGGATAAGGTGGTGCTGGTGGCCGGGGTCACCGCAGACCAGACGGCGCGCATCAAGGCCGGTGAGCTGGTGGGTACGGTCGCGGCCCGCATCGGCGGCCGCGGCGGCGGACGGGCGGATTTTGCCCAGGCGGGCGGCACCAACGCTGCAGAGCTCGAGGCTGCGCTTGCGGCCGTGGCGGACTGGGTGGGCGACCGTCTCGCGGGCTGATATGCCGGGTTGCACGGATTCCCGGTGCAACCAAAGGGTGTACAGTGGTTCGCGAGGAGGTCGAGCCATGCTCATACTGACCCGAAGAGTAGGCGAGACGCTGATGATCGGAGACGAAGTCTCGGTCACCGTCCTCGGCGTCAAGGGAAACCAGGTGCGGATTGGGATCCAGGCGCCGAAAGACGTCGCGGTCCACCGCGAGGAGATCTACAGACGCATCCAGCGGGAGAAGGAGCAACACGCCCCAGGGTCGCACTCCGGGCCGGAATCGGGCTCCGGGAGCGAGACGGCGACTGCGGACGTACCCGACACTGTGCTTTGAGCAATGACGCGAACTGGCGCGTGAACGGCTCCCCGCGGCTCCGATCGGTGCACCACGGGATGCGCGCGGACCGGGTCGATGGTGCTCCAGCGCGCATCGATCCGACGGCCGGACGGGCCACAGTCGGGCGAACCCTTCTCGTGCCCTGACGCCCGCTCCGCGCCCATCAGGTCCCGCCCGCGTGGCGGTCGGTGCCCTGATGCCTACCGGTTTTTCATCCAGTACGGTGCGCCGATTACGACGAACGGCCGGGGTCGCTCACGCCCCGTTCGCTTCGAAGTCCCAATCTTGGGGCGTTTCCAGTATCATGCGCCCCCTGTTCGCGGGGCACAGGGCAGCAGGCATGCTGACCCAAGCCGCCCTGCGGCATACCCGCCTCGCGAAATGCGGAGAGATGGCCGAGTGGTCGAAGGCGCACCCCTGCTAAGGGTGTAAGGGTCAAAAGCCCTTCGAGGGTTCGAATCCCTCTCTCTCCGCCAGTTCCCTGTCTCAGACCGCCTCAAATCGTCTCAGAGACAGCAAAAAAGCCATAAAAAACAGGAGATTTTGTTTCTCAGGGCGTCTCATCCCCATCCTTGCTGTCTTCGTCCCGGGTTGGTAAATTTGCTGGTATCGGATCTGGCGGACCATCAGGTACCAGCAGATGCTCACCGATTCCGCGGTTCGCAGCGCGAAACGCGCTGAACGCCCCCGTAAGCTCAGCGACGGCGGGGGGCTGTACCTGCTCGTTGCGCCCAATGGCGGCCGCTACTGGCGTTTCGGGTACCGATTTGCCGGTAAGCAGAAGACGCTCGCCCTTGGGGTCTATCCCGATGTCAGCCTGGCCAAGGCCCGTGAGCGTCACCGCGAGGCCCGGCGGCTCCTGGCGGACGACATCGATCCGAGCGCCGAGCGGCGCACCGCCAGCAAGACTTTCGAGGAAGTCGCGCGCGAGTGGCATGCACATTGGAAGTCGAACCGTCACGAGCGCCACGCCCACTACGTGCTGAAACGCCTCGAGGCGGACGTCTTCCCTGAGATTGGTTCGTTGCGCCTCGGGCAGATCCGCACCTCCGCGTTCCGCGATGTCGTGCGCAAGATCGAGAGCCGCGGTGCCGCCGACATCGCTAAACGGGTGCTGCAGACCTGTGGCCAGATCATGCGCTATGCGATGGCCAATGACTTCGCCACGCACAACCCCGTCGCCGGCATCAAGCCAGGCGACGTGCTGAAACCCCGTACACGGCGCAATTATCCGCGCATCGACCAGAACGAGCTGCCGAAGCTGCTGAGGGCGATCGACGCCTACGTGGGCTCCGACCACACGCGCCTGGCGTTGCAGCTCATGGCGCTGACGTTCGTTCGCACCTCTGAGCTGATCGGCGCGCGATGGTCGGAATTCGAGATCAAGGAGGCGCGGTGGGTCATTCCGGCCGAGCGCATGAAGATGAAGACGCCACACATCGTGCCGCTCAGCCGGCAGGCGTTGAGCGTGCTGGAGCGATTGCAGGCGATCTCATTCGATCGGGCGCTGGTATTCCCCGGCGACGTCCGGCCCGAAAAGCCGATCAGCAACAATACGTTGCTCTTTGCCCTGTACCGAATGGGGTACCGCGGGCGGATGACGGGGCACGGCTTCCGCGGCGTGGCCTCCACCATACTGCACGAGCAGGGCTGGCCGCACGAGCACATCGAGCTGCAGCTTGCTCATCAGGAGCGAAACAGCGTCAGCGCCGCTTACAACCATGCTCAGTATCTGCAGCCTCGTGCTCAGATGATGCAGGCCTGGGCCGATTATCTGAATGCCCGGCGCGCAGAGAACGAGGACCAGGAACCGCAGCAGCGGGATGCCGCCTGAGGGTGGTGCCCCTACTCAGGGTACTTGCGGGGTCGCCCGCGCCGGCAAGGCGCGCGAGCGTCCTGCGTGGCCGGAGTGCGATAGCCGTCCGGATCGCTGATCCAGGCGTGCACGGCGGTCGAGCGCCAGCCACAGGCCCGCCCGCCGAGGTGGACGGGTGGCGGGAATCTTCGTGCAGCGATCCGCCGATACAGTGTGGGGCGACTGAGTGCCGTGATGCGCAAGACATCGCGGATTCGAAGAAATGCGGGCAGGGGGTGCCTGACCTCGTCCCAGGCCGCGAGCGGTACGCGAGGTGCTTCGTCGCTGTTTGCTGTCGTCAATCCACGCTCGTCGATGGCCATGGGGAATTCGCTTCACGTTCGTGACTCCGGCCGTTTAGAGACGCGTTGTCACTCAGGCGCGATGGTCACACGGACACGCAAGAGAAGGGAGGGCGGGTTTCACCGAAAATTCGGCGATACTTCAGTCTTACGGTCCATGATCTTGCGCATTGCGGCCCGGCGGGACCATTTAATTTGACCCTGAGCGCGAGGTGACATCACGCCCAGTCGCTTCTGACGTCCTGTGCCGTTTGACCATTGAGATCCGATTACCCGAGTTTGCCTTCGGCCCTGACGGGGCGCCATCACGATCCGACTTCGAGCCCGGCCGCGCGGCGAAGCTCGACGACGATTTCATCGTCGGAGAAAAAGCGGAACGATACCCAGGGCATGAACACAATTTTTCGGCCAAAGGACGTCTCTCGCTTGAAGGTCATGAAGACGGAGCGCAAGTTGATCAATTTGTTCTGCGTTACCGCCACGATCTCATTGACCGGAACACTGATTTCGGTTCGATAATTTGACATCCAAAGCGTCGACCCATCAAACTTCACGCGCTTGAAGCGGCCGCAGGTCACCCAAATAACAGGCGCAATCAGAAGCCAAATTGCGGCAAACCCGAAACCCATTGCCTGCGTTCCGGAGTCTTGGCTTGAGAGCGCTGTGATCGTTCCAATTCCAAACCCGCCGATCCAAATCGGAGACAATACAAATTTATAAAAAAAAGTCAGCGACGACGAAACGAACTTCCGCGTCCCCCGATCTTGGATTGCATCGCTCACTGCAAGTAACCATCCGACTCAGATTGATTGTGGTGCGTGGACTAGAATGCCGGAGCTCCTCTCAGACGGCCTATTTGAGATGGCATTGGCGCAGTCACTTTGGTGCTCTGGTCTGAGGCATGGATAGGATGAACACGTCGTCTCTATTTGCAGCAGCCGGCGGCGCAGGCGTCCTTCTGCGTGTGCACGAGCTTCCATTGGGTTGCGCCCTCATAGGGGGAGCCAATCCCGGCTGCTAGCAGACGTTTCTTAAAGACCGCGCATGCCGGCTTATCGGACAGTAAAGCTGCCATCTGCTTCGCCTGATTGGACGCAGTCTTCTGAACGAGGGGCTGCATGAGCCGTTGGCCTATCGCGTTAGCGGCGTGTGCTACGACCGAGCTGGGCGCTTTGGAGCACGCGGTAAGCGCGACTGTGCTCAAGAGGACAAAGGCAATAAGCCACATGCGGACGGCGGCGTCGAAAGGTTGATCAGTCATCCATGAGTTCATTGGGTAAACCTCAAATCGGTTCCGCATTCTCCGGAGATTTACTGCAGGAATAAAGTGACATCGTTCTCAGTCGGAAGGCATTGGGTGTGAATCGGGGCGGATTTCCTTAACGCGGTCAACCGGAGGCAGCCGAGCCAGGGTTCGACTTCAAACAGGTACGCCCCCGCGAGTAACGGCAGGCCCTAGCCGATGACTGTCTCATGATTGGGCGTGCAGTTTGAGTCAGGAGACGGGGGCGATGGTCTTCTGGCGATTTGCGCCATTAGGGCTGCCTGACTTCGCAGGGAATGTGCAATGTCCGCCCCGACCCCAAGGAACGTGTTGCCGTGATTCCTCGGCCTGCTGACGCTCACAGGCAGTCCTACTTCGGAAGACTCGCCGACCCTGGGCGCGAGCCTGCGAAGGCTTCCGGGCTCAATTCCTCGCGCCGCGTGGCGTTGCGGATTCATCCAGTCGTCGGAGCAGGTTGTCGAATGCCCGCGCGACATAGATCTTAGCCATGCGCGAACTGATCTTCATCTCGCGGCCCACATCCTCGAATGGCAATCCGCGCACGATGCGCAGCATGAATGCGTCGTGGCACCTGGGCGGGAGTTGCTGCACGGTCTTGCAGACGAGCGCCAGCTCCTCTTGCGCCGCCGCCGTAAACTCGGCAGATGGGACGAGTCGTTCCTGGTCGACCAGGTGAGTCTCCGCAAGTCGGCGCCGCATTTGACTGCTGCGTCCCCGATCCGCTGCGATGTTCATCGCGCTTCGCCATAAGTAGCGGTCTAGCGATTGGATGGCGTCGCGCCGTTCGACCGAGAGGATTCGAACATAAGCCTCTTGAAGTATGTCTTCTGCGTCGCTCAACGAACCGGCACGTCTGGCGAGAAATCGCAGAAGGGGTCCATGCTGCTGCCGTGCGACATTCGCTAATGCTTCTGAGCGCGTGCTCCCATCTGGGGAAATCGACGACTTCTCCTCGGGCTTGCCTGGCGTGTCACTCCGGTCGTGCCGTTCGCTCGGTTGCGCGCTCATTTGTCTGATGACCCCTTCGAACTCATCAAGTGCTCGGTGGCTGATGCGCCGTTCGTCGCTTCGAGGAGGACGCGCGCCGTCGCGAAGGGCAGCAGGCCAAGTCGAGACCCATGTAGGCGGTGCGAAGCTGACTGAGTGCGTGGTGCAGAGCGACTTCATCGTCCCCGACGCCGGAGGCCTCGTGGCCCGCCAAGGAGCGGTGCACAACGGTCACCAGGGAAATCGCGTCAGACAGATCGCCGAGGAGGGCGGATAGAGCGGTGTACGCCTTTGCGGCGGACCGCTTTGCGGACGTCTGTCGGGGCTGCTGCGACCTCGCGCTTCGCCTCTGAGGATTCGCCCTTTCCGATGTCAGCCGGTTTTTGGTGCGGGTACTCATGAGCGCCGTCTCGCTGATACGAAAACAGTATCAGTGGGACCGGACCTTATCACTGATACGGATTTCGTATCAATAGGGGCGATACGGTATTAGGAGCACCTCGTTCGGTCTCCGAGGCTGCTATGAAGTATTCCGCCCGCCAAAGGGCAGTCGCCGCCGCGCTTCGCAAAGCACGTGAAGCGGCGGGACTTTCCCAGCGGCAGCTCTCGGAGAGGCTTCAGCAGCCGCCGAACTGGATCCAGAGAATTGAATCCTTGGAACGGCGCGTAGATGTGGCGGAATTCATTGCCATTGCGAAGGCACTGGGCGCCAAACCGGCTGAGCTGTTCCAGGACGCCTTGGACGGCTGACTGCGCCCTGGGTAAGCCTCGTGCCGTCTCGGGCTGCCAAATGACCTTGGGTGGCCGATTCGCCCTTCCGCGACGTTCGGGTCTGGGATGCCGGGGGGACACCTTGAAGTCGGGGGTACTCGTTTGGGGGCCGAGGATTCAGGTGGCGTGCAGGGGAGGGACTGGGCAGACGATCTCTCGCCATCGCTGTGGCAACGAAAATCGCCACGCTGCGAGCTTCCCCACCACCTGCCAAGCCCGGCTATTTCGACCGAGCAGCGTGCCCCTAGTGGCAAATGCGCGACGGGACCGGAGCGCAAACGCAAGGAGCCCGAGATTCCGCTTACGGTGAACCATTTGGCAACCGGTGCTGGTCTCTGGAGAGTCCGGATTCCGCGAAGAGGAGGCCGGCCATGCCGGGAACTATGGCGATCGAGGTGTCGTTGCTCCTGCCGAATCCGGACATCGGCAGGTGACTGTGGCGGCGGGGGCAGACACAGTTTCGCCGAATTTTCGGTGAAATGCAGGATAGCTTTACAGCGAGTTTTGGGCCACATTGTGGCCTGTGGGTGCAACAGAAGTCTTACGGACACGAGTAACACCTGAGACCAAAGCGCGCGTCGCGGCGGTCACTCAGGCGCGGCTGCTGACCGAATCAATCTGGTTGCGGCAGTTGATACTGAAAGAGCTGCGGGCCATCGACTCGGAGGACCAGCCTGGAAGGCACGCCGATGCGCCAGTCGCGGCTGTCCGCGGACGATGCTCGAAGCGCCGTACGCCAGGTTCCGGTCTGTACGTTAGGCTATCGCCGGAGGACCGGCTGCTCCTGCACGAGCGGGCGGCGGCACGGGGTATGGCCTCAGCGACGTACGTCTCTGTGCTGGTGCGCTCGCACCTGCGTTTGCTCGCTCCGTTGCCAAAGGAAGAGCTGATTGCGTTGAAGGTCGGGGTCAGCGAGCTGGGCGCCATCGGACGCAACCTGAACCAGATTGCCCGAGCTGCGAATCAGGGTGTTCGCGTGCGGGGAACTGGCCACGACCAGTTCCCCGCCATCCTCAAGATCTGCGAGGCCCTGCGCGATCAGACCAAGAACCTGATCAAGGCGAATGCCGCGAGCTGGGTGTGCGGACATGCAGAATCTTCGGATTAGCTCGCTCGAGGGTCGCCCCCTCTTGGACATCGGTAGCTTCGCGCGGCGCGGTCCTGGGCGGCAGGAACGATTGACGACGGAGGAAGTGGCGCTGATCGACCGCACAGTACGGCGGACACCCGAAGTGATGGTCAAGGTTCTGTCGAAGGACAGCAACAATCTGCGATCCGTCGCGCGGCACCTGAACTACATTGGCCGGCAAGGCACCCTGGAACTGGAGACCGACGACGGCGACCGCTTGCAAGGACGGGACGCTGGCCAGCAGCTCGTTGAGAACTGGGACCTCGATCTTGATCAGGATCAGAAGGACAGCCGGCTATCTGCTGGAGGAGGGCGCGCGCCGAAGCTGGTTCACAAAATCATACTTTCCATGCAGTCCGGGACTCCGGAGAAAGGGGTGCTCGAGGCGGCGCGTAATTTTGCGAGAGAGGAATTTGGGCTGAAGCATCGTTATGCACTGGTTCTGCATACTGACGAGCCCCATCCCCACGTGCATCTAGTCGTGAAGGCAGTCAGTGAGCAGGTGGCACGGTTGAACATCAGGAAGGCGACCCTGCGGGAGTGGAGGCGGAAATTTGCGCGGCACCTGCGCGATCAGGGCATCGCCGCAAACGCCACCGATCGTGCGGTGCGGGGAGCGAGTCGGATGCACAAGAATGATGGGATCTACCGGGCAGCGCAGCGAGGCGATTCGACTCACGTTCGGGCGCGCATTGAGGCTGTCGCGGCCGACATCGTGACGGGCAATTTTCTCCTCGAGCCTGGCAAGTCAAAATTAATAGAGACTCGCAAGGCGATCGAACGTGGTTGGCGTACTGCAGAGCTCATCCTCGCCTCGCAGGGCCGCCCCGACCTAGCAGCCGATGTCAAACGCTTTGTTCGAGAGCTGCAGCCACCATTGACTGAGAGGGAGTACCTCGCCACTCAGCTCAAGACGCGTTTACAAGACTCCCGAGCCAGCGGACCTGTCCGCTAATTTCTGCGCTTGCGATTAAGAATTCCGCCTACTTCACGCGAATGAGCGGAAGAATCGCCTCGTCTGCCTCCCTCGCAAAGTCCGGTGGCAGGCGAGTCGCACGCGCAAGATACGCCGGAATCAGCGTCGCAAACCTTGCTCCCTGTGACGACTCGGAACACAGCACTGCTGCGAAAGCACGTGCTTTGTCCCCCGCCAGAAGTGAGAATCCTACTTCACGAAGAATAAGTGGTGTTCGAGCGAGTTCCAAGGGAGCGTCCAGGCACTGGCGAACAAGCTGTATGAACTTCTCCCATTCGGGAAGCGAAAGTTTGCTGGGTGTAGTTTCCGGAGTTTTGTTGCGTATCAAACGAAACAACTCGTTCCTGTGCTCGTAGGCTTCGCGGCCTCCGTAAAGGAGCACCAGCAACGCATCGGAGAGCGTGCCTTGGTTGGCTGGGTGTAGGTAAGCTCGAAAGATCTGACAGACTACGACCGCTAGCGATTGTCCGAACAGTGAGCAAAATTCGAGGAAGAGAGCAACATGTTCTGGTTTCGACGGGTCGAGCTCCGGTTGGATCGCCTTCAGCTCCGCAAGGACCTTTCGGCAAGCCTCGGCTGAATCATCTGACATCCAGAAGGTTGAGCGTATGAACTTTAATGCGCCCTCTAATTTTGGATAACGCTGCGTGATCCCAGTTAGAGCTTCCCACTTTGTTATGTCGCTGACGTGACCAAGATCCCCGCTGAAGCCACGACAGGTTGACCTTGCGTACAGCTCAAATTCATCCTCGGACAGGAGAATAACGTTGATACGATTCGCAAACAGCCGGTGATCGAGTTCAATAGTGTCCTTCCGCAAAATGCAAAATCCCTGATCGGATTCCATCCTTTCGAGAACGCCGGCGAGCCAGAGGGCGCGGTTTACCGGAGATTCGTGGGACCGAGTCTTGCAGTCGAAGACGACAGACCGATAACCCCTAAACTGGTCAGGGATCGACGCGAGAACGTCGAGGTCTGTGACCAGCGGGGCTCGGGCGCTGAGAGCTCGCTCCGGATGCACATCCACCTCAAGTTGCGGGAACCACCTGTTGGCCACCGCAAATCGCAGGGCCAATTGCTTTTGCGCTCGATCTTTCAGCATCACTCTACTTCATGAATAGATATTGAAGTTCCAACTGTTGCGCGTCCGATAGGTGCACAGTCTTTCGCTGCTGAAGCTGGCCAGATGCAACCAGCGATTCCACGTACGTTTGCTCCTGCTGAAGGGCGTCCCTCGCCGCTTGGTCAACTTCTGTTCCTGAAGCGACCCCGGCGTCAACGAGAGCATACGCTATGTCGAGTGCTTCTCTATTCTCAGGGGTGTCTATAATCTGCAGCTCACTGAATCCGTTACCGACGTCCTGAAGGCGCGCGATCCTCAGATGCACAAGTTTCTTGTACTGCTGGGCGGCCTCAGTGGTTGCCTTTCCGAGCTTGAGGTTGTTCCGTAGCGTATAAAGAACCGCGCCGGCTGAGCGGATAGCATACGCCTTCGGCAAGTATTGGCCTTGGCGGATCGCCGCTACGATGGCCATCGCCCGCTCATAGATATCGCGCTTCGTGGGAGCCATGGCGGCTCCAGATGGGGTGGGCGTAAACAGAAAGAACTGTTGTCCTGCGTGTTGCGTGTCAATGCTTGGCGGTTTCACCGCCCCGTCTTGAGCCAAGCGCATCAGCAGATTCAGATCATCGTCAGACAAATTGATACCTGCGATTTCCTTGCGCTTCTGCACGACGGATAGCGGAACCCCTTGGCTGCTTCGTATTGCGGCCAGTAGCTTTTGAACGTGCTTGGCGCCGGCTCCGGCAACGCTGTCAGCATAGATGTCGGCGTTTTCAGAAAAATAGGTAGGACTGAGAGCAATATCTCGACCGCGGCTCCGGTGAACGCGAAGATACGCACCCTGCTTGCCGAGTACGAATGCTCTGTCGAGAAGCTTCGTCTCAGCTCCCAGCTGAGATCTTAGGGCGTCAACCTTTTCCGGAGCCTTGGACAGTCGACAGAGCACGTCTATGCTCAACTCCTCTGACTCGTTGAAGCCGGTTGTGGTGGCGAATTGTCCGAGCGTATCGTATAGACCCTCATAATAGGGGATATTTGGGATTACGGCCTTGATGGTCTTACCCGACGTTTGTAGCTTCACAAACTCAACATCAGCGAGCAATTCAACGATGCGTTGAACGGCTACCGAGGGAATGCTGAGGAAATGCGTAGCAACCAGACGCAGGGTATCGTAGGCGATCGGCGCGAGTCCGCGGATGTGGAGGGCTAGTCGCACCGCCATGCCGACTGCTCGTAGGTTATCGAAGTCGGGTACCTCTGTGAGGCCGAGGCCCGTCTGGATCTCGTGGCAACGCGCTGCGATCTCTGAAGGTGAGACAGGCGTTTTAGCCCCTTCTTGCTTAGTGGTCCGAATCATGGGCACACCGGTATGTCCTAACCTGAAAGATAGTCGCTCGGCCTGAAGTGCTCCAGTGTCCGTACTCTGGGTTCACTAGATGACAGGAGGCTTCGTCTGCGCAGATCTTCTCCAATCACCCATCAATTCGCCGCGAAATGGATCTCGGAACTTGGTCGCTGGGCGAACGGAGCCCCTCCGGCGATTGGAATGCCAGCATCACACGGTAGGTGCCCGCGCACCGACCTAGGAAACAATGCGTTGTCCATTGAATCCAAAGCTGATTAGGCGCACACTGTGACATAAGCCACTGAAGTGTAAGACAAAATAGCAGAACTTATCCGAAGATGGCACATAGATTCGCGCGACGAACGGGTTCCCTCTGGAGGTATCTCGCGCGAGGTTTTCCTTGGGAGGGCGGCACGGCGTGGGCGCATTGACGAAGGACGACGAACTGGAACCCAGCGGTGTGGATTCGCTGGCCGCATCAGCTGCCCCTGGTCCATACCTTGGCTATTCGCTGCAGCCTGTCCGGCTGTGCTTCCACCTGCTCAGCGCTGACCCGAGCACAATAGTTTCAATTGAGCATCTGGACGATGTGACTGTACAGACAGCTTCCGGAGTAGTGCTTGAGCAGACAAAGAGCGCCACGGCACAGAACCCAGTGTCGAACTGGTCCCCGGAGCTCTGGAAGACATTTGCGAACTGGATCGAGACGATCGAGCACGGGCAAGTCTCGCTGGCAGCAGCCCAATTTAGGCTATATGTCACGCCGCCAAAGACGGGCAGCTTCGTCGCTCTGCTGAATGATGCGACAACGGACTCGGCCGCGACACAGGCAGTGGAGACAATCAAAACAAAACTGGCCGCGCGAAAGACAAAGCCGGCTTCTAACGAGAATATCGAGCGATTCCTCTCTTGGGATCCAGTTAAATTGCGCGAGCTAATAAAGCGGTTCCGGCTTGAGAGCGTGCACGCCGATCCTGTAGACCCGCTCCGCCATCTCATACGAGCAACCGTTTCGCCGGCGATTGTAGAAACATGCTGCCGTTACGCAATCGGGCACGCGAAGGAAGAAGCGGATGCTTTAATCAGAGCCGGAAAGCCGGGGCAAATCAGAGCGAGAAAATTTCGCGACGCATTCATTGCCTTCGTGCATAAGAACGACCTGAATAGTCTGCTCGTCTCGATTGCTCCGCCGCCACCTGATGACGTCGTCGAATTGACGCTAACGCAGTCTCCCACGTTTGTTCGCCAGCTCGAGCTGATCGATTTGCCTGACGAACATAAGCTGCGGGCTGTTAGCGATTATCTACAGGCAACTACAAATAAGACAAAATGGGCCGAGCGCGGCTTGATCGTACGGGAGAGCCTGGAAGAGCTGGACCGTGATCTTGTAAGAGGTCATGGCCTTATTCGTCTCGAGCTCGACGAAACTCACGGAACTGTCGAGCCCAAAGCGCGGGGTCGAATCTTGTACGCCCGTTGCGGTAACTCGCAGGTCAAGCTCGAAGGACGTGAGGTACCAGGCCACTTCGTCCCTGGCTGTTACAACGACTTAGCGGATCGTCTGCGCTTGGGCTGGCACCTCGACTACAAGGCCATGCTTTCGAAGGAGGACGACCCGAATGCGAGCTGAGGGTCTAAATGAGGCCGACATAGTTCAAAACGCTGCCCTCGGTGGCGCATTGATATGGCGGTTCGGGTTGGGTTATCAGGAGAAAGCCACCAATGTACCGCCTCTCTTGCCGTTCGCGTTCATCGTCTTGCCAATCTGCTTCCACGCTCACACCGTCGATGCCGTGCTCAGCACGCGAAAAAACTCGGGCTTGGCGCTTTTCGCGGCAAAGATCGGCGAAGTACGTGAAGCACTCCTGGCGATCCACACGAGAGCGCGAGAACTCAGGGAGCTCTCGCTGCAATCAATTTCCTTGGGAGTCCGTTCAAGGATCTTGTCGATCGATTACGAGACGGCGGCAGTTCGCTCGAACGATGTCAGTTCGCCAGTTCCACCGGAACGGATCAAGCCGTGCTGGACCGCCGCAGAACGGCTTGGCTATTGGTGCGGCGGCGTTGATCTAAAGCAACTCGGGTCTCTCTTGAGAGTGGAATTCTGATGTACTTCCAGATTCGAAGCTTGATCTTGTGGAGGAGAGGGAGTCCTGGACGGCGGGTAGTCCCCTTCGAGCCGGGTATGGTGAATGTAATTAGCGGTGCGTCGAAAACGGGTAAGTCTGCGGTAATTCCGATCATCGACTATTGTTTAGCGTCCGATCGTTGTGCGATTCCCGTGGGCGTTATCCGTGAAACATGTGAATGGTTCGGTATTCTCCTAGATACCGTTGAGGGCCAAAAGCTGCTAGCGCGCCGAGAGCCGGGTGATCAACAGCAGACGGGCGACATGGTGATGCTCGAAGGCGACAAGGTTGAAATTCCTGAGCGTATTGAAGGGCGCACATCGAATATTGGTCAGGTAAAGGCGATGCTCGATCGGTTATCATGCCTTTCGAATCTTGGATTTGAGCCACAAAGTGATAGCGGATTCAAGAATCGGCCGTCATTTCGCGACCTCATGGCGTTCACGTTTCAGCCGCAAAACATAATAGCTAATCCAGATGTGCTCTTCTTTAAGGCGGACACTACCGAACATCGCGAAAAGCTCAAGACAATTTTCCCGTACGTCTTAAATGCAGTCACGGCGGCGGATTTGGCAGCGAGATGGGAAATCGAACGCCTTCAAAAGCTGATACGTCGCAAGGAAGCAGAGCTTAACGATGCTCTGTCTACTGTTAATGTATGGAGATTAGAGGCTAGCGCATGGATACGACAGGCCATCGATCTCGGTCTCCTTTCGAGCGATACTCGAATACCCGACGAGTGGCTCGACGTGTTGACGATCCTGCGATCTATTGCTGAAAAATCGTCGCGACAGGCGCGGCCGTCGGTCAAAACACTCGATGTCCCACTTTCTCGGCTGGCCGAACTCAGAAAGGCGGAGGTGGAGGCAGCGGAGGCGGTTTCGGAGCACCGTCAGGCGCTCAATCAGGTTCGGCGCCTCATTCAGAACAGTAGTGATTTTGGATCTGCAATCCGAATACAGCGAGATAGGTTGGCCTTGTCGCAGTGGTTACGTACTCGCATGTCGGAACCGAGTGATGCCATGGCGGCAATTGGTGGCCGGGGTCGGCAAGATCTGGAGTCCCTGATTACAGCGCTGGAGGGCATTGAACTCCAATTGGGCTCCCATCCAGTTGTCTCGGACCGTTTAGACCGGGAGCAACTGAGACTCCGCGCAGCGACAGATGAGGCTTTACAGAGCCTAGCCGGCATTCGACAAGAGATCGAAATCTTAGAGCGCGACTCAAAGGAAGTGCGTGAAGCGGCATACAGCTTGGATAGAATCGAGCGATTCTTGGGTAGATTGCAACAGGCCTTGACCCTATACGATAGAGCCGATAGCAATGCTGAACTCCGTAGTGAGCTGGATGAACTTATGGGCCGAGTCGCTGCGCTCAGAAAGACCGTTTCGGAGCACGAGATTGCCCGTCGAATGGCGAACGCAACCAG
The DNA here is from genome assembly GCA_021834525.1 of Pseudomonadota bacterium. GTDB lineage: Bacteria > Pseudomonadota > Gammaproteobacteria > Steroidobacterales > Steroidobacteraceae > 13-2-20CM-66-19. Next base: position 9,783 of record JAKBDK010000018.1, on the reverse strand, counting down.
GGCCATTGAAACTGTGGCTGCGAGCATTGTGCCCGAGATGGACGCGGAGTGGCCCGATGCAGCGCTGCGGCTCGTGGTAGCCGATCTGACTCTGAAAGTCATTAGGGCCAACAGGGATGACTACCTATGGGAGATAGGTAGCGGCGCGAACTGGTTGGCGTATCATGTTGCAATTACACTGTCGCTGCAACGTTTCTTCATGGAGTCGCCTCATCACCCCGTTCCGGCGCTACTCGTCTATGATCAGCCGAGCCAGGTGTACTTCCCGCGACGCGCAGCCACAAATACATTTGTCGCGACGGATTGGCGTGATGAAGATGTTGTAGCCGTAAAGAAGGTCTTTCACACATTGGCTGCGGAAGTGGTGCGAGCGAAGGGTAGACTACAGATTATCGTCTTAGATCACGCGGACGAGGAGGTGTGGGGGGACATTCCGGGAATCACACGCACCGAGGAATGGCGCGACGGGAGACAGAAGCTCGTACCGCCGGAGTGGATTGCGTGACTGCGACCTGAAGCAAGCAGCTCTACGGCGGGGATTCACGCGTCGGATGTTCGGCAGCAACGCTCCATTGTCCCTTGACTAAATCTTAGGGCGATTGCGAGCCGCGCCGGAGCATGGAAGGGTCTAGCAAGGCGATCCCGACCCCATCCGAGAACGCACGTGCCTTAGATGGGCTCTTTCGAGCGAATACATAGCTGCCCCGGATTCAGGGGTCGAGCCAGCAAGGGGGATCGTACTAGAATTGCCCTATACGCCGGGGATTAGGCTCCAAAGCCTTCGGCTACTCAAAATCGGGGGGACGTCGATGCCTCGCCAATTCGGCCGCGATCCGGTAATGCACCAGATCCGCATTTTTCGATGTAAAATCAAAGCCATATTGATTCAATAGAATAGCAGCGGGAGGTGAACGAAAGCGTCCCTGATCGAGCGACCTTTCGGAGGTCTTTCCCCTCGATCCGTCCGGCGATGACGAAAATCGCGCCAAGGAGGGACATCGTCACCGGTGAGTCCCAGGTGCCGACGCTTTTGGCGCATGCCCTTGAATTTCTTCCCGCTCATTCCAAACCATCCGGCGTGACGCTCGGGGAGGAGAGGCTTCGATGCCCTACCAAGGCTATCCAGACGGTGTCTACCTTGCTGCGCAACCATCGCGGAAGGGCGTATTCGTCCATTACCTCGTCCTCGACATAGGCAATCGGCTCGAGATCCCAGGCGCCGACGGATTAAACCCGGTGGTCGTTCACCAAAGCCCGCCCCACATCCGGGCCGACTGGTTTTCCGACACTGGGGGCTGTCAGCTTGTCGCGATCGCAGGCGATGACGCAGCGGCCCGAATCCGTTACCAGGCGGCCCTCACCAATCCCGACTACTACGTGCTTCGGCACAATTGCGAGCATTTTGCGCGCTTCGTCGTGGCGGGCACATGGGAGAGCAAGCAGCTTCAGGTGGTCGGCTGGCTGGTAGGCATCACCGCGCTCGTCATCGTCGCGGCCAACAGCGAGGCGCCACCGCAACGCCGGGCTCAGGTTGAGCCTTCGATGCGAGGAGACTGGCGTTATGCAACGCGCCGGCGCCGCCGCGGCGCAGAACGGAATCGTACACATGCCCGAATAGTGGGCAGGCGGTAATCACAGTACACGTACAGCTCATCATCCTGGGTGATCCGACCCATGCTGTCGTATTCCATACGTAATGAATTCGCGGACGGCCAAAGCGTCGAGTTCGTTCCGACAGCCGTGCAACCGTTGGGACTGAACGAACTCGCCACGCTGGCGAGGCAACCAGACGCATCCATCACGATCCAGTGGTTGGCCGATGACCCGAAGATAAACGGCGACATGGTTCCTGGAATCGCGAGGATGTCCCACAGGATCACGTTCAATGAGGCCATGGCCATCTATGCGCTGGTCCCAAATGGGGGCTGGCTCCCGGTACCGTTCGTATCGCCCGCGTGCTTTCTCCTGGATCGCAATGTCGTCGCCAACTTCCGCAAGCTCAGACTCAATCAGAACTTTAGGGATCAGGACGCGTTGCGACTCTGGACGGCGTTTTTCGATCAGGGCGCCGGCGTGTTCAACCCTCTGCCCTATGCGTTTGAGGGCAGCTTGCGCCGCGTGCAAACCTTCGAGGAGTTCGTTCGAGAATTTGAGCGGGGCGTACAGGAAATCGAGGACACATTTCCGCGGTGCACCATCGTCCGATACTCCGCAACCCAGTATCGTGCCGCCTTTGAGCAGTTTGTGGCGATACACGCCAAGACTCCACTAGAAATGGCGTTCCTTTGCGAAATCTCCCCAGTCTTGACTGAGCCGACGTCCGACGCGAAGTTGCGCACCGCGGTGGAGCAAATTCTCGCAACAGCTGACCGCTTCAATGTTGCGCGTCAATCTCTAGCAGTTTTACTTGCGCTTTCATCTTTGTACGAGGACCCTCGGTTTGGGTCATCGATCGGGCGGCAGATTCTTAAACCAAAGCACACTTATGGGCCGCCCAACGCTTACAACGCCATCAGCGACCTCCGCCACATCGAACTCGCGGCTCTGGGGCATGCCTGGGCGACCAACGCCCAATTTGCGTTATGCACGTGCGATAGAGCGATCGCGTCTCTCTGGTGCGCCTTGGCGATTCGCGACGTGATTGAGACGGCCACGGGCCCCGAATTCACGATAGACTATTCATCAGACTTGTTTCCCCGCCTAACCGATGTGGCAGCGCTAAGCGAGATCGCAAGCCTGTTGTCTTCAGATTGCGTGCCGAAATCGCATCCGTGAGACAATGGCACCCAATAGCGAAACGTTTCGTCAGCAGCTAATCGCAGATTATCACGGTGCGCTGATCCGCCTATGTACGCTGCGCGCTGACCAAGAACAGTATCTTCTGTTCGGTTTCATTGAGCTATATCCGCTCGATATGGAAATTCCGAATGGATGGATGTCAGGAAAAGGGCCGTGGACCGTTCCGGCAACGGACGGATGGTCCTGCGCATTTTCGGCAACGAAAGCGTCGGTATCGGAGGCGCTCGACTGGTACGAGCGGGCCGCGACGGGAATCATCGAAATCGGGCAGAAGAGCAAGGCGGCTAGGCTTCAACTTGTTGAGCTCGGCTCCGAGCCGGAATACGGCGGATTCTGTACGGCGGTCGACGCGCCTTTCACTCTGCTCTGGCATGACGAACCTCGTATTCACCGCTACGTACCGCTATCCGAGAACCCTCTGCCAGTACGCCGGCTCGGAGGGAGTGCTGTGGCCCGTGAGTGGCTGGAGCGGCATCTTGGATTCGACCCGTACCGCTTCGATGAATGGCTCGGAGGTCTCGCGCTCGTGGCGCCCGATCCGCTCTGTTCTTCAGTAAGTGTGTTTCCGAGTGCCCGGGCCGAGGATGGGACTGAAACCCTAACGGTGTATCTTGTTCCGCGACGGACTAAGGGGCAAGGGATTGCGGACTTGTCGGAGCTCTCGCTTCACTTGGCCGAACGCCGAATCAATGGATGGCGCAATGTGCGGACGATCGGGTTTGCTTCCGGTGCATATACCAAAATAGTGAATCCGCGGCCGTGCGGTGAAATTGCGTATGCACTCGTCTGCCCCAGACGGGGCCTACTTCGCTTCGCAGAGCCGAGATCCTGGATAGCGGAGATCGGTATCGGAGTAAACGTATCGAACAGCACCATGCAGATTGAAGTACCAAAAGGCGGCCGCCGGAAGCCGGCGAAATCCGTCTTTGTCCAACGGTATTTCAAGGGTTCAGATATCCGTGTCGGGAAGCCCCTGAACGACGCCGTGCGCCTCCGCCTAATTGATTTACGCGAGCGGCGAAAAGCTCGTGAGAGGCGCACTGATGCGCCCCAAAGGATGTTCGGCATCAGGCTTGATAAAGTCGGTGACGCGAAGGAAATCAACGCGAAGCGCAAAGAAGCGGAAGACTTTGTCGGTGGACTCATTGCGGCGGCACAGAGGAGGGTGCTTTTTGTCGATTCCTTCTTTGGTGATCGCGAATTGCGCCTGTTTGCGCTCCGAGTGCCCCGGCACGATGTGACCTGCCGCATTCTGACCGGCCTTCCGGCGCTCATAAATTCGAAAGGCGGATCATCGAGCCAGCTTACTCAGCCCGGGGATTTTCTGGTCGCGGATTTGCAGACACTAGTGCAGCTTCGAGGGACACCGGTGCCAATTGTCCGCGTCATGCCGGGTGGAGACACGCCGGCCATTCACGATCGCTTTCTCGTCGTCGACCATCAGGTGTGGTACTGCGGTCCTAGTTTCAATGAACTTGGTCAACGCATGGGAGTGATCGCGCGGCTTCCTGACCCGCTCCCCGTGCGGCGATATTTGAACGCAGCTTGGGCCCGGTCTGTGCCTCTTGCGGAATTTTGGGGCAAGTACCGCTCTCCCGGTGGTGTAAGCCAATGAGTTCGTTTGAGGAGATCCGGCACAAGGGCATCACGGAAGCGCGCACTACACTCGAAAATTCCGCATATAAACAAAGACTTCTGTCAGCCTTCGAGAAGTGGTGGCGCGACCAGGACGGGATATCGGAGCGTGATTCAGTCCCACAGGCTTCACATCCGCCTGCGGAGCGACTCGCGGACGAACTTCGCACGGCGGGAATGGAAGGGGCAGCCCAGTTTGCTACCGGTCGATGGGTCAAGCAGGGGCCGATCCATTGCGGGACATGGCTATTTGCAATCTTGCTCGGCGAATCGTTGGTAGGTGCATTCACGGACGCGCTCGTTGCTGGCAGTTGGCGATCTCTCCATCTGTTCGGTCTCGACACCTTCGGAGCATGGGAGTCCTTCTACTGCGCGCTCCGAGAGCGACTCCGATGCGCATCTGAGGTCGCTGATGCAGCGATGAGCCGCTTGGTTCGATCGGCTCAAGATACGACGAGGGATCCGCTGGGCAGCTTAGGCCCAACGGAAGACCGGGGGAATCTCCGCGACAGGATCACCCAATATGGGACTTCACCGGATATCGAGGAGGCATGGAAGCACCCATACGACCCGCCCTTCTTGCTCGACGACACTTTCCTGCGGACCGCGCTGCTCGAAGTGAGACCTGCAGAGACCTTGGCGCTCATCGGCGGCCTACCTCATCCTGCTTTCATGCGGAATTGCCTTGGATACCGGTGGATGGTGGAGTATCCGGAGCTAGTGGGTTCACTCATACGCGCCGCACCGGTCGCCTTCGACAGTGACGGAAAGTTTCAATCTTCTGGCGCCGTGGCGTTACAGTTACTGGAAACTGCTGCTGATGCTCTCGAGCAAATCAGGCGAGAAGCAGAAGACGACATTGTGAATGCGGGGACGATAGACAGGCCGGAATTACTTGAACCTGTCGTTGAACGTTGTCGCGCGTACATCAAGGATCTACTTGAGTGCTTGTTCTCCCGCCGAGATGCCATACCCCTCGCATGGGCATGGCTCGACCGAATGGTCTTCCTAGGAGAAGCGCCTGGCGCGCGGCACAATGGCAGAACCTTTGCGGTAAATCTCTCTAAGTTGTTGATTAGGTCCGTCGCACAATGCCTGCGCTGCCGAGCTGACTGGAAAGGATGGACTCTCCAGCAGAAGGGACTCTGGAGGGTTAACCGACTCGTAGGGGTTCTGGCCGTCCAGGTGTTCGGAGCGACACAGGATACGAAAGTCCTCAATGAGATCCTTGAATGGCTCTTTTTTGACAGTGACTTCGACTGTCCGGTGCTTAATGACGCCATAGGAAACGATTTTAATGTGTTTGCGGCGATTGGCGGCTGTGCGATCGCCGCCTTTCCCGATCCCGCAGCTTGGGTAACTAGAATGTGGCAGAAACTGCGCCCGATTCGGGAGCGGAATTGGCGAACGGGCGCTCGAGACGGAAAGCACAACGGCCGGGGGGAGCTTTTGGTCGTTTGGGGTGTTGCGGCGTATGGATTGCTTGCTCCTGAGCAACAGAAGGCCATGTGGACTTGCCTGGAAAAGTGCGTCAGAGACGCTTGGCAGACGGACACTTTTGGCTACGCGCCAGTGTGGTCACGAGCACTTCTTCTGCTTTTCGATAAGTTCCAAGTGAGCAGTAGCGAGTCGAGCGAATCGACCGCGGAGCAACTAGCGGATGCTCTCCTTCCTTACATAGCGTCCGATTATGGATTTCTAATCGTTGTGCTTTCGTTGGTAGACAGAAAGAGATGGTCCCTCGAGACGATTCAGGAGGCTGTGGCTTCAGCGGGATTTGATTTGGCTCGACTCGTGATTCAGTATCTGGAGATGAAAGAGCTCGTCCATAGCCTGCCGCAAGCCAACAAGCAGGAAATCGGTAGTCTTCGTGAATTGGCAGCGACGCTTTCTGTCGGCCTCGGTCAATCGGAAGGAGAGCATGTCCCGGACGCCTTCGCGCCTGGCGTAAGATAGTGTAAGAACTTTGATCAGAGACCCTTGGGTGACCATGTCGGATGACAACGCGAGATTCACAGCGCTTCCGAAGAAGGCAAGTGCGACACTTCAGAGACTCGCAAGTAATGTTGCCGGAATTACTCCGGCATGCACAAAAGTCTGGAGTATTTCGACCGGAATGTTGAATCCAGAAGCGAAGAGCCACGCGGTAGTGGCTGACGTTTCCGCGTGGGAGGGTAACGGTCGCGCGTTCTTGTACTACTTTACGGTGACGAATGAAGTCGACCTTTCTGACCTGGAGCGGGTGTACATTGAAAGGAACGCTAAATCTGAACGTGCGTTCGCGCGACTCATGAGGCAATCGAAATGCCTTTATGTGGGGGGCTCACAGAATATTTCGCAGCGGCTAAAGGAGCACCTCGGTTATGGTGCGAAAGGTACGTACGCGATGCAACTAGCCTATTGGGCGCGAGAGTTGAACCTTGATCTCGCGTTCACGTGCGCGAGGTATCACGATGATGTCGGAGAGGAGAATCTTCAAGCCCTCGAGGACACCCTTTGGGATGAGCTGTGCCCAATGCTAGGGCGAAGGGGGAAAAGATGATAGACCGCCGGGTTTCTGGGTGCCCGCTTCTCAGAGAAAACCAAATGCCCGCACGGGGAGATTGAAGGCAGGTGCGCCCAGCTCCTGGTGGGTGCACGCTGCATAATCGGAAGCTGCCGCAGGGTGGTCTTCAGTGAGGAATAAGTACTGGCAGCGACGGTGGAAGCGGTCACCATGGCCCTTCTGCCACGAGCATGGTTCGTTGCCTATTTGCTGCGCAGGGCAGTCGCAGGTACACAGGTACTACGGTTGTCGAGGGGTGCTTCGCTGAGATCATGCCGGCAAAAGAACCGTTGGTCTGTGGGAATCCTCTGGGAATCAGTGATGCTCCGTAGTGCTTCGTCGTGACTGCTGCAACGGGCGCCCCACGGCGGGTTTGTGGAAACATCAATAGAAACAATGCACTGCAAATGACCCATTTGGGGATTTTCGTGCCCGGCCAAACTTGTAAACCGATGGCCTACCGCGGGCTTGCGCATCGGGTAGCGAGTCGGAGCATTTGGGTGGTCACCGGACTACATAACAGGGAATTATCCGGTTAGCGATGCGATCCAAGGGGAGTAAGTCGACGACGCAGGGCTCGGTGCAACCCACGCGTCATTTGGGCGGCACAAATGATGGTACGGAATATCGAGGAACTTGCAAAAAACCGATAACTCATAGACTTATGAATCGGTTCGAATCCCTCTCTCGCCAGATCAATTACTTGCGCCGGCCCAATCAAAAGCGGCCCATTCGCTCGTACGAAAAGCGAAGCGAAATCTACTGTTGGTTTCCCCCAGGACTTTTCTGGTCTCGACGCGCAAATTGCTGGCATCTCACTGCCCTTTTTGAGCCTCGATCGCCGTACAGAATTTCGATTACTCAGGGCGAAATCTGGCATTACACCCTACGCATAGGGTGCGCAAGGCGCGGCAGTCGCGCCGGCCACCCCGGCGACGGAGGCACGTGGCCTACTACCAAGAATTACTATAAAATAGTAATCAATCGGAGGCCCAGATGAGCAAGACCACCAGTATCAATCTCGGCGATCATTTCGAGAGCTTTATCGACCGGCAGCTCGCCAGTGGACGCTATGGGTCCGCGAGCGAAGTGGTCCGCGCCAGTCTGCGCCTTCTCGAGGAGCGCGAGCACAAGATTGAGGGCCTTCGCAAGGCCTTGCTTGACGGCGAGCGCAGCGGCGACGCCGGCGAATTAGATATGCGCAAGATCAAATCGAAGGCCCGGCGCGGTGCTAAATCCGACTCGTGATGCGCACGATCCATGTCCATGGATCAGCTGAGAGCGATCTGATCGATGTCTGGCAATATTCTTTCGAGCAGTGGGGTGAGCTCCAGGCAGACCGGTATCTCGATGAGTTGGACAGCGGCATCAGGAAGCTCGCGAATAATCCCGAGATTGGGATGAAGCGCGACTACGTGCGTAACGGATGCCGCGTGTTGTTTGTAGGCAGCCACGCTGTCTATTACACGTTGACGCCTGATACTGTTCATGTCATCCGAGTCTTGCACGGGCGCATGGATCCGGATAGGCATCTGGAATAGAGAATTTCTGATCCGGTTCGTTCGCTGCGCGACCACTGGCGCGGTCGTTGGGCGGCGAGGCTTATCGACGGACGCCGCGGGGGTGAGACATGAGCGACGTCGATGACTGGGACTGGATGCTGAACGGATCGATGACCGGCCGACCCTTCTGGGTGATACGCCGGCGGCGCACCGGTTTGTCGTAACGCGACGCTGCGGCGCTAATGGGGTAACGAACGCCCGATCGCGCGATTTGAGCTGATCTGTGGTCCCGTCAAAAAGACCGGTGGCCTCCGTATCCCCGGTCGTTCAGGCGTATTCCGATGGCCTATCCGGTAGAAACCGGTGTAATCCGGTATATCAATGGGTATGTTCAACATCGATACCGGCGAGATCAGGCCCCAGCTCCTGGCACTGCTATCGGAGCTGGACGAGTTCAAACGCGCTTGGCGAGCGCTGGGCATCGTCGCGCTCGAACGGCTGAGTGCCCTGCGGCGCATCGCCACCGTCGAAAGCATCGGATCTTCCACGCGCATCGAAGGCAGCCGGCTCACCGACCGCGAGGTGGAAACCTTGCTGGGTCGACTGAACATCCAGTCCTTTGCCACCCGCGACGAGCAGCAGGTGGCAAGTTATGGCGCGGTCATGGAGACGGTATTCCAGGCACTGCGGCAGACGTAAAGCACGCTGAACGGCACGACCACCAACTGGCAGCCCTGGCTGTTGTGTTTCCTGCGAGCATTGCAGCAGCAGAAGAATCGACTGGCGATCAAGATTGAACGGAAGAGGTCTGCAGTTACGTTGTCCGATCTGGCGACGAAGATTCTGGACTACGCCCGGACTCTAGGAAGGGTGGCGACGCGTGACATGGTGCGCGAATACGGCGCCAGTGCGAACACGCTGAAAGCCACGTTCAGCAGCCTGGTCGAGCAGGGGCTCCTGGTGCGCCACGGCGGAGGTCGTTCGACCTGGTACGCGTTGCCGTAGCGCTTGCCTTATTTCATCGGAGACCCGCTTCTCTACTGAGTCAACCGACGTGATTTTGCTGCGCGGTGGCATTCAGGTCGATGCGGGAGACGTCGAGTTTGCCTGCAACTCTCAAGATGACCATGCGGATGGTACGGAACCGGCGGTTCTCGTGGGAAGTTCTCGTGGCAGCCTGGAGGAGCGCTTTGATAGCCTCCCGGAACTCGTTGGTGTGGCGCGGCGAAAGTGCTGGTAGCGTCTGCGCGCTAGTCAGAGTATGGACAGAAACGCATCATTGAACGATTGGGCGGGCAGTTA
>JAKBDK010000001.1:0-166106 GCA_021834525.1 Pseudomonadota bacterium | reverse complement strand
AAATCATCGTGATGGGTGAGCGCGGCGAGATCCACCGGTGCGCGCGCTGCCGCGGACGCAGTGCCGCCAGCGGCGTCGCCGGCCGAATCGCGAGACTCACTCGGAGCTGAATGGGCCACAACCCGTCTCCCTCGTTTTTATGAGCGCAAGCTCGGCGTTCCGCCGTCCTCGCCGGTCCGAACCCGGTGCTGAGTGGTGGGACGACCCCTCGGGCCCGGATGCACGACGTTCTATCGCCATCAAACCTGCAGCTGCGTTTGCGTGCAGTGTCGCCGTTCACACTATTGGCGCGATGGGCGCTGATGGACGCCAATCGGCGCCGGAAGCGGATGGGAGTGCGGCTGCAGGGTGGCGTCTCGATACCGGTGCCGTCCGCGAGGAACGCTCGGCTCGACAGTCCCCGTTCAGGAGCCGATGATGGATCGGCACCACGGCATCGGAACAAAACTCGGATGCCGCCGTCTTAATAGTCATCGGGCAGCGGGATCGCGAGTTCGGCAGCTTGCGCAGAGCGCGGCGCTCCAACCGGTCTGCACAGCGGGCTATCACAGCCGCCTCTCCCGGCCGCCTCTGCCGTTCTGGAACGGGAGGTGATGGCGATGCGAGCACGAGCCAACCATCCGGATCAGGCGCCGCGGCGCGCCTGCATCGACCACGAAGGGTTCATCGAGTCGCTCAGTTCGTTCAGCCGGACCCACCGCGCGCAGCGGTGGGAGGGCACGTTCGGACAATTTCTCGCCGACATCCTGCCGGCGAGTGCCTCCGCGCTGGCGCGTACCAGTCACGAGTACATCTGGGACATGCTCCGTTGGCATGGCCGCTGCGCCCAGCATGTCGCGGGCGAACAGGGTGTGCCCGACGGACGTGCTGCCGACCCGGCCGGTGAGCTGTTTCGCCGTGAGTTGTTCGGGATCGATGGGCCGCTCGCGCGTGTGGCGGAGTATTTCAAGGCCGCCGCCGGCGGTTCCGACGTCGGGCGGCGGCTGTTGTTGCTGCTCGGGCCGCCCTCGGGGGGCAAGTCGACGCTCGCGATCCTGCTGAAGCGCGGGCTGGAGGAATACAGCCGCACCGAGGAAGGCGCGCTGTATGCAGTGCGCGGCTCGCCGGTGCATGAGAATCCGTTGAACCTGATTCCGGCGAGCTTGCGCGCGGAATTTCGGGAGCGCTACGGCGTCACTGTCCCGGGGGAACTCTCGCCCTGGGCGCGCGATTACCTCGAGCGCGAATTCGACGGAGAATTCCTACGCATACCGGTTGAGCGCATCTTCCTCTCCGAGTCGGCACGGCTCGGCATTGGTACCTACGCCCCGCACGATCCCAGTACCGCCGACATTGCCGATCTGGTCGGATCGGTCGACCTCGCCAAGGTCGCACAGATCGGCGACGAGGGGGACTCGCGCGCCTGGTCGTGGTCGGGCGCGGTGTACTCCGCGAGTCGCGGGCTGCTCGAGATGATCGAGATCCTCAAGGTCAAGCGCGAATTTCTCTATCTGCTGCTGACGCTGACTCAGGAGAAGAACGTGAAGGTGGCGCGCTTCCCGCTGATCCACCTCGATGAGACGGTGCTCGCGCATACCAACCTCGCGGAATTCCACCGCTTTCTGCAGGAAAAGGAGAACGAGGCGCTGCTCGACCGTATGGTGATCATCAAGGTGCCGTATGCTCTGTCGTATCAGGACGAGGCGCGCATCTACCGCAAGTTGGTGTGCGCCGCACCGGCCTTCCGCGACGTACATCTCGATCCGCACGTGCTGAATCTCGCCGCGGTGTTCGCGATCCTCACCCGCTTGGTCGCGCCGGAGCGTGAAGGGCTCGATCTGGGCAAGAAGCTGCGTCTCTACGCCGGAGAAGCCATCGAGGGCGTGCCGGAGAGCGAGGCGGCGCGGCTGCGCTCCGAGGCGCCCGACGAGGGTCTCGCCGGGGTCAGTCCACGCTTCATCATCAATGCGATCTCCACGGCGATCACCCGCGGCACCACGCGCAGTCTGACCAGCATGGATCTGCTGCTCGCGTTGAAAGATGCGATCGAAAGCGATGCGCGCATGGAACTGAAGCACAAGAAGGTCTGGATCGACCACCTGGTCACGGCGCGCAAGGAGTTCTACAACCGCTGGGTCAAGGAGGACGTGCACCGGGCCATGTTCGCCTCGTTCGAGGAGGAGGCGCAGCAGTTGCTCGAGAAATATCTCGATGAGGTGGAGGCCTCGCTCGATCACCGTCAAGTCACCGATCCGATCACGGGGGAGAGCCGTCCGGCGGACGAGCGATTCCTGCGTTCGGTGGAGGAGAAGATCAAGGTGTCAGACTCCGGCAAGCTCTCCTTCCGCCAGGAGGTCGTACGCAAGGCCATGGTCGCGTTCAAGGCCGGGGAGAAATTCAAACTCGCGAGCCACGCGCGCATGCGTGAGGCGATCGAGCAGTATCTGTTCGAGGAGCGGCGCGACGTGCTCAGGCTGGTGACCTCGAGCGCCCGTCCGGACGAGGAGGCGCGCCAGAAGATCTCCGTGGTGCAGCAGCGCCTGATCAGCGAGTACGGGTACGACGAGCACAGTGCCAAGGAGGCGCTCAGTTACGTCACGACGTTGCTCGCGCAGGAGTGAGGCGAACATGAATGAACCGGCCGGCGGGGAGTCTCCCTTCAGCGCAGCGAAGTGGTACGAGCTGTTCTCGCGCGGCGCGCGTGACTGGCTGCGCCACGATGCCAAAGTGCGCGATGCGGTGCTGCGCCACCTGCCGGAGCTCGTCAGCAGTGGTGAGATCATCAGCGGTGGCGCGCGGACGGTGCGCGTGCCGGTGAAGCTGCTCGAGCACTACCGCTTCCGGTTGCGCCGCGGCGCCGAGCAGCAGAGCGTGGGCCAGGGCGCAGCCAAGCCGGGCGACGTCTTCGTCGATCCGACGCACCGCGTCGCCCCACCCGGCAAGGGTCCGGGCGGTGAGGAGGAGGGAGAGGTGCAGCTGCTGCTTGAGCTGAAGGTCGAGGACATTGTCGAGTGGCTGTGGGAGGAGATGCGCCTGCCGAACCTCAAGCCGCGCGCCGGACCGTCGGAGGACACCGAGTGGACCCGCGAGGGTTGGGACCGGCGTGGTGCGCGCTCCCGACTCGACCGCCGCCGGTCGTTCAAGGAATTGGTCAAGCGCCGCGCCGCGCCGGGGGCGGTGCAGAGCTTTACGGATGATGATCTGCGCTTCCGTCAGCTCTCGCGGCGGCGACGTCCCGCGCTGCGGGCCGTAGTGTTCTTCCTGCTCGATGTCTCCGGCAGCATGTCCGAGCGCGATCGTCAGCTCGCCAAATCCTTCTTCTTCTGGACGGTGCAGGGGCTGCGCCGCCAGTACCGGATGCTCGAGACGGTCTTCGTCGCGCATACCACCGAGGCGTGGGAGTTCACCGAGTCGGAGTTCTTCCAGGTGAGCGGTACGGGCGGAACGGTGGCCTCGAAAGGTTTCGGCAAGGTGAGTGAAATCATCGCGGAGCGCTTTGCGACCCAGCAGTACAACGTGTACGTCTATTACGCCTCGGACGGTGACAACGCCGCGAGCGACACCGTCGCGGCGCGCGCGGCGCTCGGGACACTCGTGCCCGAGACGTGTTTCTGCGGCTACGTCGAGGTCGCGGCGGGCCTGTCGCGCCGCCAGGAAACCGAGACCGGTCGGATGTTCGACGAACGGGCGGCCGCCGGAGGTGCCGTCGAGCGCTGCGTCCTCAGCGGCTTCGAGGACATCTGGACGGCGCTGCGCACGTTCTTTGCCGCGCAGGAGCGCGCTGCGGAGGATGTGTGAGCCACGAGTGGCGCACCCTCCTGCCGCGTCTCGAGCAGCTGGCCCGCGGTCTCGGGCTGGATTTCCATCCGGTGGAATTCGAGGCGGTGCCCGATTCGTTCATGATGGAGATCGCCGTGTACGGCCTGCCGGTGCGCATGCCGCACTGGTCGTTCGGGGTGCGCTACATCTACCAGCTCATCCAGCGGCACATGGGTCACTCGCGTCTGTTCGAAGTGGTGTTCCCCGGCAATCCCGGTCATGCCTATCTCTCCGCCGGCAATGGGCTGGCCGAGAACGTGCTGGTGAGCGCACACGTGCTCGGGCATGCGGACTTCTCACGCCACAACTTGCTGTTTCAGCGCTGTCAGGGCCAGGTGAGCGAGCGGATCGTCGAGCATGCCGCGCAGCATGCGCGTCAGATCCAGCAAGCCATCGAGACGCATGGCATCGAGCGCGTGGAGGTTGCACTTGATGCAGCGCTCGCGCTCGAGCAGCACATCGACGTCGACCAGCCGCTGCGCCGCGCGCCCTATCCTCAGTACCTCGAGCCGGCCAAGGCGCTGGCGGACGATGCGTTCCGCCGGCGTTTCGCGGCGCTCGATCCGGCGAGCCCCGCGGTGGGTGCGACCGCGCCTGAGCGTGCGCCTCTGCCGCCGCACCCGGAGCGGGACCTGCTCTGGTTCGTGGCAGAGTATGCCCCGGAGATGGAGAGCTGGGAGCGGGATGTCTTTCTCGCGGTGCGCGAGGAGTCGTTCTACTTTTATCCCGTATTCGCCACGCAGATCATGAACGAAGGGTGGGCGTCGTATTGGCACGCCCGGCTGCTGCGCGAGGCGGATTTCATTCCCCAGCAGGCCTATCTCGATGCCATCCGGTGTCACTCCGAAGTGGTCCGTCCGGTGGCGGCCGACGAGCAGGTGGCCCTCAGCGTGAACCCTTATCACCTGGGCTTCTCGCTCTGGGAGCACATCGTGGCGCGGCGCGGTCTCGATGCGGCCTTCGCGATCCGTACCGAGGATGATGACTTCGCCTTCATCCGCAACCACCTCACGCGTGACCTGGCCGAGGAGTTGGGTCTGTTCCGCTACCGCGCTCGCGACGGCAGGGCGACCGTGCTCGAGGCCGATTTGGATGCGCTGCACGAGGCAATGCTCGCGCCGAAATATAACTTCGGCGCACCGGCGATGTTCGTGCGACGCACACGCCCGGACGGCACGCTCGAGCTCGGGCACGATCATCGGCTCGACGGACGCGGTCTTGATCTGGACCGCAGCCGCAAGGTGCTGGAGTACGTGCAGCGCCTGTGGCGCCGGCCGGTGCGGCTCGTGACGGTCGATGAGCACGGCGCGGAGCTGGAGCTGTCGGTCACCTGAGCGTCGCCGGTTCTTTGCGCCCCGCGCCCTGCCGGAGTACCCTCTCAGATCTGACTCCGTGCTCGGCGGGGGCGTGCTGCGTGGACCCAACGTGCATTCGCAACATCGCGCTCACTGGCGCTGCGGGCGCCGGCAAGACGCTGCTCGCGGAAGCGCTCCTGCTCGAGGCGGGAGCGATCCGCGCCAAGGGCAGCATCGAGCGCGGCTCCACGGTCTCGGATTTCGATCCGCAGGAGCGTGTGCTCGGCCACTCGCTTGAACCGGCCGTGCTGACGTTCGAGCACGCGGGCACTCGGCTGCATCTGCTCGACACGCCGGGCTACGCGGATTTTCTCCCCCGGACGTTCGCGGCGCTCGAGGCCGTCGATGCCGTCGCGGTGGTCGTGAGCGCAGTCACGGGTCCGGATGCCGTGACACGACGGCTCATGAACTTCGCGCGCGAGCGGGGACTGGGGCGGCTGCTGATCGTCAACAAGATCGACAGCCGAGACGCGGACTGCGCGGGCGTCTGGGCGCGGCTGCGCGAGGCGTTCGGACCGGAGTGTCTGCCGATCAACCTGCCGGCCGCGCAGGGCGCGGCGGTGCACGATTGCTTTTTCGATCCGCAGGAGAGTCCCGTTCAGTTCTCCACGGTGGTCGCGGCGCATACCGCCATCGTCGATCAGGTCGTGGAGCTCGACGAAGGGCTGATGGGGCTCTATCTGGAGCAGGGCGAGGCGCTCTCGCCCGAGCAGCTGCACGCGCCGTTCGAACAGGCGCTGCGCGAGGGACATCTGGTGCCGGTGTGTTTCGCGTCCGCCGAGACCGGTGTCGGCGTCGGGGCACTGCTCGAGATCTTCGAGCGGTTGATGCCCAATCCCGCCGAGGGCAACCCGCCGATCTTTCTCGCCGGCGAGGGCGATGCGGTTCGCCGCGTCGAAGTTCTGCCCGACCCCGAGCGGCACGTCATCGCGCACGTCTTTCGCGTGACGATCGATCCGTACGTTGGGAAACTGGCGAGCCTGCGCGTCCATCAGGGCACGATCCGCCCGGGTGAGCAGCTCTACGTGGGCGATGCACGCAAGCCGTTCAAAGTGACGCACCTGTATCGGCTGCTGGGCAGGGACACCACGGAGATCCCGCAGGCCATTCCCGGGGATCTGTGCGCGCTGGCCAAAGTCGAGGAGCTGCACCGCGATGCGGTCCTGCACGACTCGCATGAGGAGGATCACTATCATCTCGCGCCGATCGCGCTGCCGCCCTCGATGCTCGGGCTGGCGATCGAACCGCAGCGACGCGGGGATGAGCAGCGGCTGGCCGATGCGCTGCACAAGCTCACTGCGGAGGACCCCGGGGTGCGCATCGAGCAACATGCCGCGGTGAACGAAACGGTGCTCTACGGCACCGGTGAGATGCACTTGCGGGTGCTGCTCCAGCGCATGCGCGAGCGCTACGGGGTCGAGGTGCGTACCCATCCGCCGAGCATTCCGTACCGTGAGACGATCACCCGCGCGGCCGACGGGCACAGCCGTCACAAGAAGCAGACCGGTGGGGCCGGGCAGTTCGGCGAGGTGTACCTGCGCGTCGAGGCGCTCGAGCGCGGCGCGGGCTTCGAGTTCATCGATGCGGTCACGGGCGGGGCGATCCCGGGTCAATACATTCCCGCGGTGGAGAAGGGCGTGCGCCAGGTGCTCGTGGAGGGCGCACTCGCCGGCTTTCCGCTGCAGGACGTGCGCGTCACGGTGCTCGACGGCAAACACCATCCGGTCGATTCCAAGGAAGTGGCGTTCGTCTCGGCAGGTCGCAAGGCGTTCCTCGATGCGCTCGGCAAGGCGAGCCCGATCGTGCTCGAGCCGATCGTGCACCTGGAGGTGATTGCCCCGGCGAGCGCGATCGGCGACATCACCGGTGATCTGGCGACCCGACGGGCGCGCGTCAACGGCAACCAGGAGCTGCCCGGGCGCCGAGCGAGCGTCTCGGCGCTGGTGCCGCTGGCGGAGATCGGCGAGTACCCCTCGCGCCTGAAGTCCCTCACCGGCGGGCAGGGTAGCTACGTCATGGCGCTCAGCCACTACGATCCGGTGCCGCCGCGGCGCCAACAGGAACTCATCGAGGCCTACCGGCCGCGCACCGAGGCCGACTGACCGCTTTGGGCTCAGCCGTGGTGGAAGCGGCCGTCCGCTGGCTTGGGCCGCGCGGGCGGATTCGCTTCCAGTGCCGCGATCACGCTGCGCAGGTCGGCGAGCAGGAGGTCGGCCATGTCCCGCGAGAATCCTTCGCGGACCACGATGCGCAGCACCGCGATCGCTTCGGCGCCTTGCGGCATCGTGTAGGCGGGCACCTGCCAGCCATGGCTGCGCAGGCGCTCGGACACGTCGTACACCGAGTATCGCGTGGTCTCCTTGAGGCGAAACGCGAAGACCGGGATGGCTGATCCGTCGCTGAGCAGTGCGAAGGGACCGAGCGCTGCGATCTCGGCGGCGAGCTCGCGGGCGACCGCGCACAGCGTGCGCATGATGCGCGTATATCCCTCGCGGCCGAGGCGCAGGAAATTGTAGTACTGGCCGACGATCGGGTTGCCGGGCCGTGAGAAGTTCAGAGTGAAGGTCGGCATGTCGCCGCCGAGATAGTTGACGTGAAAGACCAGCGCCTCGGGCAGGTACGCCTTGCCGCGCCACAGCGCCCAGCCGACGCCCGGGTACACCAGGCCGTACTTGTGGCCCGAGGTGTTGATGGACACGACATTGGGCAGACGAAAGTCCCAGCGCAGGTGTGGATGAATGAACGGCGCGACGAAGCCGCCGCTCGCGGCATCCACGTGCAGCGGTACTTCGAGGCCGCGAGCCGCATTGTGCGCCACCAGCGCATCGTGGATCGCCTCGATCGGCTCGAACTCCCCGGTGAAGGTGGTGCCGAGAATCGCAACCGCACCGATGGTGTTCTCGTCGCAGCGCGCCACCACCTCCTCGGGGGTGATGACGTAGCGCTCCGGGCGCATGGGGATGTAGCGCGGCTCGACTTCCCAGTAGCGGCAGAACTTCTCCCACACCACCTGCACGTTCGAACCCAGCACCAGGTTCGGTGCCGCGGCGCTCCTGCCGGCGGCGCTGCGCTGCGCCTTCCAGCGCCACTTCAGCGCCATGCCGGCGAGCATCACCGCTTCGCTCGAGCCGACCGCCGACACCCCGACGGGACCTTCATGCTCCGGGGCGTGAAACAGCCGCGCGATCATGTTCACGCAGCGGGTCTCGAGCTCCGCGGTGCGCGGATACTCGTCCTTGTCGATCATGTTCTTATCGAAGGTCTCGGCCATCAGCCGCGCCGCCTCCGGCTCCATCCAGGTCGTGACGAATGTGGCGAGGTTCAGCCGGGCGTTGCCATCGAGCATCAGCTCGTCGTGAATGAGCTGGTAGGCCGTGCGCGGGCTCATCTCGTGCGGTGGCAGAGAGTACTTCGGCGCCGCTTCGGCCATGATGCGCGAGCCGTAAGTCGGGGCCAGATCGGCGTCGGGAACGAGGGGTTTGACCATGGGCGCAGGCCTCCTGTGCGGATGCGCGTGAGCGCCCGTACCACTGGCCCGGACGCACTCCGGCGGCGCGGTCTGCGCCGGCGGCGGATTACTTCAGGACGAACTGCCCGCGTTCGTCGAATGGCAGTTCGCGCAGCAGACCGCGGGCGAGCTCGACCTTGCCCCGTAGCCGGTACGCTACCGGACGCGCGCCGCCCCGACCGAACAGCGTGAACAGCGCCCCGGCCATGTTCGCGGTGACCTCGGTATCGAACTCCGCCGTGCCGTGCGGCGGGACCGTGAACCGTCGCGCGCTGCGGCCGTCGGCCACCCGGTGGCCGTCCAGCGACAGGGCGTACTGAAGCGACTCGATCGGCAGGCTGATGCTGTTGGGATTGTCGACCTGCAGGCGCACCTCGAGCTGCTGCTGCCAGAAGTCCGCGCGCAGCACGCGTACGCCGAGCACGGTCAGGTGCGGGGCGCGCAGATTCGGGGTGAGCCACGCGCACCCGCCGAGCACGGCGGCGAGCAGGAGCGGGGCGAGCTTCAGTGCGCGCCGCGTCATGAGTCGGTCAGCTGGCATAGGAGCGGCGCATCACTCCGCCGTGCTCAGGACTGCCACCGCCGGTGGAAATCGGCTGAGCGAGCGTCGCCGGTGGCGTGCGCCCGATCTGTTCGTAGAGGCGGCTCAGCTGACGGCGGAACAGTGCATCGAACTGACTGACGGCCTCGGCGGGATTGTAGTCGCCGAACCACCAGAACCAGTCCGAGCTCTCGCACAGCGCCAACTGCCGCTGCGCGGCGCGCTGCGCGTGCGCATCCAGCGCGCCGCTTGCGATGACCTCATCGAAGGCGATCTTCGCCTCGCACAGCAGGTCCCACGCCCGGTTCTTCGCCGCATCGCCCATCCAGGTGGTGAGCGTGCCATGCACCCAGCTGCCGGCCATCAGCTGCGGCAGCGTGATCGGCATCAGGCCGCGCGAGACGCAGGCCCCGAGCGTCGTCAGCTCGAGCTGCGGATGCGCCGCGAGCAGCGTGTACAGCGCGCGCAGGAAGTAATAGCCGTTGAACGGGTA
The DNA here is from genome assembly GCA_021834525.1 of Pseudomonadota bacterium. Classification (GTDB taxonomy): domain Bacteria; phylum Pseudomonadota; class Gammaproteobacteria; order Steroidobacterales; family Steroidobacteraceae; genus 13-2-20CM-66-19. The sequence goes on along the minus strand of JAKBDK010000001.1, from coordinate 156,411 downwards.
GTGTTCCCAGGCGTTCTCACCGTCGAGCGCAATCAGCACCGCGTGTCCGGGGGTGCCGCTGTACTGGCGTGCCAGCTGCGCCAGCGCGTCGACGAGGTTGTGCGCGGCATCATCGCCGTGCCACGTGGCGTACGTGAAGCCGATCAGGTCCGAGAGCGTGTCGTCGCGGAAGAACTGCATCAGGGAGCTGCCCGCGAGCCGGTACGGCCGGTTGAAGACCTGGGCATCGAGGCTCGGCGGTTGCGGCGCGAGTGCCGCGGTGCGTTGCAGCGAACCGTGCAGCACGTTGGCACTGCTCGCGACCCACTTGAAGCCAAAGCGCTCGAGCATCTCGAGGGTGGGGCGGCTGACGGCGCCCTCGGACGGCCAGCAACCGACCGGACGAGTGCCGAAGGTCTGCGTGAACAGCCGCAGACCCTCACGCACGTGCCACTCGGCGCGCTCGGGCCCGCCGGGATAGCCCGGTAGCTTCGGCAGCGGCAGGTTCGGCATGGCATCGCGCGCGGCCTGGAAGTCAAACAGCAGCGGCATGATCGGGTGGCCGTACGGCGTGACCGACAGCTCGCACCGACCCTGCTCGCTCAGGCGCCGGTAGCGCGGCACGATCTGCCCGAGCAGCGAGCCGATCAGAGTCAGCAGTTCACGGCGCTGCGCAGCGGTGAAATCGCGGCCTTGTTCGGTGAGTCGGGTGACCAGCGGATCGCTGCGGCGCACCGTCTCGCCCATCCACGCCAGGTGATACCACACGGCAAGGTCCTGGATGAACTGGTCCGAGGCATAGCTGACGCGCTCGGGTGTCGCGAGCGTGTCGGCGATCGAGGCGAGCTCGAGATAGGGCCCGAAGCGCTCGATCATCTGCTTGCGCTGGGCGCGCAAGCAGGCATGCAGGCTCTCCAGCCGCTCAGCCGGCGCGCTCGGCACCGGGTCCGGTCCGAGCAGCGCGAGCACCGGGTCGGGCAGCGCGCTCCCGGTGCGCAGATGCGCGGCGACGGCCTCGGCGAGTGCCTCGATCTGTTCGAGCAGCACCGGGGTGAAATTCACCACGGCGCGCGCCTCCGGGATCGCCTCCAGATGCGCCGCCATGTCGGTGTAGTCCTTGATGGCGTGCAGGTACGTCCAGGGCAGGACATAACGCCCGGTGAGCGCGTCGCGGTACTGGGGCTGGTGCATGTGCCACAGCAGAACGACCGGCAGGCGTTGGGTGGACATGAGCGGCTCAGCCAGTGACGCGCCGCAGCATCTCTGCGGTCACCAGCACGACGCCCTTGTCGGTGACCAGGAAGCGCTCGGCATCGGCCTCGCGGTCGACACCGATGCTCATGCCGTCGGGGATCTCGCTGCCCTCATCGATGATGGCGTTGCGGATCACGCAGCCGGCACCGATGCGGGTGTTCGGCAGGATGACCGCCCGCTCGATGGTGCTGCGCTCCTCGACTCGCACGTTGGAAAAGAGCAGCGATTCGCGCACGGCCGCACCGGAGATCACGCAGCCGGCCGACACCATCGAGTTGATCGCCAGTCCACGCCGGCTATCCTCATCGAGGATGAACTTCGCCGGCGGCTGGTGCACCTGGTAGGTCCAGATCGGCCAGTCCTCGTCGTAGATATTCAGTTCCGGCTCGACGTGCACCAGCTCGAGGTTTGCCTCGTAGTAGGCATCGAGCGTGCCGACGTCGCGCCAATAGCTCTGCGCGCGCGTCTTGACGTCCTGGAACGGGTAGGCGAACACCTGCAGCGATCCGGCGATGGCCTTCGGCAGGATGTCCTTGCCGAAATCATGCGAGGAGGCCTCGTTGGTGGCATCTTCGCGCAGGAGCATCTCGAGCAGCCGCGTGTTGAACACGTAGATACCCATCGAGGCGAGGATCGTGTCCGGCCGGCCCGGCAGCGTGTCGGGCACCTGCGGCTTTTCGCTGAACTTCGTGACCCGGTTCCATTCCGTCGCGGTGAGCACGCCGAAGTGGCGAGAGTCACTCGCCGGCACCTCGACGACGCCCATGGTGACATCGGCGCCCTTCTCCACGTGGTAGGCGATCATCGGGCCATAATCCATCTTGTAGATGTGATCGCCGGCGAGCACCAGCACGTGCTTGGGTCGGTGCGAGAGGATCAGCTCGATGTTCTGGTACACCGCGTCCGCGGTGCCTTGATACCAGTTCGCGCCCATTTGCTGCTGGGCGGGCACGACCTCGATGAATTCACCGAATTCACCGCGCAGATAGCTCCAGCCATGCTGCACGTGCGCGATGAGCGACTGCGCCTTGTACTGCGTCAGGATGGCAATCTGGCGGATGCCCGAATTGACGCAGTTCGACAGCACGAAATCCATGATGCGGAACTTGCCGCCGAAGGGCGTCGCGGGCTTGCAGCGGTTTGCGGTGAGATCCTTCAGCCGCTCCCCGCGTCCGCCGGCCATGATGATCGCGAGCGTGCTGCCGGTCAGCCGGCTCACGTAGCGTCCGGAGGAGGTGCGCGCTGGTTGTCGCATCATGGGCCCGAGGCTCTCCTGTGGGTCTGACGGAGTCTATCCTAGCAGTCTCGCGCGCCGCTCAAAGCCATTTCATCAGGCCCATGCCGAGCGGGTGGGCGAGCAGATCGTGCCACGGGTAGATGCGCACCTCGGTCGCGAACTGGCCGCAGCCCGGCGGCTCGGCTTCGAGTGCGAAGACGGCCGCTCCATCAGTCCACTCCCCGGTATGGCGCAGCGGCGCGCGCCACACGCCCGGGCGTGGCTGCGTGCTGAAGGAGCACAGCGGTGGCGGCTCGGTGCTCGAATGCGGCAGCAGCCGTCGGGCGTGGAACTCGATGCGCACGTCATCCGGCTGCAGGCCGCGCAGATGCGCCGCGACGCGCAGCCGGACGCGCTGTTCGCGGGTGATCTCGGCCGAGGCGTCCTCGATCAGCCGCAGATCGATGCGGCTCCAGGCGCCGCGGATGCGCTGCTGCCATTCGGCCAGCTGGCGGGCGCCCGCATAGTCGTGCGTGGCGAGCCGGCGATGCTGCTCGGCGGCCGGACGGTAGAGCTTCTCGGTGTAATCGCGCAACATGCGGTCCATGTTGAAGCGCGGGATGACGCTCATCATGGCTTGCTTGGCGCGCCGGATCCACTCGGTGGAGCGTCCGCGGACGTCGCGCTGGTAATAGAGCGGGATCACCTCTTCCTGCAGGGTATGCAGGATCAGTTCCGACTCGATCGCATCGCGCCGGTCCCAGTCCTGCACGTCGGAGGGCGGGATGCCCCAGCCGTTGTCCGCCATGCAGCCCTCGGCCCACCAGCCGTCGAGCACGCTCAGGTTCAGCCGGCCGTTGATGGCCGCCTTGATGCCCGAAGTGCCGCTCGCCTCGAGCGGTGCGATCGGCGTGTTGAGCCAGACGTCGACGCCCGAGACCAGTGAGCGGGCGAGCTGCAGGTCGTAGTCCTCGAGGAAGATGATCCGGCCAATGAACTCCGGGGAGGTCATCAGCTGGCGGATCTCGCGCAGCACTTGCTTGCCCGGCTCGTCGGCCGGGTGCGCCTTGCCGGCGAACAGCAGCACCACGGGGCGGTCCGGGTCATTGAGCAGGCGGGCGAGCCGCGCCCGGTCGCGCAGCAGCAGCGTGGCGCGCTTGTAGGTCGCGAAGCGGCGCGCGAAGCCGATGGTCAGCACGTCGGGACGCGTCGGATCGAGGAGCCGCGTGATGCGCGCCAGCTGCGCCAGGCTCAGACCCTTGCGCCGATACTCGCGCTCGAGCCGCTGGCGTACCGCATCGAGCATCTTGGCCTTGACCGCCTGCGAGGTCTCCCAGAACCGCTCATCGGGCACCGCCTCGAGGCCGCCCCAGAACGCCACGTCGTTCAGCCGCTCGCCCCAGTCGGGGCTGAGCTCGGCGTCGAAGAACCCGCCCCAGAGCTTGTGCAGGAAGGTCGGTACGTGCACGCCGTTGGTGACGAACCCGACCGGATTGTCCTCGGGGCGAATCTCCGGCCAATGATCGGCGCACAGCTGCGCCGAGACGGTCCCGTGGATGCGGCTCACCCCATTGATGTGGCGCGCGCCATTCAACGCCAGGCGGGTCATATTGAACATCCCCGGCACCGACGGGGCACTGCCGAGTTCGAGGAAGCGCTCGACGGGCAGGCCCAGATCGTTGATGAAATCCTGGAAGTGCTCGAGGATCAGGCCGTGCCCGAATGCATCGTGACCGGCCGCCACCGGGGTGTGGGTGGTGAATACGCAGGACGCCGCCGTCGCCTCGAGCGCCGCCTCGAAGGGCAGGTCGCGGCTCATGTGCTCGCGCATCAGCTCCAGGATCAGAAACGCCGCGTGCCCCTCGTTGAGGTGCCAGGCCGCCGGAGCGAGTCCGAGCGCACGCAGCGCACGCACCCCGCCGATGCCGAGGATCATCTCCTGGCGTACGCGGGTCGACTCGTCCCCGCCGTAGAGCCGCCGGGTGATGTCCCGGTCCGAGGGCGCATTCTCCGGCGTATTGGTGTCGAGCAGATACACCGGCACCCGGCCGGCCTGGGCGCGCCAGATCCGCGCGGTGACGTCGCGGCCGCCGATGGGCACGGCGATCGAGATCCATCGTCCGCCGGCGTCGCGCACCGGCTCGACCGGCAGGTCGCGCGGGTCGTGCGCCTTGTACTCGGCGTGCTGCACGCCGTCGTCATCGACCGTCTGGGTGAAGTAGCCTTGCTCGTAGAGCAAACCGATCGCCACAAAATGCGCGCCGGCATCGCTTGCCGCCTTGCAGTAGTCCCCGGCCAGCACGCCGAGGCCCCCCGAGTAGATCGGAAAGCTCTCGTGAAAGCCGTATTCGGCGCAGAAATACGCCACCAGCGGCTCGTCTGCCGGAGGCTTGGCGGCGAGGTAGGTATCCAGCAACTGCAGTGCGGCGTGATAGCGCCCCAGGTACTGCGGGTCGCCGGCCGCCATGTCGAGCGCGGATTGGCGCACGCAGCGCAGCATCAGCCGCGGGTTGCCCCCGCATTGCTTCCACAGCTCAGGCTCCAGGTCCTCGAACAGGGCACGGATCGGCCGATGCCAGCTGAAGAACAGGTTGCTGGCGAGTTCCGGCAGGCGCGCGAGCGCCTCGGGAATGACGGGGGTGATTTCGAGCAGAGTATTGCGCATGGCACCGGGATTGGAAACGAGGGTTGCCCGGAAAGTCTAGCCGCTTCGGACCGCTCGTGCGCGCATCGGGTCACGCACTTTTGTGGTGCATCCCACCCCTGGGCGGCATGTGCGAGAATGCCGAGCCGTCGCGCAAGCTGGAGCGTGTCATGGGAAGCGGTCTGAGCATTCGGGCGGGAATTTCGGCCACGCTCGCGGCGGGGCTCCTGGCGGGGCTTGCGTCCGCACCGGTGCGCGCGCAGTCGATGGCCCTCGAGAATCTCGATCATTTCCCTCGTGCCACGCTCGTGATCGAAGCCGGCGGACAGGTACGCCGATTCCGGGCCTGGATCGCCAATACCCCGGCCCGCCAAGCCCAGGGACTGATGTTTGTGCGCGACCTGCCCGCCGATGAGGGCATGGTGTTCCCCATGCACCCCCTCCAGGTGGCTCAGTTCTGGATGGCCAACACGTATATTCCGCTCGACATGCTGTTCGTGGCGCCCGGCGGGCGCATTGAGAAGATCACGGCCAACGCCAAGCCGTTCTCGCTGCAGACGATCAGCTCCGGGGCGCCCGTGGAGGCGGTGATCGAGATCCGGGGCGGTGAGGCGCACGCCCTCGGCATCACCGTCGGCTCACAGGTCCGCTGGATCCCTGTCGCGGCGAAATAGCCGCCTTTTCCCACCCGTCCTTCTTCGCCCCTGCACCGAATCCTCGCGCGGCCCGGGTCACCGAATTCCGCTCGCCGCGGGGCCGGCCGCAGATCCCGACCCGTGCCGTGCGCGCGCTCTACACGGCATTCTCGCCACATCATGATTCATAAGTGTTGCGTCATAGCCACGAATTGTCGTGCGTGAAGTGTACGAAAAACACATTATTAATCAATGTGTTAAATGTTACCTGCGAGATCTTCCGCAATGCATTTTGCATTCTCGCTTTACTTGAGCAGGGACGTCGTTTAGTGTCCGCCACAAGCCTTCTGAGGCACAGCGTGCTGTGCCCTCAGGAGCGGTTTTTTTTCCAGGAATCGCTCAAAGGCCTCGGGCCAACATCTAAATGCGAAGGCGAACCTTCGGGTCGCCGCGGAGTACACTCATCGTGGAAAACTACACAGTCAGACATGCGGTCAGACGCGCGCTCGCCATTGGCGCGATCGTTGCCGTGGGCGCAGGTGCGATGCTCGCGAATGCGAATCCCGCGCCGACGCCGAAGCCGCAGTCGGGTTCGCAGTCAGTACCTGCACCGGCGAGCCGGGCGAAGAAGGATGCCTCGGCGTCGATCCTGCAGACCATCGTGGTCACCGGCACCATGATTCCGAGGTCCTCCGCGGAAACCGCGCAGGCCATCACGATCATCAAGGCCTCGACCCTGTCGAACCTGGGCGTGACGAACGTCGAGCAGGCGCTCGGCACCGTGACCTCGAACACCCCGGCGCTGAATATCGCGCAATCCGTCGGCACGTTCTCCGGCGGCGGCACCTACGCCGATCTGCGCGGCCTCGGCACCGGCCGTACGCTGGTCCTCCTTGACGGTCACCGCCTCGCGAACAACGCGTTCACCGGTAACGCGGTCGACCTGAGCGGTATCCCGTTCTCGGCGATCTCGAACATCCAGGTGCTGCGCGAGGGTGCCTCGGCGCTGTACGGATCCGACGCGATCGCGGGCGTCGTCAACTTCATCACGAAGCGCAATTACCAGGGCGCCGAGGTCCAGGCCAATCTTGATCACCCGCAGGGTGCAGGTGGCGGCTCGGGCAACCTGAGCTTCACGTATGGCCATGGCGACTTGGTTCGCGACGGCTACAATTTCATGATCACGGGCAGCTACAGCCGCCAGCAGGAACTGCGGGCGACCCAGCGCTCGTTCTCGGCTGAGGGTTTCTACCCGGCGCTCGGTGTTTCCGCGACCAACAATCCGGGAACGTGGCCTGCGACCATCATCGATGGCAACGGCAACTATTACCAGCCGGGCTACCCGGCCTGCGCGGGTAACCCCTTCCTGACCACCTACTTCGGCAATTGCGCGTACCGGTATTCGGCCGCGACGGACCTGCTGCCGAAGTCCTATGAGGCATCGGCACTGGTCTCCTTCACCAAGGAGCTGCCGGACAACAACGGCCTGAAGATTCAGTACTTCTACAGCCGCTCCAAGGTCACTGCCTGGTCCGGCCCGATGTTCTACTTCTTCCAGATGACGCCGCAGGTCGACACGAACTACTACCCGACGTCGGCCGCCGGGCTGACCTGCGAGGGCACCTGCAGTGCGCCGCCGGCCCTGGGTGGTCCCATCGATGCCGTCTGGACCGACCCGAACAACAATCGCTACGGTGACAACATCAACACCGAGCAGCGGGCGTTGGTGACGTTTTATGGTGACAACGCGGGTTGGGACTACAAGTTCAACCTGAACTTCAGCCAGAACCTGAACTCCGACGGCAACGTCGGCGGGTACCCGAATGAGGCGATTCTGGCCCCGGGTGGCACGCTGAGCAATCTGATCAATCCGTTCGGCCCGCAGACCCCGGCGGGGCAGCAGCTGATCAACAGCAGCTACGTCAACGGCGTCTATCAGAACGGCAAGATGCAGCGCTGGAGCGTCAGTGCTCATGCCAGCCATCGCCTCGGCGATGCGTTCCACGCCGGGCATGATGCCGTACTGGCCCTTGGATTCAGCGTGCGTGGCAACAAGTTCCAGACTGCCACGACCCCGTACAACAACCTCGTCCAGGCCGCAACGGGTCTGACCGATTTTGCGGTAGCGGGCAGCCGCACGGCGCAGGCCGTGTTCGCCGAGCTGAACGTGCCGATGTCGAAGAACCTCGATGTCGACATTTCGGATCGCGAGGACCGCTACAGCGACTTCGGTCGCACCAACAACGGCAAGATCACGGTTCGTTACCAGCCGTCGCGCTACGTGACTTTCCGTGGGGCTGCGTCCACCGGCTTCCGTGCGCCGACGCTGTACGACCTGTATGACCCGAACACCATGTCCGCCTCGACCAGCGGATCGATGGGCAGCGGCAATCCGTTCTGCACGCCGGGGAACTACAACACGGAATGGACTCAGGCGGTCTGCACGACGCAGGGGCTCGGCTTGTTTGGCGGTAACAGGAAGCTGACGCCGGAAACGTCCGAGAACTTCGATCTGGGTGTCATCCTGGCACCGGTGCGCAACCTCGGCATCACGCTCGATTACTACCGGATTCTCCTGAAGAACACCATTGGGAGTGTTCCGGCTACGGCGATCTACGGTAACCCGACCCAGTTCTCGAGCTACATCGTGCCGAACAATCAGGGCACGCTCACGCCGTCGATCGAAGAGGCTGCGTACTGCACGCCGTACTCGGCGCCGACCTGCGGTTACGTTGCGGTGAACCTGCAGAATACGGGTCAGATGACCACCGACGGGTTCGACCTCAGCGTTCAGTACTCGCAGCAGACCCGGTGGGGCGTGTTCCACGAGGACCTGGAAGGTACCGCGGTCACGCAGTTCCGCCTGCAGCAGTACAACGGCGGCCCGGTGCTGAACCTGGTCGGCTGGTACAACGGCGGAAACGAGCCGGCGATGCGCTGGCAGCACCTGCTGCGGGTCGACTGGACCAGCCCGCAGGGTCTGTGGGGTGCCGGCATCAGCAACCGGTTCTACTCGTCCTACATCGACGAGTTCGGTATCGGACCGAGCAACAATGGCCCGATGCGCAAGGTGGGCAGTCAGTCGACTTGGGACACCTACGCGTCTTACAAGCCGGTTCACGGCCTGAAGGTGCTGTTCGGTATTCGTAACCTGCTCAACACGAACCCGCCGTTCACGAACTCCGCCCAGGGTAACTTTGCAGCGGGTTACAACTCGCTGTACTCGAACCCGATCGGACGGGATTTCTATCTGAATGTGAGCTACAAGTTCCTCTGATCCTTCGGCCCTCTCGTGCCGTCGTCGGGCACCCGCCTCAATGGCGGGTGCCCGCGAGGGGCGAGTCGGGTGTGGTGCTCTTGCACTGCGCCTCTTGCCACGGCCACGCTGACGGTTGATTCAAAGCCCCGCCTCGAGCGGGGCTTTTTTATGTGGCGAGCCACCGCCGGTGTCCGGTGGCGGGCGTATAGTGGCCGGCGACACTCGTGACGTCGCAGGAATCTCGTGAAGGCCCTCGGCCGTTCCCTGTGCGTGGTGGCCTTACTGCCCGCGGTGGCGACGGCGGTGGCCCGCCCTTATGGGACGGTGTCGGCCGATGTGCCGAGCCTGCTCTCCTCGGCGCCCGCCCGAGTCAATCCTCTCGGTCAGATCGTCGTCCCGGTCATGATCGACGGTCGTGGCCCGTTCCCGTTTCTCGTCGACACCGGCGCGAATGGCTCAGTCATCGCGCCGCGACTCGTGAAGGCGCTGGGCCTGATCCGGCGGGAGGGACAGGTGGAGCGCGTCGAAGGGGTGACCGGGACGCAGCCGCTGCCCTGGGTGAACGTTCGCCGGCTCCAAGTCGGTCGGATCGTGAAGCGCGAGGTGCGCATGCCGATCTGCTCGACGCCGATCATGACCCAGGTCGATGGCATTCTCGGGATGGCGGGGTTTGGCCCGGTGCGGATCGCGGTGGATTTTCGTCACCACCGGGTGGCGATCGATCGCTCGAGCCGTGGACCGATGTGGGGCTTCCTCGATATCCACGCGGTCCGCACGCCGGGCGGATTGCTCATGATCCCGGCACGAGTCGGCGGCCTCGTGGTCGAGGCGGTGATCGACACCGGATCGCCGGTGACCTTGGGCAATCCCGCCCTGCGCAAAGCCTTGCTGTCACGCCGCCGCTCGGGTGCCACGACGCCGATTTACGGAGTGACGCAGCAGGTGTCCACGGGTTCGACCGCCGTGGCGCCGACGCTGATTCTCGGACCCGTGGCGATTCAGCATCTGCCGATCGTCTATTCCGATGTCCCGATTTTCCGGGAATGGCATCTGCAAGGCACCCCCGCGGTGATCATCGGCACGGACGTGTTGAGCGTCGCGGATTCGCTGGTACTCGATTACCCGCGATCTCGGGTCTACATCCTGCCCGCGCCGCCGCCGATCTCCATGCTGGCGGCGGCGGGAGTTCAGCCGGGCGGGTGAGCGGCTCGCGGCGCGTCCGAAGGAGCTGCTGACGGCGCACGGCCTCGCTCGCATCGTCGGCACCGCTATACTGCCCGAAGATCCTCTCCTGACGGGCGGACCTGCGATGTTTCTGCAAATCGAAGATTTCCTCACCGCCGCCGAGGTCGACTCGGTACGCGAGCTGGCACGCCAGATCCGCTTCATCGACGGCCGCAGCTCCAATCCGCACAACCCCACCAAGCGCAGTCTGATCCCCGATCCGAACGACGCGCACGCGCAGCGCGCCGGTCAGATCGCCCTCGGGGCCTTCCAGCGCAGTGAGATGGCACGCAACTTCGTCCTGCCGCGCCGTATCGCGGTGCCGCAGGTCGTGCGCTACGGACAGGGCATGGGCTACGGAGCGCACGTCGATGTGCCGTTCATGGCGGTGAGCTCGCAGCCGCTGCGTTCGGACGTATCGTGTACGGTCTTTCTCAGCGACCCCGACAGCTACGGCGGCGGTGAGCTCGTGATCTATCTCGGTTCGCAGGAAGTGCGCATCAAGGGTCGGCCAGGCGCAGTGGTGTTTTACCCGTCCACCACTCTGCACGAGGTCGCGCCGGTGACGTCCGGGGAGCGGCTGGTGATGATCACATTCATCGAGAGTCAGATCGCGGATGCGGCGCGACGCGAACTGTTGTTCAACCTCAATGAGGTCCGGGCGCTCGAGGGGGCGAAGCTCGAGCGCGGCAACCGCACGCGCCTGGAGTATGTCGCATCCAACCTGCAGCGCATGTGGGCCGAATCTTGAGCCGCGATCCGCAGGCCGATCGCGAACGGCTGATCGCGATCCAGCGTGCGGCGCAGGGTGGGGACCTGCGGCAGGCCATTGAACTCGCCGAAGCAACGCTCGCCGAGGGGTTGGAACATCCGCTCATTTTCAACGTGCTCGCGCTGCGGCATGAGCAGGCGGGCGAGCTTGCGGCGGCCGAAGGATTGTTGCGCCGCGCGGTGGCGCTCGATGGCGCGGACAAGGCGGCCCGCAATGCCCTCGGGCTGTGTCTGCTGCGACTCGGGCGATACGCCGAGGCGCTCGAGCAGTTCGATGCGCTGGTCGCGGCCGACCCGACACTGCCGTTCGTGCACGCCAGCCGGGGGAGCGCGCTGTTTGGGCTGACGAGGGTCCAGGAGGCCGAGGCGGCATTTCGCCGGGCGGTCGAGTTCGACCCACAGCAGGCGGTGGCGCTGGCGGGTCTGGCGCGCATCGCCAGCTACCGTGGTGCATACGATCAGGCACGTGCCTGGGCACAGCGCGCCCTCGAACGCATGCCTGACTATCCGGATGCACAGTTGAGTCTCGCGGCGGTCGAGCTCGGTGAGCGGCAACCGGGTGTCGCCGAGACTCGCCTCCGCGGCCTGCTGGCGCAAGCGGAACTTTCGGCCGAGCAGCGCGGGCTCGCCAGCGGGCTGCTCGCCGATTCGCTCGATGCTCAGGGCCGCACGGCCGAGGCGTTTGTTGCCTATACCGAGAGCAATCGGCTGCAACGGGAGGCTAACGCGGCACAGTTCGAAACCGCTTCGCCGAGTGCTCTGCAGTACGCGCTAGGACTCGTGGACTATCTGCGCAGCGCCGATCGGACGCTCTGGTGCGCGGCGCCGCCCTCGAATGGGCCGGAACCGGCTGCGGGGCATGTGTTCGTGCTCGGGTTTCTGCGCTCGGGAACCTCGCTCCTGGAGGTCATTCTCGAAGGACACGCGCAGGTGGTCAGTGTCGAGGAGAGTGAATCGCTGATCGATTCGGTGCAACAATTCATGCACCAGCCGCAGGATCTTGACCGCCTGGTGCATGCATCGCCGGCGACGCTGGATACGCTGCGCGGCGCGTATTGGCGCCGCGTGGCGCAGACCGGCGTTGATGTTGGCGGCAAGGTCTTCGTTGACAAGAATCCGCTCAATACCCTGAAGCTGCCGTTGATCGCGCGCCTGTTCCCGCGGGCTAAGATCCTGGTTGCGTGCCGTGATCCCCGCGATGTTGTGCTTAGCTGCTTCCGACACCGCTTCCGCATGAGCCCGCCGATCTACGAAATGCGCACGCTCGCGGGCGCGGCGCACTATTACGACGCGGTCATGCGTGTGCTCATGGAGTGCACGCGTCTCCTACCGCTTGATTACTCGCTGGTGCGGCACGAGGACGTGGTGAGCGGCTTTGCGCGCGAGATGCGCCGGGTGTGCGACTTTCTCGAACTGAAGTGGGAAGCGTCCATGGGGGAGTTCGCCGGGCGCACGCACGCCCGCGCTGCGCTGACTCCCAGCACCGCCCAACTCGCCCAGGGACTCAATGCCCAGGGCCTCGGCCGTTGGTGGCGTTACCGCGAGGAGCTTGCCCCGGTCCTGCCGATCCTGGCTCCGTGGGTCCGGCAGTTCTACGATGAGGAGCCGGGCGCGGACGGGCAAGGTCCGCCGCGCGAGGTCGCGATCCGACGTGACTCGTGGCCTGAGGGTGTCCGGAACTAAAACGCCGTCCGGCGCCACAGATCGTGGCAGTGCTCGAAAGGTGCCTTGTCCGCGGCGGCCAATGATCGCCGACGGGGACCGCTCAGCAACTGTGCCCGATGGTCCCGCACCCCGGCGCGGCGGTCGCCCCCGAGAGGGCCCGGCGCTGCTGCTCGCGCATCTGCAGGATCACCCGCGTCTGATGCGGTGTGAAGCATCTGACGTGAGGGATGCGCGAACCGAGGTTCGGCGCGTGCTCGCAGTACAGCGCTGTGCCGTTGCGGGATTCCAGCGAAAAGCCCGCCTGTTCCGCCTGCAATGCGAAGTTGGCCTCGGCGAGGACATGCTGGGGCGAATTCGGGGTCTCGGTCATCGGCGCGGCTGTGGAGGCCGCTGCAGGGGTCTGATGCCGGGGCTGGCCGGCGCATGCGGTGAGCGCGGCAGCGCTCGCGAGCACGAGAAGCGACATCATTCTGCGCATGGCAGATCTCCTTTAATTCTGGGAGCTACTGTAGCGCGGTTTATACTCATGCGCATGACACACCCGAAATTGAGACCCCATGGAACGGGATCCGGCGGCTGATCAGGCGCGGCTCAGCGCCATCCTGGCCCAGGCCCGGGCCGCTCATCACGAGGAGGCCATCGCGCAGGCGCGCGCCGCGCTGGCCGAGGGTCTCGAGCACCCGCTGCTGCTGAATCTCGCCGCGCTCGGTCTGGAGCGTGAAGGGCGGCGCGCCGAGGCCGAGCCCCTGCTGCGCCGCGCGGTGCAGATCGCATCTGGGAACATCGACTGCCGCAATGCCCTCGGACTGTGTCTGCTCAGCCTCGAGCGTGCGGCGGAGGCCCTCGAGCAGTTCGATGCGGCGATCGGCCTCGATCCGGCGCGCGGCCACCTCCATGCCAACCGGGGCAATGCTCTGCGTGCCCTCGGGGCGATTGCCGCAGCCCAGGCGAGCTATGAGCGCGCGGTCGAGCTCGATGCCCGCCAGGCGAGCGCGTTGGCCGGACTCTCGAGCATTGCCTGCCGGCGCGGCGCCTACGGCGATGCTCGCTCGTGGGCGCAGAAGGCGCTGGCCGTAGCGCCGGGGCTGGTGGAGGGTGTCATGGGCCTGGCGGCCGCCGAGTTCGGCGAGCGCCAGCTCGGACGGGCAGAGGCGCGGTTGCAGGAATTGCTCGACGAAACGCATCTGGCGGACATCGAGCGCGCCTACGTGGAGGGGCTGCTCGGCGATGTGCTCGATGCCGAGGGGCGCTACGAGGAGGCTTTCGCAGCGTACACGAGTTGCAATGAGGTGTTGTTGCGCCGCTACGCCGGCCGCTTCGCCAGTGCACTTGAATATGCCGAGGCGCTGACGGGCTGGCTCGATCGGGTCGCGGTGGACGAGCCCGGTGCGCGCGGCCCGAAAGCTGCGCCGCGCTCGCCGGCGAAGGAGCATGTGTTCATTATCGGTTTTCCGCGCTCGGGCACGCGGCTCCTCAGCGTCATTCTCGAGGGTCACCCGGAGGTCGCGACGCTCGTGGAGCGGGAATGCCTCGCCGAGGCGGTTCTCGAGTTCATGCGCCGGCCCGAGGACCTCGAGCGGCTTTGGGGGGCGAACCCGCAGACGCTCGAGCACTTCCGCGCGGCGTACTGGCGGCGCGTGAGCGCCTCGGGGCTCGACGTGAGCGGCAAGGTGTTCGTGGACTGCTGCGCGCTGAATACTCTGAAACTGCCGCTCATCGTGCGGCTGTTCCCTTCCGCGAAGATCGTCTTTGCTTGCCGCGATCCGCGCGACGTCGTGCTGAGCAGCTTCCGCAACCGCCTGGCGATGAGTGCTCCGGCCTATGAGCTGCTGACGATCGAGGGCGCCGCCCGCTATTACGCGGCAGTGATGCAGCTGCTGATCGGATTCACGTCGCTGTTCTCGATCGAGGCCTGTCTCGTGCGCCACGAAGATGTGGTGACCGGGTTCGCGCGTGAAATGAGGCGTGTCTGCGAATTCCTCGGACTCGAGTGGCATCCGGCGATGCGGGACTTCGCGCTGCGGGCGCGCGAACGCGACGAACCGGCGCTGAGCGTCGCGCAGTGGATCCATAACCTCGGCACGGAGGGCATCGGATTGTGGCGGCACTACCGCGGTGCGTTCGAGCCGGTGCACGCGGTGCTCGAGCCGTGGGTGAAACGCTTCTACTACGATCCGGACTGACGGCCGGGTCAGCTGGCGGGGGCATCCGGCAGTGTGAACCAGCAGTTGAAGGCGATCGTGATGCGCTCGCCTTCGCCCTCGAACGGCTTGACGTCGTGCAACAGCCAGGACGGGAAGAGCACCAGCTGACCGGCCTCCAAGGTGAAGTTCGCGACGTGGTGCCCGTACGGCAGCGGCATCCGCGCGATCCCCGCATCCATGTGCATCGCGTGCATGATCGTCGGATTGATGAACGAGAGTACGCCGCTCATGTCCTTGTCCGGATCGTGCCGCCCCGGATCGACGCAATACACTCCGCTCCAGGATGCGTTCGGGTGATTGTGCAGGCCGAAGTAGCCGCCGCGCCGCGTGACGTGAAACCAGCAGTCGTTGTAGATCTGCAGCCGCAAGAGCGTCGACACGTCGTAGCCGTTGAGCCTGCCGATCACCGCGAGGAGCTGGTCCCAGCAGAACCGCTTCAGCTCCTGTACCGCCGGATCGGGGTTGCGGAACAGATCGAAGGGGCTCTCGAACAGCGCCTCATTGCGGTAGGTGAGCGGGCGCGGATTGGTCTCACCGCCGCGCTCGGCCGCGAGCACGAACGCGCGCAGCGCCGGGTTCAGTCGAGCCTCATCCGGATGGCGACCGATCGCGAACGGCACCGCGAACAGATTGAACAGCTTAGGAGCCATAGGCCGCCTCACCGGAGCCCGCTGGATTGCGCTCTGCGGATTGTAGCTGCGCAAGCGGCTGCAGGCGCGCTTCGGGCTATACTGGCTCTATGAAGCGCAGTCCTGTCTCTTCGGTCCCACCCAGTTGCGCACCGGCAGCGTGCGGAATGGCGGCTGTGCCGTGGGTTCTCATCGGGCTCGCCTGCATCGGCTCATCTGCCGCCTGGGCCTCGCCGCGGCCGCCGCCGCGGTGGGCAGCGGCCCTGCTCGCCTGCCGGAGTATTCCGCACGACGCCGCAAGGCTCGCCTGCTTCGACCGCGAGTCGGCGATGCTCGCCAAGGGGGCGGCTCCGCGCGCCGTGGATCGTCCCGCCGTGCCCGTAGCTTCGGTGGCCAGTGCCCATCCCGATCTCAGTCCCAGCCGCACGTTCGGTCTGGCGCCTGCGCAGATCGCAGCGCGCGAGGCGGCGGTCGTGAAGCTGCCGCGGCAGCTCAAGCACGTCACCTCGCGCATCGTCGTCTTACAGAGGACGGCCGACGATCGGGAGATCTTCACGCTCGCCAACCATCAGGTCTGGGCGCAGCTGAATGCTGGCGGCGGGCTGTTCGCCCGGGTGGGCGATGTGGTGACGATCTCGCGGGGCTGGCTCGGATCGTATCTGCTGAGCCTGCCGTCCCGACGCTCCTGCAAGGTGATGCGAATCCGCTGAGCGGCACGCCGATCAGTCGAGGGCTATGCCAGCGACTTCGAGCCGCGCCCGCGCCGGGGCCAGCCCCTCGGCATAGTGCTTCCACAGATTGAGCGAGGAGTCGTACAGCGGCTGGCGCACCTGCACCGAGCTTGCGGTGATGACGGGCGCGGGATTGCGGTGAAACTCGAGACAGGCGCTATCGAAGGGCAGGCCGGCAAAGTCAAGCAGCTGCCGCACCGAGGGCTCGAATCCGGTTACGAGCGCCTCGTACGGCAGCTCGAGAATCTGCCCCGGCAGCAGGTGGTGCCAGTGCGCCATGAGGCGCCGGTATCCGATGTAGAACTCGGCGATTTCCGTCAGGTCGTAGGCGAACGGATAGCCGCCGGTGGTGAAGCGAGTGCGGTAGATCGCGTGACAAGCCGCCAACGGGTGGCGCGTCACGTGCACGATCCGCGCCTGCGGAAAGGCTCGCAGCAGCAGCGGGCAGTAAAGGAAATTGATCAGCTGCTTGTCCGTCCACCGCGTCCGCGCATCAGTCAACGGGTGCAGTCGGGCCAGATATTCCTGTGCGAGCGCTGCGCCGTCGAGCTCCGCGAGGCGCCGCGCGTGGCTGCGGGCGTCGATCGGCTGCGGGCCGCTGAGGCGATCGCCGACGGTGAGGATCGCATCGGTCATGGCGGTCAGTTCGCCGCACGCCCGTACTTCAGGGTGGTTGGAGAGGATCTGTTCGACCAGGGTCGATCCGCAACGCGGCAGGCCGATGATGAAGATCGGCCGCTCGCTGCGCGCCTCGAGCGGATCGGACTGCGCCGTCGTGAAGATCTCTTCCATCGCGCGCATGAGCGCCCGATCGGGATCGGGGCTGTACTCGATGAGCGAGCGCTCGATGCGGTTCGCCGTGCTCAGGTGCTGCCAGCTCGCCGCGTGGTCGCCGAGGTCCTGGTAGGACTTGGCGAGGCCGAAGTGCACGATGGCCGCATGCTCGGATTGTGGCGGCAGGCGTGCGAGCGCCCGCTGCATCTGCTCGATCCAGTTGCGCTCGCGGGTCTGGCGGCGCAGCTCGCTCAAGGCCTTGAGCACCTTTGGTGCAACCGGGTCGATGGCCAGCACTGCTTCGTAGTCGCGCTCGGCCAATTCGAACTGTCCGAGGATCCGGTGCGCAGCGGCCCGCCGGGCGAGGAGCGTGGCACGCCGGACCTGATCCCGGTGCTCGTTCTCGAGCGCGCAATCGTAAATCGCCACTGCGCGCGCATGCTCTCCGGCCTGGATGAGAAATTCCCCGACGGCCTCCATGGTGGCCGGTATCTCCCGGGCACGGGCGGCTGCGCTCTCGGCCGCATCCAGCGCGGCCGCGCGGTCATTGCGCGCCAGAAGACATTCGGCCTTCTGCAGCAGGCACTGAGCGTCATCCGGTTCGGTGCGCAAATACTCCTCGATGAGCGCGAGCGCTTCATCGCGCTCCCCGCCCAGCAAAGCGACGATGCTGCCCAGCAGCCATCCCCCGGCGGCGTTCGGCCAATTCTGGCGGCACTGGGCAGCCGCTGCCGCCGCGGCACCCAGGTCCCCCCGCGCCAGCTGCTCACTGACCTGCTTCTCGAGCGCGCTCTGAGACAGTGCCATCACCGGGCGCATCATAGCCGAGGACGCCTTCCAGGCGCCTGGAGACGCTGTTGCAGAGTTGCAACGTTTGTGCGCCCCTTAATGTTGCACTGTGACATCAGATGCACCGCGGTGCGCCTCGGGAATCCGTTGCTCGCGTGCTGCCGCTCGGCGGCACGGTCCACGCCGCACAGGTGATTCCGCTGCAAATTACGCTTCGCAGCGGCACCCTCGATGCGACAACGCGAGTCATTGGCACGATCGTACGCATATCTACCGTGTTGCGCCATTAAGACAGTGTGCTATATTCAGACCGCTGGTGCAAAGGCCACAGGAGCGATAGACGTCCGGGCAGCACCGCGCTAAAGGGAGGCAGGCGCACCCGTCGATGGCGACGGAAGGAACGCCCGATCGTCGACGACTTCGCTCCTGCGCATTCTTTTTCATCAGGCGCAATCACAAATAAATAGCCATTGGGAGAGCGACCTCATGGTCAACGATAATTTTGGCAAACCCCTAGTGCGCGCCGCTGTACGCACTGTCCTCGCGGGCGGAGCGCTGGTTGCCGCCTTCGGGGTGGCTAATGCGGCCAACGCGCACAAGGCGACCCAAACGGGCCCGGCGGACTCGACGGTGACGCCCGCCACCGCGTCGTTGGCGCCGCAGTTGCAGGAAGTGGTGGTTACGGGCTCGCGTATCGCCCTATCACCGAACCAGACTTCCATGAGTCCGGTGACCTTCGTTTCCTCGAAGGAATTCTCACAGATGGGCGCGGTGAACGTCGATGACGTGCTGAACCGCCTGCCCCAGGTCTTCGCTGACCAGAATTCGACCAGCATCAATGGTGGTAGCGGCACGGAGACGGTGAACCTCCGCGGCCTCGGGTCGAACCGCACCCTGGTGCTGATTGACGGACTGCGCATGCCGTATGGCGATCCGCGCGGCGGCGGCTCCGACGTGAAGATGATCCCGACCGCGCTGATCGAGAACGTGCAGATTCTCACCGGCGGCGCCTCTTCGCTGTACGGCGCGGATGCCGTCGCAGGCGTGGTCAACTTCAAGTTGATGCAACACTTTCAGGGTGTGAAGATCATCGCCAACGGCGGCGGATTCTTCCACAGCAACGGGAATGACCAGAACGTCATCACCGATTTGCAAAATTTCAACACCCGAACGGGCAATAGTTTCGCCGAGGCTCCTGGCAGCGTGGCGACGGGTGCGCAGAAGCAGCTGACCATCATCGCCGGCATGAATACGCCCAATAACAAGGGCAACTTCACTTTTTACGCTAGCTACCGCAACATCGCGGCGGCCCTGCAGAGCCGCTACGCCTACAGTGCCTGCTCGATGTCCTCCGGCTACCTGCCGCCCAAGGGCACCGGGAATTTCAACTGCTCCGGGTCGCTCACGTCCTACCCTGGTACTTTCTTGAAGTACGCCAGTGGCACGACGGCCGATGCCAACACCGTTGGTCCGGGCGGGGCACTGTTGCCACTGTCGGCTGAGTCGCGCTTCAATTACGGCCCGCTCAACTACATGCAGGCGCCAGATCAGACCTGGAACGCCGGTGCATTCATGCACTACACGATCAATCCGCATGCGATCGTGTTTGGCAGCACCATGTTCATGAACGATCAGACGGTCCTGCAGATCGCTCCCTCGGGCGACTTCGCTACCGCCTCCAACGTCGATTGCGCCAATCCGTACCTGTCGAGCTCCGAGCTCCAGACGTGGTGCGGCGGTTCGACGGCGGGCTTCGTCAATTCGGGTGGTGCTGGCAACGGCCTGTACATCCTGCGCCGCAACATCGAGGGCGGCAACCGGCAGGACAATCTCCAGCACATTGATTGGCGCGAAGTGATCGGTATCAAAGGCGCGATCGACGACAATTGGTCGTACAACGCGAGCTATCAGTACAGCACCGTCAATCTTCTGGAAACGTACTACAACGACATATCCACGACCAAGCTGAATTACGCGCTCGATGCCGTCAGCGTCCTGAACGGATCCGTGGTCGCGCCAAACACGCCGGGTAGCACGGCGGAGTGTGCGGCCACTGCATCGGGCAACACCTCGGGCCTGGCGGCTGGCTGTGTGCCGTGGAACATTTTCGCGCCCGGGCAGGTGACTCCGGCGGCCGTGCGGTACTTGCAGACCCCTGGCCTGCAGCGTGGTGCGGTCGTTCAACAGATTGTTGACACGAACTTCAATGGCGATCTCAGTCAGTACGTGCAGCTGCCGACGGCCCACTCGGGTCTGCAGGTGGCCCTCGGTACCGAATATCGCGACGTGAACTCGTACACCCAGCCGGATGTGGAGTTCATGACCGGAGATCTTTCCGGACAGGGCGGCGCCACGCTCCCGGTCAGCGGTGCGATCGAGTCCTGGGACGAGTACTTCGAAGGACGCCTGCCCTTGATTCAGGATAAGCCCTGGGCCAAGTCGCTGGTGACCGACGACTCCTTCCGGCACTCCTCGTACGCCCTCGGGTTCCAGACCAACACGTTCTCCCTGGGTCTGGCCTGGGCGCCGAACCGGCAGGTGCGTGTGCGCGGCACTTTCACCCGCGCCGTGCGTGCCCCGAACGTCACGGAGCTGTATGCGCCGCAGAGCGTCGGCCTCGATGGATCGGTCGATCCGTGCGCGGGTCCGACGCCTCAGTACTCGGCTTCGCAGTGCGCCCGGACCGGCGTACCGCTCAGCGCGTACGGCAAGGTGGCGGCAAATCCGGCTGCACAGTACAACGGACTGGTTGGTGGTAACCCGAACCTGCAGCCGGAAACGGCACTGACGAGTTCGTTCGGCATCGGTTTCACCCCGCACTGGCTGCCGAATTTCTCGGCGAACATTGATTACTACGACATCAAGATCGAGAACATCATCCGCTCCGTCGGTGAGAACACGATCCTGGCAGACTGCGCAAGCGCTGATCTGTTCTGCAACCTGATCCACCGCGATGCCGCCAATACGCTGTGGCTCACGCCGAACGGCTACGTGACTGACACGCTGGCCAACGTCGGCGATCTGCAGGAAAAGGGCGTAGACGTTAATTTGACGTACTCGCGGGAACTTGGCCGCTGGGGCGCGATCACGACGAACTTCGTCGGTACGTATCTCGACTCCTACACGGTGACACCGATCGCTGCGCTGGGCGGCGCCACCGCGTATAACTGTGCGGGCTACTACGGTCCTACGTGCAGCGGCCTCAGCAATGGCGCGGGCGGGCCGGTGTTCAAGTGGAGACATGACTGGACCGCGACGTGGATCACGCCGTACCGGCCCCTGTCGGTCACGTTGGGCTGGCGTTACATGAGTGGAGTGACGCTTGAGTCGCTGAGCCCCAACCCGAACCTGGGTTCACCGGGGCAGACAGTGGCCAACGGCGGAATTTCGAACACGGACGCGAAAATTCCGGCGTACAACTACATCGACTTGTCCGCCGCCTATCGGCCGACCGACAACATCATGCTCCGGCTGGGTGTCAATAACCTGCTCGACAACACCCCGCCAGTCATCGGAGCCTCTGATCTGCCGTCGCCGCCGATCGGCAATGGCAACACGATGCCCGGTACCTACGACTGGGGCGGCCGCTTCGTGTTCGGCGAGATCAGCGTCCAGTTCTGAGGCGCAGCTTCCATTCGGGAGTACTCCAGCGGCGGGCTTCGGCCCGCCGCTTTTTTTGGGCCACCGAAGCTGGCGTTACCTAGGCAAGGGACGCGATGCCACCGGCTGGTCTTCTCCCGTCCAAGTCAGTCGCCGGATGCCTTCAGTGCGCGAGGGCTATGTCGATGAGACGATGGCGCCCCGCAGTGCGCGCAAGCCAGTCCATTCCCCGGCGGATCTCGCGCCTGTGTTCCCGGTCCGCCGCTTCGAGTACTGTGCGTCGCAGCGCCGCGTCGTAGGCATGTTCGGGCGCCTTGGCGTACCGACTCATCCAGGGTCCCGCGACTAGCGCATCCACTTCCTGTGCGGTCGGTGTGGCGCCGAGCACCCGTAAGGCGACCATCAACCTGGCGGCGGGCGCTGCTAGAAACGCCTCAAAGTCGAGCCATTGCACTCGGACTTCGCGCTGCGCGGCAGCTTCACACAGAGCCGTCATCTCGCACAGCCAACTCATGGCGATCCATTCACCCTCCGAACTCGGAAGGCTCGGGATGGAGGTCCGGTCGATCCGGGCCTGGAGGCGAGCTAGGCGTGCAGGCCCAAGCAGCCGCGATTCCATCCGGGAATTTGGACCTCCCAGGATGCAGCGTAGGTACGAGAGAGCAGGCGTGAATACAAACAGCGCTGCAGACTGATCGTCCAGGTCCAGGATCGAACCAGCGATTTCACTGACGAAACTCGTGGCCTTGATGAGAGCCCGCTGCTGAGGAGACCACGTGCGTGCCAACAGCGTCAGGGTCACCGTCAGGCCGGGTGCGCAAGCGGTCGGCGCCTGTTCTGCGGCCATGACACGCAGCAGCGCCGGCTCGCGCACCGAGTGAAAGCCGGGGTGCTCCCCGAGAATTCGGGAGATCAGAGTCGAACCCGCGTGGCCGATGTGAAAAATGTAATGCGCCCGCGCCTTAAGAATGGCGGCCGCGGTAGTCGCGGTCTCGACCGAGCAGGTGCCGGCGTCCGGCCTCGTCGAGAGAATTCGCTGATCGAGGAAGCTGGCCCGCTGATACGCCGCTTCGTCGAGCCGTACGAGCCCGAGCCTACCCGCTGTCGGCGCTTCGAGCGGAAACCAAGCCGGCGAGGCGGCAAGTTCGGCTGCCGTGACGTCTACCTCGGCTCGGCGCTCGCCGGCAGTGCCGTGCTCGCCCGACTCCACCTCAACGCACCCACATGCGCAGCAGATTCGCGATCACGCTCTCCAGGCTCATGCGGTTGTGCCACTGCATGTTCAGCCCCTCGAGCGCTCTCACCTCGTTCAAAGTATAGACCAGCTCGCGTTGCGCCGCGTCGGGCAGCTGGCTTTCGATGAAGGTGATCATCACCAGTCGCTCCCCCGAGGCGACTGGGGTGACTTCGTGCAGCGAGGTCGAGGGATAAAACACCGCGCTGCCGAGGTTGCCCTTTAAGCGTACGGTCTCGGTGCCGAGATGGATGGCGAGCTCGCCGCCTTCGTAGCCCGTCGGATCGCTGAGGAAAACCGTACAGGAGAGGTCCGAGCGCAGTGGCTGTGCCGCGACGTCCATGAAAGCCGCATCCACGTGTGCACCGTAGGTCATGCCGGGCCCGTAACGCAGGAACTGCGGCACCGCGATGCGATTCGGCCAGAGGAAGTCGCGCGCCGCCTCGCTGCGCTGAATCGCGGCGAGCACGATCTGCGAGGCACGTTGTCCGAGCGGGTCGCGCGGGTCCTGCATCATGTTGTTCTTGGTCGAATTATGGGGATTCGACGCGCGGCCATTGATGAAGCGAGTCCGTCGGGCCAGGTCCGTGACGGACTGAACTTCTGCCTCAGTCAGCAGGTTGTCGATGTGCAGAAACATCTTGCCCCGTCAATGATCCAGAATAGCGAGCAGTATAGTCCGGTCGAGCGCTCGGGGCGTGACCGCCGGCGGGTCGCCTAGCTGCTGCAGCGCCCCTCCCGTACGCGCGCCGATGCGGGGCATCGAGGCGGCGGCGCAATTGCGGACTCATAATAATTGTAGGTGGTATCAATACCAATCTCGCCGTAACGGAAATCGATGACGAAGGCCTTGACGGTGCCGAGAACATCCATCCCGAGAATAATGGTTGGGCGACGCGCGAGCCCCCAGGCTCGGAAGATGTTGAAGTCGCCGAACACCAGGCCGACGCCGCTGATCTTGATCGCCCCGAGATCGATCGACGGAGCGATCTGCAGCTTGCCGATGCCCACCTGCCGGGTCGCACCGTACACGTCGGCGGTGAGGTACTTGCTCTTGCCCTGCTCTTCGGCAAAGAGCTGCCTGTAGAGCGCGAGATTACCGAGCGTGCGCTGCGAGCCGGTATCGATGATCGCGCGCACGCGCACGTCTCCGACCTTGCCCGGCACGCTGAGCAGGCCACCGTGCAGCCGTGTCGCCCACATCCTGGTGAATCCCCACGGAAGCGCCTCTGTACGCGAACGAGTGATGATGACCTGATTATGTTGAAAACTTACGAGCAGCCGGTCCGTGCGCAGACCCGCGGCTCCCAGGATGCCCTCAGCGCCAGCCATGACGGAGGCCCAGATGACCGGGAAGCGGCTGTTGGAGATCGTGAGCTCGCCCGCCTGTAGCTTCGTGATGAATACGGAGGTCTCCTTTGCGGTTCCGGTCACGCCGGTTACGTTGATCAACTGTCGCGTAGAGGGTTTTAGTCCAAGAATCGTCGCGAGCCGTGGTGAGATCGTGGAGTGATTGGCACCGGTGTCGACGATGAACCGGAACGGACCCTTGCCGTCGATATTGACGGCCGCGACCACGCGCCCGATGTGATCGAGCGTTGTGGGAGATGCAAATAGTAGATCGACTTTACGTGGCGATCGGGACGGGCCGGTTGAAGGGTGTCGGGTGCCCTGAACCAGGGCAGGCATCGACGAGGGTGGCGTGCTCGTCTGCAACGGCGCAAGCGTCTTATTGTGGTGTGCGACGAGCGAAATCGGGACGGTGTTTACGGGCGGCGCCGTGACAATTTTCGTCCGTGGCACCGTCGCGGCTTGGGCTATTCCCGCGAGGAGCACACACTGCAAATACATGATGCGCAGCGCGGCACGCATGCGTGGCATCTGAGCACAAACTCACCCCATCTGCAAACTGGCCGCCTCGTACCCGGTCGCCCCGAGGGTAACGTCAGAGTTCTGGCAATCGGTGTGGAGCGTATTCGTTCAGGTATGCCCGCAGCTCGCCCAACTGCCCGAGATAATGGCGCGACCGGCCCGATGAGCTCTGGTACAGGCTTTGCCGAACCTGCCACACGCTGGCGGTTCTCACGACCCGCGCGGTCGGCGTCTGCTCAAGGTAATGCTCGTCCCATTTCAGCCCGAGAAACCCGAGGAGCCGATGCATGAGCGGCTGCGGCTCACGGACCAGCGTGTCGTAATGTACGTCGAGGATGTCTCCGGGAAATCGCTTCTTCCAGTGCGCCATTAGACGCATGCACTGACTGTAGTAGTGGCCGATGTCCAGCAGATCGAGCGCGTAGCTCATGCTCTGGTCGAGGTGCAGGAAGAATATGGACAGGCAGTTGTCGAGTGGATCGCGTGTGGTGTGCACGATCTTCGCGGTCGGGAACAGACGTTTGATCAGGCCGATGTAGAGGAAGTTGTCCGGTCGCTTGTCGGTGACCTGCGCTGCGCCTGGAAATACCGCAGCGAGATGCTCGCGGTATTGCGCTGCGAGAGCGGCCAGGTGCTGGGGCGGGGCGGCTGCCGCCCCGTTCGGGTAAGGGGCCAGTGCTTCTCGGGCGATCCGGGGCAGCCAGTCGAGCTCTCCGGCGGCGCCGATCAGTGGGTGGCGTGCGAGCAGTTGCTCGATCAGTGTCGATCCGGAACGGAACATGCCGCAGATGAAAACGGGCGCCGGCGCCAACGGTGCGCGCGGTGTGTCCTGCACGCTGACGACGGGCGCGGGAAAGGCCGCTATGATGCGCTCGACAAAACGCTCGTGCGCCGCGCGGTCATAGGGTATGAACTGAGCGCCAGCGCTCACTCGGCTGAGGTGGTTCGCTTCGGTGTAGGCGGCGAACGCTGCGCGGTAGTCACCGCGCCCATCGAGGGCGCGCCCCAGTGCGAATCCAACGCCGGCTCGCCCCGCAGTCTCGCCGCGAGGATCGTTCAGGCGCGCGCGCAGAGTCTGGAGTAGCGTATCGCTCGTCTCGGCCGCAGGCTGTGTCTGAGCATAACGCGCAAGCGCCTGCAAATTGTTCGGTTCGAGCGCGAGAATCCGCTCGTACGTGCGTTCAGCGGCTTCGCGCTGTCCGAGATCTTCGCGCAGCGTCGCGAGGTTGAATAACGCCGCGGTATAGGCCGGGTTCAGTCTCAGTGCCGTCTCGAGTTCCCGCTCCGCCTCCGCGTGGCGGTGTAGATCGTCTGAGAATATGACCCCGCGGTTGAGATGAATTTCCTCGGGCGATTCGACACCCGAATCCAGCGCTCGCTGATAGGAGTCGAGCGCCGCGTCATACTCGCGCGCCTGGCGTTGCAGGCGCGCGAGGTTGTACCAGCTGTTCGGCGATTCCGGACGTCGAGCAAGCAGTTTCTGGTAGGCACCGATCGCCTCCCTCAGCAGTCCGGCGCGGCGATACCGCTGGGCGGCGCGCAGGAGCGAGTCGTCATCACCGTCCGAACCTGCCATACCGTGCCGTTCAGTGCTCGTCAGTCTCACGCCGTATCGTACCCCGACGTCTCGTGCGTGAGAATATCAGTTCGGGTCAGAGGAACGTCCAAATGACGCCAATCGACACCAGGTCAGGGTGGCCTCCGTAGGCCGTGAACCGTTCGTACTCGGCACGCAGGCCCCAATTCCCGAGCTGCCACTGTGCGCCGGCACCGAGTGCGAGTCCCGTGGTCGTCCTGCTGGTCGCCAGGGACTGGTTTTGGCAGCCGAGTACTCCGCAGAAAACACCCGGCGGGAGGTAGCTTGCGTTCAAGTTAGAGTTGATCCGGTCCACGCCGGCCTTCAGATAGATATCGACGATCGGTACCGGTAGGTAAAGCATCGCGAACGCCGCTTCGCCCTTCTGCCCTACATTCGCGCTGGAGACGACGCCCGCGGTTCCGCCCACCGTGGCCAAGTTCGAGACGCCGCCGCTGCCGAGATCGAAGTAGTCGACCTCTGCGCCGAGCATCTCCAGGCCACGGACTCCGAGACTGAACTGGTAGCCGGAATCGGATCGATCGAAGCTGTTCAGCGGGCCACCGCCGCCGAAGGGCAGCGGACTGCTGTCCCGGGCGCGCAGGTTCGAGCGCGCGTAGGCCGCACCGACATACATGTTGAACAGATTGGTCGCCGCATGGGCTTGCGGAAGGACCGTGAGTGTCACGGCGAGCAGCAGTGCCGTGGCAGCGTGGCGCGAGATGCGGCGGGAAACATGTGAACGGGACATGGCGTGATTCTCCTTCGACTCCACTCTGTCGGACGCGCGCCGCACCATCGTGTGGGTTCAAGGCTGCAGCCCGAGCGCAGCGCGCGGAATTCGTCTGGTCCGAAGACCGTCGTAACTCAAAAAAATGTATCTACGGGTCAGGATGCGCTGCGCCGATGCGACCTTGTCGCGATATCGAGACATTGGAGTCACCGGCTTCGACGCACCCCGTCCTGATGGATTGTACACGAGCTTGCGCGTTCCGCTGTCTGGAGCCGCGAGGCGCAGTTGGATGGGTGGCACATGAAGGGCCCGTTGTGCGCACCGATTCTGATCCGGGGACATGTTGTGTCACGAAAGACAGACACGGGAGGCGCGCTGCAGGAGGGTATTTGCCATCGAGTTTGCATGTCTGTTCAAGATGGCGATCATAGCCAGATGGAGCGGGCGGCGGTATCCGGACTGAAGAATTCACTCAGGGCATACCTACGAAGGGTGCGCACAAGTCACTCTGTGGTGGCCTACGATCGGCTTGCGCTGCTCGCCGCGCGGGGCATCCGCGGCCGCTAGAAGCCGTGCTCTCGGCCGGCCGGCTCAGACAGGCGTTGTCGCGGCCGTTCTTCCGGTCCGCGCGCCTCCTGGATGCGGTGCTCGAGGAGCGCCGCGAAGGGCGCTGAATCCTCATCATTCGATTCTGGGACAGTTCTGCGCTGATGATTGTGCTGCTGATCGATTCGATCCTGTCGCTCCGGCAACAGCGCCGGCCCAGGAGCTCGCGATGGCATTCGGGGCGCACGGTCGAGCGATGACCTGGGAAAATCTGCTCTCATACCCTCGCCGATTCGGTCTCGAGCGAGACCAGGCAGAAGAGGTGCAGGAGCGCATTGGCGAAGTCGTCGCGCAGCACTGGCGTGACACGCTGAGCAATCTCGGCGCACAGCGCCGCGAGATCGAGCACCTCGTGCCCTGGTATGGATTTGCCGAGCAGCTCTTGAGGCAGAGTACGCGCGGCTCGAAAACCACTCAGGGTCAGGCTGGGCAGTAGGGCGCGCGGCCGGGCCGAAAGTGCCGCGTGCTATTTCGGGCTCGAGAGACTCCGGTAGATCGCGAGGTACTGCTCGCTCTGGCGCGTCCAGGAGAAGTCCTTCGCCATGCCGTTGCGCACGATCCGCCGCCACTGCTGCGGGTCGGCGTACCAGTCGAGCGCGGTGTTCAGCGCCCACTCGAGTGCCGGTGCGTCGAAGTCGTTGAAGACGATACCAGTGCCCTGACCGCTCGCCGGATCGAAGTGCTCGACCGAGTCGGCCAGTCCGCCGGTCCGCCGCACCACCGGTACCGTGCCGTAGCGCAGGCTGTACATCTGGTTCAGTCCGCAAGGTTCGTAGCGCGAGGGCATCAGGAAGAGATCCGATGCCGCTTCGATCCAATGCGCGAGCGCGTCGTCGTACCCGCGGTGGAAGATGACCTGGCCGGGGAACTGCTCGGCGAGGGTGCGAAAGAAATGCTCGTAGGGGGCATCCCCCGTGCCGAGTACGACCAGCGCCAGCGCTCGCGCGCCGAGCACTCGCGGCAGCACCTCGATCATCAGGTCGATACCCTTCTGCCGGGCGAGCCGGCTGACGATGCCGGCGAGGGAGACCGAGACATCGGAGGTGAATCCCAGACGCGAGAGGAGTGCGCGCTTCAGATCGGTCTTGACGGCGAGGTGCTCGGCATCGAAGTGCTGCGGCAGGTTCACGTCGACGCGCGGATCCCAGATGCCGTAGTCGACCCCGTTGAGAATGCCCGTGAGGTCGAGCTCGCGCATGCGCAGCGAGTCCTGCAGCCCCATGCCGTACTCGTCCGAACAGATCTCGCGCGCATGCGTGGGACTCACCGTGGTGAGCGCATCGGCATAGAGAATGCCGTGGCGCAGAGGATTGATGACCCCGGCGCGCAGATCGTCCTGGTGCAGCAGGAACGCATGATCGCCGAGGGCGAGGTCGCCCACGTCCGTGGCGGCGAAGATGCCCTGGTAGCCGATGTTGTGGATGGTCAGCACGGTACGGACGGCCGCAAACGCGGGCTCTTGCGCAAAATGCGTGCGCAGCAGCAGCGGCGCGAACGCCGTGTGCCAGTCGTTGCAATGCACGATCTGCGGTGCCCAGCCGAGCCTGGTGCAGGCGATGAGGGCAGCACGGGTGAAGGCGAGAAAGCGCAGGTGCTCGTCCGGATCCCCGGTGTAGAGCGTGGGGCGTCCGTAGAGCACGGGGCAATCGATGAGATACGCCAGCGCCCCGGAGCCGGGGAGGACGATCTGCCCGACGGAGAAGACATACCGGTGTGTGCCGACCTCGAGCGCGACGTTCTGCAGGCCCTCGACGGGACGCGGTACGTATCGTGACCGGTCGATACTGGCATAGCCGGGGATGAACAGGCGCACGTCATGGCCGTCGGCATGGAAGCACTCGGTGAGGGCGCCGGCGACGTCCGCCAGGCCCCCGGTCTTGCAGAGCGGGGTCGCTTCCGAGGCCAGGATGGCAACGCGCAGGCTCATGGGGTCTGGGTCCGGATTATCATGGGGACGATGCGCCGCTTCCTCATTGCTGTGGTCCTCGCGCTGCTGCTCGCGGTCTCGATCGGGGTCGGAGTGCTCGTGGCCCGCTGGCCGTGGCTGTAGCTCGGAGTGTACCGGAAGGGTGCGGCATTCCGGGGTGCGCGGCGACGGCGGGTCTGGGATCGCCCAGCCGTGGTGCGTTGTCAAGCGGCCGGAACATGTGTATGTAATTGAATTTAAAAGTATTTAAGGCGTTGCCCGCCGTCTGCGGGACGCCCCCCTGCTAAACTAGAGACCTTCTCCAACACAGTGAGCGGCGCGCTCCGGCCGAACCGGCGTGCGGATCGCGCCCGGCGCCCGGAACGCCTCCATCATGTCGGCCTCCCCCTACGAACAGCTCGAAGAGGAATTCAAGCGGCTGCACGCGCTGCGCGGTGCGCTGTCGCTGCTGCGCTGGGACGCCGCGGTGATGATGCCGCGCGGCAGCGCGGACGTGCGCGGTGAGCAGCTCGCGGCGCTCGAGACCGAACACCATGCACTGCTCACCGCCCCGCGCATCAGCCGGCTGCTCGATCGGGCGCAAGCCAATACCCAGGGGCTCGAGGACTGGCAGATCGCCAACCTGCGCGAGATGCGCCGTGAGCGCGATCACGCCATCGCCACCCCCGTGTCGCTGATCTCGCGCCTCACCAAGGCCGTCGCACGGGCCGAGGTCTGCTGGCAGGATGCCCGTGCCAAGGGTCGCTTCGACCTGTTTACGCCGCACCTGGAGGACGTCGTGCATCTGGTGCGCGACAAGGCGGCGCTGCTCGGCCAGGCGTTGAACCTCGCGCCCTACGACGCGCTGGTCGATGAGTTCAGTCCCGGCATCACGACCGCGGACATCGATGCGATGTTCAAGGCGCTCTCGCGGCGGCTGCCGGCGCTGATCCGTGAGGTGATCGGCGCGCAGGAGAGCCGCCCACCGCGCCCGCTCGAGGGCCGCTTCCCGCATGCCAAGCAGCGGGCCCTCATCATGGAGGTGATGAAGCAGATCGGCTTCCCCTTCGATCGCGGCCGGCTCGATGAGAGCGAGCACCCGTTCACCGAGGGCGTGCCGGGCGACATCCGCGTCACCACTCGCCTGGATGTCGCGGATCCCTTCACCGGGCTGCTCGGGGCGATGCACGAGACCGGGCACGCCATGTACGACCTGGGGTTGCCGCAGGACTGGCGCGATCAGCCGGTCGGCCGCGACCGAGGTATGGCGCTCGAGGAGAGCCAGTCGCTGCTGATGGAGATGATCGTCTGCCGCAGCCGCCCATTCGTGCGCTACGTGCAGCCGCTGATCGCCAAACACTTCGGCCTCGGTGGTACGGAGTGGGAGGTGGAGAACGTGTATGCGCACCTGACGCGGGTGCGCCGTGGGCTGATCCGGGTCGATGCCGATGAGCTCACCTACCCGCTGCACGTGCTGCTGCGCTATGAGCTCGAGAAGCAGTTGCTGGTCGGTGAGCTCGCGGTGCGCGATCTGCCCGAGGCGTGGAACGAGGGGATGCAGCAGCGCTTGGGGATTCGGCCGGCGAACGACACCGAGGGGTGCCTGCAGGATGTGCACTGGGCAGTCGGTTCGTTCGGATATTTCCCCTCGTACGCGCTCGGCGCGATGATCGCCGCGCAGCTGTACGAGAGTCTGCGCAACGATGTGCCGACGCTCGATGAGCAGCTCGCCTGCGGGGAGTTCTCCGGACTGTTCGAGTGGTTGCGCACCCACGTGCATGGACTCGGTGCGAAAGTGCCGGTGCAGGAGCTGCTGCGCGGGGCCACCCGCAAGCCGCTCTCCGCTGCAGCCTACATCCGCTACGTGGAGGGGAAGTATTTGGCGCCCGCCGCGAGCGAGGCCGCATAGATGGACGCACCGGTGCACATGTCGCGGACGTTGGTGCGTCTGCAAGCGAAGCTGCGCGGACAGGTGGGTAAGGCCATCGAGGACTTCGCCATGATCGGTCCGGGCGACCGGGTCATGGTGTGCCTCTCCGGCGGCAAGGATTCCTACACCCTGCTCGATATCCTGCTGTCGTTGAAGCGCAGCGCGCCGGTCGAGTTCTCACTCCTCGCCGTCAACCTCGATCAGAAGCAGCCGGGTTTCCCCGCGCACGTCCTGCCGGAGTACCTCGCGGGCCTCGGTGTGCCGTATCACATCATCGAGCAGGACACCTACAGTGTGGTCAAGCGTGTGGTGCCCGAGGGGCGCACGCTGTGCGGACTGTGCTCGCGTCTGCGCCGCGGGGCGCTGTACCGCTTCGCCGCCGAGCACGGCATCACCAAGATCGCGCTCGGTCATCACCGCGATGACATCGTCCAGACGCTCTTTCTGAACCTCTTCTTCGGCGGCCGGCTGAAGGCGATGGCCCCGAAGCTGCTCTCCGAGGATGCCCGCCAGGTGGTGATTCGCCCGCTCGCCTATGTCGCGGAGCGGGACATCGAGCGCTACGCACGCGGCCGGCGCTTCCCGATCATTCCTTGCAAGCTGTGCGGTTCGCAGGACAATCTGCAGCGCGTGGCGATCAAACGCATGCTGACCGAATGGGAGCGCGCCTATCCGGGACGCACCGAGAGCATCTTCTCCGCGCTGCGCCAACTCGATCCGGCGTCACTCGCCGACCCGCGCCACTTCGATTTCGCCGGTCTCGAGGCGCAGCGCATCGAGCCGATGAGCGCCGCGGAAGAGCTTCAGCTCGCGGCGGCCGGCGGCCAGGGCTGATCGACGCGCGCTGCCCCATGGATACCGCACTCGCGCTGCCGCTCGCCAATGCCTACTGGGTCTATCCCGGACTGCTGCTCGCCGGGGAGCATCCGCTCGCCCAGGGCGCACAGGCCGTGCGCGAGCGCCTGACGCGCCTGCGCGATGCGGGGATTCACGTCATCATCGATCTGACCGCGCCCGGGGAGATCGACGGGTACGACGATGCGCTGCCGCTGGCGGTGGAGTACCACCGCAAGCCCATCCCCGACCATGGCGTGCCCGAGCGGCGCGAGCATATGCACGAGATCCTCCAGTGTCTGCTCGAGTCGCTGGACGCGGGCAAACCCTGTTACGTGCATTGCCGGGCGGGAATCGGCCGTAGCGCCACGGTGGTCGGCTGTCTGCTCATCGAGCGCGGCCTCAGCGGCGAGCAGGCGCTCGCCGAACTCGAGCGTCTCTGGCAGCAGTCGGCACGCTCGGCGGACTGGCCGCGCATCCCGGAAACCCAGGCGCAGCGCGAGTACGTGCGCACCTGGACGGCGCGCCCGGCGCCCCGGCGCGAGGCGGCGGCGATGGAGGAGGATCCGCTGCTCGATGCCGCGGCGCTGGCGGCCGCGCGTGCGCTGCGCGAGCGCTTCCTCGGGGCGTTGCTCGGACTGGCGGTCGGCGATGCGGTCGGCGCGGCCACCCAGTACCGCCGGCCCGGGACCTTCACGCCGCTCGCCGACATGCTCGGCGGCGGCCCGTTTGCGCTGCCGCGCGGGGCCTGGAGCGACGATACGGCCATGGCGCTGTGCCTGGCGCAGAGCCTGCTCGAGTGCGAGGGGTTCGACCCTGCCGATCAGGTCGAGCGCTATCGGCGTTGGCAACGCGACGGACACCTTTCGGCCACCGGTCAGTGCCTCGGGATCACTGCGAGCACGGCGCGTGCGTTGGCGGTGGCCGGCTGGCGCCAGCAGCCATTTTCCGGCTCGCACGACCCGGCGCAGCTCGACCCGGAGCCGCTCTCGCGGGTCGTCGCCCCGGTGCTGTTCGCGTTCGCGGTGCCGGCGGAGGCCGAACGGCTGGCCCGCGAATCCGCCCGCACCACCTGCCAGGCCAACACGGTACTCAACGGCTGCGCCGATCTGGCGCGGGCGCTGCTCGCGGCGCTGCACGGGGAGCCGAAAGCCCGGATTCTCGCCGAGCGGCGATCGGCTCCGGCGGGCAGCGCCGGCAAAGGCGTCACGCGGGCCCTCGCCGGGGCGTTCGAGGCGTTGGCGGCGACCGGTAATTTCCGCGCCGCCGTGCTGCATGCGGCGAATCTCGGCGGTGACTCGGACGTGACCGCAGCGGTGTGCGGGCAACTCGCCGGGGCGTTCTACGGTGCCGCCGCCATCCCGGCGCCATGGCGCGCAGCGTTGCTGCGCGCCTCGCTCATCGAGGCTTTCGCCGACCGGCTGCTCGCCCACGCGCTGGTGCACATGGGCTGATGCGACGCGCGCGGGCTGCTAAGCTCGCGGCTCCCGCATTGCACTTGCCCCGCGTCGGGCGAGGTTGCCGATGAGCGCACCGCAGAGCAGGCCGCGGACCGCCCAGTGGGCCCGCCTGAGCGATGAAGAGTTGCTGAAGCTGCGCTTCCGCGACTTGCACCTGAGCGTCGATCACTCGGTGATCCAGACGCACGTGCGCCGTCTCTACGAGGAACTCCAGGCGCGCGGACTGACGTTCCACCCGCACGTGTGGTTCTCCGAGGAGTGGTTCTCACCGGACGGGGTACCGGGCATCGCCGTCCCGTTCTACCTGGCGCACCCGCGCCTGATGCGCCTCGAGCGCAACATCATGGGCGAGGTCGAGGGTGGCAATGCCCGCTGGTTCATGCGCATCCTGCGGCACGAGGCCGGTCATGCCATCGACAACGCGTACCGGTTGCGCCGGCGCAAGTGCTGGCGTGAGGTGTTCGGGCCCGCTTCGCGTCGCTACCCGGATCGTTACCGGGCGCGCCCCGGCAGCCGCCGCTACGTGCATCACCTCGGCGACTGGTATGCGCAGGCGCATCCCACGGAGGATTTCGCCGAGACCTTCGCGGTGTGGTTGACGCCGCGTTCGGCTTGGCGCAAGCGCTATGCCGAGTGGCCGGCGGTGCGCAAGCTGCACGTAGTCGATCAGCTGATGCAGGAAGTGCGCGAGCAGCGCCCGCCGGTCCGAAATCGCGACCGCGTCGAGCCAATCGAATACAACACGCGTACGCTCGCGCAGCATTACCGCCGCAAGGTGGTGCGCTACGGTCAGTACCGGCGCAGCATGGTCGAGGGGATGTTGGCCTGGGTGTTCACCGAAGAGCGTCCGCGCAAGGACGCCGCGCGCGCATGTGCTGTGCTGCGTGCGCATCAGCGCGAGCTCATTGATGCCGTCTCGCGCGAACTTGCTCTGCCGCGCTATAGTGTACGTGAGATTATGCTGATGATGATCGATCGCAGCGAGGCATTGCAATTGTACGTGCGCGGCAGCCGCCGCGACGCCGTGCAGGTCTCGCGCTGGCTGCTGGAGCGGCTGGTGTCGATGTATTCGCAGGGTGAAACGCCACACATTTTTCTATGAAGAAACTGCGCACGCTGGTCGTGATGCACTCCAGTCTGGTGCCGCCGAAGACGCTCGCCAATCACAGTGAGAAGGAAATCGACGAGTGGCGAACCGAATACAACGTCACCACGACGCTGCGCCGCCGCGGTCATGACGTGCGCTGTCTCGGGGTGCTCGACAGTCTGACCGAGATGCGCGTGGCGATTTCGGAGTGGAAGCCGGACGTCGTCTTCAATCTGCTCGAGGAGTTCAACGGCATCGTCACCTACGATCAGCACGTGGTGGCGTACCTCGAGCTGCTGCGCCAGCCGTATACCGGCTGCAATCCGCGCGGGCTGCTGCTCTCGCGCGACAAGCCGCTGAGCAAGCAGCTGCTCGCCTATCACCGCATCCCCACGCCCCGCTTCGAGGTATTTCGGCGCGGCACGCCGGTGCGCACCGCGCGTAAGCTCACTTTTCCGCTGTTCGTGAAGTCCGCCACCGAGGACGCCTCGCTCGGAATCGCGCAGGCCTCCGTGGTCGATGATCTGCCGCGGCTGAAGGAGCGGGTGGAGTTCATGTACGAGCAGATCGGCTCCGATGCGCTGGTCGAGGAGTACATCGAGGGGCGTGAGCTGTACGTCGGGGTGCTCGGCAACGAGCGCCTGGTGCGCCTGCCGGTGTGGGAGATGGCGTTCGGCTCGATGCCCGAGTCGCTGCCGATGATCGCCACCCGCAAAGTCAAATGGGACCACGAGTACCGCGAACGTTACGGTATCACCACGCACAAGGCGAGCGATCTGCCGAACGGCGTGGAGGTGCAGCTCGACAAGCTCTCGCGGCGCATCTACCGGGTGCTCGGGATGTCCGGCTATGCGCGCATGGATTTTCGTCTCACCAGCGACGGGCGGCTGTATGCGCTCGAGGCCAATGCCAACCCGAACCTGCAGGACGGGGAGGACTTCGCCGAGTCGGCGCTCGCCGCCGGCATCAAGTACCGCGATCTGCTCGAGCGGATCATGAAGCTCGGGCTGTCCTACCGCGCCCTCTGGCGCTGAGCGCACCGCGCTGTCAGCACTCGTGGCCGTGCGCTGCTAACGACGCGCATGGAAATTCCGTGCGTTCGACCCCTAAAATGAGCACCGGGTCGCGGTTTTCACCGCGGTGTTGGATCAACTTTGAGCGCAGGGCGCCGTTGTCATCAATAGTACGCCGCGCGGGAGGTCGAACCATCCATGTCGAGCCGAATCCAGCCGGTCGGGAATCTCACCGAGTACTTCAAGGATGCGCTGCGCGGGGCGCTCACCAATCAACATCTGGCGCTCGAGGAGCAGACCGAGCATTACGTGGTGAACCTGCTCACGCTGTTTGCCCGCTCCGAGGCGCTGTACGAGTCCACCGCCGAGGGGCTGCGGCTGAAACCGCTCGTCGTGATGCTCTCCGAGGCGCTCGAGGCGCGCACCCGTGCGGAGCGTGAGCGCGGGCTGCAGCGTCTCGGGGACGTCTCGTTGTTCATTGCCGGGTTCTTCGCGCGCGGCTTTGCGCGCAAGCTGATCGATATCGATTATCACATCGCCATGGGCGGGTGCGCCTACGACACGCTCGCTCGGCGGCTCTGCGCATCCGCGCTGCCGCAGGAGGCGGCCGAGCGACGCAGCCGCGTGCTCGGACAGGTGTTTGCCGAACTCGCCGCGAAATTCCAGCCCATGGTCGATGCGCTCAACGAGCTGAGCGAGGCCGGCTACACCCACACCTGCCGGGACATTCTGCGCCTGTACGAACAGTGGCTGAAGACCGGCAGCCGGCGCAGCTACGCGCTGCTGAGGCGGCTCGGCGTCGAGCCGGCGACGCAGCCGGGGGCGGCGCTTGGCGCGCTGCACTGAGCGATGATCCTCACGCGCGTGCAGGAGCTGATCGGCGGCATCTATGATCTGGGCGTCGGCTACGATGTGTACGATTTTCTCGTCACCGACCGGGCGCACCTGCCCGAGGCGGTGCGGACCCGCCGGAGCGAGGAGGATCTGATTGTTGCCGAGGACGGCGATGAGATGGCCGTCTCGCTGTACCTCGACCCGGGGCTGCTCGAGCGGCTGGCCCGTGCCGACCCGATGGTGCGGCTCGATGAGCGCAACGTCGCGGACTGGTGGATTGCGCTCGAGGGGGTGAGCCATTTCCTCTACCTGGCCTGGAACGCCGCGCACGACCGGCCGGTCTCGCTGCTCGAGCTGGAGATGCAAGCCGAGGTGGATAAGTACGTGACCAGTTTCTGGCTGCTGCGCGAGCAGTGCCCGCAGCACTTTCCGGCCGAGCTGCGCCGACTGCTGTTCGCGCGCTCGCGCATCGACCCTGAGCTCGCAGGGGAGCGCGCTGCACTGTATCGCCATGCGAGCGGTTATGCCGAGCGCTTCTGCCGCCGGCTCGAGCACCTGCTGCACGGGCCGCACGGCGGACAGGCGGTGGTGCTCGCGGAGTTGCGTCGCTTCTACCGCTACAGCAACGCACGCAAGCGCTCGCACATCGAGCGGTTGACCTGAGGAGCGTCCCTGCACGCCCTTCCAGTGCGACGAAGCGGATGGGAAAGGGCTAATATTGTCCCATCATGACTACGGTATCGCGCCTCGGCAGACAGATCCGCGAACTGACTGCCATGCTCGGTAACATCGGTGCCCGGTACGCGCTGATCGGGGGCCTCGCGCTCGCGCCCTACAACGTGATTCGTGCGACCCAGGACGTCGACCTGCTGGTGGACTTGGAGAACGCTGATGCGATTGAGAGGGAGCTCACCGCGCTCGGCTATCGAAGCGTTCATCGCAGCGCGGATGCGGCCAATTGCGTGCGCGGCGACGAGCGCGTCGATTTGCTCTACGCGCACCGTCCGGCGGCCAAGCGGTTGCTGGCAGGTGCCCGGACGCTCGTGACCTCCCTCGGGGAGTTGCGCGTCATCAGTAGCGAAGGTCTGATTGGGTTCAAGCTGCAAGGGCTGGCCAATGATCCTCGGCGGACTCAAGATCTCGAGGACATCCGCGCGCTGCTGCGGGCCAACCGGGAGCGGCTCGACATGGCGCAGGTGCGCGAGTATTTTTGTCTCTTTGACCGCGAGCCGCTGCTCAATGACCTCCTCCGGGAACTCGACTAGTTTGAAGGACGCGCCGCTTGCCGCGGACGGCGGTTTAGCGCTGCCGGCCACTTGTGCAGAGGATCCGTTCCGGGCACTCGATGATCTGATGGCCGTCGTTGAGGCATTGTGTCCGATCTGGCCCCCGCGGGGCCCCTTCGTCGAAGGCCATAAAATGCTCCTCTGAGCGCGATGGGTCCGCGGGTCAGAGCTCCTCTTCGAATCGGCGCAGTCCTGCTCTGCGGCCTCGACGACGCAAATCGAATCTGAATACCGCCCTCCGACCACTTTGGTGGAGCCGCCGCGATCGAGGACTGCGGCGACGTGCATTGCGCGCCCGGGGCGGCTATCGTGTGCGTCTCGTCCCTTGAACTGCCGCGTGCCTCGCCGATGAACCCACTCATCCTGCTGCGCCGACAGTCCCCCGACTGGGCCGCGCTGTCGAGTGACTTCCGTCGCGGCCTGCCCATCGATCCGCGCCGCTACGTGCCCGATCACGCCGTTCCGGGATTTCCGCAGGACGTCGCGGCGCTCATCGGCGCGTGGAACGAACGCTTCGACACCGATTTCTTCACGTTCCGTGCGCTGCTGGTGCGCCTCAGCGCGGCCAATCTCGCCGCCGTGAGCGAGGCGAGCCGCTACGGGTATGACCAGCTGCCGGAAATCGCCGCGTTGGCGCGCACCGGACCGTTCTATCTTTATCCGCACGATGACGATGATTTCTTCGCCCCGTACGCAGCGCAGGTGGTGCGTACCGCGGCGCACGAGTGCGATGCGCTCGTGACGCCGCTGTTTCGCATCGGCAAGCGCTCCTGCACCTTCGTGCCGACCGGGTGCGCCGCGGAACACGTGCTCGGCGAGCCGCGCGCGCAGGACTTCCGCTTCCAGACCAATAACTACGCGCTGCACAGCCGTCGCCTGACGGACCCGGAGAAGATCCGTGCCGTGAAGGATCACATCGAGGCGTCGGCCTATGCCGAGGCTCATGCGTTCACGCTCGCGACGGCCCCGCAGGTGTTGAGCGCGACGGTGAAGACGCCCGCCTCGGCCTCCATCCTCGCTCAGGCGTTCAAGGGCCGTCTCGCACTGCGACGGGCCTTCCATCAGGCGATCGATGAGCTGTACGCGCTCGAGCTGCCCGAGCGCTACGGGTGGCTCGACGGGCCGTGCCGGCGCATCGCCGTGTGGCTCGAGGCGATCTACCGCGGTGCGGTGCTCGATCCGGCCGAGGACATCACGTAGCGGGCGCGCAGCAGCCCGAGGGCGGTCTTGCCGTCGCGGATCTCCCCGCCCTCGGCCCACTGGCAGGCCTCGGCGAAGGGCACCCAGTGCACCTCGATCACCTCGGCCTGCTCGTGGGCGGCGACCGCCGGCTCGATGCCGGTGGCCAGGTACAGGTGCAGCACTTCGCTGAACACGCCCGGGGAGCTGAAATACGCCCCGAGACTGCGCCAGTCGGTGGCGCGCACGCCGGCCTCCTCGGTCAGCTCACGGCGTGCCGTCTCGAGCGGGGGCTCGCCCGGCTCGAGCTTGCCGGCCGGCAGTTCCCAGAGCCAACCGCCGGCGACGTAGCGGTACTGGCGCAGCAGGCAGACGCGCTGTTCGGCGTCGATGGCCACTGCCACGGCGCCTCCCGGGTGATGCACCACCTCGAGGGTCGCCTGGTGGCCGTTCGGCAGGCGTACCTCATCGGTGGTCACCGAGATGACGCGGCCGCGGTAGTGCAGGGTCTGGTGGGCAGGGTCCATGGCTCGAGCCTAGCATCCCCGGGTGCCCCGGTGCGATCCGCGCCCCGCAGGGCCCTTGAGAGCGGGGGAAGCGCGCCTTTACACTGCGCCGTCCACGACTGCCGAGGCTCGCCGCGTGTCCCGATCCCGCGCTGACATCCCCGCCGTCTACATCCACGCCGGCTGGCGTTGCGCGAGCACCTATGTCTGGAGCCGGTTCCGGGTGCTACCGGGCACCACGTGCTTCTACGAGCCGTTCGCCGAGCGGCTGGCACACCTCTCGCCCAAGCGCGTGGCGCGCGACACCGCGCAGGGTTGGTCGTCGCGCCATCCACCGCTCGAACGGCCGTACCGGGACGAATATCGCCCGTTGTTGAGACCTCTGCTGCGCGGGGTGAGAGGCTACCGTGAGTCCTTCGCGCTCGAGCGCTACTTCCCGACGGACGGGGCGCGTCATGAGATCGCCTATCTCGCGCGCCTGGTCGAGCATGCGACGGCGCGCGGCACGGTGGCGGTGTTCGGGTTCTCCCGCTCGCTGCAGCGGGCCGCGGCCCTGCGGGCCGGGCTCGGCGGATACCACATCGTGCTGCGGCGCAGCGCGCCGCAGCAGTGGCTCTCCTGCCGCAGCTACCGCGGTGCGGCTGAGGTGCCGTACTTCGAGGTGTGCCACGCAGCCCTGCTCGCGCAGGCTCCGGTGCACTCGCCGGCCGGGCGTCTCGCGGCGAGTCTCGGCTTGCCGCGCATGCCGCGCTGGCCGCGGGACGTGCGCGGCCGGTTGCAGGCGCTGCACCGGGCGCTCTCGTCCTGGAGCGACGAGCAGTCCTACCAGGCCTTCATCGGGGTGTACCTGCTCGGGCAGACCGCGGCAACGCCGGCCGCCGACGTGATGATCGACGTCGAGCGCTTAGGGTCCTCCGAGGCGTATCGCTCGGCGGTGAGCGCGAGGATCGGCGCCGAGACCGGCCTGCCGGTGGACTTCAGCGACGCACTCACGCCCCGGCCCGAGGCGGTGGTGGTGGGCGTGGATTTCGCGGCGGTGCAGGCCGACATTCGCGCGCGGCTCGCCGCATTCGGTGCGGCGCTCGAACCGCTCGCGCCGCTCGAGGTCCCGGGGGCGTAAGGGTCCATCCAGTCCGGTTGGGCGGCGCGAACTGTATGGTTCGTGCGCCGGTGCTTCATGGCGGCGCCGGGTCCGATTCCGTATAGTTCCGACCAGTCATGTCGAGCGAGTCTCATCTTTCCCGGCTCAACGAGCCGCAGCGGCGCGCGGCCACCTTCGGGGAGCCAGAGCCGGGGCGCGGCGTGCGCTCAGGTCCGCTGCTCATCGTGGCCGGCGCGGGTACCGGTAAAACCAACACTCTGGCGCACCGGGTGGCGCACCTGGTGCTGCACGGCGTCGCGCCGGAGCGCATCCTGATGCTCACCTTCACGCGGCGTGCGGCGGCGCAGATGCGCCTGCGCGCCGCCGACATCGTGCGCGGCGCATCCGGGGGGGCGGTGCACGAGCGGCTCACCTGGAGCGGCACCTTCCATGCGATCGGCAACCGGCTGCTGCGCCACTATGCCGCGGCGCTCGGCCTGGATCCGCAGTTCACCGTGCTCGATCGTGCCGATGCGGCCGATCTGCTCGATGTGCTGCGCCAGGAACTCGGGCTGGCGCAGAAGGAGCAGCGCTTCCCGCGCAAGGAAACCTGTCTGCAGATCTACTCGCACCGGGTCAACACTCAGCGGCCACTGCGCGTGACGCTCGAGGAGCAGTTCCCCTGGTGTGCGCACTGGGAGGCGGAGCTGACCGGGTTGTTTCGCGCCTACGTCGAGCGCAAGCAGCGCGAGCATCTGCTCGACTACGACGATCTGCTGCTCTACTGGCACGTCATGATGAGCGAGGCGCGCCTGGCCGGTCAGGTCGGCGGCCAGTTCGATCACGTGCTCGTCGATGAGTACCAGGACACCAACACACTGCAGGCCGAGATCCTCCATGCACTGAAACCCGAGGGGGCGGGACTGGCGGTGGTCGGGGATGACGCACAGGCGATCTACTCGTTTCGCGCCGCCTCGGTGGAGAACATCCTCGCGTTTCCGCAGCGCTTCACGCCGCCGGCGGCCGTGATCACACTGGAGCAGAACTATCGCTCCACGCAGCCGATCCTCGATCTGTCCAACGCCGTCATGGCCGAGGCGTCCCGGCAGTTCCGCAAGGATCTGCGCGCGGTGCGCACCGGGGGCGTGCGGCCCCGCCTGTGCACCGTGCTCGATCAGCGCCAGCAGGCCGAATGTGTCTGCAGCGAGGTGCTGCGCCGGCGCGAGGCGAACGTGCCGCTGAAGCATCAGGGCGTCCTGTTTCGCACCTCGAGCCACAGTGACGTGCTCGAGATCGAACTGGGCCGGCGCGGCATCCCGTTCGTGAAGTACGGCGGGCTGCGTTTTCTCGAAGCCGGTCACGTGAAAGATCTGCTCGGCGTGCTGCGCTGGGCCGATAACCCGCGCAACGCGCTCGCCGCATTTCGCACCGTGCAACTGCTCCCGGGGATGGGCCCGGTGAACGCGCGGCGCGTGCTCGAGCATCTGGAGCGCGCCGGGGGCGCTCTCGGGGCGCTCACGACCTTCACGCCGCCGCCGGCGGCCGCTGAACACTGGGCGCAGTTGCGCGCGCTGCTGCTCGATCTGGCGGATCCGTGCTGCCCGTGGAGCGGCCA
This sequence comes from Pseudomonadota bacterium, assembly GCA_021834525.1. Classification (GTDB taxonomy): domain Bacteria; phylum Pseudomonadota; class Gammaproteobacteria; order Steroidobacterales; family Steroidobacteraceae; genus 13-2-20CM-66-19. The sequence goes on along the minus strand of JAKBDK010000001.1, from coordinate 114,285 downwards.
GGTGCAGCGGGCGCGGCACTGGTACCAGCCGCACCTCGAGCGCATTTACGAGCAGGTCCACACCCGCAACGGGGATCTCGAGCAGCTCGAGGTGCTCTCCGGTCAGTATCCCTCGCGCGAGCGCTTCCTCAGTGAGCTCGCGCTCGACCCGCCTTCGGCGGCCTCGGACCTCGCCGGCCCGCCGGCGCTCGATGAGGATTACCTGGTGCTCTCGACCGTGCATTCGGCCAAGGGCATGGAGTGGGACACGGTCTACCTGCTCAACGTCGTCGACGGTAGCTTCCCCTCGGAGTTTGCGGCCGGGAGCCCCCAGCAGCTCGAGGAGGAGCGACGGCTCTTCTACGTCGCGCTCACCCGCGCCCGCAATGACCTGCTGCTGTACGCGCCGCTGAAGTTTTATCTGACGGGCCAGCATCGCCACGGCGATGCGCATGTGTACGGCGGGCGCAGTCGCTTTCTGACCGCCGGGGTGCTGGCGCACCTCGCCAGTGACGCGCCCGCGGCGCTCATCGGGGGGACGGCGGAGGGCGTTACGGCGGGCTTCGGTCCGGCACTCGATGTGGGCGCCCGCCTGCGCCAGATGTGGTAGCCGCCCGGCGCGCTCAGCGCCGCGGGACTTTGACGAACTTCAGCGTGAAGCGATCCGGCTCGCCGATCGCCGCATAGCGGGCGCGGTGGGTCTTGCCCAACCGGTAGGTCGGCGGCAGCGTCCAAGCGCCCGCCGGATAGGCCTTGTGGTCGCGCGGATTGGCATTCACCTCAGAGGCGGCCACCAGTCGAAAACCGCTCGCCTCAATGAGCTTGATCGCGTCGGACTGACGTACGTAACCGGTATGTGCGTGCGGATCGCGCGCAGCGCCCGGGGCGGCACGATTGTCGACGACGCCGAGGACTCCGCCGAGCGCCAGGGCACGGTAGAGCGTGTGCAGTGCAACGCTGGCCTCACCACGTGCCAGCCATTGGTGCAGCACGCCGCAGGCGATCACAAGATTGACGGAGCCCGGGGGGACGGCATCACCGCCGCCGGAGGGGAACGTCACGACCCGGACGCGGTCGTACAAGTGAGGGTTGGATGCGAGCAGCTCGCGATAGCGGGTATTGCGCGCGGTGAGAAAGGCGCTTTGACCGGCGTCGATCAGCGCGGCATCGAAGCGGCCGCGGCGGCGGACCAACGGGGCGATGATGCGCGTGTAGTAGCCGTCGGCGCGCGGCCAGACCTGCAGGACGCGACTCGTGGGCCGCAACCCGAAGAACAGCAGCGTCTGCACCGGATGGCGATCGCGGTCCCAGCGGCGCTGAGCCGCGGGGCGCGGGCCGGCCAGGATGGCGTCGAGCGCCGCCGCCGTGGAATGTCGTCCACTGGTGGTGGCGCAGCCCGACAGCAGGCTCAGGGCGGCCAGCGCGGCGGCCGGTGCGGCTTTGGGTACGGCTCGCATGAGGGCTGCCATTGTGGACGGGTACGCGGCCAAAAAAAACCCCGCTGTATCTGCAGCGGGGCCGTGGGCCGGCCGGCGGGACCCGCCGACGGGCTTGGCCTGAATGAAAACCGCATCGGCACCCCACCCCGGGGGTGCACTGGGATCGCGCAGCGGCCCGCCGCCTCGGCCGGATCGAGGGTCGCCCCAGCCGCGGGCCGGGACGACCCCCCAGGTGCCGATCAGCGGCGGAACGGCCCGCCGCCGGTGCGCGGCCGCGGCGCGCGTTCCTGCGCCTCGTTGACCCGCAGCGCCCGGCCGCTCATCTGGAAGCCATTCAGCGCCTGGATTGCCCCTTGAGCCTCGCCCGGCGTCATCTCCACGAAGCCGAAGCCGCGCGGCTTGCCGGTTTCCCGGTCATTGATCAGCTTGACGGAATCCACCTTGCCGTGACGTTCGAAGAGCGCCTTCACGTCCTGCTCAGTGGCGTTGAACGGCAGATTGCCTACATAAATCGTCGTCATCCGGAGATCTCTCTTGGCAGCGCGAGCCGCGGGCCGCACGCGCAGGCCACGGGTATCGCAGAATCGAACGGGAAGGTTGGGGGGTGGACGGACCCGGTCGGGCCGGGCACGGCCGCGCCTGAAAAGCGGCGCTCTGCACCAGGTTCACGTACGAACGATGCGCACAGACGGGCGGATCGAAAGCGCCGGACACTCAAACGTGATCAATCCACTGAGGACTGGGTACGTGCGGATGCTACTCCCGGCGTTTGCGGGACGCAAACACCGGGCGCATCGCCCCGGCGTGGCCATCGGGGCGCCTGTTGTGTGATTGCAACAGTTAGTCGGCGGTCGTCTCGAGATACGAGTAACCGTCGAGCTCCGCCTGGTAGAAGCGCTTGAGCACCTGGCTCTCGGCGATGCTCATGCGGCCGGCGCGGATGGCACGCTCGCAGTCGCGCATCAGCGCCGGGGCCAGCTCGGCCACGTCGTACTCCATGTACTCGAGCACGCGGTTGGCGGTGTCGCCCTTGACCACTTCCTCGATCCACCAGCCGCCCTCGTCGTGCCGGCGCACGTGCACGACGTGCGTGTCGCCGAAGAGGTTGTGCAGGTCCCCGAGAGTTTCCTGATAGGCGCCGACCAGAAAGACCGCGAGGTAATATTTCTGTGCCGGCTTCAGCTCGTGCAGTTCCAGCGTGTGCTTCACCTCGCGCAGCGAGACGAAGTGGTCGATCTTGCCGTCGGAGTCGCAGGTGATGTCGGCCAGCACGCCGGTGCGGGTCGGACGCTCCTCGAGGCGGTGGATCGGCATGATCGGGAAGAGCTGATCGATCGCCCAGCTGTCCGGCAGGGACTGGAAGACCGACACGTTGCAGAAATACGTATCGGAGAGAATCGACTCCAGGCCCTCGAGCTCCTCCGGTTCGCGCTCCAGGCGGCGGCAGACGTCGCGGATCTTCGCGCAGGTGGCCCAGAACAGCCGCTCGGCGAGGCCACGGAACTCGAGCGACAGCAGCCCGAGGTTGAACATCTGCTGCACCTGGTCGCGGGCGGTGAGCGCATCGTGGTAGCACTCGACCAGGCGGCGCGGGCTGACCGAGCTGAAGGCGTCGAACAGGTCGAGCACCGGCTGGGGCATCTCCTCGCGCCCGCCGTAGTCTTCCACCTCGCGGCCGGTGACGCGGAACTTGTCGAGCGCCGAAGAGCCGAGCACGTCGAAGATCAGGACGCTGTGATACGCCGCAACCGCGCGGCCGGACTCGCTGATGATCATCGGATGCGGCACTTCGCGCGCTTTGCAGACGCTCGCGATGCGGTACACGACGTCGCTCGCGTACTCGTTCAGCGTGTAGTTCATCGATGAGGAGTAGTTAGTCCCGCTGCCGTCGTAGTCGACGCCGAGTCCGCCGCCGACGTCGATGTACTGCAGTCCGGCGCCCATCAGCTTCAGCTCCGCATAGACGTGCGCGAGCTCGTTGATCGCGTCCTTGACGCGGCGGATGTCCTGCAGCTGGCTGCCCGGATGGCAGTGCACGAGCTGCAGGCAATCGAGCATGTCGCGGGCCTTCAGCTCGCGCACCAGCTCGAGAATTTCGGTAATGAACAGGCCGAACTTCGATTTCTCGCCCGTCGAGTCGCGCCACTTGCCCGACCCCTCGGTCACGAGCTTCACGCGCACACCGATGCGCGGGCGCACGCCGTACTTGTCGGCGTGCTTGAGAATGAGCGCGAGCTCCTCGAAGTTCTCCACCACCGGAATGATGGTTCGCCCGAGCTTGGTCGCGAGCGTGACCGCTTCGATGTAACTGTCGTCCTTGAAGCCGTTGCACACGATCAGACGGTCGGGGGCATTCTCGGTCATCGCCATGACGGCGAGCAGTTCGGGCTTCGAGCCGACCTCCAGCCCGAAACCGAACTCCGCTCCGTAGCGGTAGACCTCCTCGACCACCAGGCGCTGCTGGTTCACCTTGATCGGGAAGACCGCCGCATAGCGGTTCTGGTAGTTGTTCTCCGCGATCGCCTGCGCGAATGCATCGTGCAGGTGCTTCAGGCGGTGCGCCAGGATGTCCGAGAAACGCACCACCACCGGGGTGGTGAGGTCCCGGGCCTCCAGCCCCTCGATCACCTCGTACAGGTCGATGTCGTTGCCGCTGTCGGCGCGCGTATCGGGCCGTACTACGACGTGGCCTGCCTCGTTGATGCCGAAATACCCTTTGCCCCACGCGTTGACGTGGTAGAGCTCGAGGGAGTCCTCGATGCGCCAGGGTGCTGCCGGGTTGTACTGCGGGTTGGTGATGCTCTTGGGATCTACGGCCACGTCGGAAATTTCCGTACGACGCGCGGGAGTGCGTTCGGCGCGAACGATATCAAAATCGCGCGGCAGTGAAAGTCCTACGCGTGAATTTTTTCCCGCACCGGTGCCGCTCAGCCGCCGGCCGCCACCGGGCGGGCCGGATCGCGGATCCACTCGCTCCACGAACCGCCGTACAGGCGCGCCCCGGGCAGGCCGGCGATCTGCAGCGCGAGCAGTGTGTGACAGGCGGTCACGCCCGAGCCGCACATGCACACGGCCTGCTCGGGGCGCCGCCCCCCGAGGGTGCGCAGGTAACGCTCGCGCAGCGTCGCGGCCGGCAAAAAGCGGCCGTCGGCGAGGTTGTCGGTGAACGGATGGTTGCGCGCCCCGGGGATGTGCCCGGCCACCGGATCGATCGTCTCGTTGCGGCCGGCGAAGCGGTCCGCGCCGCGTGCATCGATCAGGACGTGCTCGCCGCTCGTCAGTTCCCCGGCGGTGAGCCACTGCTCCAGTTGCCCCGTGGTGATGAGCGCATCGGTGTGCGGCCGGCCCTCGAAGGGGCGCGGGTGAGCCGCGGCGGGCGCGGCGGTCTCGACCTCGAGCCCTGCGGCCTGCCAGGCGGCGAGCCCGCCGTCGAGCACCGCCACGGCCGGGTGTCCCAGCCAGCGCAGCAGCCACCACAGCCGTGCGGCGAACGCCCCGGGCCCCTGGTCGTAGGCCACCACTTGGACGCCCGCCGCGATCCCCCAGCTGCCGAGGCGTGCCGCGAGGGCCTGCGGCGCCGGCAGCGGGTGGCGGCCGCTGTCGGGGCGCAGTGCGCCGGAGAGGTCGCGGTCGAGGTGCGCATAGCGCGCGTGCCGGATGCGCGCCTCGCCGAACGCCGCCTCGCCCCAGGCAGGCCGCGCCAGATCGAAGCGGCAGTCGAGGATGACGAGCGAGGGAGCCTCGAGCCGCTGCGCCAGCTCGGGCACCGAGATGAGTGTGTCGAACATGTCGCCTCCGGCCGCGCACCGTCGAGGTCTGCCTGGGCGCGGCGGCCCATTGTATGCAGTGCGGTGCGTCGAGGAGAACCCGCCGCATCGGCGGCGCCTCGCGTCGCTGCAACCGGAACGGCTCAACCCGGTACAATTGCCCCCGCACAGCGAATCGGGGGAGTGATGGCGATCGAGGTCTATTGGGGCAGCGGCAGTCCGTACGCCTGGCGGGTTCTGCTCGCGCTCGAACACAAGCGTCTCGCGTACGAGGCGCATTTGTTGCAGTTCTCCAAGCAGGAGCACAAATCCCCGCACGTGCTGCAGATGAATCCGCGCGGGCGCGTGCCGGTGCTCAAGGACGGCGATTACGTCTGCTTCGAGTCCCTGGCCATCCTCTACTACCTGGACCTGAAGTACCCCGATCCGCCCCTGTTCGGCACCAGCCCCGAGGAGGCCGGCACGATCATGCGGGTGATCTGCGAATACCAGGCCTACATCGAGCCGCACCTGCGTACGATCACGGGTGCGGTCTTCGCCGGCGATGCCGATCTGCACAGCGATGCGCTCACCCAGGCCATGCATGCCGTGGCGAGCGAGGCGCGCACCATCGAGGGCCGGCTGTCGAAGTCCGACTGGGTCGTCGGGGAGCGCTTCTCGGCGGTCGACATGGTGATATTTCCGGGCATCCAGCTGCTGAAACGCGCCCTCGAGCGCCCCGCGGCGCGCGAGCTCGCGGCGCGCTTCATGCCGGTGGAGGTCAACTACCCGGCGCTCGGGCGCTGGCTCTCGCGCATCGAGGGTCTGCCGGGCTACGAGCGCACCTATCCGCCGCACTGGCGCGCAGCCTGAACTACAGCATTTCGTTGCCTGCCCCGCTTTGATACCCTCCGCGCTGGCGACGGAGGGCGGGCTGCTGCGCGGCCCGCCCTACCGTGCGGTAGCTGATTTTTCTCCTGATCGATGAGTGAGATGAACGAACACAAAATCCACGTTGAATTTCCCGGTCGTATCGTCCTGGTCGGTTTCGGCAGTATCGGTCAGGGGGTCCTGCCGCTGCTGCTGCGGCACATCGGCGTTCCCGCCGAGCGCATCACCATCGTGACGGCCGAGGAGAAGGGCAACGCGGAGGCCGAACAGTACGGCGTGCGTTTCATCCATGAGCCGCTGACGCGCGAGAACCACCGGCGCGTGCTCGGACCGCTGCTCGGGCGGGGCGACTTCCTCGTCAACGTGTCGGTGAACGTCTCGAGCCTGGCGCTGGTCAAGCTGTGCTGGGAAAAAGGCGCGATGTACCTCGATACCTGCATCGAGCCGTGGCCCGGCGGGTACACCGATCCAACCGTGCCGGCCGGCCGGCGCACCAATTACGCGCTGCGCGAGGAGGCGCTCGCGCTGCGCGCGGGCAACGAGCGTGCGCCGACTGCAGTGCTCACCCACGGCGCCAACCCTGGCCTGGTCTCACACCTGGTCAAACAGGCGATGCTGAACATCGCGGCCGACACCGGCCTGGAAGTCCGTACGCCCGGCACGCGCACAGAGTGGGCCGCGCTCGCCCGCGAGCTCGGCGTGAAGACCATTCACGTCGCCGAGCGCGACTCCCAGCGTGCCAACCTGCCGAAGGAGCCCGGGGAGTTCGTCAATACCTGGTCGATCGACGGGTTCGTGAGCGAGGGCTCGCAGCCGTGCGAGATGGGCTGGGGCACGCACGAGCGGAATTTCCCGCGCGACGGCAAGCGGCACGAATCCGGCTGCCAGGCGGCGATCTACCTCATGCAGCCCGGCGCGGCGACTCGCGTGCGGACCTGGACGCCGCGCGCCGGGCATTTCTACGGCTTTTGCATCACGCACGGCGAGGCGATCTCGATCGCCGATTACTTCACGGTGCGCGAAGGCTCGCAGGCCGTCTACCGCCCGACGGTGCACTATGCCTATCACCCCTGCGATCAGGCGGTGATGTCGGTGCACGAACTCGCCGGGCGCAACTACGTGCAGCAGGAGCGTCAGCGGCTGCTGATGAACGAGATCGTCACCGGCACCGATGAGCTCGGCGTGCTGCTCGCCGGGCACAAGAAGAATGCCTACTGGTACGGCTCGCAGCTGTCGATCGAGGATGCGCGTCGGCTCGCGCCCTGGAACAACGCCACCAGTCTGCAGGTCACCATCGCGGTGCTCTCGGGGGTGATCTGGGCGATGGAGAACCCGAATCGGGGCATCGTCGAGCCCGAGGAGATGGACTTCGAGCGCAACCTGGCGATCTGCCGGCCCTATCTCGGGCCGGTGGTCGGGCAGTACACGGACTGGACGCCGCTGCACGAGCGTGGCCGGCTGTTCCCCGAGGACATCGACGCCTCCGACCCCTGGCAGTTCAAGAACGTCCGGGTCGCCTGGTAGGTGCCCTTCAGGGCGCCGGGTAGGCGACCTCGACGATGACGAAGCGGCGCAGGCCGCCCGGTAGCTCGACGCTGATGTCATCATCGAGGCGCCGACCGAGCAACGCGCGGGCGAGCGGGGAGTCCATGCTGATGAAGCCCGGCTCGCGGTCGATCTCATCCGGACCGACGACGCGATAGCGGATCGCCTCGCCCGCTTCGGTCTCGAGCGTCACCCAGGCGCCGAAGAATACGCGGTCGGGATCCGACGGCGGCTGCGTCACGATCACCATGCCTTCGAGCCGCTTGCGCAGATAGCGCACGCGCCGGTCGATTTCGCGCAAGCGGCGCTTGCCGTAGGTGTACTCGGCATTCTCCGAGCGGTCGCCCTGGGCGGCCGCCTCGGCCACGGCACGGGTCACCTGGGGGCGCTCGATGCGCCACAGCGCCTCGAGCTCCTCGCGCAGCCGTGCCGCGCCCTCGGGCGTGATGTACTGCGAGGAGGTGGGCGAGGGGGCTCGGTAGCGGCTCATGGTGTGCGGTCCCTGCCGGCGCCGCCTGCGGCCGCGGTCGCCGAATCGCGACAATCTGCGCACGGCATCACGGTTCGGGCGACGGCCTGGGCGTTAGGCTTCGATCGTGGCCGTAAAGTATTACACGCACTTCCTCACCGGTGGCGGCGTCGAGCCGGAAAGCCCGACGACGCACGAATGGAGCGGCGTGGTCGAACTGCGCGAACCGCTGCGCGACCGGCGCGAGCTCGGCGAACTGCGTTCGCTGCTGGCGGTGAATTTCAATCTGGCGTCCGAGGACATCCGGATTCTGAACTGGGCGCGTCTGCACTGAAGTCCCCCTGGTCGGACGGGCCTCTGGAGGCTCATCCGCCACCTCACCCCGATCCGATCCGCGGATCGGGGTCCTTTTTTTGCTGTCGCCAAACCCCGAAACCGCGATCGGGGTGTCATAATACGAGGCTATGAAACGCGCCAACTTCTGCGTCATCTTCGCCGTTTGCCTGCCCCTGGTGGCGATGGGCGGGACCTCTGCCTTTGCGAACACGGGGGCTGTGCCCTCCAGTGCCCCTGCGCTCGCCGCCGACCCGAGTGCCCTGCCGCAGCCCATCCAGACTGAGCACTTCGTGCTCAAGCCGGGGCAGGACGTGGTGGGCCGGGTCCAGATCGTGCGGCTCAAGCCCCACCAGGTGCTCTCCGACGTGGCGCGCGAGTTCGATGTGGGGTACGACGCGATCCGTCACGCCAATCCGAATGTCGACCCGTGGCTGGCGCCGGTCGGCACGCCGGTGGTCGTGCCGACACAATTCATCCTCCCCGATGCCCCGCACGTGGGCATCGTCGTGGACCTGGCGGCGATGCGCCTGTTCTACTTTCCGCCGCATCGACCGGGGCAGCCGCAGGTCGTGATCACCCATCCGGTCGGAATCGGCCGGCTCGGCTGGCCGACCCCGACGGGTGTGACCCACGTGGCCGGACACATCGCGCATCCGGCCTGGGTGGTGCCGCGCTCGATTCTCGCCGAGCATGCCCACGAGGGCGTGCCGCTGCCGCACGTCGTCCCGGCCGGACCGAACAACCCGCTCGGCCAGTATGCGATGCCGCTCGCCTGGGCGGGCTACCTGATCCACGGTACCGACAAGCCCGCCGGCGTCGGCCGTCGCGTCAGCCACGGCTGCATTCACCTGTATCCGGAAGACATCAAGCAGCTGTTCGGCCAAGTGCAGAACGGCACGCAGGTGCGCGTGGTCAATCAGCCGTACCTGTTCGGTTGGAAGCAGGGACGACTGTACATGCAGGCCTACGGCCCGCTCCAGGACGACAAGCGGCCGTGGAAGACCAATGCCACGCTGCTCGACCGGATGCTGACGCACCGCCTGATCCACCGCCTGGCGAGCGCGCGCGAACGCATCGACTGGAATCGCGTGCGCGCACTGGTGGCGACGCCGAAGGTGGTGCCGTTGCCGGTGTCCGGCCACGGCTTGGTCGGTTCGGGACTGCAGGCGACGGTGGTGCAGAACCACGTGCCCGAGGGCTCGGCCTGGAACGGCAAGAGCGACCTGCCGCTCAGCACCACCGAGTTCCACAAGATCATGGCCCGCTACGACGCTTCGCTCAAAGACAAGCGCCACGTGCAGAGTAAGGGTAAATCTGCCGATCCCCGCGCCGCCGGGGCACGCGCCGCGCACGCTTCGTGACGGTCCGCTTCACCGTCGCGGGGCAGCGCAGCGCCGCGACGGTGAGTCCGGTGCGGCCGCGGCGCGCCGCCCCGTGCACCTGTGATAGAGTCCGCGCGCCGATCGACCAATAACAACGCTGCGGGGATATGTCGGTGGTAGAAGGCGGTCCGGGCCTTTCCCTCCAGGTCAATGACGCAGAGCCGGTGGTGGCCCACCGCCAGCCCGTCACCGCATTCGTCGGCCGTACGCTCAAGGGGCCGCTGAATCGCGCGGTGCCGATCAGCAGTTTCGCGGAATTCCAACAGATCTTCGGCGGCCTGTGGCAGCCCTCGACGCTCGCCTATGCCGTCGAGCAGTTCTTCGCCAGCGGTGCCAACCGTGCGCTCGTGGTCCGGGTGGCCAACGGTGCGTGCGCCCCGACGCTGACGCTGCCGGCGGGTGCCGAGACGCTGCGCCTGGCCGGTCTGCAGCCCGGTTCGCGCGAGTATCTGCGCGCCTCGGTCGATTACGACGGCATCGCCGACGGCGAGGCGCTGTTCAACCTGGTGGTGCAGCGCACCCGCGCGGCCGGGTCCGAGCGCGTCGAGGACCAGGAAATCTTTCGCCGCGTGTCGGTGGCGAGTGGCGATGAGCGGTGCATCACCGGGGTGCTGCTGCATTCGCAGCTCGTGCGGGCCATCCCGCCGCTGCCCGCACAGCGCCCGGACCGCTCCGCTGCCGGCGTCGGTGGGGTCGGCATCAGCTATGTCGGCTCGAACAACGACGGGGATGACGGTGCGCCGGTCACCGATTACGACCTGATCGGTTCGGCCGCAGAGCGTATCGGCCTCTTCGCGCTGCGCGATGAACACTTCGATTTTCTCTGCGTCCCGCCGCTCGGCCGCGAACAGGACGTCGGCTTCGGCACGCTCCTCGTGGCCACCCGTCTGTGCCGGGAGCGGCATGCGCTGCTCATCGTCGACCCGCCGGCGGCCTGGGACAGCCCGCAGACGGCGATCGAGGCGATGCGCAAGTGGCCCTTCCGCAGCGATCACGCGGTGATGTACTACCCGCGTCTGCGTGCACTCGACCGGCTGCGCGGGCGGATCGAGACGTTTGCCTGCTGCGGGGCCGCCGCGGGGCTGCTGTCGCGGGCCGAGGACGGCGGGCTCGCCGCGGGCGCCGAGGAGGAGTCGATTCTGCGCGCCGGGCTGCAGCCGGCGCTCGAGATCTCCGCGGCGCAGCGGCTGCGCCTGGCGCTCGTCGGCATCAATACGCTCTCGGCGAGCCGCGCCGGCGCCGCTGCGGTCAGCGCGCGCACCCTTGCGGCCGGCGCCGGCGGTTCACCCGACTGGTCGTATCTCAACGCGCGGCGCCTGGCGCTGCGCATCGCGGCGAGCGTCGAGCGCGGTACGCGCTGGATGCTCTTCGAGCAGAACGTTCCGGCCACCTGGGCGCGCGGCTGCTCGCTGGTCGATGCGTACCTCGCGCGGCTCGCCGACGAGGGGGCATTCGTCGGCGGATCACGCGACGAGCGCTATTTCGTCCTGTGCGACGAGCGGATCAATCCGGCCGAGTCGATCGCGGCCGGTTCGGTCAACCTGCTGTTCGGCATCGCCGCGCGCCGCCCCGGGGAATTCGACACCTGGCTGGTCAGCCACCAGCAGGAGGCGAGTCGCACCCGTCCGGTGTCGGTCAATCGTCTGGCGATGCGCCCGAGCGGCGGCAGCCCGACGGAGTTTGCGCTCCGTCACTGAACGCAGCGTGCCGCCTATGGCCACGCGCTGCGTTTGACGGCATCATTACCGGATGAGTGACGAGGCGCCTTCTCAGGGGGAGCGGTCCGGCGCGCCCGCCGAGGCTGCACCGCAGCGGCACGTGGTCTTCTCGCACGGCCAGGCCAGTGGCCCGTGGGGCCGCAAGATCACGGCGCTCGCCGAAGTGGTGCGCAGCGAAGGCTACGAGGCGCACTCGGTCGACTACCGCGGCGTCGATGCGCCGCGCGAGCGGATTGCGCGGCTCGCCGAGTACTGCAAGGACCTGAGCGGGGACTTGGTGCTGGTCGGCTCGAGCCTGGGCGGTTACGTCACCGTCGCGAGCGCCTCGGTGCTGCACGCCCGGGGGATCTTCCTGATGGCCCCCGCGCTGTACTTTGCGCAGCTGCCGCCGCTGCGCCCCGGCATCGTCGATTGTCCGACCGCCGTGGTGCACGGTTGGCGCGACGAGGTCGTGCCGTACGAGCACAGTGTGCGCTTCGCGCAGAGCTGCCGCGCGGCGCTGCACCTGCTCGACAGCGACCACAATCTGCACAGTCAGATCCGCGTGATCCAGAATCTGTTCGAGTATTTTCTCATCGCGCTCGATCTGCCCACGCTCTCCTGCGATTGAGTCCGGCGGCATGATCGGGCGGGGAAATTCGCCGCGGCGGGCCGCGGGCGGGACGACGGCATGAACTGGTTTTTGCATCGAGTGGCCGCGCTGTGGGTGCGTTGCCGAATCCTGCCGGAGGACGCCGCGGCACGCTTGCGTGAGCGCTCCAAGCCGGTCTGCTACGTGCTCGAGCGGCACAGCGGCATCGATCTGGCCGTGTTGCAGAGCGTGTGCGAGCGGATGCACCTGCCGCGTCCGCGCAAACGACTGCTGCACCGGCGCAGCGAGCTGCGCTCGTTCTTCTATTTGACGCGCCTGCGTGGGGTGTGGAACGAGCGGCTCGACCGGCGTCCGCCGCCACAGATCGAACAGCTGCTGCGGGCGCTCGATGCCGATCCTCAGGCGGACGTCGAGCTGGTGCCGGTCGCGGTCTACTGGGGGCGCGCGCCGCAGCGCGAGCAGTCTTGGTTCCGGCTGCTGCTGGTGGAGAACTGGGCGCTCACCAGCCGGGTGCGCAAGTTCCTCCAGGTGCTGTTCAACGGCCGCAACGCACTGCTCGAGTTCGAGGAGCCGATCTCGCTGCGCAGTCTGGTGGGCGAGGAGCGCGGGCTGGCGATGCGCGGGCGGCGCGTGACCCGCTCGCTGCGCGCGCTGTACGTGCAGCGGCGGGCGGCGCGCATCGGACCGGATCTGTCGCACCGGCGCGGGGTGGTCACGCGGGTGCTGCGCACCAGCGCGGTGCGCAACGCCGCGGCGCAGCTGATGCGCGAGAAGAAGCTCACGCGCCGCGCGGCGCTGCGTGAGGCGGCCGGTTATGCCAACGAGATCGCGGCCAATTATTCGCATGCGTTCGTCCGCTTCCTCGAGCGGGTGCTGACCTGGCTGTGGAACCGGCTGTACGACGGCGTGGTGGTCGGCCACCTCGAGACGCTCGAGCGGGCCGCACAGGGCAACGAGATCGTCTACGTGCCCTGCCACCGCAGTCACATGGATTACATGCTGTTGTCGTACGTCATCTACGTCAACGGGTACGCCCCGCCGCACGTCGCCGCGGGCATCAACCTGAACCTGCCGATCGTCGGACGGTTCCTGCGCATGGGCGGGGCGTTCTTCATCCGCCGCCGTTTCGGCGGCAATGCGCTCTACACCGTGGTGTTCTTGAAGTATCTCGCCGCCATCATGGCGCGCGGCCACTCCATCGAGTACTTCATCGAAGGCGGACGCAGTCGCACCGGGCGGCTGCTGCAGCCGAAGACCGGGATGCTCTCGATGACGGTGCGCAGCTTCCTGCGCGACCCGGTCCGTCCCGTGGTGTTCGTGCCGGTGTACTTCGGCTACGAGCGCATCATCGAGGGTGCGACCTACATCGGGGAGCTCTCCGGCAAGCCGAAGGAGAAGGAGAGCGTGCTCCGGCTGGTGCGCTCCCTGGGCCGACTGCGCGAGCGCTTCGGCCGAGTGCACGTGAATCTCGGCGAGCCGATCGCCCTCGAGGCGATCCTGGATCGGCACGGACCCTGGCGCGAGCAGTCCTTCGATGACGCCACGCGCGCCGCCTGGGTGAGCTCCGCGGTCGATGAGCTCGCCGGGCGCATCATGTGCAACATCAATGCGGCTGCGGCCGTCACGCCGGTGAGCCTGCTCGCGATGGTGCTGCTCGCGATGCCGCGCCAGGCGCTGCCGGAGGCAGACCTGGCGCGCCAGATCGATCTGTACCGCGCGCTGCTGGCCGGCTGTCCGTACAGCGAGCGGGTGACGGTGACCGAACTCACCGGGGCGCAGACGGTCGCCTACGGGGAGTCGCTGAAGATGCTCGAGCGCCTCGCCTATCCGTCCGGTGATGTGCTGCGCATGAGCGAGGAGAGCGCGGTGCTCGCGGCGTACTTCCGCAACAACGTCCTGCATCTGTTCGCGCTGCCCTCGCTGATCGCGTGCGTGTTCCTCAGCAACGCCGCGGTGCCGCATGAGGACATCCTGCGTCTGGCCGGACGCATCTATCCGTACATCGCCGCGGAACTGTTTCTGCGCTGGGGCGAGGAGGAGCTGCCGGCCGTGGTCGAGACGGTGCTCGGGGAGTTTGCCCGGCACGGGCTGATCGAGCGCGACGCGCACGGGGCGTTGTGGCGCCGTCCGCCGCCCTCGAGCGCCCAGGCGATGCAATTGTCGATCCTGGCGCAGGCGACGCTGCAGACCATCGAGCGCTACTACCTTGCGATCGCGCTGCTGGTCGAGGCCGCCTCCGGGACGATCAGCCAGGCGACGCTCGAGGAACGCTGTCAGCTCGCCGCGCAGCGCATCGCGCTGCTGTACGGGCTGAACTCCCCGGAATTCTTCGATCGGCCGCTGTTTGCGAACTTCATCGACCTGCTGCGCCGGCGCGCCGTGGTGCGCGTCAACCGCTCCGGAATGCTCGAGTTCGACGAGGTGCTGATGCACGTCGCCGCCGACGCGCAGTTCGTGCTGAGCGAGCAGATCCGCCACAGCATCCTGCAGGTGACGCACGCCTGAGGCGTGCCCCTCACTGCGTGCGCGGGGAGACGGTCGGGATCTCCAGCGGCAGTTCTTCCCCGGCGAGCGTGTCGTCGTCGTGGCCGAGCGAGGGGATGCCGGGCAGGGTGTCGTTCAGGTTGGCGCGCGCATGCGCCATGCGCTCATCGAGGTACACCAGCTCGTGCTTGCCGATCAGCACCACGTCGCCGTCGCGCAGGTAGTGCCGGTGCACGCGCAGCGAGCGCACGTACAGCCCGTTCGTGCTGTTGAGGTCCTCGATGATGCACGCCTGCTGGGTCGTGGTGATCTGGCAGTGATGGCGGCTGATGAAGCGGCTGTCGATCTGCACGTCGTTGTCCGGGGTGCGTCCGATGATGATGCGGCCGGGCAGCAGCGGGATCTCCTGCTGCGCGTGGCTGCCGTCGAGCACCTGCAGCCGCGCGAGCGGTGAGACCGCAGCATCGCGTCGCGGCCGCTGGCGCACCGAGGTGGTCGTCGCCATGCCCTCCGGGCGTGCGGCGAACTCCACCCACTGCAGTTCGCTCACCGCGCTGGCGATGTCCGCGGCCGTGACTTGATCGCGATCGTCGCTGTAGGCGGCCATCATGGCCGTATCGCACAGGGTGTTGATCAGGCGGGGTACGCCGCCGCTGTAGCGGTGAATCTCGCTGAACGTGTCGGGGGTGAAGATCTGCCGGTCCGCACCGCCGGCGACGGCGAGGCGGTGGCGGACGTACTCGGTGGTCTCGTCCGAAGAGAGCGCCGAGAGATGAAAGCGCAGCCGCACGCGCTGTTTCAGCTGCACGAGTTCCGGGGCGTCGAGCTTGGCATTGAGTTCCGGCTGGCCGGCGAGAATGATGCGCAGCACCTTCTCCTTGGTGGTCTCGACCCCCGAGAGCATGCGAATCTCCTCGAGCACGCGCTGGGAGAGGTTCTGCGCCTCATCGACGATCAGCAGCACGCGCCGGCCGGCGGCGTACTGCTCGATGAGGAAGTTGTTCAGCGTCACCAGCAGCTCGCTCTTCTTCATCTTGAAGGGCGAGAAGCCGAACTGGGCGAGCAGAGACTGCAGGAAGTCCACTGCCGAGACCTGTGTCTGGTTGATCTGGGCGACCACGACGTCCTGTGGCACGTCGCGCAGGAACGACTCGATCAGCGTGGTCTTGCCCGCCCCGATCTCCCCGGTGATCACCACGAAACCGTCGGCGAACCAGATCGTCGACTCCATGTACGCCTTCGCCCGGGCGTGCTGTTTGGAGAGGAACAGGAATTGAGGGTCGGGGCTGAGCCGAAAGGGCAGTTCCTTCAGATGAAACGGCTCGATGTACATGGCACCGTATGCTACGGCAGGCGCACACCCGGGGCCACCTGGGCGAGCAGGCGGCGCGCCAGCCGGTCGCGCTGCGCGGCCGAGGGCTCGACCAGCGTGCAGTGCCCGAGCTTGCGTCCCGGCCGGGGCTGTTTGCCATAATCATGCAGGTGCAGACCGGAGATCCCGAGCAGCGCCTCGCGTGCGGGCATCTCGCCGATCAGGTTGATCATGGCGCTGTGGCCGGTCGGGCGCGTCGAGCCGAGCGGCATCCCGAGAATCGCCCGCAGGTGGTTCTCGAACTGGCTGGTGGCGCTGCCCTCGATGGTCCAGTGGCCCGAGTTGTGTACGCGCGGGGCCATCTCGTTGGCGATCAGACGGCCCTGGCGCACGAAGAACTCGATGTTGAGCACGCCGACGTAGCGGAAGTGCTCGAGGCAGCGGGTGAGGTAATCGATTGCGCTGCGGTGCCAGCGTGGCGTGCCGTAGGGTGCGCGGGTCACCCGCAGAATGCCCTCAGCGTGAACGTTGCCATTCAGCGGATAGAAGACGGTTTCACCTCGGGTGCTGCGCGCTCCGATGATCGACACTTCGCACTCGAACGGCACCCATTCCTCGTAGATCAGCGGCACGCTGCCGAGGCTCAGCCAGGCCCGCTCGAGGTCCTCGTGCGAGCCGATGCGCGCCTGGCCCTTGCCGTCGTAGCCCATGCGGCGTGTCTTGAGGACCCCGGGCAGACCGATCTCGCGCACCGCGCGCTCGAGCTGAGCGCGCGAGCCGACCGCACGCCAGCGCGTGGTGGGAATCTCGAGCCGCTCGAACAGACGCTTCTCGGCGACGCGATCCTGGGCGGTGGCGAGCGCCGGGACCGGCGGACAGATGCGCGCGCGGCGCGCGCCGGCGGCATGCTTGCGCAGCGCCTCGACGGAAATATTCTCCCAGTCGAAGGTCAGCACCTGACAATTCTGCGAGAGCCACTTCAGCACCTTCGGATCGGTGAACTGTGCGTGGACCACGGGGGCGATCTTGCCGGCCGGGGCCTCCCGCGAGGGATCGAGGAAGAGAAAATCGAGCCCGAGCGGATAACCGGCGAGCGCCATCATGCGGCCGAGCTGGCCGCCGCCGATGATGCCGACCGTCACGAGCGCACCGCGCGCGGATCGGGATGCGCCAGGACTGCGGCCGTCTGATCGCTGCGGAATTTCTCGAGCGCCGCGGCAACCTCGGCGTGCTTGTTGGCCAGGATCGAGGCGGCGCAGAGCGCCGCGTTGGCCGCGCCGGCCGGTCCGATCGCAAAGGTCGCGACCGGCACCCCGGTCGGCATCTGCACGATCGACAGCAGCGAATCGATGCCGCCGAGGGTCTTTGACTGCACCGGCACGCCGAGCACCGGCAAGGGGGTCTTCGCCGCGGTCATCCCGGGCAGGTGCGCCGCGCCGCCGGCGCCGGCGATGATCACCTCGAGTCCGCGGCCGCGGGCGCTCGCGGCGTACTCGAACAATAGGTCCGGGGTGCGGTGCGCGGAGACGACCCGGACTTCGTAGGCGATGGCGAGTTTGTCCAACATGTCGGCGGCGGCGCGCAGCGTCTCCCAGTCCGACGTGGATCCCATGATGATGCCGACCAGCGTGTTCATCCGCGCAATTCTACCCAAGGAGGCCGCGCAGCGCGCGAAACAGGGCCCGGCCGGCCGGACCCTGCGTGGCCGATCCGGCGGGCTGCTCGGTGCGCGCCGCGCGCAGCAGGCGTTCCCAGTGGGCGCGGTCCAGATCGGGCCGGGCCGCCGCGAGCGCCGTGAGCGCCGCATCGCCCTCCTTGAGCAGCCGCGTGCGCCACAATTCGGCGCGCTTGAAGCGTTCGGTCTCCTCGGCATCGCGTTCGCTGCGCGATGCGAGTGCGCGACGGATCGGCTCCGGGTCGATCTGGCGCATCAGCTTGCCGATGTACTGCCGCTGGCGGCCCAGGGCGGCGCGGCTGCGCAGGCTGCGCGCCGCACGCACCGCATCGAGCAGCGCACTGGGCAGATCGAGCGCCTCGAGGTCGCGCTCGCGCAGCGTGATCAGCGTCTCGCCGAGGTCCTGCGCAGCGTGCGCGGCGCGCTTGCGCGCGCTTTTGCTCGGCGGCTCCTCGTGCAGGGGTTCATCGGCCTTAGGGGCGCGCATGGGGGTGATGGGGTGGGCAACGGTCCATGACTGCTACACTAGCGCATTCCGCCCGGCCGCGTGAGCACGGCGGCCGAGTCCGCCGGCCGTTCCGGCCGGGGATCGTCAGCCCAGCGAGGATTTTCCATGCCACAGGCGCTCGAGCCGCACGACCGCACCGCATCGCTTGAGGACGCCGTCCGCTGCGCGCTCGAGGAATCGGCACGCCGGGGCGCGACCCAGGCCGAGGCCGACGCGAGCGTCGGCCAGGGACTCGGAGTCACCGTGCGTCTCGGGGACGTCGAGACGATCGAGTATCAGCGCGATCGGGGCATGGCCGTCACGGTGTACTTCGGACAGCGCAAGGGCTCGGCGAGCACCGCCGATCTCAGCGCGGCGGCCGTGCGCGCCAGCGTCGAGAAGGCCTGCGCGCTCGCCCGCTACACCGCGGAGGATCCGTACGCGGGTCTGGCCGACCCCGAGGCGCTCGCGCGCGACATTCCGGACCTGGACCTCGATCATCCGTGGGCGCTCTCGGCCGAAGCGGCCATCGACATCGCCAAACGCTGCGAGCGGGCCGGTCTCGACGTCGATGCGCGCATCACCAACTCCGAGGGCGCCTCGGTCAGTACGCAGCGCCACACGGCCGTGTACGGCAACTCCCTCGGGTTTCTCGCCGGGTATTCCGGCACCAGTCATTCGGTCAGCTGCGCCCTGGTCACCCAGGAGGGCGAGCAGATGCAGCGCGACTACTGGTACTCGGCGGCGCGCGATGCGCTCGAGCTCGAATCGGCCGAGGCGATCGGGGTGGCGGCCGGTGAGCGCGCGTGCGCCCGTCTCGGTGCGCGCCGGCTGAGCACGCGACGCGCACCGGTGCTCTTCTGCCCGGAAATGGCGCGCGGGCTGGTGCAGCATTTTCTCGCGGCGGTGAGTGGCTCGAGTCAGTATCGCAAGGCCTCGTTCCTGCTCGATGCCGCGGGCGAGCAGGTGTTCCCGGCGTTCGTGCGCATGAGCGAGCGGCCGCACATCCGCAAGGGTCTCGGCAGCGCCCCGTTCGATGCCGAGGGCGTCTCGACGCGCGACCGCGAACTCATCGAGGGTGGGCGGTTGCAGGGCTATGTGCTCGGCAGCTACTCGGCGCGGCGCCTGGGCCTGAAGACCACCGGCAACGCCGGCGGGATCCACAACCTGCTGGTCGGATCCGATGCCGCCTGCTCGCGCGAGGCGCTGCTCGGGCAGATGGGCTCGGGTCTGTGGGTCACGGAGCTGATGGGGCAGGGCATCAACGGCGTGACCGGTGATTATTCGCGTGGCGCGAGCGGTTTCTGGGTCGAGAACGGCACGATCGCCTTTCCGGTCCACGAGGTGACCATTGCCGGCAACCTGCGCCAGATGTTCCAGGAGATCGTGGCGCTCGGCGATGACCTCGATGCGCGTGGCGCGATCCGCTGCGGCTCGCTGCTGGTCGGGGAGATGACCATCGCCGGGGAGTGAGGCCGCGAGCGCCCGCGCCTCGGCGTGGGACGGTCGGCCGCTGCGGGTCCTGCCATCGCCGGCGCTGCCGCTCTCGGCCTACACTGCCGCCATGCACGCCTCGAACCATCCCTCGGCCCACTCCTCCTTCGCCTCGCTGCGTCTGCTTGCCGGTCAGGCACTCAGTCGCGCCGCCGGCGCACCGCTGGTCGGCGGCAATCGCGTCGAGCTGCTGATCGACGGGGAGGCGCATTTTCGCGCCTGGGCGGAGCTGATCGAATCGGCGCGGCACTACGTGCTGCTCGAGAACTACATCATCGCCGACGATGCCGTCGGCCGGCGCTTTCGCGACCTGCTGATGGCGCGGGCGCGGGCCGGCGTGGCGGTCGCACTGATCCATGACTGGTTCGGCACCTTCGGCAACGCCTCCCGCGCGTTCTTCGCGCCCCTGCGCGCCGCGGGTGTCGCGGTGCGTGCCTTCAACCGTCCGCGCCCGGAAAGTCCGCTCGGCTGGGTCGGCCGCGATCACCGCAAGCTGCTGGTGGTCGATGGGCAGATCGGCTCGATCTCCGGGGTGTGCCTCGCGGCCAAATGGCTCGGCGACAGCGCACACGGCATCGCGCCGTGGCGTGACAGCGGAGTGCTGATCGGCGGTCCTGCCGTGGCGGACATCGAAGCGGCGTTTCGCGACAGCTGGGCCGGACTCGGCGCGCCGCTCGACTTCGAGGCCGCGCCGCTGCCGGCGCCGAGCGGTGAGGTGGCGCTGCGGGTCATCGCGACGCAGCCGGCACACGGGGCGATGTACCGGCTGGATGCGCTGATCGCGGCGATGGCGACACAGAGTCTGTGGATCAGCGATGCGTATTTCGTTGGAATCCCGACCTACGTGCGCGGTCTGGCGGCCGCCGCCGACGATGGCGTCGACGTGCGGCTGCTGGTGCCGGGCAACAACAACCTGCCGGCGGTCGGGGCGCTCTCCCGCGCCGGCTATCGGCCGCTGCTCGAGGCGGGGATCCGCGTGTTCGAGTGGAACGGCAGCATGATGCACGCCAAGACCGCCGTCGCCGATGGCCGCTGGGCACGGGTGGGCTCCTCGAACCTGAATCTCTCCAGCTGGCTCGCCAACTGCGAGATCGATGCGGCCGTGGAGGACACCGGGTTCGCCGAACGCATGCAGGAGCAGTTTCTGCGCGACCTCGACAACGCCACCGAGCTCACGCTGCGCGGCCGGCGGCCGCAGGTGCCCACCCGGTTCGGGCGCCATCAGCGCAGTGGCAGCTCCTCGCGGGCGGCCGCGAGCGCGCTGCGCATCGCGAACACCGTGGGTGCGGCGATCGCCAATCGGCGGGTGCTGGGGGACTCCGAACGCGGGGTGCTGACCGTGGCGGGCGGTGCGCTGATCGTGCTCGCCGTGCTCGGGTTCTGGCTTCCGCAGCTGCTGGCGTGGCCGCTGGCGGCGTTCGCCGGCTGGCTGGGACTGAGTCTGTTGTGGCGGCGCATCAGACGCCTTCGGGCGCACCATTAGGCGAGGGGCGCGCGAGGAGGGGGGGTGGCGCGGCCCCCCCCAGGGCGGCGCCCCCGGTCTGGCTGGGCGTGGCCGAGGGCATGACCGTCGGGTGCTCGGCGTCGGGTCCGGCTCGCGACCCTAGCAGGCCCCGGGGGTGCACCGGTGACCGTTGCGGACGCGCATCGGAGCGTTCCTCGCGATAAGATCTGCCTCAGAGGTCCCGCTGAGGCTCCGCTCAGTTCCCGAGGTGTAGATCATGGAATCGAAATTCATTCTGGTGCTGCTGGCGTCCACGACCGGCGCGACGCAGTGCCTGCGTGTCGCCTCGGCGATGAGCGAACGGCTCGGCCAGAAGCTGCGGTTTGCGCATGTCGAGATTGGGCCGCGCGCGATTCTTCTGCCCTCGCAGGAGCAGCTCTCGGAGTACGAGGTGGAGCATCTGGTCGAGCGCGAACGGGCCGAGACGGAGAAACTGAGCCGTATTGCTGCGGAGTGGACGGCCGAGCACGGTATAACCGCCGAGTTCGATCTGTATAAGGGCGATCAGTGGCGTGTGATGCGCCACTACCGCAGGACGGCCAGCATGGTCGTGTTGGCCTCACCGGATACCCAGCCGGTCGGGCACCGCGAGGGGCTGCGGGCGGCGCTGGTGCGCATCCGCCATCCCGTGGTGATGGTGCCGCCGACCTGGGAGGGAGGCTTTGGGCGACGCCTGCTGGTGGGTTGGCGGGATGTACCGCCGCTGCATCGTGCGCTGCAGGCCTATCGCCCGTTCCTCGCTGCCGCCGAGCAGGTCGAGGCCGTGGCGGTCGATCAGGAGCAGAGTGCGCTCGCCGATGCGCGCGCGGCACTCGATCCGATTGCCGCCGGGGCCAGCTATCGATCCGTGGCGTCCGAGGGCCGACGGACCGCGACCGTGCTGCTCGATGCAGCCACGGAGTACCAGGCGGACGGACTCGTCATGGGCGCCTTCCGGCGCGGTGAGATCCTGAATTGGCTGGTGGCGGGCACTTCGAGCCGGCTGATCCATTCAAGCCCGGTGCCCCTGCTGATGCATCCCTGAGGCGTGTGAACCGGAGTGCCCCGGCCCGGCTGCGCCGTTACAGCCAGCCGAAGCCGCGGGCCAGCATGCTCAACGCCACCAGCAGGATCATCGGCACGAACACCTTCTTCAGGTGCACGTTGGACATCCGGTTGATCGTCTGTGCCCCGAGCATCGAGCCGCTGAGCACCCCGAGCGCCACCGGCGCGGCGATCATCGGGTCAATGTCCCCGCGCTGAAAGAAGATCCCGGCGGAGGCGGCCGCCGTCACGCCGATCATGAAATTGCTGGTGGTGGTCGAGACCTTCATCGGCAGGCGCATCGCGGTGTCCATCGCCAGCACCTTGAAAGTCCCGCTGCCGATGCCGAGCAACCCCGAAATCAGGCCGGCCACGTACATCATCCCGAAGCCGATGCGAACGTGCGCGACGTGATAGGGGATGTCCTGGTGCGTGCGCCGGTCCGAGTAGGTGCCGGGGAGCTTCAGCCACGCGGCCCATTTGTGGTTCTGCACACCTCGGGGCAATTCTTCCCCGAGCCGCGCGACGAGCGGAATCGCCGAGATCAGCAACACGATGCCGAACACGAAGAACAGCACCGTATCGTTCAACATCGAGGAGACCAGGGCACCGCAGACGGCACCCGCCGTCGTCGCGATCTCCAGGAACATCCCGACTCTCAGATTGGTCATGCGATCGCGCACGTAGGCCGCAGCTGCGCCTGAGGAAGTGGCGATGACGGAGACGATGGAGGCTCCGATTGCGGTCGCGAATGACACGTGGAAGATCAGTGTCAGGATCGGCACGATGAAGACACCGCCACCGAGCCCGGCCAGAGCGCCGATGAAGCCGGCCAACACGCTGCTCAGCGCGATGAACACCAGCGAGATGAACGTGCTGTTCGGCACGTCCGTGAGACCCGGCCGGCCCAGATAGGCGCCAATCCCGAAGATGCTGAACAGCAGGATCGCCAGCACGATCGCCGTGATGATGACGTAGGTGCGATCCTTCTCGATCGCAAAGGCGGCAATCGAAACGATGACGCGCAATACGGGCGTGGCGAGCAGAATCAGCAGACCGGCGGTGATGACCGCCATGGGCTCTAGGCCCCGCAGGCCCGAGCCGACTTCCGCCAGGGTGTCCGGAAACGTCGAGAGCGGGAGCCGGCCGAGCAGCCGCAGCACGTAGTATTCGATGACTCCGCCGAGTATTACTGCAACGCTCAGGAGTACGCCGCCGCGCAGCACGCCGCTGATGATGAGTTCGGTCTTGCGGATGAGGCCGTCATCCGGCCGGTCCGTCCGGTCGTTGACGGTGACAGTGGGCGTCCGGGTGCCGGAAGGAGTCTGAATTTTTGTCTACTCGATACCGTTAAGGGGGGAAATTCAATCGCAACGGCCCGCCTTACTGCGGGTGGCGCTGCGGCGGCGACAGTCTACTGCTGCCGCGAGATTGCGACCCTAAAAAATCAAAAAAAGTCGTGCAACTGCGACTCAGGACCATCACTGACACGCGCGGTGCCTGCGGTCGAGGGCGCCGCGCGCACGGTGGTGTCCGGCCGACTGCCTGTGAATATTTACAGTCTCGCGGTGTGCGGTTGGGTGGGCCGCCCGATGCTGACGTCCATGGCCTTTCCCGCCGGGTGACATCGCCCTGTGAAGAACCCGCGCAGGCGCGCTGCTGCGGGCGCCCTGCAGGCCGCCGGGCGGGGGCGGATCGAGCGGCTCGCGCGATTGGCGGATCTCACCGTCGGAGTCATCCTGCAGCCGCAGAGCAATCTCTCGGACTTCTACCGCGAGCTCGGGGACATGTTCGCCGTCTCGATCCGCGTCTCGAGCCGCTGGGGCAGGTTCAAGGCACTGCGCGCCCGCTGGCTCTATCATCTGGGCTCGGTCACCCGCCGGTCCGTGTTGCTGATCGACGAGGCCCAGGAGATGGGCCCAGTGGTCCTGAACGAACGACGCCTGCTCGCAAGCGCCTGCTTCGACTCCCAGTCGCTGTGATGTGCCGTGCTCGCAGGCGACGTGCGCTCGCTCGAGAAGCTGCGCGGCGAAGAGCTGATCCCGCTCAGCGCGCGTATCCACACTCGACTCGCCACAGAGGTCGCTACCCGCGAGGAGCCGCTCGTCGGACTCGAACATCTGCTCGCTGGCGCAGGCAACGCCAGTCTCATGACGCGAGAACTGCGCCACGCCCTCGTCGATCACACCGCCCGCCGCGCTGCAGCCGCTCGCTGAGCTGCCGCTGCGACCCCGGCACCTGAATACCCCGGCGCCGTCGCTGCAAACGTCGACGGCGCCCGTCTATCACGGATTTTGTTCATCGCCCCATCAGATACCGTGACTGCGCTCACCACAGGCGCCTTTCGAGCGAGGCCGAGGCGGATTCCATTTCGGTGGGGCAATCCAGTGCAAGTGTGCGACTCCTAGGTTCGTTATGCTTTCGCGCCGCCACCTGGCAGCTCGGCAAGAAATCTCGCGAAGGGCTTGATATCCCCCGTCACGCTCGCACTTTCCAGGGCGGACATATAGCCCTTGCGGCGTTCCAGTGGAACGTTGGTCCAAGGGTGTCCGCCGGAAGCCATCATCAGGTTCATCAGGAATCGCCCCATGCGACCATTGCCGTCCATATACGGGTGTATGTAGACGAAGAAGAAGTGCCCGAGCACGACGCGCACGGCGGGCTGCTCTTCCTGCCGCAGCAACTCGAAGAACGCGGGCATCAGATCGCGAACTGCATCCATGTTTGGCGGGGCGTGCTGGGCGCGGCGGATATAGGCTTCACCACTGCGGTAACCCGCCAGGTCGGCTGCCCGCACGATGCCTGCCGTCACGCTCGGGCCAAACAATTCCCTGTGCCAGGTAGCGTGATCATCGTCGGCAATCTGCCCCGCGTTGGCCCCTGTCAGGACTTTCTTGATGCTCGTCTTGACGGACTGGAAAGCCTGCCAGTCGCCGCGTGCGGCCAGCGCGTCGCGTGGGTCACTATCGTTCTTGTCCGCATCGGGGTTCCACTTACCCGAACGGACCTTCTCGATCAACTCGGCGCTGACCCTGTAACCCTCGATGGAAAGCGAGTTGTAGGCATCGTTGACGTACAACTCGTCGACGTTCCTGAGATACGTCGCCACATCCGCCGGGATGCCGGGAGCTTTTGGGAAGATGCGTCGTACGTCTTCACGCATTCGTGCCCAATCCATCCGCATCCGGTTGACATAGGGCGAGGTCTTCCCCGCACCAAATGCGATGATCGAAGCCTCCTTGACGGGATCGGCTTCGCGGACCGTGTATCCGGCAGCCTGCATCGCGCCGATGATTTCGTCGGCAAACTTCGGGCGTCCGATGTTGCGAAATGCCCCGGCCAATCGCCCGGCGATCTTGCTATGGCCACCCTCCAGCAAATGGCGCAGTACTTCAGAAGGGTCCCTCAACATTGCGAGCGCCGCTCGCAGCTCCGTGGGTCGGGACTCGAACTGAACCTGCGCACAACCGACCAGGGCGGCAGGAAGGCTGTAAAGGCGTACTCCGTTCAGGATGGCCCTGTCTGCCTCAGGTGGCATGTCGAGCCGCACGTCGAAGATGGATGTGTCGCAGATCAGTCCGATTGGCTTGTTTCCACCCTTGGGCGCGCGGACTAGGAGTTGCTTTGGCACTGTCCAGTTGCCGGTGTGCAGGCTGACCGATTGCTCCGGGCTGACGCTCCACTCCTTGCCAAAACGGGAGTCCAGATAGGCCACACAGAATTGCCAGAATGACGCGTACCAGAATGTACTCTCGCCCGCCGGTTCATCGGGACGAGAGGGCACATACCAGCCCTTCATCACTTCCCGAATGAAGCCGTTCTTGAGGAGTCGCTCGCGGTGGGTACGGGTGGGTCATATCGGCAGCGCGCAGCGCGACCCGCCCGGCGGTTTGAAGCTCCTTCAAGGCGGCCAGAGATGCGGCGAGCTTGTCTGCGGGCGCAGCCACGAGTGGACTCCTAAAACTAGGGTATTGCGCTTACTTATTTCTAGGCGATTAAGAAATGCGATATCTAGGTTTTTGTGCAGAATCCTGGCTCCCGCTCGCGGCAGCGGGAGTCCGGGGAGGCCAAGGGCCTCGGCCCGCTGTACCCACGAGCGCAGCGTCTCGGCCGTGCAGCCGATCTTCCCGGCGATCGACTGCATCGCTGCCCGTCGTGACGGGTACTCGTGCACGTGCTCCTCGAACAGACGCACGGCTCGCTCACGTACTTCGGGGTGAATGCTTCTTTGCTGGATTTCCCATGGCTCCATCCTTTGAAGAAATGGAGCTTCCAGGAAACTCGGGGCGGTTCACCCGACGGTCTCGTCTCGTGGCTTTTGGGCGGTCCACGACCATCAGGCCGTGTTCGCTCCAGCATCCAGTGGCCATTGCGGCCAAGAGATGCTGGAAACGACGAAGCCCGCCGTGCGGCGGGCTTCGTGTGTGTTGGCTGGGGGACTAGGATTCGAACCTAGGTAAACGGAGTCAGAGTCCGTTGTCCTACCACTAGACGATCCCCCAAGACTCGTTCGGCAAACCTGCCCGGCGGATCGCGCCGAGGCCGCTATTGAAGCGTGCCCCGGCGTGCCCTGCAAGCCCAGGTTAGCGCTTGGAGTACTGCGTCCCGCGGCGGGCCTTGCGACGGCCAACCTTCTTGCGCTCCACTTCGCGCGCATCGCGGGTGACGAATCCGGCGTCACGCAGCGGCTTGCGGTAGGTCTCGTCGTATTCGATCAGCGCGCGGGTGATGCCGTGGCGGATCGCGCCGGCCTGGCCGGTGATGCCACCGCCGCCGACGGTCACGCTGATGTCGAAGCGCGCGCCGAGTTCGAGGGTCTCGAGCGGCTGACGGACGATCATGCGGCCGGTCTCGCGGCCGAAGAACACGTCGAGCGGGCGGTCATTGACCGTGATCTTCCCGGTGCCGGGCCGCAGGTACACACGCGCGGTGGCTGTCTTGCGCCGCCCGGTGCCGTAATTCGCTTGCTGGAGTGCCATCGGTGGATTCCTCAGATCTCGAGCGGCTGCGGCTGCTGTGCCTGGTGCGGGTGTTCGCCGCCGGCAAACACATGCAGCTTCTTGAACATGCGCCGCCCCAGGGGGTTCTTCGGCAGCATGCCTTTGACCGCGAACTCGATGGCCCGCTCGGGGTGTTCCGCGAGCAGCTTCTCGAGCGCGATCGACTTGATGCCGCCGATGTGCCCGGTGTGGTGGTAGTAAATCTTGTCGCTGAGCTTGCGTCCGGTGACCCGCACCTTGCCGGCGTTGAGCACCACGATGTGGTCGCCCATGTCGACATGGGGGCTGTAATCAGCCTTGTGCTTGCCTTTCAGGCGATGGGCAATCTGTGTGGCAAGACGCCCAAGGGTCTTACCGTTGGCGTCGACTACGAACCAGTCGCCGCGGACACTGCCGGACTTGGCGAAAACCGTCTTCATAAGAGCCTCTGCAGGGGGCTTCGATCCAAAAAGGACCCTATCTAAAGGGCCGGCAAGTCTACTGAAGGTGCGCGCGTATTGCAAAAGGCAGCAGCAGATCTTGAGCCGGGCGGCGCCCGGAGGCGCCGTTCGTCCGCTCACCCTCTATAATAAAGGGATGGACGCCTCACCTCTCGATGCCTGGATTACCGCCGCGGATCGTGCGCTGCGCGCGCTCGGGGCGCCGGCCGAGGCCGCACGGCCGACGCCGGGCGAGCCCGATACGGCAAAGACCACGCTTTCGCCGCAAGAGCGTCGCCATGCCGCCGGTCTGATGCGCATCAATCACGCCGGAGAAATCGCGGCGCAGGCGCTGTACCACGGGCAGGCGCTGGCCGCTGCCGAGGGCACCACCCGCCAGATGCTGCTGCGGGCCGCCCGCGAGGAGGCCGACCATCTGGCCTGGTGCGCCACGCGGCTGCGTGAGCTCGACTCGCGGGCGAGCCTGCTCGACCCACTCTGGTACGCCGGCTCCTTCGCCATCGGTGCGCTGGCCGGAGTCCTCGGCGATCGGATCAGTCTCGGCTTCGTGGTCGAGACCGAGCGGCAGGTGGAGGGACATCTGCAGGGGCATCTGGGTGCATTGCCCCCGGGGGATGCACGCAGTCGCGCCATCGTCGAGGCGATGCGCACCGACGAGGTCGCTCATGGGGCGAGCGCGAAGGCCGCCGGTGGGATCGATCTGCCGGCGCCGGTGCGCGCGCTGATGAGGGCCACCGCCCGGGTCATGACGGGCACGGCCTATTGGCTCTGATTCGAGAATAGATGCGTATCCGGCTGGTTTTTCGGGGGGCGCGTGCGGTAGGCTTTCGCCCTGGGGAGTAAATTAAGTAATCTTCTCCTCAAGACCAGGCCAGAAGGGGAGCCGGTGATGGAAGAAAACATCGTCAAGCCGCTGAGTGACATCCCGGCGATCAATCGCTTTCTCAGTTATTGCCGCATCCGTACCGTGCCCTCCAAGACGGTGGTCATCCACGCGGGTGATCTGCCGGACGTGCTCTACTACATCATCAGCGGCTCGGTCGAGGTGATGATCGAGGACGAGGAAGGCAACGAGATGGTGCTCGCGTATCTCAACCGCGGGCAGTTCTTTGGGGAGATGGGCCTGTTTTTTCAGGACCAGGCCACGCGCAGCGCCTGGGTGCGCACCCGCAACGCCTGTGAACTCGCCGAGATGACCTATCCGCGCTTCCGCCAGATCGCTGCGGAAAGCCCGGGGCTGGTGTTCGAGCTCGCCACGCAGCTCGCGACGCGTCTGGATCGTACCAACCGCAAGCTCGGCGATCTGGCCTTCGTCGATGTCACCGGCCGCGTCGCGCACGCCATCAACAACCTGTGTGACGAGCCGGATGCAATGACCCATCCGGAAGGCATGCAGATCAAGGTCAGTCGCCAGGAGCTCTCGCGGCTCGTCGGCTGTTCGCGCGAGATGGCCGGTCGCGTGCTGAAGGTGCTCGAGGATCAGGGGCTGCTGCGCGCCACCGGTAAGACCATCGTGGTGTTCAATGCGCGCCCGAAGATGCGTACCCGTCCGGTGGTGGTGCCGGTGAAGCAGGCCGGCAAGGGCACTCGGACGAGCGGCTCGGGCCCGGAGGAGTAGCGCGCGCCGCGCGCCCGGCTCAGGCGCCCGTGAGCTCGGCGCGCATTGCGCGCAGGGTCGCGGCGTAATCGGGGCTGCCGAAGATCGCCGAGCCGGCCACGAAGGTGTCCGCCCCGGCGCGCGCGCACGATTGGATGTTCTCGATCTTCACCCCGCCGTCGACCTCGAGGCGCACCGCTCGGCCGCTGGCCTCGATGCGCCGACGAACCTGCTCGAGCTTGCGCAGTGCGCCGGGGATGAACTGCTGACCGCCGAAGCCGGGGTTCACGGACATCACCAGCACCAGATCGAGCTTCTCCAGGGTGTAGTCGAGCCAGTCCAGGGGCGTCGCCGGATTCAGGGCGAGGCCGGGACGGCAGCCGTGTTCGCGGATCAGACCGATGGTGCGATCGACGTGCTCGCTCGCCTCGGGATGAAAGGTGATGAAACCCGCGCCGGCCCGTGCGAACTCCGGGACGAGCGCATCGACGGGACGCACCATCAGGTGCACGTCGATCGGCACCTTCACCCCGCGCTTGTGCAGGGCGGCGCACACCGGCGGCCCGATGGTCAGGTTGGGCACGTAATGGTTGTCCATCACGTCGAAGTGGATGAGATCGGCGCCGGCGCCGATCACGGCATCGACCTCCTCGCCGAGCCGTGCGAAATCCGCCGACAGGATCGAAGGGGCGAGCCAGTGAGCGCTCATACCGCCGGACCGGTCAGCCGGCGCAGCGCCTCGAGGTAGTTCTCGCTGGTGCGCGCGATGATCTCGCTCGGCAGCTTCGGACCGGGGGCGCGCTTGTTCCAATCGAGCGTCTCGAGATAGTCGCGCACGAACTGCTTATCGAAGCTCGGCGGGTTGACGCCCGGACGATAGGCATCGGCCGGCCAGAAACGCGAGGAGTCCGGGGTCAGCGCCTCGTCGATCAGCGTGAGCGTGCCGTGCTCATCGAGACCGAACTCGAACTTGGTGTCGGCAATGATGAGGCCGCGTGCGCGCGCGTGCGCCGCGGCGAACTGATAGAGCGCGATGGCGCTCTGGCGAACCTCGGCGGCGAGCTGCGCGCCGATCAGCCGCTCGGTCTCGGCGAAGGAGATGTTCTCATCGTGCGCACCGATTGCGGCCTTGGTGGCCGGCGTGAAGATCGGCGCGGGCAGCTGCGCGGCGAGCGGCAGGCCCTGCGGCAACGGGATGCCGCAGACCGCGCCGGTCTGCTGATAATCCTTCCAACCCGAGCCGATGAGATAGCCACGCACCACCGCCTCGATCGGCAGCGCCTTCAAGCGCTTGACGATCACGGCGCGCCCCTCGAGCAGCGCCCGTTCAGTCGGATCGCTCACCAGGGACTCCAGCGCGCGGCCCGTGAGGTGGTTCGGGATCAGGTGGGTGGTGCGGGCGAACCAGAACTCGGAGATGCGGTTCAGCACCCGCCCCTTGCCCGGGATCGGATCGGGCAGCACGACGTCGAAGGCGGACAGCCGATCGGTGGTCACGATCAGCAGCGCATCGGGGCCCGCGGCATAAATGTCGCGAACCTTGCCCTCGTGGATCTTCTCAAGACCGCGCAGTGATGTGCGGTAGACAGTTGGCGCATCCATGCTTGCTACTATAGCAGCGCATGCACCGCCCGCACGTCCCCGCACGCTCATGAGATACACCGGAAAGCTCACCGGGGGCCTGCTCGGCTTCGTGCTCGGCTTCGGACCGGTCGGGGCCGTGCTCGGGGCGTTGATCGGCCACCAGTTCGACGCCCAGGCCGAGCGACGCGAGGCGGGTGGTCACGCCAGTGGCGCCACGGCGGTCCAAGAGCATTTCTTTCGGGCCACCTTTCGCGTGATGGGATGCCTCGCCAAGGCCGACGGGCACGTCTCGGCGCAGGAGATCGCCGCGGCGCGCGCCGTGATGGGACAGCTCGGACTCACCGGTGAGCAAGTCCACGCGGCCATCGAGTACTTCACGGCCGGCAAGCAGCCCGGATTCGATCTGGTCGGGCAGATCAGCGAGCTGAACCGGGTGTGTCTCGGCCGACCGTATCTGAAACGGGTGTTCCTTGAACTGCAGATCCGCGCCGCCCTGGCGGGCAACGATCTCGACGAACCGGTGCGCGCGCTCCTGACGCAGATCGCCGCTCGTCTGGGGATCTCCGCATTCGAGTTCGCCCACATCGAGGCGGCGCTGCGGGCCCAGGCGCGCCCGTTCGGAGCGCCCGCCACCCACGGCGAGGACCTGGAGCGCGCCTACCGGGTGCTCGGAGTCGCCGCCGTCGACAGTGACCGGGACATCATCAAGGCGTACCGGCGCCAGCTGAGCCGCCATCACCCGGACAAGCTCAAGGCCAACGGCCTGCCGGACTCGATGCTCGAGCACGCCAAGCAGCGCACCCAGCAGATCATCGAGGCGTACGAGCTGATCCGCGAGCGGCGCCGGATGCAGACCTGAACGCGCGCGGGTGACAGACGCCCCGGCGGTGCTTAATCTCTGGGCGTCATGTGGGCGCGCATCTGGGCATTTCTCGACGACTGGTTCTTCGGCACCGCCGCGGCGGGCGGATCGGCCCGTGGCCGCCTGATCCGCGCGCTGAGCTACCTGTATGCGGTGCTGCGCGATCTGACCGGCGGACAGATCAACCTGCGCGCCATGGGGCTGGTGTACACGACACTGCTCACCCTGATCCCACTGGCCGCCTTCAGTTTCGCGATCCTCAAGCTGTTCGGTGCCGGCGGCGATCTGCAGCCGGTGGTCTACCAGTTCTTCAGTGCACTCGGACCTGCGGATGCGGCCAAACTCACCTCGCGCGTGGTGCTGTTCGCCAACCACGTCGGCGGCGGGGTGCTCGGCTCGGTCGGTTTCGCGCTGCTCGCCTGGACGCTGATCGGCACCATCAAGAAGGTCGAGGACAGCTTCAACTTCCTCTGGCGCGTGCAGAAGGCGCGCAGCTTCACGCGGCGCATCACCGAGTACCTCACCTTGGTGGTCGGCGGACCGGTCATCCTGGTGATGTTCATTGGCTTCTCGCATCGGGCCATCGACAGCGCGCCGTTTCGCGACCTACGACGCCTGCCGTGGATCGATCTGCTCACCGCCGCGGGGATCAAGCTCGCCCCCTACGTCACGGTCATCGTGTTCTTCACCGGGCTGTACCTGATGGTGCCGAACACGCGCGTGCGCTGGCGCCCGGCGATGATCGGTGCACTCGTGGCGGGCGTGATCTGGGCGGCGGTGGGGCGGGTGTTCACGGCCTTCGTGGTGCACTCGACGCGGCTCGCGATCGTCTACGCGGGCTTCGCGTTCATCGTCGCAGGGCTGCTGTGGACGTATCTGGGCTGGCTGATCCTGCTCGCCGGGGCGCAGCTGTCGTTCTACATCCAGAACCCGATGTACCTGCGCCTCGGTCTGCAGGAGCTGAAGCTCTCGGGCGCGGAGTCCGAGCAGCTCGCGCTGCGCATGATGTACCTGGTGGGGCGTGCCTACCTGACGGGCGAGCGGCGCTGGAGTCTCACCGCCCTCGCCACCGAACTCGGCCTGCCCGGGATCGCGGTGGCGCACATGGTCACGGCTCTCGAGCACTGCGGCATTCTGGTGGTGACCGAAGAGGACGAGCTGTTGCCGGCGCGCGACCTGGGACGCATCCGGGTCGCGGAGATCCTCGACGTCGCACGCAGCCGTCGCCCCGGGGACTTCACGCCGCGCGTGGTGCCCATTCCGCCGGTTGACCGGCTGCTCGCGGCGATCGATGAGGCGCGCCGTAGCCGCTGCGCCGATCTGACGCTGCGCGAGCTGGTGCAGGAGCCGCCGCGCCCGGCCCTCGTCGTGGCCTCCTCCGGCAGCGGCGCGTAGCCCCGCGCGCTAGATCGTCTCGGTGCCCGTCGCGGTGCCGACCAGCAGCACGTCGGCCGGGCGCTTCGCGAACAGCCCCACCGTCACCACGCCGGGGATCTGATTCAGCTCACACTCGAGTGCGCACGGGTCGGTGATCGAGAGCCCATGCACGTCGAGGATGTGGTTGCCGTTGTCCGTCACGCATTCGCGCCGCCACAGCGGCTGTCCGCCGCGCGCCGTGATGGCGCGCGCCACCAGTTCGCGCGCCATGGGGATGACCTCGATCGGCAGCGGGAAAGCCCCGAGGGTACCGACCAGCTTGCCGTCATCGACGATGCACACGAAGCGCTGCGCGGCCGCCGCCACGATCTTCTCGCGCGTCAGCGCCCCACCGCCGCCCTTGATCAGGTGACGGGCGCGGGTCGCCTCATCGGCGCCGTCGATATACACGTGGATGGTGGCCACCTCGTTGAGGTCCAGGACCTCGATGCCCGCAGCCCGCAGCAGGCCGGTGGTCGCCTCGGAGCTCGATACGGCCGAGCGCACCAGCCCAGGACGCGCCGCGAGCGCGGTGATGAAGTGCCCGACGGTCGAGCCGGTGCCGACGCCGAGCACATTGCCGGGTTCGACGTAGCGCAGCGCCGCTTCGGCGCTGCGGCGCTTCTTGGCGTTCGCCTCGGAGTCTTGCGAGCCTGTGGAGCTGATTGGGTTCACGACTGTTTTCCCGGGTCCGGAAACGAATGTGCCCGCTTGCGCGGGCACGAGGGCATCGAACTTTGATTCACTCGGCGGTCGCCGAAGCGACCGCCGAGTGAAAGGCCTTACTTCTTCTTCGCAGCTTTCTTCTTCGCGGCCTTCTTCTTTGCCTTCGCCATGTTGGCTCTCCAGTTGACGGGTTAGTCCGAGGGCCGAGTATATACATGCGAAACAAAAATACAAGCAAGTCCGAAGAGGATGTGTTAACGCCGCACAGAACTTTCGATGCGCCGTGTGTTCCCGCCGCTCACCGCAGCGTGCGCAGACGTCCGCAATGCACGACGCCGCGCTCGGTGATCACCATGTCGAGCGGCACATCGTGCGTGGCGCGTTCGATGCGATCGCACTGCTGCAGCGCATAGGCGAGTCCGACGAGCAGTGGCCGCGCGCCAAGCGCGCTCGCGCGCGTGAACGCCAGCGCGCGATCGTAGTAACCACCGCCCATGCCGAGCCGATTGCCGCGCCGGTCGAAGCCGACGAGCGGGACGAACAGGACATCGAGCAGGCGGGCGCTCGGCAGCGCCGCGCCGCGCGGTTCGGGGATGCCGAAGCGGTTGTGCCGCACACGTGCGCCGTAGCCGACGAATTGCATCGAGCGCGAATCGGGGGCTGCGTCGATGCGCGGCAGAAAGATCCGGCAGCCGCGGCGGCGGGCGAGGGCGAGGAGTGCGGCGGTATCGAGCTCTTCGGGCAGCGCGAGGTACAGACCGATGCGTAGCGCCGGATGCAGCAATCCGGTCCGATCGGCGAACAGCGTCACTCGGCGCGCGCAGCGCGCGCGCTCGGCGCCTGAGATGCTCCGGCGTGCCCGCCGGAGATCGGCCCGCAGCGCGGCACGGGCCTGCTGCAGGCTGGAATCAGAGAGCGTCACCCGCCTGTGCCGGTGCGAACCGTTGCTCTCGAACCGGAGCAACAAGTGGGACGGGCTGCGGCAGGTAAGGCTTTCCGCTCGGGGCGGACTTGCACAATTCTGCCGGCAAGCCCAAAAGTCCCATGGGTGTTTCAATTAGGGTCCGAGGTAACCCGGCCCGCGTGTCGAACACCGCAGGCGACGCTCGCATCACTGTACACCAAAGGCGGGGCGGGCGCAGGCCAGCGGATCGCGGCGCGCCGCAGCTCACAGTTCGAGCGGGGGGGCGTGTCCGAGCGCCGCTTCCACGCGCTCGCGCAGCGCGCGCACTTGGTCGCCGGCTTCGACCGATCCCCGAGTGCCCCGCTCGCGCACCTGCAGCAGCTCGTTGGCCATATTCAGTGCGACCATCACGGCGATGCGGTCGAGTCCGATCACCTTGCCGCTGTCGCGCACCTCGCGCATGCGGGCGTTGAGGTACTCGGCGGCCTCGAGCAGCGCCGGCCGTTCCTCGTAGGGGCAGGCGACCATGTAATCCCGATCGAGGATGCGCACGCTGACGCGGGCCGGATCATGACTCACGCGCCGTGCTCCAGCGTCTTCAGTCGTCCGATCATGGCTTCGACGCGCGCACGCACCTGTTCGTTCTTCTGTAAGAGGCTGGCGCGCTCGCTGGCGAGTGACTCGTGCCGCTGCCGCAGTGCGCGGTTCTCCTCGCGCAGCTGCTCCAAAGTCGTGAGCAGCTCATCGACGCGTCCGGCGAGACGCCCGAGCTCGGCTTCCAGAACTGAAGGTGCGGCAGCGCTCATGCTGGCGCGACTATAGTGCCGCGCTCTCTGCGCGGTCAATGAGCGCAGAGTGCCGCCCCCGCCCGCAGGGGCCGGGGGATCCCACGGCGCCGACATGCGGCATAATGGCGGTCCATGATACTCGCCGACTACGCCGAAATTCAGACTGTGCTCAGCGCAGAGCACTCCCTCACCGACGCCGCCGAGGCGCACGGTACGCTGGCCGGTTCGCTGTGCTCGGCGCAGGGCTACCGCTTCGAGGACTGGCTGCGTGAGATCCTGCCCGACGGCTCGGCCCGTCACCCGAACGCGCAGACGCTGCAGGGGCTGTTCCGCGACACCGCTGGGGCGTTGAACAGCGCTCAGATGCAGTTCGATCTGCTGCTGCCCGATGACGACCGACCGATCCTCGAGCGCGCCGGGGCGCTCTCGCTGTGGTGTCAGGGGTTTCTCTACGGCCTCGGCGTCGGGGTGCTGCGCGATGCGGCGAGCATGCCCGGGGAGGTGAGCGAGATCGTCAACGACATCACCGAGATCGGCAGCGCCGCGGTGGACACGGCCGAGAGCGAGGAATCGAACGAGGCGGCGTACGCCGAACTCGTCGAGTTCATCCGGGTCAGTGTGCAAGTGGTCTTCGAGGAGCTTGCGCCGATGCGCGAGCCGCCGCCCTCACCTGGAGCACCGTTTCATTGAAACCTGAGAGCCCCGCCGAAGAGTTCGCCCGCCGCCGTAGCGCGCTGCTGCGCCTGATGGGCCGGGACGCCATCGCCATCGTGCCCTGCGCCCCGGTGCGCAAGCGCAACAACGACGTCGACTTCCCCTTCCGCCAGGACAGCGACTTTCACTATCTCACCGGCTTTCGCGAGCCGGAGTCGGTCGCGGTGCTCGTGCCCGGGCGCGAGCAGGCCGAGTACATCCTGTTCGTGCGCGAGCGCGACCCGGCGCGCGAGACCTGGGACGGCCGGCGTGCCGGTCCGGCCGGCGCCCGGCGCAGCTTCGGCGCGGACGATGCGTTTCCCATCACGGACATCGATGAGATTCTCCCCGGTCTGATGGAGAACCGCGCCAAGGTCTACTACACCATGGGGATTTACCCCGAGTTCGACCAGCGCGTCGTCGGCTGGGTGAACGGCCTGCGCACCCAGGCGCGCAACGGCCGCCATCCGCCGCAGGAGTTCGTGGCGCTCGATCAGGTGCTGCACGAGCAGCGCTTGTTCAAGTCGCGCACCGAGCTCGAGTTGATGCGCGAGGCGGCCCGCATCGGCGCGCTGGCGCACGTGCGTGCCATGCGCTTCTGTCGCCCCGGGCGCATGGAGTACGAGCTCATGGCCGAGGTGGTGCACGAGTTTCGTCGCCACGGCGCCGACACCTCGTATTACCCGATCGTCGGTTCGGGGCCGAACAGCTGCATCCTGCATTACAACGAGAACAACCAGCCGATGCGCGACGGCGATATGGTGCTGATCGATGCCGGCTGCGAGTACGAGTACTACGCCTCGGACATCACGCGCACCTTTCCGGTCAACGGCCGGTTCAGCCCCGAGCAGCGCGCCGTCTACGAGGTGGTGCTCGAGGCGAACCTCGCGGCCATCGCCCAGGTGCGCCCGGGCAACGATTGGAATGCGCCGCACGAGGCAGCGGTGCGGGTCGTCACCCACGGGCTGGTGCGTCTCGGGTTGCTCAAGGGCCGGCCGGCGAAGCTCGAGCGCGACGGGGCGTACCGCCGGTTCTTCATGCACCGCACCGGGCACTGGCTCGGCATGGACGTGCACGACGTCGGGGATTACAAAGTGGGCGATGCATGGCGGGCACTCGAGCCCGGCATGGTGCTCACCATCGAGCCGGGCATCTACATCCCGCACGGGGCGCGCGGGGTGCCGAAGCGCTTCCAGGGGATCGGCGTGCGCATCGAGGACGATGTCGCCGTCACCAAGAACGGGTTCGAGGTGCTCACCGACGGCGCCCCCAAAGATCCCGACCTGATCGAGGCCCTCATGGCCGAGTCGCACGAGAGTGCCGCCGAAGCGGCGCCGGTGCAGCCGCACGCCAGAGCGCGCCGGGGTCCGCGTGCCCACGCATGAAGCCGCAGGCGGCGTGCCGCGCGACTTCGACGTCGTCATCGTCGGCGGCGGGTTGGTCGGGGCGAGTCTCGCCCTCGCACTGAGCGCCAGCACGCGCCGCGTGCTGCTCATCGAGGGCGTGGCCGCGGACTCGAGCGCTCAGCCGAGTTTCGATGAGCGCACGACGGCGCTCGGCAACGCCACGCGGCGCATCTTCCAGGGGCTCGGCGTCTGGGAGGAGTTGGCCGGCGAGGCCGCCGCGATCCGCACCATCCATGTCTCGGAGGCGGGCCGGTTCGGCAGCGCGCGTCTGCGCGCCGCGGAGCAGGGCGTCGATGCGTTCGGCTACGTCATTGCGAACCGGGTGATCGGCCGGGCGCTGTGGCGCGCGCTCGAACGCGCCGATGGCGTCACGCTGCGCGTGCCGGCGAAGGTTGTGGCGGCCGAGGTCGCCGCCGACGGCGCGGCGCTCACGGTGGTCGGTGCCGACGGGGCGCACGAGGTGGTCAGCGCCCGTTTACTGGTGGCGGCCGATGGGGCCAACTCCCTCGTGCGCGCCGCGGCGGGGATTGCGGCGCAGATCGAAGACTACGACCAGGTGGCGATCACCGCGCCGGTGCTGACGGATCGCCCGCACGACGGCACCGCGTACGAACGATTCACCTCGAGCGGCCCGGTCGCGGTGCTGCCGCTGCGCGGGGGCGGCTACGGCACCGTGTGGGCCTGCGAGCCGGCCCGGGCCGCACAGTTGCTGGCGCTCCCCGATGCGCTCTACCTGGCGGCGCTGCAGGAGCGCTTCGGTTGGCGGGCCGGTCGGTTGCTCAGCATGGGCCGGCGCGCCTCGTACCCGCTGCGACTCTCGCGCGCCGAGGCGACGGTGGGGACTCGTACCGTGCTGGTGGGCAACGCGGCGCAGGGGTTGCACCCGATCGCCGGCCAGGGCTTCAATCTCGGGCTGCGCGATGCGGCGCTGCTCGCCGAGCGGATCGCCGCGACGAGCGGCGATCCGGGCGCCGCGGAACTGTTGCACGGCTACAGCGAGGCGCGCGCGGCGGACCGCGGCGGCGTGGTTCGCTTCACCGATTCGCTGGTCAAACTGTTCGCGAGCACGTTGCCGGGGGCCAGCCTGCTGCGCAACCTCGGTCTGGTCATGTTTGATCTGTCACCGCCGGCAAAGCGCGCGCTGGCGCGCGTGAGCCTCGGGTTCGGCGGACCGACGCCGCGTCTGGCGCGCGGGCTGCCCGTGGCATGAGCGGCGCCGAGGCACACTGGGATGTGCTGATCGTCGGTGGCGGGCCGGTCGGCGCGTGCGCCGCGGCGCTGCTGCAGCGCGCGGCCGGCTCGGGGCGGCGTGCCCTGCGCATCGCGGTGGTGGAGCCGGCCCGGCCGGTCCGTGCGGTCGCCGGCGAGCCGCTCGATGCGCGTGTGTCGGCGTTCTCGCGCGCCAGCGAGCGGATCCTCGCGGCGGCCGGCGCCTGGGAGCGGGTCGATGCGCAGCGCGTCCAGCCCTATGAGCGAATGTGCGTCTGGCCGGCGCATTTGCCGGCGCGCAGCCCCGATGCGCTCCTCTTCGATGCCGCCACCGTGGGCGAAGCCGATCTCGGCGCGATCGCGGAGAATCGACTGGTGCAGTGCGCGGCGCTCGAGGCGTTCGAGGCGGCCGGCGGCACGATTCTCCGCGGCGGATTGACGGGTCTGTCGATTCGCGACGAGGCCGTCGAAGTGCATCTCTCTGAGCACTCGCTGCAGTGTCGTCTGCTGGTCGGCGCCGATGGTGCCCGCTCGCGCGTGCGCGCGAGCATCGGCATCGCGGTCCAGGCCGCCAACTACGGCCAAACGGCGATCGTCGCCAACGTGCGCACCGAGCGGCCGCACGAACGCACCGCCTGGCAGCGCTTTCTCGGCGAGGGGACGCTCGCGTTTTTGCCGCTCGCCGACGGGACGAGCTCGATCGTGTGGTCGATCGAGGAGGCGGTGGCGCGCGAGCGGCTCGCGATGTCGCAGGCGCAATTCGAGGCGGCACTGCAGGAGGCCTCCGGCGGGGTGCTCGGGACGCTCGAGCTGTGCACCGAGCGGACCGGTCTGGCGCTGCGGCGGCTGCGCGCCGAACGCTTCGCCGCATCGCGCTGCGCCCTGATCGGCGATGCGGCACACGTCGTGCATCCGCTGGCCGGCCAGGGCGTGAACCTCGGGCTGCTCGATGCCGCGGCGCTGGTGGAGTGCGTGCTGCAGGCGCAGCGGGCCGGGGAGGATCCCGGGGCGCTCGCCCCGCTGCGCCGCTACGAGCGCTGGCGCAAGAGCGAACTGGCGCCCATGGCGTTCGCCATCGACGGCTTCAATCGCTTCCTCGCCCACGGCCAGGGTCCGCTCGCGCGTGCCGCGCAGCACGGACTGGCCTGGGTGAACCGCAGTGAGGCGCTGAAGCGCCTCTTCATCGCGCAGGCGCTCGGACTCTCCGGTGAGCTGCCGGCCGTGGCACGGCCGGGCGCCGCACCGCTCAGCTGAGTGCGATGCGGTCGATCTTCGCCGCGCAGATGAAGTCGTTGTCCGACAGCCCGCCGATGGCGTGGGTGCTGTAGCGCACCCGGCAGTAGTGGTAGCCGACCTCGAGGTCCGGGTGGTGGTCCTCGATGTTCGCGACGTGCGCCAGCGCATTGACGAAGCTCATGGTGCGCAGGAAATCCGCAAAGCGGAACTCCCGCACGAGGGATGTGCCGTCGGCGGCGAGCTGCCAGCCCGCGGCGAGCTCGCCGAGTTTCGTCTCGGCCTGCGCGCGCGTCAGCGGCGCGATGCCGCCCTCGCACGGCGTGCACTTGCGCTCGGTCAGATCGCTCATGAGCATCGCTCCTGGCGCATGCCGGTCAGGCTGCAGCCGTGTCCTGGGCAGACTTCTTGGTGAACCGCCGCGCCACGTAGCGCTCGAGCATTTCCTGGAACTCCTCGGCGATGTGATCGCCTTTGAGCGTGACGGTCTTCTCGCCATCCTCGTACACCGGCGCGACCGGACGCTCGCCGGTGCCGGGAAGACTGATGCCGATGTTGGCGTGCTTGCTCTCACCCGGGCCGTTGACGACGCAGCCCATCACCGCGACGGTCATGTCCTCGACGCCCTCGTACTCGCGCCGCCACGCGGGCATGCGGTGACGGATGTGGCTCTGGATGCTCTGGGCGAGTTCCTGGAACACCGTGCTCGTGGTACGGCCGCAGCCGGGGCACGCCGTCACCAGCGGCAGGAACGCGCGCAGGCCCATGGTTTGCAGGATCTCCTGCGCGACGATGACTTCCTGGCTGCGGTCACCGCCCGG
Source organism: Pseudomonadota bacterium (assembly GCA_021834525.1). GTDB lineage: Bacteria > Pseudomonadota > Gammaproteobacteria > Steroidobacterales > Steroidobacteraceae > 13-2-20CM-66-19. The sequence continues at coordinate 73,590 of JAKBDK010000001.1, read as the reverse complement.
CTCCGGCGTGAGCGACACGCGGATGGTGTCGCCGATGCCCCGCTGCAGCAGCACCGCCATGCCGGCGGTCGACGCGACGATACCCTTCGAGCCCATGCCGGCCTCGGTCAGTCCCAGGTGCAGCGGATACTCGCAGCGCGCGGCGAGATCGCTGTAGATGGCGATGAGGTCCTGTACCCCGCTCACCTTGGCCGAGAGGATGATCCGATCGCGCGCCATGCCGAGCCCCTCGGCGCGCTCGGCGCTCTCGAGCGCCGAGAGTACGACCGCGTTGCGCATGATCTGCTGCGCGCTCAGCGGCTCGGTACGCTGGGCATTCTCATCCATGATGCGCATCAGCAGTTCCTGATCGAGGCTGCCCCAGTTGACCCCGATGCGCACCGGCTTGCCGTACCGGCAGGCCATCTCGATCATCTCGGCGAACTGCGGGTCGCGCTTGCTGCCGCGACCGACGTTGCCCGGGTTGATGCGGTACTTGGCGAGCGCCTCGGCGCAGGCCGGATGCTCGCGCAGCAGCTTGTGTCCGTTGAAATGGAAGTCGCCGATCAGCGGCACCGACACGCCCATCTGATCGAGCCGCTCGCGGATGTGCGGCACGGCGGCGGCGGCCTCGGCGGAGTTGACCGTGATGCGCACCAGCTCCGAGCCGGCGAGCGCGAGCGACTTGACCTGCTGCGTCGTGCCTTCCACGTCGGCCGTGTCGGTATTGGTCATCGACTGCACGACGATCGGGGCGCTGCCGCCGACGCGCACCGCGCCAATCGTGACCTGGATGGAAGAACGGCGTGCAATGCTCGACATGGGAACCTGCCAGTGACTTCGGGGACGTATCGGGGTGGACTCGGGATTTTACCGGTCTGGGCCGCCGGCCGCGACCATCGGCGCAAGCGGGGCGCATCGCCCGCGGGGGCCTCTCCCTTCCGGACGCAACGCTGGTATCATGCCCGGATTCCGAACATCAAGCTGCTCGGAGAGAGTCCGGCTCCAGGGTCGGACCGCCGAAGGCGCAATTCCGCCCGGAAACGCTCAGGCACATGAACGGCAGCTTGCGCAGACCCCGAGAGGGGCTTTGCGCGGGGTCTCTGGAGAGCGGCGGGCGCTTCGGCGCACCGACCCACCGAAGGGGAGAGGCGCGCGGGCGCCCGATCTCTCAGGTCACCGGACAGAGGGGCGGCAGGTGAGCGGCCTGCCGCTTTTTTTGTTTCCCTGGAGGATCCGTGGCTCGACGAACCCCTTTATTCGCTATTCATCAGTCCGCCGGTGCACGTATCGTGGACTTCGGCGGCTGGGACATGCCCTTGCAGTACGGCTCGCTGCTCGCCGAGCACCATGCGGTGCGCCGCGCCGCCGGCCTGTTTGACGTCTCGCACATGTGCGTCGTGGACCTCGAGGGCGAGGGGGTGCGGCCGTTCCTGCTGAAGGTCTTCGCCAACGACGTCGGCAAGCTCGGCGTCCCCGGCAAGGCGCTCTACGGGTGTCTGCTCAACGAGCGCGGCGGCGTCATCGACGATCTGATCGTGTATTACCTCGGCGAGCAGTGGTTTCGCGTCGTGGTCAATGCCGGCACCCGCGACAAGGATCTCGCCTGGATACGCCGCCACGCCGAGCCGTACGGCCTCACGGTGCGCGAACGGACCGATCTGGCGATGCTCGCCGTGCAGGGGCCCGAGGCGCGCGCACGTCTCGCCGCGCTCCTGCCGCCGCCGCTCGCCGAGCGCGCCCTGGCGCTCGGTGCGTTCTTCGGCGCGGAGCTCGGCCGCTGGTTCGTGTCCCGCACCGGGTACACCGGCGAGGACGGCTTCGAGGTCATGGTGCCGGTCGAGGAGGCCGAGGCACTGTGGCGCTCGCTCGTCGCGGCGGGCGTGCAGCCCTGTGGCCTCGGCGCGCGCGATACGCTGCGCCTGGAGGCGGGCATGAACCTCTACGGCAACGACATGGACGAGACCACCAACCCGCTCGAATCCGGGCTCGCCTGGACGGTGGCCATGAGCACTCCGCGGGCCTTCATCGGCCGCGAGGCGCTCGAGGCGGCGCGTGCGCGCGGGCTCGAGCACAAACTCGTCGGACTGGTCCTCGAGGAGCGTGGCGTGCTGCGCTCGCACCAGCGCGTGCTCGCACCGGGCATCGGTGAGGGGCAGATCACCAGCGGCACGTTTTCCCCGACGCTCGAGCGCTCCATCGCGCTGGCGCGCATCCCGATCGCCGCGCCCGATCAGGTGCAGGTCGAGGTGCGCGGCAAGCCGCTGGCCGCACGCGTCGTCAAACCGCCCTTCGTGCGGCACGGCAAGTCGCTCATCGGCTGAGCCGTGCACCGCCCGAGTGGCAGACCCATCGCCTTCATTCACTCACATACATCCATCGATTCGACTCCACGGAGCGTCGCATGAGCAAGGTTCCTTCCGATCTCAAATACACGCGGACCCACGAATGGCTGCGGACGCTGCCCGACGGCACCGTCGAGGTTGGCATCACCGACCACGCGCAGCATTCCCTCGGCGACTTGGTGTTCGTCGAGGTCCCCGAAGCGGGCCGCACGGTGACTGCGGGCGAGCCGTTCGCCGTGGTCGAGTCGGTCAAAGCAGCCTCCGACGTCTACGCGCCGCTCAGCGGTGAGGTCACCGAGGGCAACGGTGCGCTCGCCGGGGCGCCCGAGACGCTCAACACCGATCCATACGGCGCCGGCTGGCTCGCGCGGCTGCGCCCTGCAGGGGCGCTGCCCGGGCTGCTGTCGGCCGCCGAGTACGAGAAGCTCACCGCCGAGGAGGGCGACTGATGGCCTTCGTGCCGCATACCCGCGCGGACGTCGCGGCGATGCTCGAGGTCATCGGGGTCGATGGCATCGAGCGGCTCTTCGAGGAGATTCCCTCGAACTTGCGCATCGGAGCGCTCGCGGGCGTGCCCGAGGCGCTCAATGAGATGCAGCTGGCCCGGCTGATGGGCGAGCGTTCGCGCCGCGACGGGCGGCCGCTGTGCTTCATCGGCGCCGGCGCGTACGAGCACCACATTCCCTCGGCGGTCTGGGCGCTGGCGACGCGCGGGGAGTTCTACAGCGCCTATACGCCCTACCAGGCGGAGGCCAGCCAGGGAACGCTGCAGCTGCTGTACGAATTCCAGAGCATGATGACCAACCTGACGGGCATGGAGGTCTCCAACGCGTCGCTGTACGACGGCGGCAGCGCGCTCGCCGAGGCTGCCCTGATGGCCGTGCGGGCCAACCGGCACTCGCGCTCGCAGCGCATTCTCGTGCCGCGTACGGTGCACCCGTATTACCGTCGCGCCGCGCTCGCCATCGCCGGCAATCAGGGCGTGACGTTCGAGGAGGTGCCGTATTCGGCCGAAGGTGGCGGTACGGCGCTTGAAGCGCTCGAGCGTTACGCCGGCGAGGACATCACCGCGCTCGTCATTCAGCAGCCGAACGTGTTCGGCCGACTCGAGGACGTGGACGCGCTCACCGATTGGGCGCATGCCCACAAGATCCTCGTGGTCGCCGTGGTCAACCCGGTCTCCCTGGCGCTGCTGAAGGCGCCGGGCCAGTGGGGTCGCGAGGGCGCCGACATCGTGGTCGGGGACGGTCAGCCGCTCGGCATTCCGCTGTCCTCCGGCGGACCGTATTTCGGCTTCATGACCACGCGCATGGCCTACGTGCGCCAGATGCCCGGTCGCATCGTCGGGCGCACCGTGGATGCCGACGGCCAGAGTGGGTTCACGCTGACGCTGCAGGCGCGCGAGCAGCACATCCGTCGTGCCAAAGCCACCTCGAACATCTGCACCAACCAGGGACTGATGGTCACGGCGGCCACCATTCATCTGTCGCTGCTCGGGGCCGAGGGCCTGCGGCGCACCGCGGTCGCCTCGCATGCGCGCACCGGGGAGCTGCTGCGGGCGCTGAGTGGCGTGCGCGGGGTGCGCCGGGTGTTCCCGCTGCCGGTGTTTCACGAGGCGGTGATCGGCCTGGAGCGGCCCGTGGCGCCGCTGCTCGAGCGGCTCGCCGCGCGCGGCGTGCTCGGCGGCTGGGACCTCGCCGAACACTACCCGGAACTCGGGCACGCGCTGCTGGTGTGCGCCACCGAGACCAAGACCCCAGAGGACATCGAGCGCTACGTGACGGTGCTCGAGGAATGCCTGCGCGAAGCGCAGGCCGCCTGATCCGAAGAGACTCCGATGAGCACTGAACGAACCAACCGCCTGGAAAAGCTGATTTTCGAATACTCCGTGCCGGGGCGCGGCGCCGAGGACCAGTGGCCGAGCCCGCCGGCTGAAGCGAGCACGGCGGATCTGCCCGCCGCGCAGCTGCGCGGCACGCCCCCTCTGTTGCCCGAGGTGAGCGAGCTCGAGACCGTGCGGCACTTCACCCGGCTCTCGCAGCTGAACTTCTCGATCGACACGAACTTCTATCCGCTCGGTTCGTGCACGATGAAATACAACCCCAAGGCGTGCAACCAGTACGCCATGCTGCCGGAGTTCCTCGGGCGCCATCCGCTCGCGCCGGAATCCGCCGGCCAGGGGGTGCTCGAGTGCCTGTTCGAGCTGCAGGAGATGCTCAAGGCGGTCACCGGCATGCAGGCGGTGGCGCTGAGCCCGATGGCCGGCGCCCAGGGCGAGTACGCCGGGGTGGCCATGATCCGTGCCTATCACCGGGCGCGCGGCGACCTGGAGCGCAACGAGATCATCGTGCCCGAGGCGGCGCACGGCACCAACCCCGCCACCGCGACCATGTGCGGCTGCGTGGTTCGCGAGGTCCCGGTCGATGCCGACGGTGACGTCGATCTGGCCGCGCTCAAGGCCGCGGTCGGCCCGAAAACCGCCGGCATCATGCTGACCAACCCCTCGACGCTCGGGGTGTTCGAGCGGCGCATCGAGGAAGTGGCCCGCACCGTGCACGCCGCGGGCGGGTTGCTCTACTACGATGGCGCCAACCTCAACGCCATCCTCGGCAAGGTTCGCCCCGGTGACATGGGCTTCGACGTCATCCACGTCAACCTGCACAAGACGTTCTCCACGCCGCACGGCGGCGGTGGACCGGGCGCTGGTCCCGTGGGGGTCTCCGCGCGGCTCGTGCCTTTCCTGCCGGTGCCGATCGTGGCACGCGAAGGAGAGCGCTACGTGTGGTTGACCGAGCGCGATCGGCCGCAGTCGATCGGGCGGCTCTCGACTTTTGCGGGCAACGTCGGGGTGCTGCTGCGGGCGTACATCTACATGCGCATGCTCGGTCGCGACGGCATGGCCAAGGTCGGGGAGTACGCGACGCTCAACGCCAACTACCTGCTCGCGCGCCTGACCCGTTCGGGCTTCGATGCCGCCTATCCGAAGCGGCGTGCCAGCCACGAGTTCATCATCACCGTGAAGCGTCAGGCGCGCGAACTCGGGGTGACGGCCATGGACTTCGCCAAGCGGCTGCTTGATCATGGTCAGCATGCGCCGACCACGTATTTCCCGCTGCTGGTGCCGGAATGCCTGTTGATCGAGCCGACCGAGACGGAGAGCAAGGCCGCTCTCGATGCGTTCGTGGAGGCGATGGTGCAGATCCTCACCGAGGCGACGCAAGAACCCGAGCAGGTCCGCAGCGCTCCGCATACCATGCCGGTACGGCGGCTCGACGACGTTCGGGCGGCCAAGCAGCTGGACCTGGCGTGGAAAGCGGCCCCGTAGCGATCGAGCGGTACAAACCCAGAGGCCTCAAGCGACTGCTGCGCGCCTTCGGCGCCAGTGGGCGGGGGCTGGCAGGGGCATTTCGCGAGGAGGCCGCGTTTCGCCAGGAACTGGCGTTCGCGGCGCTCGCCGTGCCGCTGGCGCTGTGGCTGGGCCATGACGGCACCCAGCGCGCGCTGCTCGTCGCTCCGGTGCTGCTGATCCTGATCGTGGAGTTGATCAACAGCGCCATCGAGGCGACCGTCGATCGCATCGGGCTCGAGCGCCATGCGCTCGCCGGTCTGGCCAAGGACATCGGCTCGGCGGCCGTGCTGATGTCATTCGGATTGCTGGCGGTCGTGTGGCTGCTGGTGCTGCTGGGGCGCTAGCGCAATGTCATCCGGGGGGACGATGCGAGTGCTGCGAGTGTTCTGTCTGTCCGTGCTCACACTGGCGGTGGGCTCGACCGCGCTGGCCGGCGCCGCGCCTGCTGCACCGCCGGCGCATCCGGCCCTGCCCTCGGCCGTGGCCGCCCACCTGGCACGCCAGGCCGCGGCGCTCGAGTCCAATCCGACCTGGGCCGCGACGCTCGCGCGCATCGCCAGTAGCGTGGTGGCGATCAACTTCAACCAGGACCGCGCCTTCGACACCGACGTGAACGAGACCGCGCAGGCCACCGGTTTCGTGGTCGACGCCAAACGCGGCATCATCCTCACCAACCGCCACGTCGTGACGCCCGGGCCGGTGACGGCGACGGCCACGTTCCTCGACCGTGAACAGATCCCGATCTACCCGATCTACCGCGATCCGGTGCACGACTTCGGCTTCTACCGCTTCGATCCGAAGAAGCTGCGCTACATCCACCCCAAGGCGCTGAAGCTCGATCCGGCCGGTGCCCGGGTGGGGCGCGAGATCCGCGTGATCGGTAACAATGCCGGGGAGCAGCTGTCGATTCTGGCCGGCACGCTCGCGCGGCTGCACCGCCGGGCGCCGTACTACGGGTTCGGCAACTACAACGACTTCAACACGTTCTACCTGCAGGCCGCCTCGGGCACCTCCGGGGGCTCCTCCGGCTCCCCGGTCATCGACATCCGCGGTCACGTCGTGGCGCTCAACGCCGGCGGGGCGAGCAATGCCGCCTCGAGCTTCTACCTGCCGCTCGCGCCGGTGCAACGGGCGCTGCGGTTGATCCAGCAGGGCAAGCCGGTCACGCGCGGCACGCTCTATACGATCTTCCACTACATCCCCTTCGATGAGCTCGAGCGGCTCGGCCTGCCGCGGCCGGTCGAGACCGCGGTGCGCAAGGCGTTCCCGCAGCGCACCGGCATGCTCGTGGTGAGCACCGTGCTCGGCGGTTCACCGAGCGCGCGGGTGCTGCAGCCGGGGGATATCCTGGTGCGTCTCGATGGGCACTACGTGACGACCTTCGAGCCGCTCGAGCGCATGCTCGATGCGGCGGTGGGCCGCCAGGTGACGCTGCAGATCGAGCGCGGCGGCCACGCGCTCACCGTGCGTCTGCCGGTCGGGGATCTCAACGCGCTCGCACCGAGCGCCTACGTGCAGTTCGGCGATGCCGTGGTCAACACGCTCTCGTACGAGATGGCGCTGCAGTTGAACGTGCCGCCGCGCGGCGTGTGGGTCGCCAATCCCGGTTTCGTGTTCGGCGCCGCCGGCGTGCCGCGCGGGGCGGTGATCCACGCCATCGACTCCTGGCCGATCGATAATCTGCAGGATTTCCGCCACGCACTCGCGCGCCTCGCCGACGGCGAGTACGCCACCGTGCGCTTCACGCTCGCGAGCGATCCGAACAGTACCCAGCTCGCCTATTTCCGCATGGACCGGCGCTGGTTCCCGGCCGAGTACTGCGTGCGCAACGACACGCTCGGCCTGTGGCCGTGCAAGATGCTGCCGGCCGGACCGCCACCGCCGCCGCACCCGGTGAGCGCGACGGGCTTTCCGGTCTACCGCAATCCGCTGCTGACGCGGCTGGCGCACTCGCTGGTCTCGGTCACCTTCAGCATGCCGTACTCGATCTCCGGGGTGACCGAGCACTACTACCACGGCACCGGACTCGTGGTGGACGCCAAGCGCGGCTGGGTGGTGGTCGATCGCAACACGGTGCCGGTGTCCCTCGGCGACGTCACGATCACCTTTGCCGGCACGGTGCAGGTGCCGGGCCGGGTGGTGTACGTCAGTCCCATCCACAACCTCGCGGTGGTCGCCTACGATCCGCGCCTCATCGGTTCGACGCCCGTGCGCTCGGCGCGCCTGCGCCCCGCGCGACTCGCCTCCGGGGAGCCGATCAACGTGGTCGGTATCGGGGATGACAGCGATCTGCATTTCCGCCGTACCGAGATCTCGAGCATCGAGCCGCTCGAGCTGCCACTGTCCCGCACGATGCGCTTTCGCGACACCAACATCGAGAGTATTCAGCTGGTCAACCCGCCGAAGAGCTTCGACGGGGTGCTCACCGACCGGCACGGCAATGTGCTCGGACTGTGGTCGAGCTTTGCATTCGATACCGCGAACGGCGTCGGCCAGGACCTGCAGGGCGTGCCGATCGAACCGGTGCTCGACATGCTCGCACGCATGCGCAGCGGCCAGCCGCTGCACTCGCTCGACGTGGAGCTCGCGCCCACGCCGCTCTCGAGCGCGCGCCTGATCGGACTGACACCATTCTGGGCCCAGCGGCTCGCCGCGCAGAGCGCCACGCGGCGCGTCGTGTTGACGGTCATTCGCACCACCGGCGGCTCGCCGGCGTCCCGGCTGCTCGAGCCGGGCGACCTGCTGCTCGCCATCAATGGGCACGTCGTGACCCGCTTCGAGCAGGTCGAGCAGGCCACCTCGGGTCACCGCAGCGTGCGACTGACCGTGTGGCGGGGCCGGGAAGCGCTCACGATCACGGTGCCGACCGTGGTGCTCTCCGGCACCGAGCTGCGGCGCGTGGTGCAATGGGCTGGGGCGACGCTGCAGCGTCCCTTCCACTCCATGCTGGCGCAGCGCGGGGTGCCGCCGTACGGGGTGTACGTGGATAACTTCGAGTACGGCTCACCGGCCTCGCGCTATGGCCTGTTCGCGGGGTTGCGCATCGTGGCGGTGGACGGCAAGCCGACGCCGGATCTCGATGCGTTCCTGACCGCCGTGACCCACCGGCCGGATCATGCCTCGGTGCGCATCACGGCCCTCGGCTGGAACAATGCGCCGCAGGTCATCACGCTGACGCTCGACAACCACTACTGGCCGGCCTACGAGCTGCTGCGCACGGCGCACGGCTGGGTACGGCGCGCGCTGCACTGAGCGCAGGGGCGGAGCTGTCGGATGGGGCCCATTGCATCGGCGGATCTGCAGGCCGCCCTCGACGCACTACGCGCCGGGGCGCTGGTCGCCTTTCCGACCGAAACCGTGTACGGACTCGGCGCCGATGCACGCAATCCCGCGGCGGTGCGGCGCATCTTCGCGGTCAAGGGCCGCCCCGCACGCCATCCGGTGATCGTGCACCTGCAGAGCTTGCGGGAACTCTCCGGCTGGGCTCGGCACGTGCCGCCTGCGGCTCAGCAGTTGGCCGAGCGGTTCTGGCCCGGGCCGTTGACGCTGGTGCTGCCGCGCTCGTCCGAGGTCGATGACAGTGTGACCGGCGGTCAGGACACGGTGGCGGTGCGCGTTCCGGCGCACCCCGTGGCCCAGCAGCTGCTCGCCGCCTTCGGCGGCGGGATTGCCGCGCCGTCCGCCAACCGCTACGGGCGCCTCTCCCCGACCCGGGCCGAGCACGTGCGCGAGGAACTCGGCGCGGCGGTCCAGGTGGTGCTCGATGGCGGGGAGTGCCCGATCGGCCTGGAATCGACCATCGTGGCGTTCCAGGATGGCGATGCGCGCCTGTTGCGCCCGGGCCGGATCACTGCCGCGGAGATTCGCGCCCAGCTCGGCTCGCTGCAGATCGGCGCCGATGCGGCCTCACCGCGCGTGCCGGGCAGCACGGCGGCCCATTATGCCCCGGCGACCGCACTCGAGATCGTGCCGGCCGAGCGGCTCGAGGCCCGCAGCGCCGCGCTTGCGCAGGCCGGCCGGCGCGTGGCGGTGTTGGCCCAGCACGCCCCGCAGATCGCGCGGGCGGAGGTGACCTGGATCGACGCCACGGCGCAGGCCCAGCGCTATGGTCATGACTTGTATGCGCACCTGCGCGCCCTCGACAAGAGCGGCTGCGAGCGCATCCTGGTGCAGGAAGTGCCGCAAGGCGATGAATGGGAGGCGATCCGCGACCGACTGCGCCGTGCGGCCGTCGGCGCCGCCGCGCCCGGAGATACCCCATGAGCGTCCGTCGCAATCGTTTCGTCGATCCGTTCCAACCCGCGGAGATCCGCCGGCTGGTGCGTCAGTTCGGCTCCCCGCTGCTCATCCTCGACTGTGAGCGCGTGCGCGTGCAGTACCGCAAGCTGCGCGCCGCGCTCGGGCGGGTCGACCTGCACTATGCGCTGAAGCCGATGCCCCACGCGGCGGTCGTGCAGACCGTGCTCGCCGAGGGCGGGTTCCTCGATCTGGCCACCACCGGGGAGGTGCAGCTGGTCCGCCGGCTCGGCGTCGATCCGGCGCGCTGCATCCACACGCATCCGATCAAACGGCCGCAGGACATCCGCAATGCGCTCGAATTCGGCGTGCGGACCTTCGTCGCCGACAACCCGGACGAGGTGCGCAAGTTCGAGCCATTCTCCGACCGCGCCGAGTTGCTCCTGCGCGTCTCGTTCAGGAGCCCCGGGGCCGTGTGCGACCTGTCGCGCAAGTTCGGCTGCGATCCGGAGGACGCGCTGGAGCTGGCGCGACTCGCCGCGGAGCTCGGCATCACCGTGCGTGGCCTGAGCTTTCACGTCGGTTCGCAGGCGGGGGATTCGGCCAAACACGTCGAGGCGCTCGACGCCTGCGCGCAGTTGATGGCCGCGGGCCGGCGGCGCAAGCTCGGCGTGCTCGATACGCTCGACATCGGCGGGGGATTCCCCATCGACTACACCCAGCCGGTGCAGGACATCGAGCGCTTCTGTGAACCGCTGCGCAGCGCACTCGCGGCGCTGCCGAAGCGCGTACGGGTGATCGCCGAGCCGGGGCGCTTCATCGTCGGCCCGGCCGCACTCGGGGTCGCCTCGGTCATGGGCCGCGCCCGCCGCGAGGGACACTGGTGGTACTACCTCGATGACGGGCTGTACGGCTCCTACAGCGGCCAGCTGTTCGATCACGCCCGCTACCCGGTGGAGCCGCTGAAGGATTCCGAGGAGCGTCTGCCCTCGGTGCTCGCCGGACCGACCTGCGACAGCATCGATGTGATCGCCGAGAACCTGATGCTGCCGAAGCTCGAGGCGGGCGACCTGATCGTCGGGCGTGCCATGGGCGCGTACACCTGGGCGAGCGCCACGGAATTCAACTTCTTTCCCAAAGCCACCGTCGTGGCGGTGAATCTCACGCCGGGAGACTCCGGCATGGTGATGCCCTTTCCGCTGTAACGCGCCGCTCTGAGGCGCCGGGAGTGAACCGCGTGCTGCGCAACGTCGTTTTCGACATCGGCTGGGTGTTCGTACACCTCGATACCGCGCCCTTTCTTCAGTTTCTGCGCGAACACGGCGCCGATGCCCGTGACCTGAACTCGGTGCTCACGCAGGTCGCGCTGCACGAGCACGAGTGCGGCCGGCTCACCGGACGTGCTCTGCTCGAGCGCTTCGCGGGACTGGCGCGCCGGCCGATGGATCTGCAGGCCGCGCACGAGCACTGGACGAGCATGTTCGAGCTGCAACCGCGGATGGTGCGGCTCGCTGAACGCTTGAGCGAGCGCTACCGGGTGTTTTTGCTCTCCAACATCGGAGATCTGCACTGGGCGCACCTGTCGCGCGAGTACGGCGTGCACCGCATCGGCCATGGCGCGTTGCCCTCGTTCCTCGCCGGCGTCATGAAGCCCGACGCGGGCATCTACGCCGAGGCGGAACGGCGCTTCGCGCTCGAACCTGCGGCTACGGTGTTCATCGATGATCGCGCCGAGAACGTACAGGCGGCGCGTCAGCGCGGCTGGCAGGCGATCGAACACACCGGCTACGCCTCGACCGTGAGCGCCCTCGGGGTGCTGGGAGTGACATGCTGAGCGGGCCGCACACCGCGATTCACCGGCAGGTCGAGGCGCTGCGCGCCGGGCGTGAGCCGCGCCTGATCGCGCGGCTGCCCTGCGGGTGGGCGTTGCTCGGGGAGCGGCAGTTCCTGCGCGGCTATGCGCTGCTGCTGCCCGATCCGGTGGTGCCGACGCTCAATGCACTCGCGGCGCCCGACCGGGCGCGATTTCTACTGGATCTGGCCCGCCTCGGCGATGCGGTGCTCGCCGCCACCGGGGCGGTACGGATCAACTACGCGATGCTCGGCAATCTCGAGCCGGCGCTGCACGCGCACGTCATTCCGCGCTATGCGCAGGAGCCCGAGACGCTGCGGACCGCGCATCCCTGGGCGTACGACTGGCAGGCGGGCGAGCCGTTCGATCCCACCGCGCACGGAGAACTGCTCTCGCAGTTGCGCGGCGCGCTCGAACGGCTCTGAGTGCCTCGCGCGCGCTACTTCGGCGGGTTGGCGATGAGCGCGCGGAACTGACGCAGCTTGTGCTCGATGATGGCGTCGTTCTTCGGACCCATGCGCAGCATCAGCTTCTGCCCGGCGGGCAGTGCTTCGAGCTTCGGGTCGGCGAACTGCCAGAACACCTTCGGGCGCACCAGGGTGACGGGCGAGCTGACCGCGGGCGTCGCGAGCAGACTGTCGATGGCTTGCACCAGGCGGTCGTTGAAGTACTTGCCCGGGTAACCCAGGCTCTCATAGGCCCGCTGGAACAGCGGGTAGAGACGGAAGTACAGCTGGGCCAGGCCCTGGACGTTCAGCCGGCTGACCACCGCCACGAAAGGGGTGTAGCGCGCGTAATTGCGTTGACTGAGCAGCGCGACGCCGCCCTGACGGTTGACGATGGTCTGTCCCGGCGTTGCCTGGATGGGACGCAGGTCTGCGGACACCTTGGCGCGCGGCAGGCTGTCGACGCTCACCACCACCCGGCGGATGATGTTCTTCGGCACGATGAACTGCGCGACGGCCGGGTGGCCGATCAGCGTATCGAGGGCGGCGAGCACGACTGCGTCGCTGTGGTTCAGCGGCGGCAGCGGTTGCGTGCCGGCCGTGCTGCTCGGTGCGGGGACGGGATGTGCGATCGTGGGCGCCTGTGCGGCGCTCGGCAGCGGCGCTGAGGCCGGGGCGGGGGCCGCGGCCGGCGGTGCGGGCGGCACGGTGCCGCTGGTGGCCGTCGGCGTGCTCGTGTGGAAGCGATAGAAGACGCCGACGCCGATCAATGCGGCCGCCACGACCGCCGCCGCCACCCAAATGACCTTGTTGCGGAAGGACTCTTCCGGGTCAGTCTTGTTCCACATCTGGCGTCACTCCCGAAGCCCTGGAATATTGTACTGTACACCCATGACCATACGCCGGGTGTTGAAGATGGGCGAGCCGCTGCTCGCGCAGGTCGCCGCGCCCGTGCAGCGCTTCGACGCAGACCTCCAAGCGCTGGTGCGGGACATGGATGAAACCATGCGGTCCCTGAACGGCGCCGGAATCGCCGCCCCGCAGATCGGCGTCAGTCTGCGCGTGGTGATCTTCGAGGTCGCCGACAACCCGCGCTATCCGAACGTTGCGCCCGTGCCGTACACGGTGCTCGTCAACCCGCAGTTGACGCCACTCGGTCGCGAGCAGGCCGAGGGCTGGGAGGGGTGTCTGTCGGTGCCGGGGCTGCGCGGGCTGGTGCCGCGCTACACGCACCTGCGCTACCGCGGGTTCGATCTGCACGGGGTGCCCTTCGAGCGGACCGCGCACGGCTTTCACGCGCGCGTCGTGCAGCATGAGGTCGACCATCTCGACGGGGTGCTCTACCCGCAGCGCGTCGCGGATCTGCGCAATCTGGGGTTCGAGGACGCGCTCGGGGCGCGCATGACGCCGATGCCGGATTAGCCGCCGTCGCGGCACGCCGCTTACGCGAGGGTGTGAAACACCCGCTGCACGTCGTCGTCCTGTTCGAGCTTGTCGATCAACGCGAGCACTTCCTGCGCCTGCGCCTCGGGCAGCTCGGTCGGCACCGTGCAGACGTACTCGTGTTCCGCCGACAGCGGCGTGATGCCACGCGTCTCGAGGGCTTCCTGCATCTTGCCGAAGTCCTCGAAGGCGCAGCGGATGAGCAGCTGCGCCTCACCATTCTCCCCGGTGCTCTCGCCCATTTCCTCGAGCCCGTGATCGATCAGGTACAGCTCGAGCTCGTCCTGGTCGATTCCGGCCGGCGCGAGACGGAATACACCCATGTGCTTGAAGAGGAACGCGACGCTGCCCGAGGTGGCGAGGTTGCCGCCGTTCTTGGTGACGATGTTGCGCACCGAGGCCACGGTGCGCGTCGGATTGTCGGTGGCCGCTTCGATCAACAGAGCGACGCCGTGCGGCGCATAAGCCTCGTAATGCACTTCATGATAGTGCGTGGCATCCCGGCCCGAGGCCCGCTTGATCGCCGCCTCGACTTTGTCCTTCGGCATGTTGACCGCGCGGGCGTTCTGCATCACGCGCCGCAGGGACGGGTTGGAATTCGGGTCCGCCCCGCCGGACTTCACCGCGATGGTGATGTCCTTGGCAATGCGCGCGAACTGCTTGGCCATGCGGTTCCAGCGCGCAAACATGGTGGCCTTGCGGACTTCGAAGATACGTCCCATGGAAAACTACCGCGGTGTCGGGAAGGACTGCGGGCTCAGGCGAGCTGAGCCTGCAGCACGCGCAGCCGGCGGCGCTGCAGACGCAGGCGCTGCTCGAGTTCCTTGAAGCGCAGCTGGAAGCTGGCGTGTTCCCAGTGCTCGACCACGGCGCGCTTTTTCTCCGTGAGCCACTGTTCCTTCACCTTGGCCCAGTCGGCGATGGCCGCCAGGAAGCTGTCGTACTCGCGTGCAATGTGCTGGTGCAGCTCGGTGATGCGCGAGGGCGGCGCGGTCGGCGCCACCTGCGCGAGCGCGTGCTGCGCCCGCTGGAACTGCATCGCGAGCAGGGCGCGCTGGATCTGGAACACCGGCGTGCGCTTCAGTTTGCGCGTCAGCCCGACGTACTGCAGGCCCGCGATCAGCCACTTGGTCGGGTCCCACTGCCACCAGCGCACGCCGTTGCGGTAGTCGTGCGCGAAGATGTGGTGGAAATTGTGGTAGCCCTCGCCGAAGGTCAGCACCGCGAGGACCGGGTTGTCCCGCGCGGTGTTCTCCTCGGTGTACGGGCGCGAACCCCACATGTGCGCCAGCGAATTGATGAAGAACGTGAAGTGGTGGCTGAGCACCAGGCGCAGCACCCCGGCGAGCAGAAACACGCCCCACACGTCCCCGACCAGCCAGCCGGCGAGCAGCGGCAGACCGAAGTTCGTCAGCAGCACCAAGGCCAGGTAATGGCGGTGCTGGAAGGCGAGGATGCGGTCGCGGCGCAGATCCGGGATGTTGGCGAAATCTTCCCGTCCGCTCGGGTACTCGCGCACCATCCAGCCGATGTGCGAGAACCAGAAGCCACGACGCGCCGAATACGGGTCGAGGTCCTCGTCATCGACGTTCAGGTGGTGGCGGCGATGGCCGCTGCACCAGGCCCAGGCACTGTTCTGCAGCGCCATGGTGCCGAAGACCATGAACACCAGCCGCAGGCTCCAGTGAGCCTCGTAGGCGCGGTGCGCCCAGAGCCGGTGGTAGCCGGCCGTGATCGACAGCTCGTTCGCCGTCAGAAAGACCCCGAGCAGCACCCAGGCCGCGGCGCTGTAACCATGAGCGATGCCGTACCAGGGCACCAGCACTGCCGCGGCCAGAAACGTCAAGGAAAACAATATGATATTCGTCCAGATCGGCGGTGCCGACGGGACTGAAGAGGACGGAGCCGGGGCGGATGAGTTCGGCATGGGCAGTGCGCGCTCGGAGCGGGTGAAGAGAGACCGACTTACCTTAGCACGATCCGTGCGACCGGAGCATGCGTGAAATCACGGGGAGGCCGCGGGCCGGCGCGCACCGGCCCGCGGCGATCGGCCTAGAACCAGTACACGCCTTGCACGGCCAGCTCGCTCTGGTTCGTGCCGCTGCGCGTGAGGCCGGCCGCCGAGGTATAGAGAAAGCTCGGTCGATTGGAGGTGTCGTAGCGACCCTCGAGGCGCAGCTCGAAATCCGTCGCCGGGTCATAGCCGAAGGTCACCGTGCCTTCCTTCAGGCGCTGCGCGGTCCCCGTGATGAACCCGTTGCGATCATCGAAGGACTCCCCGCGCAGCGAGACGCGCCAGCGCGGGCTGAAACGGTAGTTCACGTACAGCGCGACGCCGCTCCACTGGCCACCGAGGGTCACGCGGCTCGCGCGCTGCTGGCCCCAGTCGTAGCTCGCCACGAACTGCAGAGCGGTGGTGAGGTTGTAGGTCGCGACGGTGTCGATGAGCGTGCGGCGGGCGAGATCGACCGGGTCGTTGCCGATGTAGCTCTGTGCGGCCAGGGAGAACTTCTCGCTCGGGGAGAGCGCCACGCCGAGCTCCACGGTCTTCGACCCTGAGGTCACGTTGGTGTAGTTCCAGCCGTTGTTGACCCCGAGCGTCACGCTCACCACGCTGTTGAAGGCATAGCTGGCGCGCACGCCGGTATGCGTCATGGGTTCGGCATAAAAGAGAAACGAACGCGAGAAGTTGGTGTTGCCCGTCGGTGCGATGACCTCGGCGCCCGCGAGCGTGGTGAACTTGCCCGCCTCGAGGGTGAGGTTGCCCTGGACGTACTGCACGTAGCCCTGCAGCAGGTCGATCGCATTGTTGCTCGAGGCCGAAGCGCTCTCGGCGGCGTTGACGATCTTCGCGTCACTTCCGCCGATGACGTCCATGAGCGCCCCGAAGCCCTGTTTGGGCTGGTAGGCGAGGGTGAGCCCGGCCTGGTCGAGCTGAAATGCATCGTGCGCGGTGTCGAACTGATGGAAAGTATTGCCACCGGAGGAGGTGTAGTACGAGGCGCCCAGATACCCTGAGGCCGTGATGCCGGAGTTCGCGAGCAACGTCTCGAGCGTCGTGGCGGGGGTCTCGGCGGCGCGTGCGCCGGCCGGAGCGAGCGCGGTGAGCGCCGCGACCAGGAGCGGCAGAGTCGGGGAGCGTGTGGCCATGCTGTGCCTTTCGTGAGCGCAGTGGGGAGCGGACAGAGCACAGTAAGCACGCCCCGTGCCAGCGCGTGGGGATGCGGATTTCCCGGCAAAATCCGCATCCGTGCGCGGCGGGGCCTCGCGGCCGCACCGAGCTGGTGCGTCGTCGGGCTCATCGTGGTGCAGTGGCCGCTCGAGCGCCACCACTGTACGTCGCGTCCGGTCAGCAGCCGGTGAGCAAATCGCCCGCCGGGTGCCCAGGGCCCGTCCTGGGGGTGAGACGCTTGGAAGACAGAGCGTCCCGATGCGCCGGGGGCCTCGCCTGCGCACGAGGCACTCGCAGCCCGTGGTGGCAGGGGAGCGTCGATGTCCTGCCCGCGGCGCTCTTTCACCGGAGCGCGGGCCTCAGTGCTGCTCAGCGATGGCACGGAAGAGATCGTCGCCGTGGCGGGGGGGGCAGGCCAGCGAGGCTCCGCCCGTCGGCGACTGACCGCACCGCACCTGCCCGGCCGCATCAGTGCGCGCCGCGGATGGGCTGAGAGATGTCGCTGATGCATCTGCCGATGAGCATCGGTCGCGCCGGTGCGTGATTGCATCGACATGCCTCTGGAGGGAACGCCACCCCCGAAAAGTGCGCCCCTCGATGCCCGCGCCGAGCGGGGAGACTCGACTCAATGCAGCATGAGCGCCTTGCGTACCGAGGCGTTCTTGAGCAAATGGTTCGCGACGCTGACCACCGAGTTCGACAGCACCTGATTGTAATTGTAGAGCTGGTACGATCGACCGAAGGTCTTGTTTTTGCCCCAGACGGTGCCTTGCCAGAGCAGCGCGCCGCTGCGATTGCGCACCGTCAGCGCGAGGACAATCGACGCGCGATACAGGTTGTGCTCTCTGACGAAGAATGTGTGGATTTGGCCCGAGATGATTCGGTCGGCGTTTGCGCCGCCCGCGGTGTAGCCCGCCTGGGCGAACAGGCGTTGCAGGTGCTGACTGACGAATTGGCCCACTGAGCTGACGGTCGTCACCAGGCGGGGCTTGGACTGCTCGACGTTCTCGCCGACGAGACGGGGATTCGCCGCCGTATCCGTGAATGTTTCAAACCGAACCGTCGCCAGAGCGCCGATTTGGGGTGTGACGCCCAGATGGAGCTGATGAGTCGGCGTCCACGTGAGCGATT
Organism: Pseudomonadota bacterium; assembly: GCA_021834525.1. Classification (GTDB taxonomy): domain Bacteria; phylum Pseudomonadota; class Gammaproteobacteria; order Steroidobacterales; family Steroidobacteraceae; genus 13-2-20CM-66-19. The sequence continues at coordinate 55,637 of JAKBDK010000001.1, read as the reverse complement.
GGTTCAGCAAGGGGGTCTGCGGCGCACAGCCGGCGATCAGGACGAGCGCCAGGGACGTGGCGGACACAGCGGTCCATCGGGTCTTCGACGAGGACTGGGTCACGATTGCCTCCCTTCAGAACGTGATGGTTCGATGCGTTGTCTTCAAGCTATCACAATGCGCGCTCCGGTCGGATTTTCCCGTGGCCCCGCGCCGCACCGGGTGCAACCCAGGATACCTCGGAGGCCGACCGCGTCCCCTCAACTCTCGACCTCCAGCCTGACCTTCGGCTCTGCAGGTCGGGCCATCGCATTTAGTGAGGCTTCGGCGCACTCGGCGCAGCGGGCGTCGGATCGCTCGGGGCGCTCGGGTTGGCCGAGCCGGTGTCGGCGCGCAGGGCCGCTTCCGCCTCGCGGCGCGTCATGACGATGATGCTGATGCGGCGGTTGATCGGATCGAACGGGTTGGTCTTGTCGAACAGCACCGTCGAGGCGAGACCGACGACCCGGGCGACCTTGCCGTGCTGCAGCCCACCCTGCACGAGGGCGCGGCGGGCCGCATTGGCCCGATCGGCCGACAGCTCCCAATTTGTGTAGTGGTTGTGACCGGGATAGGGATGCGCATCGGTGTGACCGATGATCGCGATCTGATTCGGCACGGAATTCAGGTACGGGGCGAGTGTCTGGAGGATGCGGCGGGTGTAACCGCGCAGCTTCGCGCTGCCGAGGTCGAACATCGGACGGTTCTTGGTATCGACGATCTGGATGCGCACCCCGCGCGGGGTGATGTCGAGCAACAGCTGATTCTTGAACGGCTTGAGGGCCTGGCTCTTCTCGACCGCCTGGTGCAGTTGCGCCATCAGGGACTCCAGGCGCTTGTGGTCGGCCTGGGCCACGCGCTTGCGGGCCTCGTGGGTCGTGACCGGCTTCGGGATCGTGCGCAGCGAATCGTTGCTGCCGGTGCCGCTTTGCGGCGCACGGATCGCGGCGATCGGGTTCGGGCTGGTGTTCATGCCGTTCAGCCCGCCGCCTAAGTTGATCGGGCTGGTGCTCGCGCCACCCGGGCCCTGCGGCCCGGGTGCCGCCCGCGTGCTGTGCCCGGTCTGCATGCTGGGGTTCTTGAAGTAGTTGAAGATCGCCGCGCGCTGGGCCTTGTTCACCGCCGTGACGATCCACATCACCAGGAAGAACGCCATCATCGCGGTGACGAAGTCGGCGTACGCGACTTTCCACGCGCCGCCGTGGTGGCCGCCGTCGCTGCGGCGCGCCTTTTTGACGATGATCAGCGGCCGTTCGTCTTTCAGCGCGGCCATCAGGCTTTCGCGGCTTTGTTCTTCAGCTGCGCCTCAAGGTCTGCGAAACTCGGCCGCACGTCACTGAACAGCAGCTTGCGGGCGAACTCGATCGCAACGGCCGGCACATAGCCGCGCACGTTCGCCACCAGAGCCATCTTGACCAGCTCGAACGCCTTGACCTCGTCGTTGGCCGCGTGCCCCATGGCCGCGGCGAGCGGACCGGCGAAGCCGTACGAGACCAGAATGCCGAGGAACGTGCCGACCAGCGCCGAGGCGACCCGCTCGCCGATGCTCGCGGTGTCGGCTCCGGCGATCGAGGCCATGGTGTTCACGATGCCGAGCACCGCCGCGACGATGCCGAAGCCGGGCAGCGCATCGGCCATGCGCTGTACCGCGTGGCCCGGCTCGTGCACTTCCTGGCGGAAGGTCTCGAGCTCCTCATCGAGCAGGCTCTCGAACTCGTGCGGGTTGAGGTTTCCGCCGACCATCAGGCGCAGGCTGTCGGTGATGAAGTTGTGCAGATGATGATCGGCCGCGATGTGCGGATATTTCTTAAACAGCTGGCCGCCGTCGGGCGAGTCGATGTCCGACTCGATCGCCATCAGGCCTTCCTTGCGGATGCGCAGCAGTACGTCGTAGAGCAGCTTCAGGATCGATACGTAGTCGTCGTGCTCGTAGCGCTCCTGTTTCAGCAGCGAGGCGATTCCGGCGAAGCTCGCCTTGACCACCTTGATCGGATTGCTGGTGAGGAACGCGCCGAACGCCGCCCCGATGATGATCAGGAATTCCGCCGGGTGCCACAGCGCGAGCAGCTTCCCACCCTCGATCATGAAGCCCACCGCCACGCAGGCGAGGACGACAATGCTTCCGATGATCTGAATCACGAGCTGGCAGCGCCTGTACTGAGAGTGCCGCGCAGAGTCCAGGCGCCAATCCGGGCCATCCGGTCCTTTGCACAGCGGTGCTGATGCGAGTATCGGCGGTGGCGGTGCGATCTTGAACCGCGGAGGGCCGGAACTGTGACGCTGACCGTGTAAACTGCCCCCCGAGCGCCGCCAGAGGGTTGCGGCGAGGAGACCCCCGTGCTTGAGCATCTCGACCGGCTGGCGCCGGACCCCATCCTCGGCCTGATGGCCGCATTTCGCGCCGACACTGATGCCCGCAAAGTGGATCTGGGCGTTGGCGTCTACCGTGACGATCGCGGCGATACGCCCGTCATGCAGGCGGTGCGCGAGGCCGAGCGCGCCGTCCTGGAGCGCCAGCGCACCAAGACGTACGTGGCCCCTGCCGGCAACCCGGCATTCAACGAGGCCCTGCGACGTCTGGCGCTCGGGGAGCACTCCGCGCTCGAGCGCTCCGAGCGGGTCCGGGCCGTGCAGGCGCCCGGCGGCTGCGGTGCGTTGCGTCTCGGCGCGGAGCTGATCCGTGCAGCTCGTCCCGAGGCGGTGGTGCACGTGAGCAACCCGACCTGGGCGAACCATGTGCCGCTGCTCTCCGGGTGTGGCCTGAAGCTCGAGCGCTATCCGTATTTCGAGGCCGCGACCGGTGGTGTGGCGTTCGAGGCCATGATGGGCGCGCTTCAGAAGCTGCCGCCGCGTTCAGTCGTGCTGCTGCATGCCTCCTGCCACAACCCCACGGGCGCGGACCTCGAGGAGGGCCAGTGGCGACAGATCGCCGCGCTGCTCGCCGAGCGCGAGTTGCTGCCGTTCATCGACATGGCCTATCAGGGGCTCGGCCAGGGCGTTGCCGAGGACGCCTTCGGCCTGCGGCTGCTCGCCGAGCAGCTGCCCGAGGCGCTGATCGCGGTGTCCTGCTCGAAGAACTTCGGACTGTATCGCGAGCGCGTCGGCTGCCTGATCACGGTCAGCCAGAACGGCAACGCAGCCGAGGCTGCGCTCACGCAGCTGGTGCGCATCGCCCGAGGGCTGTACTCGATGCCCCCGGATCACGGCGCGGCGATCGTGGCGGAGATTCTCGGCAACGAAACGCTGCGCGGGGCCTGGCAGCGCGAGCTCGATGCGATGCGCGAGCGCATCCTGACGCTGCGTGAGGCCGCGGCCGAGGCACTCGCGGCGAGCTGCCCGGAGCGGGACTTCAGCCACATCGTGCGCCAGCGCGGCATGTTCTCCTACCTCGGCGTCGATGCGGCCACCGTCCGGCGGCTGCGCGAGGCGCATCACGTCTACATGACCGACGACAGCCGGATCAACGTCGCCGGTCTGCGTCAGGAGAACATTCCGTACTTCGCCGAGGCGGTTGCCCGGGCGCTCGCTCAGTAGGCCCCAGGGGCCTGCGGCGCGCCCTTGCGCTCGAGGATCATGAAGGTGAACGCGTAGGCGTTGCGTGCATCGGCGGCATGGCGATGGCACTCGACATCCGCCCACTGGGTCGGGTCGATGGCCGGGAAGAAGGTGTCGCCGCTGATCTCGGCGTGCACCAGCGTCAGATAGATCCGGCGCGCGAACGGCATCAGCAGACGGTACACCTCGGCTCCGCCGATGCCGATCAGCTCCGGCTCCTCGCGCACGCAACCGAGCGCGTGACCGAGGGAGTGCACGGCGAAGACCCCGGGGGTGTGCCACTGGCGGTTGCGCGTCAGGACGAGGTTGCGCCGCTCGGGCAGCGGCCGCCCGATCGACTCGAAGGTCCGGCGGCCCATCAGAATCGGCTTGCCGGTGGTGATCGCCTTGAAGCGCTTCAGATCATCGGCGAGCCGCCACGGCAGCGAGTTGTCGCGGCCGATGCAGCCGTTCTCGGCCATGGCGGCGATCAGCGAGACTTGCGGCTGAGCGAGGCTCATCGGCTGCCTCGGCCCGTCGGTTCACGCTCGAGCACGTGGCGCCTCAGATTTCCACGACGGTGTTGAGCGAGACGACTCCGCGCTGCGGCATGCGGAAGAATTCCGCCGCCTGAGTGCTGTGCCTCTGCATGCGCGCGAACATCTGCCGCTGGATGCCGCGCCAGCCGGGCAAGTCGCGCGCACGGACCACGTGCTGGCCGACGAAGAATGAGCTGTCCTCCATGAACACCTTCAGGCCGCGCGCGCGGCAGCCGCGCAACGCCTCCCCGACGTCGGGCGTTTCCATGAACCCGAAACGGGCCGTCACCAGGTAGATCCCGGGCAGCGTCTCGTCGATCTCTACGCGATTGGCCGGATCCTGGCGCGGTGTGCGCATGATCTCCAGGTTCAGGATGATCACCCGCTCGTGCACCACGCGGTTGTACTCGAGATTGCGGATCAGTGCCGAGGGTATGAGGTCCGGCGTGCTGGCGAGGAACACCGCGGTGCCGGGCACCCGGTGCACGTTGGCGAGCAGGTTCGGCAGTTCGCTGCGCGGGACCGCCTGGCGGACCAGCGCGGCACGCAGCTCGAGCCGTCCGCTGCGCCAGGTGACGAACACGGCGAACAGCACGACCGCGAGCGCCAGCGGAATCCAGCCGCCGCTGGGCACCTTGGTCATGTTGCCGATGAAGAACACGCTATCGACCACCAACAGCAGTCCGAACACCAGCGTCACGAACCACTTCGGCCAGTTCCACTGCTGCAGGGCCACGAACGCCCCGAGTACGGTGGTGATCAGCATGGTGCCGACGACGGCCGAGCCGTATGCGGCCGACAATGCGTTCGAGGACCGGAATCCCACCACGAAGGCGACGACTGCGCTGCACACCAGCCAGTTGACGGCCGGCACATAGATTTGTCCGAGCTCGGTGTCCGAGGTCTGCAGCACGCGGATGCGTGGCAACAGGTCGAGCTGCACGGCCTGGCGGGCCATCGAGAACGCCCCGGAGATCACCGCCTGGGAGGCGATCACGCTCGCGGCGGTCGCCAGGATCACCATCCACGGCAACGCAGTCGGGGAGACCATGTAGTAGAGGGTGAGCGGGATGTAGTGCCCGTGGGCGAGCTGCAGCGCGCCCTGACCGAAGTAGTTGATGAGCAGCGCCGGCCAGATGAGGAAGTACCACGCGATGCGCACCGGCTCCTTGCCGAAGTGTCCCATGTCCGCATAGAGCGCCTCGCCGCCGGTGAGGCACAGGAAGACCGCGCCGATGACCGCGAGCGACACGCCGGGGCGGTGCACCAGCAGTTCCATGCCGTAGATCGGGTTGATGGCGTAGAGCACGACCGGGTCGGCGCGGATCGCATTGATACCGGTCACGGCGAGGACCAGGAACCACACGATCATGATCGGGCCGAACAGCGCTCCGACCCGCGCGGTACCGCGCCGCTGGTAGATGAACAGCCCGAGGATCACCGTGACCGTGACCGGTACGATCAAGTGCGTGAAATCCGGGCTCAGCACCGCCAGGCCCTCCGCGGCGCTGAGCACACTGATGGCCGGAGTGATCAGCGAGTCGCAGAAGAAGAACGCCGTGCCGGCGAGCGCGAGGCTCACGATGATGCGGGCCCAGAGACTGCCGGCGACGCTGTTGCGCTGCGCCAGGGCGAACATGGCGAGGATCCCGCCCTCGCCCTCGTTGTCCGCGCGCATGATGATGGTGATGTACTTGACGGTGACCGAGATGGTCAACGCCCAGAGAATCAACGACAGCGAGCCGAGTACGGCCAGATGGTCGAAATGCCCGGCCTCGGTGAGCGTCTCCTCGAGCGCATAGAGCGGGCTGGTGCCGATGTCGCCGTAGACGATGCCGGTGGCTCCGATCACCGCCGCGAGCGTCCAGCCGCGCGCCTGGCCCGAGTGAGTGCTCACCGCATCACCGCGCCGCGGCTCGCGTTCGCTGAGTCTTGCGCACCGCGCGGCGCGGCGTGCTCGTGCTCACACCCGTGCGCGCGCTGCGTTTCTTCTTTTTCGCCGGCGCCCGTGCGCTCTTCCCGCGCGTGCGCACTGCGGCCGGCGCGGGCCGAGCGGGCTTTCGCTTCGCCGGCCAGAGCATGGTGCCACGGCAGTTCGGCGCACCGCAGCGGCAGGCGTAGATCTCATCGACGTCCGCCGGATCGTCTGCCGAGCGGCCGAGCTGGTAGTCGTAGTTGAGCTCTTCGCCCGGCTCGATGGTGCGGGTCGCCTCGATGAACACGCGCTTGCCCTCGATCACCGCCTCGCAGTTCGGATCGCAGCAGTGGTTCATGTAGCGCGCATCGTTGCCGCCGACGCCGGCGTCGATCACGGTGCGCGCATCGAGGATGAACAGGAACGTGTGGTTGTCGCGCTCGTCGCGGTCCTCGTAGCGCCGGTCCGCTTCCTGGTGCGAGACGTGCTCGCCGAGATACTCGGTCACGCGGGTGCCCTTGCGGATGCGTCGCAGCGCGAACGCGCCGCGGCCGTGCACGCGCGAGCGGCGGACTTTGAAATAAGGCGCGCCGCGCGCGGCGGTTTTGCCAGTCATGCTGAGACTCCCTAGACGGCCACCGGCGCTGCGATGGCCGGATGGTATTGATAGTTGAGGAACTCGAAGTCCTCGAGCCGGTAGTCGAACAGACTCGGCGGCCGGCGCGCGATGCGCAGTTGCGGCAGCGGCAGTGGCTCGCGCTGCAGCTGCAGGCGCGCCTGCTCGAGGTGATTGGTGTACAGGTGGCAGTCCCCGCCGGTCCAGATGAACTCCCCGGGCGCGAGATCGCACTGCTCGGCGACCATGTGAGTGAGCAGCGCGTAGCTGGCGATGTTGAACGGTACGCCGAGAAATACATCGGCGCTGCGCTGGTAGAGCTGGCAGGAGAGCCGGCCGCCGGCGACGTAGAACTGGAACAGCGCGTGACAGGGCAGCAGACGCATCTGGGGCAGATCGGCGACGTTCCAGGCGCTCACCAGGATTCGGCGCGAATCCGGGTCGCGCCGGATCAGCTCGATCGCCGCGCTGATCTGATCGAGGGTGCGCCCGTTGGCCGTCGCCCAGGCTCGCCACTGCTTGCCGTACACCGGGCCGAGCTCCCCGTGCTCATCGGCCCACTCGTCCCAGATCGTCACGCCCTGTTCGCGCAGCCAGCGCACGTTGGTGTCCCCGCGCAGGAACCACAGCAGCTCGCAGATCACCGAGCGCACGTGCACTCGCTTGGTGGTGACCAGCGGGAAGCCCTGCGCCAAGTCGAAGCGCAGCTGCTCCCCGAAGCACGAGAGCGTCCCGGTGCCGGTGCGATCAGCCTTCGGCGTCCCGCGCTCGAGGATGCGGCGCATCAGGTCGAGGTACGGGCGCATCGCGGCTCAGCGTGCGGCGGCGGGGAGAAAGTTGCCTGAGGTCTTGCGCGCCTGATAGGCGTAGATCATCAGACCGGCGCCGATCACGATCATGGGGAAGGAGAGCACCTGGCCCATGGTCACCCAGCCCCAGGCGAGGTAGCCGAGCTGCGGATCCGGCAGGCGCACGAACTCCACGAGGAAGCGGAACAAACCGTACAGCAGCAGGAACAGCCCCGAGGCCGCCAGACGCGGTTTGGGCTTGGCGGTGAAGGTCCACATCACCGTCAGCAGAACGATGCCTTCGAAGAACGCTTCGTACAGCTGCGAGGGCTGCAGCACCTGGCCGTGGTAGAGAAATCCCCACGGCAGCGTCGTCGGCTTGCCCCACAGCTCGCCGTTGATGAAGTTGCCGATCCGCCCGAAAAACAGACCGAGCGGCGGCAGCGGCGCGGTGAAATCGAATACATCGGCGGCATTGCGTTTGCGGCGCATCGCGAAGATCGTCATCGCGAGGATGACTCCGAGCAGCCCGCCGTGGAAGGACATGCCCCCGTCCCACACTTCGATCGGGTACCACGGGTTGTGCGCCGTCCAGAACGTCATGCCGTAGAAGAGCACGTAGCCGATGCGCCCGCCGAGGATGACCCCGAGCATGCAGTAGAAAATCAGATCATCGACGTCGACGGCCTTCCAGGTCGACTCGGCACGTGAGGCGCGGTAGCGGGCCATGCCCCACGCGCCGGTGAAGCCGAGCAGATACATGATCCCGTACCAGTGGACCTTCAGCGGGCCGAGCTGGAACGCGATCGGATTGATGTCGGGGTACTTGATCATGGCGGTGAAGTTTAGCCGACCTGGCCGACGATGCGGCAGAAGAACGCCTTCAGGTAGCGGGTCTCGGGGATTCCGGGGTGAATCGGATGGTCGGGAGACTGGCCACCCGCCTCGAGCACCTGCGCCTCGCGCCCGGTATGGCGCGAGGCGGCCTGCACGGCCTCGAGCAGCGCCGCTTCCGTCAGGTGGTACGAGCAGGAGCACGAGACCAGCAGACCCTCATCGGCGAGCACGCCTAGGGCGAGCTGGTTGAGTTTGCGGTAGGCCGCCTGGCCGCGCGGCAGATCCTTCTTGCGCTTGATGAAGGCGGGCGGATCGAGCACCACGACGTCGAAGCGCTCGCCGCGCTCGCGCAACGCCGCGAGCGCATCGAAGGCGTCCGCGTGCAGCGTCTGCACGCTCATGCCATTGGCCTGGGCATTGCGCTCGACGAACTCCAGCGCACTCTCCGAGGCATCGACGCAGAGCGCGGCAGAGGCCCCTGCGGCCAGCGCCGTCAGGCTCCATGCGCCGGCGTACCCGCACACGTCCAGCACCCGCGCCCCGGGGACCAGATAGCGGGCGAGCCGGGCGCGGTTGGCGCTCTGGTCGTAGAACCAGCCGGTCTTCTGTCCGGTGGCGAGCGGCGCGCTGAAGTTCAGCCCCGCCTCGCGCACCGTCAGCCATTCGGGCACCGTACCAAAGGCGGTCTCGGCCGTGCGCGGCAGCGCCTCGAGCGCTCGGGCACCGGAGTCGTTCTTCCAGAACAGACCCGCCGGCGCGAGCAGCTCGCGCACCACCGCCTCGAGCGTGCCGCGCAGGGCCTCCATCCCGACCGTGGCGATCTGGCCGACCAGCACGTCCCCGAAGCGATCGAGCACCAGCCCGGGCAGGCCGTCGGACTCGCCGAACACGAGCCGGTAGTACGGCTCGCGGTGCAACCGCTCGCGCAGCCGCAGCGCGCTGCGCAGGCGCGCCTCGATGAGCGCAGCGTCGATCGGGTGGCTCGGGTTGCGGCTCATGATCCGCGCGCAGATGAGCGCATGCGGATTGACGTAGGCGTGGCCCAGGAACTGCCCACGGTGCGATTCGACCCGGGCGTGGGCCCCAGGGCTGAAGGCGCGCAGTGGCGTCTCATCGGCGACCTCGTTGCTGAACACCCACGGGTGTCCGGCCACGATGCGCCGCTCCTCCCCGCGCTTCAGGCGCAGCGTGGCAGGCGGAGCATGGAGCGGATCGGCGAGGGTGTCGCTCAAGGGGGTGCCGGGGGTGGTGCAAAAGGGGGCGGCAGTATACAGGCGCTCGCGCCGCGCCGCGCGTTATGCTGGCCGCCCCCTCACTGGTCCGCCGGGCACGCCCGCGGGAGCCTCATGGACAGCCGACACCTGAACGCGGACGGTACGCCGCGCTACACCAATCGCCTGATCGCCCAAGCGAGCCCGTACCTGCGCCAGCACGCGCACAACCCGGTCGATTGGTATCCGTGGGGGGAGGAGGCCTTCGGGCGCGCCCGTGAGCTGAACCGCCCGGTGCACCTGAGCGTCGGCTACGCGGCCTGTCACTGGTGCCACGTGCTGGCCGCGGAGAGCTTCGAGGACGAGGCGACGGCCGCACTCCTGAACGAGCAGTTCGTGAACATCAAGGTCGACCGCGAGGAGCGGCCCGACGTCGATCGGATCTACCAAATCGCCCAGCAGATGCTCACGCACGGGCCGGGCGGCTGGCCGTTGACCATGTTTCTCACCGCCGAGCGGTTGCCGTTTTTCGGGGGCACGTATTTCCCGCCCGAGCCGCGGCACGGACTGCCGGGCTTCCCGGATCTGCTGCGGCGCGTCGCCGAGTACTACGCGGCGCACCGTGAGACGCTCGACGGGCAGCGCGAGGCGCTCGAGGCGGCCTTCGCGAGCATCGATCCGCCGGCCGCGCAGGCAGACCTCGTCCTCGGCGCCGAGCCGCTCGAGGCGGCGCGCGCGGGGCTCGAGCGCAGCTTCGATGCGCGCTGGGGCGGCTTCGGCGGCGCACCGAAGTTTCCCCATCCGAGCTCGATCGAGCGGCTGCTGCGCCACTGGCGCGCCAGCGTGCAGCGCGAGCCGCCGGACCTCAAGGCGCTGTACATGGCGGGGCTCACGCTCACGCGCATGGCCGAGGGCGGGATCCACGATGCGCTCGGCGGCGGGTTCTGCCGCTATTCGGTCGATGAGCGCTGGGGCATTCCGCATTTCGAGAAAATGCTCTACGACAACGCCTGGCTGCTCGGGGTGTACGCCGATGCGTACCGCGCGAGCGGCGATGAGTTGTATGGCGCGGTGGCGCGCGACACCGGGGAGTGGATGCGCCGGGAGATGCAGTCGGCCGAAGGCGGTTTTTACGCCAGCCTCGATGCCGATTCGGACGGGCACGAAGGCAGTTACTACGTCTGGAGCCGCGAGGAGGTGCGTGCGACGCTCGAGGCCGACGAATACGCCGCGTTCGCGCCGTACTACGGCCTCGATCAGCCGCCGAACTTCGAGGGACGCTGGCATCTATGCGTGGCGCGCGCCGCCGGGCCGCTCGCCGCCGAACTCGGACTCGAGGTGGCGCAACTCGCCGAGCGGCTCGAGGGCGCTCGCGGGAAGCTGCTCGCGGTGCGCGAGCGGCGTGTACGGCCGGCGCGGGATGAGAAGATCCTGACCGCCTGGAATGGCTTGGCCATCGCCGGTTTGGCGCGCGCCGCCGGCGCGCTTCAGTGTGCGGGTCTGCAGGAATCGGCGAGCCGCGCGCTCTCGTTCGCGCAGCGCACGCTCTGGCGCGACGGGCGGCTCGCGGCCACCGACAGCGCCGGCGGGGCGCGGCTCAATGCCTACCTCGACGATTACGTGTTCCTCGCCGACGGGGTGCTCGAGCTGCAGCAACTGCGCCTGCGGCCGTCGGAGCTGCGCTTCGCGTGTGAGCTGATGGACGTGGTGCTGGCGCATTTTGCGGCCGGCGAGGGCGGGTTCTACTTCACCTCCGACGATCACGAGCCGCTCTTGCACCGTCTGCGCACGTTTGCGGACGAGGCGCTGCCGGCGGGCAACGCGGTGGCGGCCCGGGTGCTGCTGCGGCTGGGGTACCTGCTGGGCGAGTCACGCTACCTGCAGGCCGCCGAGGGCATCGTGCGGGCCGGCTGGGCGCCGCTGGCGCACCACCCGCCATCCCACGCGACGCTGCTCAATGCGCTCGAGGAACTGCTCGATCCGCCCGAGATCGTGATCCTGCGCGGTGACCCGGACACGCTGCGCAGCTGGCAGCGCGAGCTGTCCCGCCTGTACGCGCCGCGACGCATGGTGCTCGCCGCGGCGGCCGATGCCGAGGATCTGCCGCCGGCGATCGCCGACAAACCGGCGCGCGGCGCCGCCACGGCCTACCTCTGCCGCGGCAGCGTCTGCAGCGAGCCGATCGAGACCCTCGGGGCGCTCGCCGAGGCGCTGCGCGGTTGAGTCAGGCGAGCAGCTCGACCGCCCCGCCGATCGCCGCGGTGTTGATCGTGAGCGTCCGCTCGGTGGCGAAGCGCTGCAGGTAATGCGGGCCGCCGGCCTTCGGGCCGGTGCCCGAGAGCCCCTGGCCGCCGAAGGGCTGCACGCCGACCACCGCGCCGATCATGTTGCGGTTGACGTAGGTGTTGCCGGCCGGCAGCGAGCGGAACACGTGCTCGGCCAGCGTCTCGAGCCGGCTGTGCACCCCGAGCGTCAGGCCAAAGCCGGTGGCACGCACGGCGGCGAGGACCTGCGGAAGTTCTTCGGCGCGGTAGCGTGCGACGTGCAGAATCGGGCCGAACTCCTCGCTCTTCAGCTGGTCCAGCTGCTTCAGCTCGAACAGGTGCGGGGCGAAGAACTGTCCGGCCGGCGGGCACTGCTCGATCGAGCAGGCGTGCAGCAGCTTCGCCTCGCGGCGCATGCGCTCGGCATGCCGCTCGAGCCGCGCGCGCGCCTCGGCGTTGATCACCGGCCCGACGTCGGTGGCCGGATCCGCCGGGTCACCGATCGTGAGGCAGCGCATCGCGCCGATCAGCATCTCGATGGTGCGCTCGGCGAGTTCCTCCTGCAGATAGAGCATGCGCAGTGCCGAGCAGCGCTGTCCGGCGCTGGTGAAGGCGGAGGTGATGACATCGTCGACCACCTGTTCCGCCAGCGCCGTGGCATCGACGATCATGGCGTTGACGCCGCCCGTCTCGGCGATAAGCGGCACGATCGCCCCGTCGCGCGCCGCGAGCGTGCGGTTGAGGGTGGCCGCCGTGGCGGTCGAGCCGGTGAAGGCGACGCCGGCGAGCGCCGGATGCGTCAATGCGGCGCGGCTGAACGGCGGTCCGTCCGCGGTAGTCAACTGCACCACGGCGCGCGGCACGCGCGCCTCGTGCAGCACGCTCACCATGGCGTGGGCGATCAGCGGGGTGTTGGGTGCGGGTTTGGCGAGCACGCTGTTGCCGGCCATGAGCGCCGCGACCACCTGACCGGTGAAGATCGCGAGCGGGAAGTTCCACGGGCTGATGCAGGCAAACACGCCGCGCCCCTGCATCCACAGCTCGTTGCGCTCCCCGACCGGGCCGGGCAGCCGCTGCGCCGCGCCGAAGAGCTTGCGGCCCTCGGCGGCATAGTAGCGGCAGAAGTCGGCGGCCTCACGGATCTCAGCCAGCGCATCGGGCAGCGTCTTGCCCGCCTCGCGGACCAACAGGTGCAGGAACGCCTCGCGCCGCTGCTCGAGCAGATCCGCCGCGCGCTCCAGGCACGCGGCGCGCTCATCGGCAGGCGTCTGATCCCAGGCCGGCTGGGCGCTCGCCGCGGCGTCCATCGCGGCGATGATTTCCGCCTCGGTGGCATCGCGGCTGAGGCCGACCACCTCACCGTCGATCGGTGAGTGCACGGGCGTCGCGGACGGCGCGAGCGCAGAGGCGGCGAGGATCGGTCCGCCCGAGTAGCGCCGGCCCTGCGCGCTCTTCAGCGCTGCCTGCAATGCGGCGAGCTCCGCCGGGTTGCCGAGGTCTGCACCCCGGGAATTGGCGTGCGAACCGTAGAGCTGCGGCGGCTCGCGCACGCCGGAGGGTCGCTGAGTGACTTCGGGAAGGATCTGTCCCACGACGTGCTCCACGGGAATGCGTTTGTTGAGGAAGTGATGGACGAAGGAGGTGTTGGCGCCATTCTCGAGCAGGCGGCGCACCAGATACGGCAGCAGGTCCTGGTGCGTGCCGACCGGGGCGTACACGCGCACCGGGGCGAGGTGCGGCCGCTCGGCGTGCACCACCGCGTACAGCGCCTGTCCCATGCCGTGCAGACGCTGGTATTCGTAGCGCGCCCCGGGCGGGGCGAGCGCCGCCACGGCGGCGACGGTGAGCGCATTGTGCGTCGCGAACTGCGGGTAGATGACGTCCTGAGCCGCGAACAGCCGCCGCACGCACACCAGATAGCTGGCATCCGTGCAGGACTTGGCGGTATAGACCGGAAAACTCGCGAGCCCCCGTTCCTGAGCGCGCTTGATCTCCGCGTCCCAGTAGGCGCCCTTGACCAGCCGCGTACTCATGCGCCGGCCGCTCGAGCGCGCCAGCGCGGCGACCCAGTCGATGACCCACGGCGCGCGCCGTCCGTACGCCTGTACGGCCAGGCCAAGTCCCTCCCAATGACGGGTCTCGGGGTCGTGGGCCAGCGCCTCGATGACATCGAGCGACAGGTCGAGCCGGTCGGCCTCCTCGGCATCGAGGGTCAGGCCGATGCCGGCGCGGCAGGCCGCGCGCGCCAACGCCGCCGCGCGGGGCACCAGCTGCTCGAGCACGCGGGGCCGCTGCGTCAGCTGGTAGCGTGGCTCGAGTGCCGAGAGCTTCACCGAGATGCCCGAGCGAGCGTGCACGGCTGCGGCCGGCTGACGGCCGAGCGCCTCGATCGCCTCGCGGTACGCCTGGAAGTACCGCTCGGCATCCGCGTCGGTCCGGGCTCCCTCGCCGAGCATGTCGAAGGAGCACAGCGCGAGTTCGGGGTGTTTGGTGCCGCGCGCGAGCGCCGCCTCGATGGACTCCCCGACGATGAATGCGTGACCCATCAATCGCATCGCCCGCCGCATGACCCGCCGGGTCGTCGGCGCTAGCACATGACGAGGCGTGGGGGTCTCGGTGAGCAGCGCGTGCGCATCGGGCAGCATCCGTCCGGCGGTGCGCAGCAGCGCCAGGCCCAGGCGCACCTTGAGGTTCGCATCCGTGCTCCCGGTGCGCAGCGCCGCGAGCCGCTCGGCGATGAGACGGTCGGCGCTCAAGGCATCCGGGGTGCGCAGCAGCGCCTCGGCGAGGCTCATCAGCGCCTTGCCCTCGGCGCTGTCGAGGGCGAACTGGCCGAGCAGGGACTCGACCAGCGAGCCGGTGTTCGCCCGGGTGCGGGCGGAGCCCACCCAGCGCATCGCGTGCTCGCGCGCCGCGTCGAGCGGCTCGGCCACGGTGAGCAGCTCGGCGCGAAGCGCGTCCACGGCGGGCGCCTCCGGGCGCAGCGTGGCGGCGCGCATGCGCTCGCGCAGACTCTGCAGATCGTTTCGGTCCCGAGAGAGCGCCTCGGGCGCAGGTACGGCATTCATGCGGTGCGGGTCAGCAGTGCTAGAGAATTGTCCTCATGTTATTCGTAGAGGCAGAGAATATTTTTATATATTGGCGCTATTAGAAGTAAAATCGACTGGCTATGAGGCAAAAAGCGGCTTCGACGGGATTTCGCGCGCTGGATCGGATCGACCGCAAGCTGCTGGTGCGGCTGCAGCAGGACGGCCGTGTGCCGGTGTCCCAACTGGCCCGCGAAGTGAATTTGACGGTCACGCCCACGCTCGAGCGGATCC
Organism: Pseudomonadota bacterium; assembly: GCA_021834525.1. GTDB lineage: Bacteria > Pseudomonadota > Gammaproteobacteria > Steroidobacterales > Steroidobacteraceae > 13-2-20CM-66-19. The sequence goes on along the minus strand of JAKBDK010000001.1, from coordinate 40,594 downwards.
GGCGCCTCGAGGCGGCCGGGTTCATCAGCGGCTATTTCGCGCACCTGAATGCGCGGCGGCTCGGGCTCGGGCTGCTGGTGTACGTCGAGGTGACGCTGGATCGCACGACCCCGGAGGCGTTCGAGCGCTTCAAGGAGATGGTGGCCGCGCATGATGAAATCATGGAATGCCACATGGTGGCCGGTGGATTCGACTACCTGCTGAAGGTGCGGGTGAAGGACATGGAGCGCTACCGCACGCTGCTCGGGGAGACCATTGCCGCCATTCGCGGCGTGCAGCAGACGCACAGCTACTTCGTGATGGAGGAAGTGAAGTCGACCCACCGCATCGGCATCCCCGAGCCGGCGCTGCCTGCGCAGAGCACCGGGGTGCCGCGGCGCTGAGGTCCGCGGCGCATCGCCGCACCTCGCGCGCCGAGGCGGCGCAGGCGTCCTCGCCTTCAGGGGATTCGACTGCGGCGTGCGCGAGCGTCACACGGGGCTTCGCACGATCGACAGGGATCGCCGCCCCTGGGCTCGGCACCGGTGCCTGCCCGCGGGTTCTCGTGCCAGTGACCGGCCGGCGGGTCCTCAGAGCGGGGCGCCGGCCGGTGGCACTTCGCCCTCGAGCAATGTGATGGCACGGCGCCGGGCCGCCTCGGCATCGATGCGACCCGACGCCATATCGGCCACCAGCTGCGCGTGTGCCCGGTGCCGTAACCCGATGATGGCCATGCCGAGGTGATGGGCCACGTTGGCCAGCGCGGCGCGGATCTCCGGGGCGAACTGCTCGCCGTCGCGCGGCCGGCAGACCAACGCCCCGAGGATGGATTCTGCGACGGTCATCGGCAGGGCGAGCCCTTCGTCCCCCAGCGCTGACACCTGCCCCGCGAGCGACGCCGTCTCGTGCGTGGTGCGTAACGTCACGAACGCCGGATCATCGGCGTCGATCCGCTCGGGCCAGGCCTCGCCGTAGGCGGCGCCGCGCCGGTACGTGCTGCCGGCACGTTCGTAAACGGCCACGGCGGCGCAGTGCGGCTGCAGCCGCTCGACGGCCATCGTGAGCAGGTGCGCCTCGCGCTCCACGAACGGACATTCGCGCGCCAGTCGCTCGAGCGCGATCAGGGCCAGGCGCTGGCTGCGAAAGAACGCCTGCTCGATCCAGTTCTCCAGGCGCTTGTGCAGCGGACTGAGCGCGATGGCCAGGAGCAGCGCGGCGAGCGCCTGTAATGCCCAGCCCACCCGATCGCTGACGGCAAACTGATGGACGCCGAGCTCCAGAATGGAAAACGTGCCGAACACGAGCGCGGTGAGCACGCCGAACACCAACGCGCGGTCGATGACGAAGCCCACGTCGATCAGGCGCGTGCGCAGCACGGCGTACAGCAGGCCGAGCAGCGCCACCGCCTGCAGCACGACTGCGACTTGCAGGAGCGCCGTCTGCCACGACGCAGGGGTGGCCAGCAGCATCAAGTTGCTGCCCATGAGCAGACCGATGCTCCACAACACCCAGCGGATGCGCAGTCGATCTTCGTGTGCGGCACGGCGATACCCGACGATCAGCACGAGCAGCGGTACCAAGTAAGGCAGACTCAACAGCATCTTGAGTTGAGCAAAATCCGTCGCGAATACCGTGGTGCCGGTGTGCACGAGTGCCCAATATCGCGCCTGCGACAGCGTCACCACGGCGAGCGCCCAGAGCGTGTAGCTGACGCGCCCGACGCTGCGCAGCCGCGTGGGCAGGCTGGCGCCCGCCAGAGCGTCGGCAAACGCGTACAGTGCCAGCACCATGACGACGCTGACCATCTCCTTCAGCGTGTGTCGCCAGATCACCCAGTGTGGACCGATCGGCAGTTGCAGCGGTCCGGCCATGAACAGCGCGCCGAGAAACACCGCCGACAAGGCCCACGCGGCTCCATCACGGCCACGCCACAGCGTCAGCATCGCGATCGCGAACATGGCCAGCTGAAAGCCGACGAACTCCACCGCCTCCAGTGCCGTGTTCGGCATGGGGATCGCCCGCACCGCCACGACGAGCGGATGGCCGGCGCGCACGATCGGCAGCGCGATTTCCGTGCCGGCCGCGATGCTGTAACTGGCGAGAATGGCGGGGCGATCGGCGGGTTTCAGGCGGCGCATCGGCAGCAGATCGCCCGCCTGCAGCCCGCTCGGCAGCGGCAGACTCTGCTGCGGCTCGATTCGGTACAGTCCGTTCGCCAGCGCGCGCAGCTGCAGCGGAAATCCCCCGGCCAGGGATGGTGCGAGCATGATGCGCGCGCCACTGGCGAGGCAGCCGAGGGCAAAGAGTGTCAGAAGCAGCCGTACCCCGAGGACGCGTGACATCACGATCTCCCGCCGCGGCCGTCGCGGTTGTCGGCGGGGAGTGTAAGGAAATCTCAGCGGCCGCGGAAGTTGCGCACGGCAGGTGCCCTCAGCGCTCGAGCACCGTGCCGCAGTGTCTGCAGGTGCGCGCGCCGACATCGGCATAGAAGCGCTCGAACACCGGCGGCAGCTGCGCCTCGATGTCGGTCAGCTCGATGAACGTCTCGTGCAGCAGCGCCGCGCAGCTCGGGCAGTACCACTGGAACCCGTCGCGCTCGCCCGGCCGGCGCTGCCGCTCGATGACCAGGCCCACCGTCCCGGCCGGTCGCTGCGGGGAGTGCGGCACCAGGGCCGGCAGCAGCAGCATCTCCCCGGCGCGGATCGGGACCTCGAGCGCGCGGCCCGATTGCAGGGTCTTCAGCACCATCTCGCCCTCGAGCTGGTAGAACAGCTCCTGGCCGGGATCGACGTGATAATCCTGACGGCTGTTGGGGCCACCGACCACCATGATGATGAAGTCCCCGTCGGTGAACACGCGGCGGTTGCCGACGGGTGGCTTCAGCAGATCGCGGTGCTCCTCGATCCAGCGCGGGAAGTTCAACGGTTTGAGCGCATCCACGGCGGGTCTCCTCAGGAGTCGATCGATTGATAGCCGCGCGAGGGGACCGCGATGGTGACGCCGCGCTCGAGGTCGAAGGCGGTGAGTGTCCCACCCCAGACGCACCCGGTATCGAGCCCGATGAGGTTCTCGCGCAGCGTCAGGCCGAGCGCCGACCAGTGTCCGAACACGATGCGCACGTCGCGGCTCAGCGGGCGCTCGAGGTCGAACCACGGCCGCCCCGGCGAGTCCGCGCCCGGGGGCTTGCCCTTCAGCGCGAGGTTGATGCTTCCGTCGGTCGCGCACAGGCGCAGACGCGTCAGCGTGTTGATGATGAAACGCAGCCGCTCGAAACCCTCGAGCGTATCGGACCAGCGCTCCGGCGCATCCCCGTACATGTGTTCGAACAGCGTCCGGCGGCCGCGGCGCAGCTCAGTCTCGACCTCGCGGGCATACCCGCACGCGGCCTGCGCCGACCAGGCGGGCACGATGCCGGCATGCACCATCAGGTCGCCGTCCTCGAAGTGCGCGAGCGGCCGCTCGGTGAGCCACTCGATCAAGCGCTCGCGGTCCTTCGCCTCGAGCACCGGCTGCAAGGTGTCGGAGCGGCGCGGCGGGCGGCAGCCGGCGGCCACCGCGAGCAGATGCAGGTCGTGGTTGCCGAGCACCATTTCGGCGTTGGCGCCGAGATCGCGTACGAAGCGCAGCACCTCGAGGGAATGTGGCCCGCGGTTGACCAGATCGCCGACGAACCACAGCCGGTCGCGGTCCGAGGAGAAGCCGATCCGCCTCAGCAGCTCGCGCAGTTCGTCGTAGCAGCCCTGGACGTCACCGATGGCGAATCGGCTCACTGCAGGATTCCGGGCATGGCGAGCCGGAACATCGGGATCGGCGCCTCGAAGGGCTCGCCCTCGGCGTCGATCATCTGGTAGGTGCCCTGCATCGTGCCGACGGGCGTCTCCAGGACCGCGCCGCTCGAGTAGCGAAAGCCCTGCCCGGGTTCGAGGCGCGGTTGCTCGCCGACCACCCCGTCGCCGCGCACCTCCTTCACCCCGCCGTTGGCGTCGGTGATGATCCAGTGCCGCCGCAGCAGCGTCGCCGGCTGTCCGCCCTCGTTGCGGATGGTGATGGTGTAGGCGAACACGTAGCGCTGTTCGCGGGGATCAGATTGGTCGCCGAGGTAGCTCGTCTCGACGTCGATGCGGATTTTGTGCGGCACGTTCATACGCCGCTAGTTTACCGGGGTAGGGCCCGGGCGGCGATGCGCGCGGTTCACTCCGGGCGCGGCGCGGTCGAGCGCTTCACCCGCACCGCGAGCACGTCACACGGTGCGGCGTGCAGGACGGTGTCTTCGGTGAAGTTCAGCAGAATCGACATGCCGTGCCGCTCGCGGCTGCCGAGCACGATCAGGTCGGCCTGACGCTTGCGCGCCACGCGCACGATCTCGGCCTTGACGTTCCCGGACTCGACCCAGCACGGGGCGGCGGCGAGGCCGAGCTGTCCGGCGAGGTCGGCGAGGTGGGTGCGGGCGCGCTGCACCAGTTCGTCCTCGATGCCCACGCTGGTGATGAGCGCCTCGGACATCGGCTCGACCGGCAGCAACTCCACCACGTGCAGCAGTTCGATTTCCGCCTGCAGGCGCGCGGCGAGCGTCGCGGCGTGCCGGCCGACGTGCAGGCTGTCCTCGCGCAGATCGAGGACCACCAGAATGCGGCGGTAGGATTCCCCGCTCATGAGCCAGAGCGTAGCTCAAATCGGTGCATCGGACACCTGGGCGAGCGCGTTGAACAGCTGCGGTGCCAGCGTCTCGGGCCGCGCTGCGGGGTCGACGCCGCAGCGCTCCATTTGCTCGGTGCTGACCAGCCCGCGCAGGCCGTTGCGGACCGTCTTGCGTCGCTGGGAGAAGGCTGCGGCGACCAGCGCCGCGAAGCGGGGGTGGACCTGGAACAGCGGCGTGGCGCGCACCGTCACGCGGGCGACGGCGGACCAGACCCGCGGCGGCGGCTGGAAGGCGCCGGGACCGACCTCGAACAGCGACTCGACTTCGACCCACGGGGCGAGCATCACCGTCAGGCGCCCGTAGGCCGAATCGCCGGGCGCCGCGGCCATGCGCTCGATGACCTCGCGCTGCAGCATGACGTGCAGGTCGAGGATCGACGCGGCGCTCTCGAGCAGGTGAAACAGCAGCGGCGTGGAGATGTTGTAGGGCAGATTGCCGACCACGCGCAGCCGCCCGCCGCGCTCGGCGGCGAGCGCGGCGAAATCGAACCGCAATGCGTCGGCCTCGCGCAGCGTGAAGCGCGGCTCGGCGGCGAAGCGCTCGCGCAGCAGCGCGGCGAGGTCGCGGTCGATCTCCACGGCATCGAGGCTTCGGCACGGGGTGGCGAGCAGGTACTCGGTGAGCGCGCCGCGGCCGGGCCCGATCTCGACCAGGCGGTCCGTGGGGCCCGCTGCCACCGCCGCGGCGATGCGCTCGAGCACCGCGGGGTCGTGCAGGAAATGCTGCCCAAAGCGCTTGCGGGCGCGCGGTTCGGTGCCGCTGCGGCCCTGCGGTGCGCCGTGGCGGCTCACGGACTGCGCCGCTCGGCGAGCGCGACCGCCAGCTCGAGGGCGGCCACGAGGCTGCCCGTCTCGGCACGCCCCGTGCCGGCCAGTTCGAGGGCGGTCCCGTGGTCGACCGAGGTGCGCAGGATCGGCAGACCGAGCGTCACATTCACCGCAGAGTCGAAGCCGGCGTGCTTGATGACCGGCAGGCCCTGGTCGTGATACATCGCGAGCACCGCATCGTAGTGGGCGAGTATGCGCGGCACGAACACCGTGTCGGCCGGCAGTGGGCCGCTCACTTCGAGGCCGCGCTCGCGCATGGCAGCGATCGCCGGACCGATCACCCGGATTTCCTCATCGCCCAGATGTCCGCCTTCGCCCGCATGCGGGTTGAGGCCGCAGACCCCGATGCGCGGTCGTGCCAACCCCCACCAGCGTCTCAGGTCGCGATCGAGAATGGCGAGGATCGCGCACAGCGATTCGCGGGTGATCGCCGCACTCACCCGCGCGAGCGGCAGGTGGGTCGTGGCGAGCGCCACGCGCAGCGTCCCGGTGGTGAGCATCATGACCGGGCTCGCTCCGGTGCGCTCGGCGAAGAATTCCGTGTGGCCGGTGAAGGGCATGCCGGCTTCGTTGATGATGCCCTTGTGCACCGGAGCGGTCACGAGGGCCGCAAACTCCCCGCCGAGGGCGCCGGTGCAGGCCCGCTCGAGCAGCCCGGTGACGTAGCGCGCATTGCGCACCTCGAGCCGGCCGGGCGTGCAGGGCGCCGCGAGCGGATGGTGCTCGACGATGAGGCGGCCGGGCCGGTGAGGGCAGGGCTCGCCCGGACGGTAGGGCTGAAGCTCGACGGCGAGCCGCAGCTGTCGGGCCCGCTCGATGAGCAGCGCCGTATCGGCCAGGCAGACCAGTTCACACGGCAGCGTCCGAGCGGCGATCGCGAGGCACAGGTCCGGGCCGATGCCGGCGGGCTCCCCCGAGCTCAGCACGATCCGCGGCGTCATGGGTCTCGGCTCAGTCGCTGAGAATCTTCACGTAGGCGTCATCACGCAGCCGCTGCAGCCACAGCTCGGCGTCCTCGTCGGCGCGGCTGGCGCGGATCGCCTCCATGGCGTGCAGGCGCTTCATCTCCGTCGTCTCGTCGAACTGGCGGCGGCCGAGCAGCTCCGCGATGTGCCAGCCGAAGCGGGTCTGGAAGGGCTGGCTGATCTGGTCCACCTTGAGCGCGTTGATCGCCTTGGCGAAGCGCGGCGTGAAGGCATTCGGACTCTGCCAGCCGAGATCCCCGCCCTGTGACGCCGAGCCCGGGTCCTGTGAGACCGAGGCGGCGATCACGGAGAACTTCACCTTACCGGCGAGGATCTGCTTGCGGATTTTCTCCAGGCGCTCGCGTACCGTGGCGTCGTCCTGCAGCGCGTTCGGAATGAGCAGGATGTGCCGCACGTGGACCTGCGCGACGATGTCCTTGTGCGCATTGCGGCGCACCTGGTTCAGCTTCACGATGTGAAAGCCGGACGGCGTGCGGATCGGCGCGCTGACCTCGCCGGGTTTGAGTGTCGGCACGACGTTGGTGAGGAATGTCGGCAGGTCGATGCCCTTGCGCCAGCCGAGCTTGCCGCCCTTCAGCGCATCTCCGCTGTTGGAGTAGGTGACGGCGAGCTTGCCGAAGTTCTTGCCTGCCTTGGCGAGCGCATCGACCTTGTTGGCCAGATGCTGCGCGGCGGCGAGCTGCGACGGCGTGGCGTTCGGCGGCACGGCAATCAGGATGTGTGAGACGTTGAATTCCTCGCCGGCCGTGGGTGCATCGGTCTGGTGCGCGAGGAACTGATCGACCTGGCGCGGGGTCACTACGATGCGCTGCAGCACGTCGCGTTCACGCAGCAGACCGATGATCAGCTGATCGCGCATCTGATCGCGGTAATCGGCGTAGTTGATGCCTTGCTGCGCGAGCGCCGTCGGCAGGTCGGCGAACGGGATGCCATTGCGCGCCGCGACGTTCTGCAGCGCTTCGTTCAGCGTGTCATCGGAGATCGTGATGCCATCCTGCTGGGCCTGCTGCAGCTGGACTTTCTGCAGGATCAGGCTGTTGAGCACCTGCTTGCGCAGCACGCTCTGGGCCGGCGGGGTGAGCCCCTGGGCTTTGAGCTCCGCGACCACCTCGCGCGCGCGGCTGTTGAGCTGGCTCTCCATGATCACGCCGTTGTTGACGATCGCCGCGATACGGTCGAGCAGCTGGCCCTGGGTCGAGAGGTCACGGGTCTGGGCGAGCGCCCGGCCCGGCAGCAGCGCAAGCGCCACCGTCGCGCACAGCGCCGCGAACCAGACCCCGTGCTTAAGACCCGCATCGCGGGTGTTCCGAGAGGGCCGGGGGAAGAAGTAAAAGTGCCGCCGCATGCGCTTCAGTCCTCGATCGCTCGTCTTAAGGATGGGTTGCCGGGGAGGTCATGGCCGCCGGAGTGTAGCCGGGGATGGCCTCGGAGAGGAAAGCATCCGGCGCAGATCCGACACTGGCGAGGCCCGTGAGTTCCACCTGCAGATAAATGCCAGTGTCCTGGGCACCGGTGCGCTGCGCCACGCCCACCGGCTGCAGCGCCGGGCGTACCGCCACGTAGCGCCGGGCGCCGAGCCGCACGCTCCAGCAGCAGGCACGGTACTCGAAGCCGACGAATCTCTCCAGTGCCTCGTGGTCCTGCAACGAGTAGATGCCACGGGCGAAGAGGCTCCAGTGGCGCCCGATCGGCCAGGCCGCGGAGATCTCGGCCTGCTGGATGCCGCAGGAGCTGCCGGCGGCCACCCCGGGGGTGGTGCTGCAAAACAGCGCGTTGGCGCTCGCCTGTTCGAACGAGTCGCGCTCGTAGCGGTAGCCGAGATTGATCACGCGGTCGGGACCCGGCTGGTACTGCAGCGTCACCTGCGCGCGTTGCGTGCGCGCGGCCTGCGGGTTCCACTGCACGCCGGCCCGAGCGCTCCAGTGCTTGAATGCCGTCAGCGACAATTCGGCGATGATGTCCGAGCGGCGGTCGGTCTGGATCGTCTCCCCGGGGAGCGTCACGCGCGGGGTCTGAAAGTAAAAGGCCTCGCCGAGGGTCGCCGAGAGGTACTGCCGGCCGGTCGCGGTGCCGAGCAGCCGCGTGGTGACCGCCGCGCTCACCTGGTTGGCGTCCCCGACGCGATCGGCACCCACGTAGCGGTTGGTGCGGAACAGCTCGACCGGCTCGAGGTCCGGCAGTGCGGTGTCGAAGATCGGCAGGTTGTTCTGGTTGCGGTACGGCACGTACAGGTACATCACCCGCGGCTCGATCGTGATCAGCCGCTGCCCGTTGCGCCCGGCGGTGCGCTCGAGCGTCAGTCCGGTGTCGAAGCTCGCAATCGGCAGGCTGCGCGAGGGCGCCGCGGGCTGGCCGAGCGCGGTGTGGCGCAGCTCGTACTGCGTAAAGCGCCAGGCGATTGCCGGGCGGATGAAATACCCCGGGCCGCCGAAGTTCAGCGACACACGGGGCATCGCATCGAGCCGCCAGCCGCTCACCGCCGTGGAGTGATCGGAGCGCTGGAAGTCGACCAGCTCGGATTTGAATCCGTAGCGCAGCAGATCGCCCGGTCCCCAGCCATAGTCGGCCGCGGCCGTCAGGTCGGGCAGGCGCGCATACGGCCGCTCGTTCAGTGGCAATGAGCTGTCGATGGTCTGGAACTGCTGGGCGAGGCCGCGGATGTTCCAGTGCACGGAGCGGTACGAGAGCTCCGCGCGCCGATCGAGGAACGCCGTGCTGGTGCCCTGCGGCCCGGTGGCGAAGTCCTCGAAGTACGCACTGTCGCTGACGTTCTCCCCGTCGAGCAGCAGGCGAACACGGTGCGGCAGGCGCATCACACTGTGCAGCGAAATCCGCCCGCGGGTGCGCCCGCCGAGGTAGCTCGCATCGTTCGGCAGGTAATCCCACTGCAGGTCGGTGTACTGGCGGCGCGTGAGCCAGCGCGCCTCGCCGCCGAGATCGATGCCGCGGTGCTGGTACTCCGTCGGTACCACGGTCAGGTCCGCATTCGGCGCGATGTTCCAGTAAAACGGCGCTGAGATCTGCAGACCGCCGCGCGAGGTATTGCCCAGTGTCGGGAACAGAAAGCCGCTTTTGCGCACGTTGCCGAGCGGAAAGGACACCCACGGCAGATACACGATGGGTACGCCGTGCAGATCGATGCGCGCGTCGCGACCGTAGCCGATGTGCGCCCGGGTATGCAGCGTGATGGACTTCGCCCGCAGTACCCACGAGGGCTTCACCTGCGGGCAGGTCGTGAAGCTCACGCCCTGCATCTGAAGCAGTCCGCCCGGCGTCAGGCGCATCAGGCGTGCCGTGCCGTGTGCGATGTGTCCGCGCAGGGCGAAGTGCGCCGAGTCGAACAGCGCGCCGGTCTGTGGAGAATAGCTGCCGCCCTTGCCGGTCACCTCGATGCGCGGGTCGGTGTACTGGATGCCTCCGCGGGTGCTGAGCGCGCCGGTGCGGTTGTCGTACTGCAGAGCGTTGGCCCGAATCTCGCGCTCGCCCTGGCGCAACCGCACGTGCCCGGAGAGATCCAGCTGCCCGTCCTTGCCGTACAGGGCGCGGTCGGCCGTGGCGTGCACCGCCCCGCCGGCCGCGAGGCGCTTCTCGGCCGCAGTGCGCGCCGCACCATTGGCCGTGCCGGGCAGCGCCTGCGGCGGTGCCGGGGTCGGCGTTTGGGCGGCCCGGGCGCAATGCGGGATAAGGCCGCCGAACGACAGCAGGGCGGTCCAGAGTAGGCTGCAACGCGGCATGAGGGAGCCGATTATAATGGCAGGCCCGCATTCCCGTCGGCCCAAAGCATTCCATGGTTGAACCTGACGCGCGCCTCGCGCTGCTCGAGGATTGGCTCTCGAGCGATCTGAACATCCGCGCCGCGCGCATCGAGCCTGCCTCGAGTGATGCGAGTTTTCGGCGTTATTTCCGGGCGTTCTGTGCCGACGGCACGTACGTGGTGATGGATGCGCCGCCCGGCCGCGAGGACGTGCGTCCGTACTTGCGAGTCTCGAAGCTGCTCGCGCCGCTCGGTATTCACGTCCCGCACGTCCACGCGGCCGACGTCGAGCGCGGCTGGGTGCTGCTCGAGGACCTCGGCACCACGCCGTATCTGGCGCGCCTCGGGGAGCCGGGCGCGGCAGACTCGCTGTACGCCGATGCGCTCGAGACGCTCGCGCGGCTGCAGCTGCGCGGCGCGCAGGCGGCCGGTGAGCTCGCCCCGTACGACCGCGCCGCGCTGCGCCGCGAGATGGACCTGATGCCCGAGTGGTTTCTCGCCCGGCACCTGCGCCTGGCGCTGCCGGAGGAGGCTCGCGCGGCGCTCGAGGCGACCTTCGAGTGGCTCATCGAGCAGGCCCTGGCGCAGCCACAGGTGTTCGTGCACCGCGACTATCATTCGCGCAATCTCATGGTCACCGCGACCGGCAATCCCGGCGTGATCGATTTCCAGGACGCGCTGCGCGGGCCGGTCGGTTACGACCTGGTCTCGCTGCTGAAGGACTGCTACATCGCCTGGCCGCGCGAGCGCGTATGTGCCTGGGTGAGCCGCCATCGGGCACTGCTCGGCGGTGGCGCACTCGCCGGGCGCGATGAGGGCGAGTTCCTGCGCTGGTTCGACCTGATGGGCGTGCAGCGGCACCTGAAGGTGCTCGGCATCTTCGCGCGCCTGTGGCACCGCGACGGCAAGGCCGGCTACCTGCGCGATCTGCCGCTGACGCTGCGCTACCTGCAGCAGACCTGTCGCGAGTACCCGCCGCTCGCACCGCTCGGGGCGCTGCTCGACGGGCCGGTCGCCGCCGAATTGCCGCGCGCCAATGCCCGTGCGGGCGCAGAGCCATGAAGGCGATGGTGCTCGCAGCCGGGCGCGGCGAGCGGCTCCGACCGCTCACCGATACGGTACCAAAGCCCCTGGTGCCGCTCGCCGGCCGGATGCTCATCGAGTACCACCTGGAGAAGCTCGCGCGTGCCGGCATCGGCGAGGTGGTGATCAATCTGTCCTGGCTCGGCGAGCGCATCCGCGAGGCACTCGGCACCGGCGCCCGCTACGGCCTTCAGATCCACTACAGCGAGGAGGGGCCGGTGCCGCTCGAGACCGGGGGCGGCATCGCTCGGGCGCTGGCGCTGCTCGGCACCGAGCCCTTTCTCGTGGTCAATGCCGACGTCTGGACGGACCTGGATTTTGCTGCGCTCGGGCCGCTGCCGGCCGAGGCACACGCGAGCATCGTGCTCGCCCCGAACCCCGAGCATCACCCGCAAGGAGACTTCGCACTGAGTGGGGACGTGGTGCTCGAGCAGGGCGAGACGCGCTTGACCTACACGGGCATCGGGATCTACCGGCCGGAGTTCTTCGCCGGCTGTCCCGAGGGGCGTTTCGCGTTGCTGCCTCTGCTGCGGCGGGCCATCGCCGCCGGCCAACTGCGCGGGCAGGTGTACCGCGGCGAGTGGTTCGACGTCGGCTCCCCGCAGCGCCTGGCCTGGCTCGATGCGCACGTGCGCGCCCGGGCGGCAAATTAGGGTCCGGGGGCGGACGCGCCGTACAATAGAAAGATGTCCAGCCTCAAAGACATCCCCGTGGTCGCTGAGCCGGGTGCGACCCGCAGCGGGGAGAAATACCTGACCCCGCAAGGCTTTACCGCGATCCGCGACGGCATCAAGGGGTCGGCGTCGCTCGCCCGCGAGGCCTTCGGGCGCAAACCGCACTGGCTGCGCGCCCGGGCGCCGACCGGCGGCGGCTTCCAGAGCGTCAAGGCGCTCGTCAAGGAGCATCGCCTGGCGACGGTGTGCGAGGAAGCGAAGTGCCCGAACATCGGGGAGTGCTGGAACGCCGGCACGGCGACGATCATGCTGATGGGCGCGGTGTGCACGCGAGCCTGTCGCTTCTGTTCGGTCGATACCGGCAATCCGCGCGGCTGGCTCGATCCTCAGGAGCCTGAGAACAGCGCGCGGACCGTGGAGCTGATGAAGCTCAAATACGTGGTGCTGACGTCCGTCGACCGGGACGATCTGCCGGATGGGGGCGCGGCTCACTACGCGGCGTGCATCCGCGCCATCAAGCGCCGCAACCCGGACACTGCCGTCGAGGCGCTGGCCCCGGACTTCCAGGGCCAGGCGGCCGCCGTCCAGATCGTGGTCGACGCCGGGCTCGAAGTATTTGCCCAGAACATCGAGACGGTGCGCCGTCTGACCCACCCGGTGCGCGATCCGCGTGCCGGGTACGAGCGCACCCTCGAGGTGTTGCGCCACGCCAAGCAGCACCGGCCCCAGATCCTCACCAAGAGCGGTCTGATGCTCGGCCTGGGGGAGCGCGAGGAGGAAATCGAAGAGACGTTGCGCGACCTGCGTGCCGCCGGCGTCGACCTCGTCACGCGCGGCCAGGATCTGCGCCCGACTGCGAACCACCTCCCCGTGGAACGATTCGTCACCCCGGAGCAGTTCGATGCGCATCGCCAGTACGCGCTCGGTCTGGGTTTCCTCGAGTGTGTCTCCGGTCCCCTGGTACGCTCGAGCTACCGCGCCGAACAGGCGTTGAACCGCAACAACGCCGGACTCGACAACGCGCGCCTCGCGGCGCCGCCGCGGTGAGCACTCAGCCGGCGAGCGCTGCGGGCGAGCCCGTAGCGCTCCTGCCGCCTCCGGTGGTGCGCCGTCTGGGCCTTCAGCCCTACGAGCCGACCTGGCGGGCGATGCAGCGCTTGACCGATGAGCGCACCGGCTCCACCCCCGATGAGATCTGGCTGCTCGAACATCCGCCGGTGTTCACCCTCGGGATGAACGCCGATCCGGCGCATGTGCTCGGGGCGGGGGAGATCCCGGTAGTGCGCATCGACCGCGGCGGTCAGGTGACCTACCACGGGCCGGGGCAATTGGTGGTGTATCCGCTGGTGGATCTGCGCCGCGCCGCGCTCGGCGTGCGCGATCTGGTCACCGCGCTCGAGCGCGCGGTGATCGATTACGCAGCCGAGCTCGGTATCGAAGCCGAGAGCCGCCGGAGTGCTCCGGGGGTCTACGTCGCGGATCGCAAGCTTGCCAGCGTCGGCATCCGCGTGCGGCGCGGGGCGAGCTACCACGGCATTGCGCTCAACGTGTGCAACGATCTGGAGCCCTTCCGCCAGATCAATCCCTGCGGCTACGCGGGCCTGGAGATGACCCGGTTAGTGGACTTGGCCGCCGTGGACTCGGTGAGCGTCGCCGGCGAGGGGGTGCTGAGGCATCTCCTGGCGCAGCTCTACGGGGCGCGGCCGGTCGCGCCCCGGGCGCCGGCCGATTTCGGCCGTTGAATCGAATCGCTGCGGATCCCTCAGGTGGCTCCCACGGGGATGTCCGTCAATGTCGTGTTATAAATCGCGTCACCGATGCGCACGTTGCGCAATTCGATGTTCCGACAGTTGTAGAGATAAATTGGCCCGGGACGCTCGGCGGACGCGGGCCCGCGCGCCGTGGGTGACCCGAGCGCACAGTCGCGGATCGTGACGTTCTCGACCGGCAGAATCCGTGGCGCAGGTTTCGGTCCGTTGTAATCGGAGGCGACGGGACCCTGGACGATCAGTGCCTGGAAGCACGAGCCCGTGAGGCCATCGAGCGTCACATTGTGAGCGCGAACGCCTGAGATGTGAATGTCACGGATGACCGGAGGACGGGTCCGGATCGCATCCTCGGCTGGCATGTAATCGCAATCAATCGTGATCAGACCCCCGTGTGTGCTGGAGGGATTCGCTGCGGTTTGCGTATGCACGCCGACGGGAACTGAAGTGTTGATCGGACTGTTTCGCAGCAGGCTGCTGCCGTAGTCCCCGCCACGCAGATTTACGCCATGGGGGAGCAGAACGTCGCGAATGTGGACGTTCTCGACGAAGCCGCCGCGGTTCAGGTTGCTCTTGATGCGAATCGCAATGTTCAGCGGATTGCTGTCCCAGTGGCGATTCAGCATCGTCAGATCGCGCGCATAAACGTTGCGGATCCCACCACTCATCAGGCTGCCGAGCGTCAGGCCGCCATGTCCGGAATTCATGATGCAGTGCTGGATGACGTGATCCAGCGCCGGTCCGAGTTCGGTGTCGCGATCCTTGCCCGAATCGATGGCAATGCAGTCATCGCCCGTATTGAACGTCACGTGCTCGCAGAGCACCTGACGGCACGACTCCGGATCGAATCCGTCGTTATTAGGACCAATGCTGTCGGCGCTCACGCCACGGATCACCAGATTGTGGCAACCGGTCGGATGGTGTTGCCAGAACGGTGTGTTCTGCGTGCAATAATCCTCCAGCAACACATCGGTGCACTCGAGCAGCTCGATCATGCAGGGGCGCAGATAATGCCCGAGACCGAATCTGCGTTGCTCGATGGGCACGCCGGCCTCAGAGAGGGCCGGCAGATAGTTCTGGTCCTGCTGCCAGGGTGTCTGCGGATCAGTCAGGCGGGCATAGAGTTCGCGCGAGAGGCCTGGTACGACTTCGCGCAGATCCCGGTTGTTCGGATTATCGAAAGCTTGGGAAGGCGTTGCGGCATCGATGCAGCCATACTTGCCGATGATGCCCTTATAGGTCCACCAGCACACGCTGCTCTCGCCGTGGCCGGCAAATGCCGTCATGCCCTGGCCATTGAGCACAGACGTGGGCCCCTCGCCAGTGAGCGCGATGTGCGTTGCGCGGCGTGCGTTGATCGGGGAGCCGAAGTTAAGACAATCGTTGCCCTGCCAGCGACCGTAGTACAGCCGGCCGTTCGCACCGCAGTCGACCGGGCCATCCTTGGCGAAGTCGCGCGGATCGGGACTGAAATAGATCGTGCAGTCCGCGGCGAGGTGGAAATGGACGTGACTGAGCAGCGTGATCGGACCGGCGCAGAACCAAGTGCCGGCAGGAACGAGCACCCGCCCGCCGCCGGCGCTGTGACATGCGGCGATCGCCGCCAGGAACGCCGGGCGGGAATCGAACGATCCGGGTGCGACGGTTCGCTCTGATCCTGCGCTCGGCGCTGAGCGAGTCGGGTCATACGGAGTGTCTTGCGCGATCCGCGCGCAGCGGCGCGCGCCGTAGCGGGTGACCGGGAAATCAGCTCGAGGGAAACTCGACTGCCGCACGTGGCGCAGTGCGTGGATGATTGCGGTGGCCGCCCCGTTCGGGCCCCAGATGGGGTCCGGCGCGATGTGCGCACCAGCTGCCGCGCCGCAATCCGCGCGGAGCACTGCAGCGCCGCCGAGCAGAACGGCCGAGAGCGCACTGGCGCCGCCGGTGACGAATTCCCGTCGCGAACAGCTGCCTGTGGCATCTGTTGCCTGCGGACCCAGGAGGTCGGAGTCTTTGTGTTGCGGCATGGCCATGGTCTCGAGTGGAGTGTTGCCTGTCGAGTCGTAGCGGTGGCGTTACTCGATTCGCGCCGGTGCGAGTCGTGGCGAGAGCAAATGAACCACCAGCAAGGCGATGAAGTACACCGATCCGGCAACCGCAAAGATCGGCGTGAAGCTGCCGATGCGCTGCAGAACCCAGCCGGCGTATTTGGCGAGCAGCATGCCGCCGATCGCACCGGCCGTGCCGCCGATGCCCACCAGCGATCCGACGGCCCGGCGCGGGAACACATCGGATGGAAGGGTAAAGAGATTGCAGGAGAAACCCTGGTGTGCCGCGGTGGCGAGCGCCACGATTGCCACGGCTCCCCAGAGGCTGTTGACGTAGGCAGCCGCAAAGATCGGTGTGACCAACACGGCGCAGAGCAGCATGGTGAGCTTGCGCGCCGCGTTCAGTGACAAGCCGGCGTTCAGCAGTCTCGAGGACATCCAGCCGCCGCCGATGCTGCCGAGGTCCGACACGACGTAGATGGCGACTAGCGGCGGACCGAACGTCTGCAGGTCCAGGTGATGGCGCTGGACCAGAAATTCGGGGAGCCAGAACAGATACATCCACCAGATCGGATCGGTGAGAAATTTAGCGATGGCGAACGCCCAGGTTTCGCGCGTGCGCAACAGACGCAGCCACGGGACCGACACTGGCGGATCGGGCGGGTCGCTCTCAATGAGCGCCAGCTCCTGCGCACCGAGGCGCGGGTGCTCTCGCGGCGAGCGGTATAGCGCAAGCCAGAACACCAGCCAGATGAGCGTGAAACTTCCCGTGATCAGAAATGCGGCCCGCCAGCCGAAGGCGAGCGTAATCGCCGGAACGATCAGCGGCGTGACGATGGCGCCGACATTGCTGCCGGCATTGAACAGGCCGGTTGCAAACGCTCGTTCGCGCTTCGGGAACCATTCGGCTGTGGCCTTGATGCCCGCGGGGAAGTTGCCGGACTCACCCAGGCCGATGGCGAATCGCGCGATGATGAATTCGTTCAGCGAACTCGCCCAAGCGTGCGCGACGTGTGCCACGGTCCAGATGCCTACCGCGACGGCGAAGCCGATTCGCGCCCCGATCCGATCGATGAGCTTGCCGAACACGACGTAGCCGACCGCATAAGCGACCTGGAACCAGAAAACAATGTTCCCGTAATCGATTTGCGACCAGTGAAATTTTTGTGCGAGGGTCGGTTCGAGGATGCCGATGATCTGCCGGTCGACGTAGTTAAGCGCAGTCGCGGCAAACAGTAACGTGCATATGACCCAGCGAAATCGCCCCGTGGTCTTTGCCTCGAGTGGCGCCAGTTCGACGTTCATGCTTCCCCCCACGAAACGTTGTTTCTTAGTCGATCATGCTCAGCGCAGCCAATACACCACCGTCGGCAATGCGATCGTAAGCCGTGGCGAGCGCCTTTTTGAAACGTTCATCCTGTCGAAGGCGCGGCGCAAAAACCCCGGGCAGCGCGAGAAATAGCGGCAGATCATGCCGCGCCGCGCCGGTCGCGGCTTCGGCGCAGGCGAGCAGCTCAGATTGCAGCGGATCGACGATCGGGCGTGCGGCGGATGCTTGCCGTCGCACAAAGTGCATCCATGCTGCAATCGGGACCGCCAGCCTGCTGACCGATCGATTGGTATCCAGCGCATCGACCACGCTCGAGAGAATTCTGATGGGCAGCTTCTGCGAGCCGTCCCAGGCAATTTGGGTCAGCAGGTGGCGCATGGCCGGATTCTCGAAGCGCTGTACGATGGACTCGCGGTAGCGGGCGAGTTCCGCTGCATCCGCTCCATTCAGAGTTGGTTCGATGTCATCCAACATCAGTCGCTCGACGAACGTGCGCAGCGGCGCACAGGCCATCGCCTCAGTGACCGTCTCCAGTCCGGCTAGCGATCCGACATAGGCGAGCGTCGAGTGCGCACCGTTGAGCAGGCGCAGTTTGGCCCGTTCGTAAGTCGACACGTCGCGGCTCACCGTGACGCCGACGGACGCCCAGTCCGGCTGATGCTCAACGTCGGTCGCTTCGACCACCCATTGCAGGAAGCGCTCGCGCTGGATGGGCCATGCATCCCTCAAGCCGCTCAGACCGAGGACCCGCTCGCGCAGTGCGTCGTCCGTGGCCGGCGTGATGCTGTCGACCATGGTGCGCGGGAATCGGGTCCGCTCGTCGATCCAGTTGGCGAGACCGGGGTCGGTGAGCGCAGCGAAAGTACTCACGGCCGCGGCCAGCGTGGGGCCATTGTTCGCGAGATTGTCGCAACACACGACCAGAAACGGCGAAAGGCCCAGGGCGCGTCGGCGCGCGAGTCCATGCACCAGCCAGCCGACGAGGCTGCGCGGGGTGTCAGGATGTGCCAGATCGTGGCGGATATCCGGATGATCGAGATCTAGTTGGCCGGTGCCGCCCAGGCAGTACCCCTTTTCGGTCACCGTCATGGTCACGAGTCGCGTGTCGGGGTGACCCAGTCGCGCGCTGACCGCCTGCGGGGCCTCGTTCGCCACCAGCAGTTCGCGGGTCGAACCGATGATCCTTGCCGTCGGCGTCGCATCGAGCTCGAGCAGCGTGTAGAGCCCATCCTGCGGGGCCAGCGCATCTCTCAGCGTGGTGGTTCGCAGTGAGACGGCGCTGATCGCCCAGTGTGAGTCCCGTTTGAGCAGCCGATCGAAATAATAGGCTTGGTGAGCGCGGTGAAATGCGCCGGGCCCGAAATGGACGATACCGATGCGGGTTTCGGCGCGTGCGTAATCCGGTTGTAGCACCGCCGCCGCAGCACGGGACAACGTCGCATCGCTCAAGCGAGGAGGGCGGTCCGCACCGAGAGAGTGCGTGTGCCCGTGACGCTCCAATTGACTCAAAGCGTCACCCCGGTCTTCCACAGGGCGAGTTCTCGCTCCCCGTTGCGCTCGGCGCAGGTGAGTTCACCGCTCGCGGTGCGGATCACTCGCTCGAGCAACGAGTTCGCCAGCTCGTCCATGGTCGCGCCCGCGAGCAATGGGCCCGCGTCGAAGTCGATCCAGCCCGGCTTTGCCTCGGCGAGCGCCGAATTGCTCGAGATCTTCAGTGTCGGCGCAGGGAACCCCAAAGGTGTCCCGCGACCGGTCGTGAACAAAACGATCGTGGCACCGGCGGCGGCGAGCGCAGTTCCGGAGACTGCATCGTTGCCGGGTGCTTCGAGCAACGCGAGCCCCCCGCCGTTGATGCGCTCTCCGTAGCGCAAAACCTGCCTGAGGGGCGCATCGCCGGCCTTCTGAACGGCGCCGAGGGACTTCTCCTCGAGCGTCGTGATGCCTCCGGCCTGGTTGCCCGGCGAGGGATTCTCGGACACGGGTTGCCCGGCAGCGATGAAGTAATGCTTGAAGTCATTGATCAGACGCGCGGTCGCTGCGAACACCTCGGCGCTTTGCGCCCGAGCCATGAGCAGGTGCTCGGCGCCGAAGACTTCCGGTATCTCGGTTAGGATGGACGTTCCGCCCGCGCTCGTAACGGCGCTGCTCATGCGACCGACGAGCGGGTTGGCGGTCAAGCCGCTGAACGCATCGGAGCCGCCGCATTTCAAGCCCAGGACCAATTGTGAGAGTGGTTGCGGCTCACGCCTGTCCGCCGCCATGTGCTCGGCGAGCTCATCGAGGGCGCGTGCTCCGGCATCGAACTCATCGGTCACGGCCTGGGCGTTAAAACTGCGCACTCGCTGCGGATCGAGGTCTGCCGCGGCGAGCAACGCGCGCAGCTGATTGTTTTCGCAGCCGAGACCCACCAGCAAAACGCCGCCGGCGTTCGGGTGCGCGGCGAGCGACGCCAGGATCTGGCGGGTATGGGCCAGATCATCGCCCAACTGGGAACAGCCGAAGGGATGGGTCAGCGCGTATACACCATCCACGCGACCCTTGAGTCGTTCTGCGCTGTCTGCAGCGATGCGCTGCGCAATCCGCGCCACGCAGCCCACTGTGCACAGTACCCAGATCTCGTTGCGTGTGCCGACCCGGCCGTTTCTACGGCGGTAGCCGAGAAAGGTGCGTGACTCGGCGCCACTCGTCGCGGCGCCGGGTGTGGCGGGCACGTAGGAATACTTCGATTCCCCACGCAGGGCGGTCGACAGATTATGCGTATGGACATGCTCTCCCGCGTCGATCGCGGCGCTCGCGTGGCCGATCGGCCAGCCATACTTGTGCACCGCTGCGCCCGCAGCGATCGCTCGTACGGCGATTTTGTGGCCCCGGGGGATCGCCGATCGCACCAGCAGCCCGGTGGTATCGCAGCGGACCGTCTCTCCGGGTTGAAGGTCCCGCAACGCGACGCACACGTCATCCGCAGGATGCACACGCAGTAAATCCAGCCGTGAAACGGGTTTCATGTCGGCTATGGTAACCGGTAGCAGAAATTGAGCGCAAGCGTCATGATGTCCCGACATGCAGTGTCCGCGCAGCAGGCATGAGCGTTGGCGCAGCGTTCCGCGCCCGCTCTGCTACACTCGGCGCGGTTCGGCTGTCGATCCGGGGGGCCGGCCCCGGCCATATGGCCGGACAGTGAGCCGGGCGTCCGGGTTGTGCAGAGACGGCACCACCGCGGGCCGGCGAACACCCATGAACTGATGGTCTCGTGTAACCGGTGCCACATTCCAAAGACCCGATGAGCAGCCGCAAGAGTCCTCCCGTTCCTCCGCGTAGCGCCGCACGCAAGAGTGCGCGTGCAGATCAGTCGCGAATGCACGCACCGAAGAGCGGTAAGCGCCTGACGATCATCGACATCGCGCAAATGGCGGGGGTGTCGAAGAAAACGGTTTCGCGGGTGATCAACCAGGCCCCGTACGTCAACGAGCGAACGCGCGCGCGTATCGAGGCGATCATCGCCGAGCATGGATATGAGCCCGATCCGCAGGCGCGCGGCCTGGCATTCCGCCGGTCGTTCCTGGTCGGACTGATTCACGACAATCCCAATTCTCAGTACATGGAGAATCTGCAGCTCGGTATCCTCGATGCGCTGGTCGGACGTGGTTACGAGCTGGTGATTCGGCCCTGCGACCGGCGCAGCCCGAGCTTTCTCGACGACATGCGCACCTTTGTAGGTCGGTTGCGCCTGGCCGGCGTTGTTCTCGCGCCGTCGGTATCCGAAGACGAGTCGCTGATCAAGCTGCTCTCGGCAGCTGAATGTCCCTACGTGCGTGTGGCGTGTGCTCCTCTGGACAAGCCTGCGCACCTGGTGCTCAGTCACGATGCGCGCGGGGCAGCGGCGGCGGCTCGTCGGCTTGCTCAGCTGGGGCACCGGCGCATCGCGTACATTTCCGGTCCGCCGCTGTTCCGCTCGTCGCATGAGCGGCGCGCCGGATTTACTGAGGGACTTGCCGAGTACGGGCTGGAACTTGCGCCCGAGCTCACGGTGCCCGGTGCGTATACGTACGAATCCGGCCTCGCGCGGGGGCGGGACTTGTTGCTGCGCACCGATCGGCCGACCGCGATTTTTGCCGGTAATGACGAGATGGCGAGCGGGGTGTACAGCGCGGCGCACGAACTCGGCATCCGCATTCCGGAGGAACTGTCGATCATCGGATTCGACGATGCGCCCATCGCCTCGCGCATCTGGCCGGCGATGACCTCGGTGCGCCTGCCGGTGCGCGACATGGGGCGGATGGCTGCGGAGAAGCTGTTCGTCGCACCACAGGATTCTTCCGAAGCGCCGTCGGCGGAGTTCACGCCGACTCTCATCGAACGGCAGTCGACGGCCCCTCCGGCGGTGATCAAACCCAGCCGATCCTGACGACAACGGTTCCCGCTGTGAGCGGGTGAACACGGCGAACTTGCGCTCTGCTACCGGTTACCTATAATGGCCCAATGAACGCGCCGTTGATCCTCCACCCGGACCGCCTGTTCCCGGCCGAGCCGACGCTGCGTGCAGTGGCGCGCGCGCTGTACGCCGAGGTGCGGAATCTGCCCATCATCAGTCCGCACGGGCATACCGATCCGGTCTGGTTCGCCGACAACGAGCCGTTCGACAACGCCGTCGACCTGTTGCTGGCACCGGATCACTACTTGTATCGGATGCTCTACAGTCAGGGCGTGTCGCTCGAGCGTCTCGGGGTCTACTCTCGCCAGGGAGCGCCGGATTTCGATGCGCGTGCCGCGTGGCGGCTTTTTGCGCAGCACTACACGTTGTTTCGCGGCACACCGTCGGCGCTGTGGTTGGATCAGGTGTTCTGCGACGTCTTCGGCCTCAAGATACGCCTCACGGCTGCCACCGCAGATGCGTACTTCGATGCGATCGGCGCAGCGCTCGCATCCGAGCCATTTCGCCCGCGGGCACTGTTCGATCGATTCAAGATCGAAGTCCTCGCAACCACTGAAAGTCCCCTGGATAGACTTGAGGCACACCACAAGATTCGTCGCAGCGGGTGGGCCGGCCGAGTGATCAGCACGTACCGTCCAGATCCCGTGGTCGATCCCGAACACGAACAGTTCCGCGATGCACTCGCCGCCTTCGGTGAGCTCACCGGGCGGGACACATTCTCGTGGCGCGGCTATCTGGACGCACACCGCGAGCGGCGAGCCGCATTCGCTGCGTTGGGCACGACGGCGAGCGACCACGGCCACCCCAGCGCGTTGACCGCGGACCTCTCCGACCCAGATGCGCAACGGCTGTTCGAGAAGATTCTCTCGGGCCGATTCGTGGCCGCGGATGCTGAACTTTTTCGCGCACAGATGCTCACCGAGATGGCCAAAATGAGCATCGATGACGGGCTGGTTCTGCAGATTCACCCGGGCGCATTTCGCAACCACAACCGGTCGCTCTTTTCCTCGCACGGGCGGGACAAGGGAGCGGACATCCCGCAGCGCACCGATTATGTGCATGCCTTGAAGCCGCTGCTCGATCGCTTCGGCAACGATCGACGCCTGTCGATCATCGTCTTCACGCTCGATGAGACTGCGTACAGCCGCGAGCTCGCGCCGTTGGCCGGCCATTACCCGGTGATGAAGCTCGGTCCGGCGTGGTGGTTTCACGACAGCCCGGAAGGAATGCGGCGCTATCGTGAACAGGTCACAGAGACTGCGGGTTTCTACAACACCGTCGGTTTCAATGACGATACTCGTGCATTTCTGTCGATTCCCGCGCGGCATGACGTTGCCCGCCGAGTCGACTGCGCCTTCCTCGCGCGTCTCGTCACCGAGCATCGGCTGAGCGAAACCGATGCGATCGAGACGGCAATTGATTTGGCGTACCGATTGCCCAAGGCGGCGTATCGATTGTAGCGCCCGGAGCGCCGATCGTCCGTCGGTCAATGCGGGTCGTCGAAGCTCATCCGGGGCGGGCTTCGAGTGCGTGCAATCGGTGGAGGGTGAATTTCAGTTCTTTTGGGGGGGATTGTCAGTGTCAATTCGCATTGCGTTGGCTGCAGTTCTCGTCGGCTTCGCCAGCTGTGTGGTGCACGCACAAAATATGCACCGCGTGAGGCAGCCGCACATCCCGCCCTCATGCGTCGTTCTTCGTGCACGGATTGCCGCACGCAACGGCGTGCTGCCGGCAAGCGCGGAATCGCACCTCGATACGCAGCGTATCCAGAGCGCAATCGATCATTGCGGATACGGTCGGGCCGTGGAGCTGCGTTCCCTTGGCGCTAGGCAGTTCTTCCTCACAGGACCGTTGACGCTGCATTCGGGCGTGACGTTGCTGATTGATGCGAATACGTCTCTCGCCGCGTCCACAAATGCACGCCTGTACGACCTGACGCCCGGGAGCTGTGGGGTCCTCGGAGCGCATGGGCGCGGATGTAGGCCTTTAATCAGCGCAACCCATATTCGCGATAGCGGCGTCATGGGCGCAGGTTCCATTGAGGGGCGGGGCGGAGATGATCTGCTTGGTCGGCACATGACCTGGTGGCAGCTAGCCCACGACGCCAAGGTCCTTGACCGGTATCAGAAGGCACCAGGGCTGATCGCGCTCGATCACGTGCACGATTTCACGCTCTACGGCATCACCCTGCGGGACTCACCCGCGTTTCACGTCATCGTGCGGGACTCATCAGGTTTTCTGGCATGGGACGTGAAGATCATGACGCCAGGCACGGCGCGTAACACCGACGGAATAGATCCAGTGTCATCGCGCAACGTCGCGATCGCGCACAGCTATATTCATGCGGGTGATGATGATGTGGCGATAAGCTCCAACCGCGCGGGGCCGGCCGAGCACATCTCGATCCTGGATGACCACTTTTATACCGGTCACGGCATGTCGATCGGTAGCGGGACGAGCGGAGGGGTGAGCGACGTCCTGGTGCGCAATCTGTCGATCGACGGCGCGCAGAATGGCATCAGGATCAAATCCGACCGGAGTCGCGGCGGCCGGGTGCGCGATGTTCGCTACGAGAACATCTGCATCACTCATGTGACCAACCCGATTGTCTTGACGTCTCATTACACCGACTTCTCGGGAAAACTCATCCCAGAGTACCGCCACATCACCCTGAAGAACGTGACGATCGATACGCCGGGGTATTATGTTTTTGCGGGATTAGGCACTCGGCACCGCCTTGGCGTCACGCTCGAAAACGTGTTTGCGACCGGTTTGAGTGCCCAGTTCATGAGTGCAGCGCATGCTGACGTCACCTTCGGTCCCGAAGAGGGGAACCTGGTGCCGCACGGCGCGGATGTGCGGGTGGCAGTCGCTGCGGGCGCACGTGGCGGTACGCGACGCCGCTGCGCGCGTCAATTCGTGCCCTTTCCCTCGTTGGCGAGTGCGCCAGCGTTGAAGATGCGTGTGCCACCCATCGACAAGACCTTGTACGTTGCCACCGATGGCACGGGGGACTTCTATTCCATTCAGCGGGCGATCGACGTCGCACCATCGACAGGCGCCGTCATCTCGGTCGCGCCCGGGGTTTACCACGAAGTTCTCACGATCACCAAGCCAAACATCGTCCTGCGCAGTCCGTACCGAAATGCCGCCAAGACGATTGTGGTCGCGGGCAGGGGCGCGGCGACTGCGGGAGGCACGTTTCGCTCAGCGACGGTCAACGTTCTCGCCAATAATTTCACGGCCCGCAATATCACGTTCGAGAATGACTATAACAGGAGGCATCCGCAGGTCCGGGAGGGTTCGCAGGCCATCGCCTTGCGGGTCGAGGGTGATCGGGACGTATTCGACAATGTGCGCATCCTCGGTCATCAGGACACCCTTTTTGCGGCCACTCCGCATTGTCTGGCGGGCGCCGCTCGGCATTGCGCGCCGGCCCGACAGTTCTTCGATCATTGCTTCATTGAAGGCAACGTCGATTTCGTGTTCGGCGACGCGAAGGCGGTCTTTGATCATTGCGTGATCCTCAGCAATCACCACTCCGTCGGGTTCATCACCGCGCAGAGCAAGAAATCGCCGCAACAGCGGTCTGGATTCGTGTTCGATCACTGCCGACTCGGCGCAAAGCCGGGCGTAGGCGACGTGTATCTCGGCCGTCCCTGGCGGCCCTACGCGACGGTGGTCTATCTCAATACGTGGATGGGTCCGCAGATCATGCCTGCGGGGTGGCGAGAGTGGCACCCCGGGCAGACCCGATCGTTGCGCACGGCGTTCTTTGCCGAATACCGCTCGAGCGGCCCGGGAGCCGTCGAGGCGCAACGGGAACGGTGGGCGATCCGGTTGACAGCGCAGCAGGCTGCTGAATTCGCACCGGCACGGTTTCTGCGTGGTGCGGACGGGTGGAATCCGATGGCGTTGCGGCGGCACTCGCCCGAGACGCCGTAGCGGGGCTTTGAGCGGAGAGGCACCGGTGTACAAAAAGGTTTACCAGGCGACTCACCCGGGTTCGGTTCGCGGCGCAGATACTCAAGCGCTGCGCGATCGCTATGTGATTGAGGATTTGTTCGCACCGGGTGCCGTCACTCTCAACTATCTGCACCATGAACGCCTGGTCGTCGGCGGGGTCGCGCCCACGAGCGAGCCCGTTGCGCTCGCGCCAGATGCCGAGGCAAGGGATTTTCTGCAACGCCGGGAGGTCGCGATCGTCAATGTCGGAGGGGGGCCGGGGGTGGTCACGGTCGACGGGGTGTCCCATGGATTGGAGACTCGCGATGCGCTCTACGTGCCCATGGGAGCCGTGGAGATGATCTTCGCAGCGGTTCCGGCGCCATCGGCGCCTCGGTTCTACGTGGTGAGTGCGCCGGCGCATCAGCGTTTCGAAACGGTTCGAATTTCGAACGCGGCGGCCGTGCCTCTGCACCGAGGATCGCCGGAATGCGCCAACGCTCGAACCATCTATCAATACATCGTGCCGGCGACGTGTCGCTCGGCCCAGTTGCTCCTGGGTTTGACGATCCTGAATGGCGGCTCGGTGTGGAACACTCTGCCACCTCACCTGCATGAGCGGCGCTCCGAGGTGTACTTCTATTTCGGTCTCGGCGACGGGGAGCGCGTCTTTCATTTCATGGGCGAGCCGCAGGAGACGCGCCATCTGGTCCTGGAGAACGAGCAAGCCGTACTTTCGCCACCGTGGTCCATCCACATGGGGGCGGGCAGTCGGAACTACGCCTTCATCTGGGCGATGGGCGGTGAGAATCTCGATTACACCGAGATGCAGCAGCTCGACCTGTGCCAGTTACGATGACGCCGGTACTCCGATCTGATTTCGATCTGGCCGGTCAGGTGGCGCTGGTGACGGGGGCCAACGGAGGGATCGGCCGAGCCATTGCAGTAGCGCTGGCGTGCGCCGGTGCGGACGTCGCGCTCGTGGGCCAATCCGATGCTGCCGAAACCGCGGCCCAAGTGCGCGCCTGCGGTCGTCGCGTCGTGAATCTTCGGGCGGATCTCGGCACGATCGGTCCAGTCAACGGTATTGTGCAGCAGACGGTCGAGTCATTGGGGAGCCTGGACATTCTGGTGAACAATGCCGGGACGATTCGCCGTGCCGAGGCGCTGCGATTCACTGAGGAGGATTGGGATGTCGTGATGAACGTCAATCTCAAATCCGCCTTCTTTCTGGCGCAGGCGGCCGCTCGAACCATGACGCGAGCCGGGCACGGCGGAAAGATCATCAATATCGCCTCGATGCTTTCCTTTCAGGGAGGCATTCGCGTTGCCTCGTACACCGCCAGCAAGAGCGCCTTAGCGGGAATCACCCGGCTTTTGGCCAATGAATGGGCCGAGCACGGCGTCAATGTCAACGCAATCGCCCCCGGATACATCGAGACGCGCAACACGGCGGCACTGCGCGCCGACCCTGAGCGCAATGAGGGGATCCTCGCGCGCATTCCAGCCGGCCGATGGGGTCGGCCCGAGGATATCGGCGGCGCGGCAGTCTTTCTCGCCTCGGCCGCGGCGGCGTATGTTCACGGGGTCGTGCTCCCGGTCGATGGCGGTTGGCTCGCCCGATAGGCGCGGCCTGAGCAGCCGGGAACCGTTATCACAAACGGCTCATATCGTGAATTCCGGGAGTCACTAAAAGAGCTTGCAAATCGAATATTCCGGGCATAGCATCAACTCTGCTACCGGTGTCATACCAACGGCCAGACGCCGTGATGCGGGGGGCGGCCGGGGGGTCGAAAAAAATGGGCAGGTGTCGTGAACCGACGTTCGACGCGCAGCGGCCCATCGTTTCTAGCTTTGGGGGGGGATATGCGAACGAACATTCATGTTGCATCGGCTACGGTGATCGGCGGATCGCTTCTGTACGCCAGTATCGCTGCGGCGGCAGCGGCGGCCACCGTTCCGACTTCTGGGCCGCACGCGGCCCACAAGAGCGCCACGGTTGCCAATGCTCCGAGCACTCAGGTGCTGCACGAGGTGGTGGTCTCTGGATACCGCAGCAGTCTTGCGGCCGCCATCGATCTGAAACGAGCCATGGCGGGAGAGGCCGATAGCATCCTTGCCGATGACGTCGGAAAGTTTCCGAATCAGAACCTCGCGGAGGCCTTGCAGCAGGTTCCGGGCGTCGCCATCACGGAACAGGAAGGCGAAGGCCGCCAGATCACGGTGCGTGGACTGAGTCCGATCTTTACCAGCGTGCGCATCGACGGGATGCCGGCCCTGGCGACCACGGGTGGTCCGGACAATTACGGTGGCGTCAATCGCTCGCAAGCCTTCGATTTCAATACATTCTCGGCCGACCTGTTCAACCGGATGACGGTGCGCAAGACCGCTGAGGCACGCATTCCGGAAGGGTCGCTCGGGGCGACGGTCGACCTGCATACGGCACACCCGTTCGACTACAACCACTTTGTATTCGTAACCGACGCCAAGGGCGACTACAACACGCTGGCTGGAAGCACCGGCCCGCAGCTCTCGGCGTTGATCTCGAACGTGTTCGACGGCGGAAAATTCGGCGCACTCGCTTCAGTGTCCTGGCAGCGCCGAGACTACATCGATACCGGCGACAGCACGGTGCGGTGGGAGGCCGGGCAGAATCTCAAAACCGGGTCGAACGTCGATGGTCCGTCGCCCTATGGCTTTGCCTCGGTGCTCGGAACGCCGTGCGTCGGGACGGCCTCAACGCTTCCGTCAGTGTGCCAACAGGCGGACTCGGCG
Source organism: Pseudomonadota bacterium (assembly GCA_021834525.1). Taxonomy (GTDB): domain Bacteria; phylum Pseudomonadota; class Gammaproteobacteria; order Steroidobacterales; family Steroidobacteraceae; genus 13-2-20CM-66-19. The sequence continues at coordinate 12,314 of JAKBDK010000001.1, read as the reverse complement.
CTGCACCCGAGATTCCCGCGCTACGATTACTTTCAGAATAGCGAGAACCGCCTCGGCATGACCGCCTCCCTGCAATGGCGGCCGAACAGCAACAACCTGTTCTCGCTCGACGTGCTGCATTCCTACTACCACGAGACACGCCAGGAGCAGTATCTCGAAGCGCCCGGACTATCCGGGCAGGGCGGTTGCAGCAATCCGGCCTCGTCAGTCAGTATTGGCTGCATCAACGTGCTGTCTGAAAACATCAACAGCCAGGGTGTGATGGTTTCCGGTACATTCAGCGGCGTCGATACTCGCGTCGAAGACCGTTTCGACAGCATGCACACCAATTTCACCCAGATCACGCTGCGTGGGACGCATCGGCTGAATCGTCGCTGGCGTATGGATGAACTAATTGGCTATTCGGATTCGCGCTTCGTCAACAACATTCAGACGACGCTCGGATGGGATCAATACAACCAGACCGTCAGTTACAACTTCGCGACTCGGGTTCCGCAGTTGAATTTCGGCAACGAGAACGTCGGATTGACCGGCCCATGGCTCTTGACCGAGGTTCGGCTGCGACCACAGACGGATGACAATTCGTACAAGACCGCCGAGATCAATTTGCACTTCCGTCCCAATAGATCCATTAATTTCGATGGCGGAGTGCAGTACAAGGAGTACGACTTCAGGACGACGTCGTTGCGTCTCGTCAACGGAGAGTCGGTGAACTCGAGCAATGCGTATGCAGCGCTACAGAGCACGCCGATTGCGAGTTATGGGCAGACGCTCAATTTCGCAAGTGCCGGAACGGATGCGCCAGCGGGCAGTACGATGATCTGGGCGACTCCGAGTGTCGCGCAGGCGGCAGGCCTGTTCGGGCTGTATTCGAACAGCTTGTTCGCCCTGAGCACGAAAGGGGATTTGGGCAATAACAAATACGTTCGCGAGCGGGATTTCGGCGGCTATCTGCAGATGAACTTTCGTACCAAATTACTCAGTCGTGTTCTGCGCGGCAACATCGGGTTCCGGGTGGTACGTACGAATCAATACTCCCTGGGTTACTCATCGAGTCTCACCCCGATCGGTGCGACGCACAATTACGACAACGTCCTGCCCGCGCTCAATCTGACTTGGTCGCTGCGACGAGATTTGCTGTTGCGCTTCGCGGTTTCGCGCGACATGACGCGACCGAACATGACGGACGTCACTGACAATACGAGCATCAGCGTCTCGGGTACTCAGTTCGCGGTGAAGACGGGGGATCCGAACCTCCAGCCGTATTTGGCCAATGCCTACGATCTGTCGCTCGAGTGGTATCCGCTGCCGGGAACGCTGGTGGCAATTGCGCCGTTCCGCAAGGATTTGCTGACCACCGTCGCGTCGGAGACCATCAATACGACGTTCTCGAGCAATCCGTTTGGGCTGCCCGACTCGCTGGCGATTGCCGCGTGCGGCTCGACGCCGGGATGCAGTCCGTCGGCGACCTGGAAGTTCTCGGCTCCGGGAAATACGCAGGGAGGAGAACTCGATGGCGTGGAGTTCGACTACCAGGAACCGCTTCGCTTCCTGCCCGGGTTGCTGAAGAATCTGGGCGTATTAGTCAACTACACGTACGTCACATCGAACGTGCAATACCCAGCGGGTGGTGGGACGTATATTTCGCAGGAGTTGCTGGGACTGTCGAAGAATACGGCCAATGCGACGCTCTATTACGAAGATCACACCTGGAGCGTGCGGCTTTCCGGCGCGTATCGCAGTCCGTATCTGATCAGTGTGCCGGGCAGTGAGCCGGGAACCAGTGCGGATGGGTGGGACGGCACCTTCTACCTGAGTGCGTCCGTGGAATACAACGTGAATGCCCATCTGCGTCTCATGGCGCAGGCGGAAAATCTCACCGATCAGTATGAGAGCGAGTTCGACGGCATCAGCAGGAACCTGGTGTATTACTATCATCATACGGGACGGGACATTCTCGTCGGCTTTCGCTACAAGTACTGAGATGAAGCGGTAGTGGCCCTGCACTCAGTCGCGTCGCGCGGCTGAGTGCAGGGCGGTCGTGGAGCGCAAAGGTCGTGGTGACGAAACCAGTGTTGTGCTTCGGTGAGGTGCTGCTGCGCTTCAGTCCGCCCGGACAGAACCTTCTGTTTCAAACGCCCCAGTTGGACGTCTGTTTCGGGGGAGCCGAGGCCAATGTCGCCGTCGCACTCGCGCAGCTCGGCAGTCGCGCTCGGATGCTGAGCGTGCTACCTGCCAATGCGCTGGGGCATGCGGCTCGCGAGGAGCTGCGTCGTCGTGGGGTTGAGGTAGGCGCAATAGCGCAGCAGCCCGGACGGATGGGTCTGTACTTTCTGTTTCCCGGGGCGCTGCGGCGAGCCAGCGAAGTGCTGTACGACCGCGAAGGCTCCGCGTTCGCGGCAGCGGATTTTCAGCAGTTCGATTGGTCCGGCGAACTGTCAAGCGCGGCCGCGTTACATGTCTCGGGCATCACTGCGGCGCTGGGACCAGGGAGCGCAGAGGCGGCCATTGCGGTCGCACGGGCAGCGGTGGGCGCCGAGCTGCCTGTTTCATTCGACTGCAATTTCCGAGCACAGCTCTGGAGTGCCTGGCAGGGCGATGCGGTTCGGATTCTGCGCGAGCTGATCGGCTGTACGACCACACTGTTTGCCGATGAGCGCGATGTGGCGCGGGTACTCGATGTGCCCGCGCCGGCAGGCGATCCGCTCTTGCGGCGCCGCTGGGCAGCCCAGGCGGCGTTCGAACGCTTCCCGAGGCTCGAGCGCGTTGCCTCGACCATCCGTGTCGTGCACGACAGCGCCCGGCATGAGCTCGGGGCGGTACTGTTCGAGCGCACGGGCGGGGAGTACCGGGCGGCTCCCGTGGCGCTGACGGGTATCGTGGATCGCATCGGTGCGGGCGATGCATTCGCCGGTGGGCTGCTGCATGCCCAGATGGCCGGTGTACCGCCACAACAGGCTGTGGAGTTCGCGCTGGCGGCCGGCAGCCTGAAGCACGCCATTCGAGGAGATTTCCTCCTGGCCACGGAGGCGACGGTCGCGGCCACGCTGCGCGATGACGTGCGAGACGTCAGTCGGTGAACGCCGGCGGGGACGACGCCAAAATTCGAGCGACATGCAGGTGGGCCAGTGGGCGGAGTTGCGCGGGACGGTGGCCATGAGTGATGCAGACCTGCTGCGGGAGAGTGCGCGTGCGTTTGTGACCGCTCGACGGCGTGGGGTGGCGCTCGATCGCTTCCCGGGGTCGCTTCCCGAGACGCTTGCGCAGGCGTACCACTGCCAGGACGCGGCCCTTGCGCTCGCGGGGGATCGGATCGCGGGCTGGAAGGTGGGGCGTCTTTCGGGGAGCCAGGCGGTGCGCTTCGGGACACACTGTCTGGCGGGTCCGATCTTGCAGAGCGTGTGTCGCGAGCTCTCGGGCGATGAGCGCTCGACGGATGTCGCGGTGATTCCGGGCGGATTTGCGGCCGTTGAGGCCGAGATCCTCGTGCGGCTCGGGCGGGATGCGCCGGAGGCGCAGACGCACTGGAGTGTGGCGGAGGCGGCTGAGCTCATCGACGCCGTCCACGCGGGCATTGAAATTGCCGGCAGCCCCTTGGAATCGATCAACGATCTCGGACCTCAGGCCGTGATCAGCGATTTCGGTAACAACATGGCGTTGCTGATTGGTCCGTGGATTGCGCGCTCGCTGCCGGCGGACACCCATGACCGAGTGGTCCGGACGTACGTTCAGGGCGCGTTAGTGGGACAGGGTCGCGCCGATACGCTGGTCGGCGGCCCGCTTGAGAGTGTGCGGTGGCTTCTTGAGCACTGTGCGCGTCGCGGCCGTGCGCTGCTGCGAGGACAGTGGGTTTCCACCGGGGCGCTCACCGGAGTCCATCGGATTCAGGTCGGTCAGTGTGCCCGGATCGAATTCTCTGGCGCAGCAGCCCTGCAATGCGCGTTTCGATCGCGAGCTTCGCAGTCCGAAGAGCCGACGGCGCGTGTGTTCCCGAATGCGTGAACGACCGCAGGTTCGGTGCCGCGGCGCTGACGATGGACGGGCCGCGCGCGCCGCAGGGCATGGTTGTGCCACAGCGTCGACGCAGCAGCTCGGGCATTCAGGCCGCGTCGACCGATGCTGCGCGAATGCCCTGGGGCACCGGTCCGATGAGGTGCTGCTCGGTCGGAATGTCTTCCGGCCACCAGTCGTGACCGGCAGTCACAGCAGCATCATCACCCCGTCGCAGGCCTTGAGCTCCTCGGTCAACGCCACGATCTGCTCGCGACTCTCGGCGAGCAGCTGGTAGGAGATCGACAGGAAGTTGCCGTTGCCACTCAGTCGCTCGCTCACCCGCTCGGACTCGAGTCCCGGCGAATGGCGCAGGACCACCGCGTGGATCCGTGCGCGGAATTCATCCGATGGCCGGCCGATGATCTTGATGGGATATTCGGTCGGAAATTCGAGCACCGATTTGCTCACCACGGCTTCCCCTGCAGCTCGCGCTTCCACTGCTGGAAGGCGCCATGCACGCGCTGCCAGAGCGCGCCGGGACGGCCCGTCCCCACGGGCTGGCCGTCGAGGCGCGTGACCGGCTGGACCTCGCGCGTGGCCGCTGAGATCCAGATCTCCTCGGCGCCGCGCAGCTGCGCCTCGCTCACCGGCGCGGCACGCCACGGCACGCCGACACGGCTCGCGAGTTCCTCGATCACCGTGCGGGTCGTGCTCGGCAGGATCTCGTGCGAGTTCGGCGGCGTGAGCACCTCTCCGCGTATCACCACGTGGACCGCCGATGCCGAGGCGTCGGTCAATCGGCCCTCGCGCAGCAGGAGAGTCTCGGTGGCCGCACCGTCCACCGCCAGTTGACGCAGCAGCACGTTGGCGAGCAGCGCCGTCGATTTGATGTCACAGCGTGACCAGCGTGTGTCGGCGGCGGTGATGCAGGTGACGCCCCGCTCGGCGAGATCCGCCGGGGGTGACGGCCACGGTGCGGCGAACGCAAACACCGTGCGTGCGATCTGCGGCAGAGGGGCGTGCGTGCGGCCGGACTCTGCGCCCCGGGTGACCTGCCAGTACAGGTACAGATCGGTGCGCTCAGCCGCCTCGATCAGTCCGGCGAACACGCCGCGCCACTGCTCGGGTGTGAGCGGATCGTCCATGCGCAGCGCCGCGAGGCTGCGCGCGAGGCGCGCGCAGTGCGCGGCGAGCCGAAACGGCCGCCCGCCGTACACCGGCATGACCTCGTAGGCGCCATCGCCGAACAGAAAGCCCCGGTCGAGCGGCGAGATGCGGGCCGCCTCGATGGGCAGGTACTCGCCATTGAGGTAACAGGTCGGAAAGGGATCAGCCATGAAATCGCTCGCAGTGGTGCCCGTGCGCTCAGAGCCAGAGCCGGATGTCGTCGATCAACCGGGTGATCAGTCCCCCTTCGGGGACCGCACCGAGCGTCACGAGCGGCGTGCTGTCAATCTGCTGTCCGGCGCCGTTCAGCACGAGCAGCGTTCCGACGTTGACACCGGCGGCAATCGGCGCCGTCAACGGCCAGTGATTCCAGAGGATTCGCGTGCTGAGCGTCGCATCCGGTCCGCGTGGCACGGTGACCACGACCGGCAGCTCGGGTCCCACTAATGCAACTCCGGCCGCCGACTTGAACACCCGCGGCTTGGCGATGACCGCCCGCGCGGCCTCGACGTTCTCGTTCTCGTAGAAATTGTAGCCGTAATTGATCAGCGCCTGGCTGTCGCTGACGCGCCCGTTCCAGCTCGGGGCGCCGAGGACCACCGACACCAGACGCATGCCGTTGCGCAGCGCGGAGACCACCATGCAGTAGCCGGCCGCATCGGTGTAGCCGGTCTTCATGCCGTCGACCGAGTGGTCGGTCCAGAGCAGCACGACGCGGTTGCGCTGCGTGATGTGATCCCAGGTGAACGTCTTGATCTTGAAGATGAAGTAGTACTGCGGGAAGTCGCGGATGATGTCGGACGCGAGCGTCGCGAGGTCGCGCGCGGTGGTGTAGTGATCAGGCTTCGGCAACCCGTCGACATCTTCGTAGTGCGTCGAGGTCAGGCCGAGGCGGCGCGCGTAATCGTTCATCAGCGTGACAAAGCCGGCCTGCGTGCCGCCGACTTTCTGCGCCAGGGCGACCGTGGCGTCGTTGCCCGACTCGACGATCATGCCCTTCAGCAGATTCAGCACCGAGACCTGGCTGCCGGGGTTGACGAACATGCGTGAGCCGCCGGTGCGCCAGGCCGCATTGCTGATGGTCACCGGGGTGTCGAGCGAGAGCTGCCCACTCTTCAACGCCGAGAACACGATGTAGGCGGTCATGAGCTTCGTCAGGCTCGCCATCGGCATCTTGTCGTTGGCGTTCTTTGCCGCGAGCACTTGCCCGGTGTTGAAGTCGACCAGCATGTACGCATGGGCATTGAGGGCCGGCGGCGGCGGAACCGGTACGGCGACCGGCGCGGCGGCGAGCGCAGCCTGGGCTGCCGGGGCGGCAGCGGCCTGAGCCGCCGGAACGAGCGCCGCCAGGACCGGCAGCGTGGCGGCCGTCAGGACGGCCAGGACAGAAGAGCGGGACATGAGGCGATTCCTCCTTACGGGATGGTGCGGCGGATGGCGCAGAATAAGATTACGCCGATACCGGATAGTTCTGTGCGCGCCGCGTGCATCGACTCACGGCTTGACCAGGATGGCCCCAGGATAACCGAGTGCCGCCAGCCGCGCGGCGAGCGCATCGTACGCCGCTACGTCGTGCACCGGTCCGACCCGCACGCGATACAGAGTCCCGCCGGTGACCGACGGGGAGAGAATGAACGGGCCGGGCAGGCCGCCCGATTCCAGTCGGGCGAGCACCCGCTCGGCATTGGCCGGCACGGCAAACGCGCCCACCTGCACGTACAACGGTGCGCCGATCGGCTGCATGACGCTCGAGAGCGAGGCTGGGCTGCCCGGGGTGAGGGCCTGCACGTCGACCAGCGCCGTGCCCGTGCCGAGCATGCCGAGCTTCGCGGCCGCGACGTAGGACAGGTCGATCAGGCGGTGCGCGACAAATGGTCCGCGGTCGTTGACCTTGACGATGACGCTGCGGCCATTCGACAGATCGGTGACGCGCACGAAGGTCGGCAGCGGCAGCACCTTGTTGGCCGCGGTCATGGCGTACATGTCGTAGGGGTCCCCGTCGGCGGTGGAGCGGCCCTGGGAGTTCGGGCCGTACCACGACGCGACGCCGATCTGGTGGTAGCCGGCGGCACTCGCCAGGACGTAATAGCGCTTGCCGTCGACGTCGTAGTAGGGCGGATTGCCGCGCGGGGCCGGCGGCAGGTAGCGCGGCACGGGATTGGGAATACTCCGCCAGTCCGTCGGCAGGGGCGGCAGGCCGCGTGCCGGACCGCGGACGAAATGACCGCTGGAGGCGCAACCGCCGAGGGTCGAGGCGAGCAGCAGTGCTCCGAGCCGCAGGCGGCGGGCGCGGCGCTCGCGCCTCACCGCTGTCGATCCGGACCTGCAGCGGCCACCGCCGTCGCGGGTAATGCGTGTACCCGATGGGCGATCGCCTGCGCCAGCGCGTTCACGGCCATCACGTACAGCTTGCTGTAGTTGTACGACAGCAGTGCGTGGAAGTTATTGAATCCCACCCGATAGATCGGCCCGCTGCGCGTGTGTGCCAGCAGCAGTACCGCGCGCGTCTCCGGCGGCTCGTGCCGCCTCAGCTCGATGCCCTGGGCGGCCAGCGCACCGACCGTGCGGTCGAGCGCGAGGCGCTCCGGATCGACCGCAAAGTGTGCGCCGGGCTCGATGCGCACCCGCGCGAGCACCGGCGCGCCGTACTGCCAGCCGTGCGCGCGCAGGTAGTGCGCGACGCTGGCGAAAATGTCATCCCAGTTGGTGAACAGGTTCGGCGGGCCCTTGCCGGTGCTCACGGCGAAGCGCAGGTAGGCCGATGGCATGAACTGCATCGGGCCCATCGCGCCGGCGTAGGAGCCCTTCACGCTGAGCGGATCGAGCCGGTCGCGCTGCGTGAGCACCAGGAAGCGCTCGAGCTGCCCGGCGAAGAAGTGAGCGCGCTGCGGGTAGTCGAAGGCGAGGGTGCTGAGGGCATCGAGCACGCGGTACGAGCCGGTCAGCCGCCCGTAGTAGGTCTCGACGCCGAGGATGGCCACGATGTAGCGCGGGTTGACCCCCTGCTCGGCCCCGATGCGCTCGAGTGCACGGCGGTGCGCCTGCCAGAACGCCGCGCCCTCATCGATGCGCTGCGGGGTGAGGAAGATCCGTCGGTACTGCCACCACTTCAGGACCTGCTCGGCCGGGCGGTTCATCATCGCGATGATCGAGGGCTGCGGGCGCGCCTGGCGCACGATCCACAGCACGCGGTCGCGGTTCAGCCCGTCGCGGCGCGCGACCTGTGTGGCGAAGCGCTCCAGGGACGCGCGCGGGAAATGCGCACCGGTCTGCTCCGCCGCGGCGGCGGGCCGGATCAACACGGTGAGTGAGAGCAGGGCGAAGAGGATCGAACGCAGCACTGAAGTGCTCCTTAGCCCATCAGCTTCCGATGCGAGAAGAGCGCCATCAGAATACCGAAACCTGACAGCACCGTCACCACCGAACTGCCCCCGTAGCTGACGAGCGGCAGCGGCACGCCGACCACCGGTACCAGGCCCGTCACCATGCCGGCGTTGATGATCACGTAGACGAAGAACGTGAGCGCGATGCTGCCGCCGAGCAGGCGCGAGAACGTGTCCGGACACTGCATCGCGAGGTAGATCGAGCGGCCGATCACGAACGCGTACAGCATCAGCAGCACCAGCAGTCCGAGCAGCCCGAATTCCTCGCCGATCACGGCAAAGATGAAATCCGTGGTGCGCTCGGGCAGGAAATCGAGCTGTGCCTGGCTGCCGGCCATCCAGCCTTTGCCGAAGATGCCGCCGGAGCCGACGGCGATCTGCGACTGGATGATGTGGTAACCGGCACCGAGCGGGTGCGCCTCGGGGTTCAGGAAGGTGAGCAGCCGCTCGCGCTGGTAGCCGTGCATGAAGCGCAGGCCGAGCGCCGCGGCCGCCGCGGCGAGCAGCAGCAGCACGACGATCGCGCGCACGCGCAGCCCGGCGAGAAACACCACCACGGCGCCCGCGGCCATGATCAGCGCTGCGGTGCCGAGGTCCGGCTCCTTGCCCACCAGCGCGACCGGCGCGAGGATGATCAGCCCCAGCATGCCGAGGTCCCCTAGGCGTGGCGGCAGCGGTCGATCGTGCAGATACCAGGCACACATCATCGGCACGGCGATCTTCATCAGCTCGGACGGTTGAAAATGGATCGGGCCCAGATCGAGCCAGCGCTTGGCGCCGAGGTGGACGTGACCGACCGCCGCGACCGCCAGGAGCAGCACGACGCCCAGGCCGTAGAGCCAGGGTGAGGCGCGCCGCAGCAGGTTCGGGCTGATGCGTGCCACGGAGAGCATGATGATGATCCCGAGCACCAGCCGCAGCACGGTACGCACCAGCATCGAGGTGTTCTCGGCCGAGGCGCTGTAGAGCACCACCAGGCCAAAGCCGGCCGTGAGCGCGAGTCCGACGGCGAGCGGGCCGTCGACCTTCAGCGCGAGCAGCACCCGGGCGGCGCCGCTGAGCGTGCGGCGCGTGCGCGAATCCGTCGAGAATTCTTCGTGAATCATGGTGCGGCGGCCCGCTGCTCCGGGGTCATGTGGGGGTCGACGCCCGGCATCACGCGCGCCTTCAGGCCCGCCGGCTCCGAGAACGGACCGTGCCCGGGGTGCGCCAGGAGCTTGCCGTCGGGACCGAGCAGGTACGCATCCATCAGTTTGTGCGCAATGGGCGCCGCGCCCGTCGAACCCCAGCCGGCATGCTCGACCAGCACCGCCACGGCAATCCGTGGCGCGTTGGCCGGTGCGAACGCAATGAACCAGGCATCGTCACGCAGCTGCTTGAGGGTCTTCTGCGCATGATACGACCCTTCGTTGGCGTAGCCCTTGGCGCCCTCGCGCACCAGCTGCGCCGTGCCGGTCTTGCCCGCGATGGGGTAGGTGCTGTTGTGCATCTCCCAATATGCGGTGCCCTTCGGCTGGGTGGTCACCCCGACCATGGCCTTGATCACGACCTTCCAGGCCGCGGGGCTGATCTGGGTGAGGTTGCCGTTGAGCACCGGGCGCTTCCAGTGAATCTGGTCGGTGCGCGGATTGCGCAACCCCGTCACCAGGCGCGGCTCGTAACTCCGGCCGCGGGTGGCGAGCATGGCGGTGTAGTGCGCCATCTGCAGCGGGGTGACCAGAAAGTACCCCTGGCCGATGCCGAGAATCACCGTGTCGCCCGGGAACCACTCGCCCTGGGCGGGGCTGGCGAACTGGCGGCGCTTCCAGGCGCGCGAGGGCACCAGGCCGCGGTCCTCCCCGGGGATGTCGATGCCGGTGCGGTGGCCGAAGCCGAACTCCGGCAGCCAGGAGGAGATCCGATCGATGCCCATCAGGTGGGCGAGCCGGTAGAAATACACGTCGCACGACATGATGATGGCCGTGCGCATGGTCATCTCGCCGCAGTATTCGTGATTCGCGTTGTGGTAGAGGTGAGCGCTGCCGGGCAAGTGATACGCGTAGCCGGACAGCACTTTCTGGTGTGCGTCGATCACCCCGTCGCTCAGCGCTCCCAATGCGAGCGCGGGCTTGACCGTCGAGCCTGAGGGCAGCTGCGCACGCAGCGTGCGGTTGAACAGCGGGCGGCGCGGGTCATCGATCAGCGCCTGATATTCCTTCTCGGTGATGCCGCGGGCGAACAGGTTCGGGTTGAAGGCCGGAGAGCTGGCCATCACGATCACATCCCCCGTCCACGGATCGATCGCCACCACCGCTCCGTCCTGTCCCTTGAGCAGCTGCTCGGCGAGCCGCTGCAGCTTCAGGTCGAGCGAAAGGACGACGTCATCGCCCGGGACCGGTGCCTTGAAGTGCAGCTCCTTGCCGAGCACCCCGGGGCGGCGTACCGGCCGACCGAGCGCATCGACCAGCGTCTGGCGATAGCCGTTGGTGCCGTGCAGGTCCTTCTCATACGTTGCCTCGACCCCGGTCTGGCCGATCACCGCCGTACCGGCGTATTCGGCCGGATTCAGGTGCGCCAGCTCGCTGGCGCTGATGGTGCCCACGTAGCCGACCGCATCGACCGCGAGCGTTCCGAAGGGGTACCAGCGTGCCTGGCGGGAACTGATGTCGATGCCGGGGAACTCGTAGCGGCGTACCGCGAAACGTCCCACTTCGTGGGCCGAGAGGTCGAGGCGGATCGGAAAGGTGTCAAAGCGCTCGTGCGAGGCAATGGTGCGCATCAGCTGCGGGAGGTCGCTCTGCTGCAGCAGGCCGATCCGCACCAGGTGCTCGAGCTCATCCTTCAGGTCCGGCGCCTCATCGGGCGTCAGGTCCAGATCGAAGGTCGGGCGGTTCGAGGCGATCACCTCGCCGTTACGATCGAGGATCAGTCCGCGCGCCGCCGGGATCGGCAGCGTGCGCACGCCGTTGTCCAGCGACAGCACGTCGTAGTAATGATGGCGCAGGACCTGCAGGTAATAGAGGCGCCCGAGCACGGCGAGCACCGAGAGCACCATCACGGCGCCGGCGAACCACGCACGGCGGTTGAACATCCGCTGCTCGCGCCAGTGATCCTTGATCCGCACGGGGGTTAGGTCTCCAGGGGCGACCGTCAGGTGCGCGGGCGGTAGGTGCGCGCGAGCGCACCGGCGAGCGGCGCCCACACCAGTGCACCGGTGAACGCCGGTATCCAGCGCAGCGGTGTGGTGAGCGGGTGACCGCTCCAGCCGTCGATCGCCCAGAGCACGAACTGGTACAGCGCGAGCACCGCCAGCACCACCAGCGATTGCTGCATCAGCGGCTTGGTGCGAATGCGCTGGTGCTCACGTACTCCGAGGTAGGCGACCAGCGCGACGGCAAGTGCATGCTCGCCGAGCACCGGCCCCTGGAAGGCATCGAGGAGCAGTCCGCACACCCAGCCGAGACCGATGCCGGCGCTGCGTGGGGTCTGGATCGCCCAGTAGAACACCACCAGGACCAGGAAGTCCGGCCGCGCCACCGCCAGCCACGAGGGCAGCGGCAGCAGCGTCAGCAGCAGCGCAACCAGCACCGACTTGAAGATGGCTCCGCCCGGGGAGGTGCTCATGGCGTCCTCGGCGGCGAAGCGACGGGTTTGAGCGGGCGCGCGGTCGGCTTCGCGGCGGGTGTTCCGGGGGGCGGTGCACTCGCTGCGGGCGTGCCCGCAGGCGCGCCGCTCCCCGCTGCGCCTGCTGCGGGGCTGCCGGCGGCCGGCGGTGTGCACAGCGGCGGGGCG
>JAKBDK010000131.1:0-2988 GCA_021834525.1 Pseudomonadota bacterium | reverse complement strand
GCGAGCCGGATCTGCGCATCTCCCCGGCGGTCTGCCGCGCGAGATCCAACCGCTGGTGGAGGCGGTCAACGGCGCGCTCGACCGGCTCTCGCGCGCCTACGCGGTGGAGCGGCGCCTCACGGCCGATGCGGCCCATGAACTGCGCACCCCGCTCGCGGTACTCAACCTGCGCCTGCAGCGGGCCCGCCTGACGGGCACGACGGACTGGCCGGCGGTCGAGCGCGAGTTGAGTCAGATGGGTCGCCTGGTCGATCAGCTGATCGATCTGGCGCGCAAGGAGTCGCTCTCGTACGAGCGGCACGGCGAGCCGCTGCCGATGATGAATCTCTCGCGCCTGACGCGCGAGGCGGCCGCCCAGGTGTTGCCGCTGATGGAAGCGCAGGGTCGGCGGCTCGAGGTCCACGTGCCCGATGCCGTCGAGATCCGCGGCCGGGCCGATGATCTGCGCGACATGGTGCGCAACCTGCTCGACAACGCCCTGGTGCACGGACAGGGCACCGTCAGCGTGCGGATCATGGCGCCGCCTCTGGAGCACGGAATGATCCGGATCGAGGTCCGCGACCAGGGCGCCGGGGTCCCCGCCGGCCAGGAAGAGTCGGTGTTCGAGCGCTTCCACCGCATCAACGCTCAGGCGCCGGGCTCCGGGCTCGGCCTGGCGATCGTGCGCCAGGTGGCGCGCAGCCACGGTGGCGATGCCCGCTTCAGCCCCGGTGAGGGGCGCATCATCGTGCAGCTGCCCGCCGCACGCACGCGGGAGTCCGCGTCCCGGGCGCGTGCACGGTTGAAATCCCCCGCCGACGCCCCGATGGTCGAGCGAGTCCGTACGGAGAACGATGATGATCGAAGTCAGCCTGAACACCTTTGAGCAGGAGGTCATCGAGGCCTCGCGGCAGCTGCCGGTCCTCGTGGACTTCTGGGCGCCGTGGTGCGGACCGTGCCGCGCCCTGGGTCCGGTGCTCGAGCGGCTCGAGGCGAGCTACGCCGGGCGCTTCAAGCTGGTCAAGGTCAATTCCGATGAGAACCCTGAACTGTCCGAGAAGTTCATGGTGCGCAGCATTCCCTACGTCCTCGCATTCGTCGACGGCAATCCGGTCGACGGGTTCATCGGGGCGCTGCCGGAGGGCCAGATCCGGCCATTCCTCGACCGGCTGCTGCCCGGCTCGTCCGAGGCGGAACGGCGACGCGGCCATCAACTCATCGGCGCCGGGGATTTTGCCGGCGCCGCGGCGGTGTTTACGGCCGTGATCCAAGCCGACGCCGACAACGACGAGGCAAAACTCGACCTCGCCGATGTGCTGCTGAACCGCCTTCCATCCCGTCCGGATGCGCGCCAGCTCGAGCAAGCCGATCAGGCCCTCGCCGCGCTCGGACCGCGGGGTCAGGCCGACACGCGGGCCGCAGCATTGAAGACACGTCTGGCGAGTCTGCGCGACGCGGCCGCGCTGCCCGAGCTCGGCACGCTGCGCGCACAGATCAGTGCCGATGCAGGCAATTTGAAGGCCCGTTCGGCGCTGGCGCAACGTTATATTGCCGACGGCGAGCACGCGCAGGCGCTCGAAGAACTGCTCGAAATCATCAAGCGCGACCGCCAGTACGACGGCGGCGCAGCCCGACAGTCCTTTCTCTCCGTCCTCGAGCTGGCCGCCGGTGAGCCCGCCCTCGTCTCCGAGTACCGCAAGCGGCTCTCGCGCATTCTGAATTGAGGTGATCGGGACACCCGATCACGCCGGCACGATCACGACACGCGTTCGCGCTCGCGAGCGCCGAGAGACACGCCGGCGTAGAGTGCACCGAGCGGCCGCGAACTGCCCGGCACCCCACGGCTGCGCGCGGCGATGCACCCGCGCAGCACTCGTCCTGCCGGAGAATGAGTTCGTCCTCACGGGCCGCCTCGCGCCGGTCATTCAGCGCCTTCTTGCGCAGATCGAGGCGCCGGCTCGACGGTGAGAGCACCTCCACCACGAGCCGCGGATGAGGTCCTGCCCCCAGCACTCGGACTGACAGGCCACCCTGACGTCCGGGTCATCGCCGTTCGGCCGCCTCACCTCCGCGATCCCATCGGCCCAGGCTTCGCGCTGGACCAACGACACGCGCAATATCGCCTCGCGCACTTCATTCAGCCCCGCCCTACCGACTTCGATGAACACGGTTTACCGGAGCTTACGCCAACCCCTTCCATTCCCGTGCCCGCGGGTTCGTGCATGTGCGAACAAACACGCCCCCTCCTGAAGATCGCGTGAGAATCAAGCACGTCATGAGTTGACGAATTACAACACCTTTAAACCAGACGCATACTTGAGCGTAATGGTCATGACGTCGTCTCATATGTCCTGCGACGACGTGAAGTGCAGACGAGAAGCGGGGCCGACGGGGCACGCGCACCGCCCCCGCTCGCGGTCGCTCATGTCGCGCCAGCGACCGAAGCACGGTGACACAACCTCAGAGCGGCCCGCGACGTCGGCTCGCAGGCGCTCCGAAATAGAGGAACGAATGCAGTGCCCTACTGGGGCCCGTGGCCGTGCGCTGCGCCTTCGAGCAGTGCATCGACCTCCGCTTCCGCCTTCAGCCAGTCCTGTTCATCACCGCCCGGCGCAAAGCCGCGACGTTCGGCGTGAAAATAGGCGGCTTGCGCAATCATGGCGCGTCGGGTCTCGACCGTGACGCTCGTGGCGGTCGCGGCTGAATTCCCTGTCGGCTTGGCACGTTGCACCCGGCGGGCAGGCGCCTTGGGCGCAACGGCCTGCTCGGTTTTGGGCGCGGGGGTCGAATCGGAACGTCGAGTCGCCATAAGTCCTCCTCAGGATGGCTCCGTGCGCGAACTGCGGCACTGGGCTGTGCCCCCCCTGTTCGGCGGGCGACCTCGCCCGTCGACGCGACAGGTCTACAGGATAGGCCTGAACGGCTACGGACGCCAATCCGCGCACTGCGATTTGTCCGCCTCTGCGGGTGTCCGCAGCCTGTCCGCCGTCGGCGACAGGGACGGTTCAG
>JAKBDK010000017.1:0-60149 GCA_021834525.1 Pseudomonadota bacterium | reverse complement strand
CCGCCGATCAGCAGTGAGTTCAAGGCGAGATGGTCCGGGTCGAGCAGCGCAATATCGGCGCGGGCGTTCGGCCGCAGACAACCATGCTCCGGATGAATTCCGGCAGCGCGGGCCGGAATGGAGGTGACCATGGCCAGCGCACACTCGAGCGGCAGCTCGACCCGCTGCACCAGGCGCTGCAGCACGCCCACCATGTCGATGTGAACACCGGCGAGGGATCCCCTGGCGTCGATCAATCGGCCGTCGCGGACCCGAATCGTCGCACCGTACAGCTCGAAATGCGCCGGTCCGTGGACTGTGGGCATGGCATCGGTGACCGCGAACAGCGTATTCGGTTCGCGTTTGGCGCGCACCGCGAGCCTCACCATCGTGTCATCGACATGGTAGCCATCGGCGATCACGCCGCACCAGGCGGCGCTATCCAAAGCCACCCCGGTCATCCCGACCTTCTTGGTCTGCAGCGGCGGCATCCCATTGAAGAGATGCGTGAACAGACTCGCGCCGTCGGCCAGGGCTGCACGCGTCTGTTGCTCGGTGGCTCCACTGTGCCCGATTGCGACGCGCACGCCCATGTCCACGAGTCGCGCCAGTACGCCGTCCGGCAGGCGTTCCGGCGCCAACGTGAGCAGTACCGGAACGGAGTGCGCGCGCAGGCGGCGCAGCAGCCCGAGCGTATGGTCGCTGAAGGGTCGGATCAGCTCGAGGGCGTGTGCGCCGCGATACTCCGGGGCGATATGCGGCCCCTCGATATGCATACCGGCGACGCCGCAACGGCCGTAAACGGCGAGCACGGCGTCCACCGCCCGCTCCATGACCTCAGGGGTGCTCGTGATGAGCGTAGGCAACCAAGTGCCGGTCCCTCCGAGGCGGTGAGCGTCCGCAATCGCCGCGAGCGCTTCGGGCGTGGGATTCTGGGTAAACAGGACTCCACCGCCCCCATTGACCTGCAGATCGACGAAGGCCGGACAGGCGAGGGATTCGCAGCGCCAGACGGGCAGGCCGTCCCGGCCGACCTCGCCCGCCGGCGCCAGCGCCTCGATCCGGCCATCTACGATGCGCAGCGCCGTATCGCGGCGGATCTGTTCGCCGTCGAAGCACGATGTCGGATGCAGCCACCACGCCCCGGCTGCAGGCGGCGCACCGAGGTGATGCGGCACTCGATTCACGCTCACAAGTCGCGCGTCCGGAAGTACGGCATCAAGGCATCCTGAATGCTCGAGAGCACCAGAGCGCGAGCTGGACCGCCCGCCACCGCCGCAAGTGCCTCGGCACGCTCGAGCACCGAATCCGTGAAGAGATCTCTGAGCACGTATCGGGGCCCACCCGCCGCGTCGATGCGCGCATAGAGCGCCGCAACGGCCTGTTGAGCCGCCGGCTGGGGCCAGTAATAGCGGATGCGGTCCGCGTAGCTGTGGTGACGCAGCCGCCTCAACTCTGGCGCCGCACCGCGGTAATGCTCGCGCCAATGGCGATCGTCGGCGACCATCAGTCGCTCGAGCGCCTGCGCCAGGTCACCCGGTCGGCCGAGCGACTCGCCGTCTGTCGCCAGTCCGTCGAGCCGGTACAGCGCGCTGCGGAACGCATCCGTCAGTCCCGGACCGACCTTCAGGATCGCGAAATGCTTCGCTGCGATCGCGGCCAGCGCACCGGGGCGTTGATAGTCCGTCGAGTGCGCCTCGAAGCACATCTGCGCCTGCCCGTGCAGCGCCGTCTCGAGCGCGCCCACCTGCGCCGGATCGTAGTGCACCACATGCTGTGGAGAGAACTCCACTCCCGGCTGCACCACCAGCGCCACCACTCGCTCCCACGCCGCCGGAGCGATGCGTGCAAAGGCCTCCCGGTGCAGTTCGATGACCTCTCGGGCGTCTTGTGGCCGCGTGGGGCGCAGCACCTCTTCCTCTTCGAGTGCGCCACCCGGCCGAGGCACCTCGGTGCCGATCACATAGGCCAGCGAGCTCGGATTTGGAGCCGCCGCCTCGCACTCTGCCGCGAGCTGCGCGGCGCGCTCCGCGCACAGAGCCTGTGCAAGCGGCTGCGGATCCCCCGCACAGGCTTCCGAGCAGTCGAGGTGGATCTTGCGAAAGCCGGCCTGTACGTAGGCGCGAACCATATCGCGGGCAGCGCTCATGGCCGCCGCGGCGCCATCGCGCCGCCACACCTGCGGCCCAAGGTGATCGCCCCCGAGCACGATCTGCCCGGGATCGACCTCGAGCCGTTGCGCCATTGCGTCAACGCGCTGACGGAAATCCGCCGGGGTCATGCCGGTGTAACCACCGAACTGATTGACCTGGTTGCTCGTCGCCTCGACGAGCAATAACGCTCGCTGCTCACGCGCGAGGAGCAAAGAGGCGCTCAGCGCTTCGGGCTGCGTCGTGCACACGGACGGCACGACCTCACGGCTCCCGGCTCGATTGCGCGCGATCAGATCAGAAAGTCTGCGAATCATGCGGTGTGTCCAACGTGCTCACGACTGAATCAGCAGCATGGCTGCGCCGCGGGTGCCACTCGCATCGCCGAAGCGAGCGACGCGAAACTGCACTTCCCGACCCGCCATGCGTTGCTCGCGAAATGCCTCGGCCAGCATCTCTGCCACGCCGGGAATTCTCGACAGCCCGCCCCCGAGCACGACACAGTCCATGTCGATGGTGCACTGGGCGGTATAGATCAGTTCCGCCAGCAGAGTGGCCCACTCGCGCATCGCAACACCCATGGCCTCATCGCCCGCACGAGCCCGCTCGGCGATCTGTGCCGGTGAGCATTCCGGCCCACCGTGACGACTTGCCAGTCGCACCAGACCCGGACCGGAAACCAGCGTCTCGTAACACCCGACACGCCCGCACCCGCAGGCGAGCAGCGGCAGATTCCACTCCCGCACGAACCGCCCCGGAATACCCAAGTGACCGAGCTCACCGGGCAGATCGTTGTGGCCGAGCACGAGCCGTCCGCGGTGGACCACGCCGCCGCCGACCCCGGTGCCGATGATCAGACCGAGGACGGTTTCCGCATCCTCGCCTGCTCCGCCATTGGCCTCAGACAGCGCAAAACACTTGCAGTCATTGGCAATCACTACGGTGCGCCCGAGCCGCTCGACCAGATCCTCACGCAACGGCCGGCCGGTCGCCGGCAGATTCGAGGTGAGCGACCGACCACTGTGATAATCGACCAGGCCGGGCAATCCGATCCCGAGATCCACCGGCGCCTGGGCCTGAGATTCGAGCCATCGGACCTCCTCGGCGATGCATCCGAGCAATTCCTCGTAGTTCGAACAGGCGGTATCGACCCGACGCCGCTGCAACGGCCGGAACTGCTCATCGAACAGGCACGTCTCGATCTTGCTGCCGCCGACGTCCATGCCCCCGAACAGCCGGGCCTTCGGAGCGGGCGGCGGATACAGCCGCACTCCCTGCACGACCCGGGACAAATTGCCACCGGGAAACGGATTGTCCACGTTCAAGCCCAACTTCTGCGACCACGCCACCGCCAGCAACTGCGCCGGTAGCACGTAGAGCGGAATGTTCCAGCCGCGCGGCACTTCAGTGAACGCAAGGTCTGCATCGGCGTGCGCCACCCCGACCGTCAGCACCTGGTCCGCTGCATACTGGCTGCGCAATTCATCGACGACATCGGCATCGTAGCGCCGCGCGTCCGCGTCCGAGGACAACAGCGCAACGACCTGGGTGCCGCCATTCACCAGTGATTTCGGGCCATGTCGAAAACCCAGCGGGGACTCCCAGAACGAGGCGACCTGGCCGGCGGTCAATTCCAGCACCTTCAGCGCACACTCATGCGCGGCGCCGCGCAACTCTCCGCCGCCGAGAAATGCCACCCGTTGCGGGGGCGCAAGGTCGCTCGCCAGCGGCGCAACCGCTTCAATCAGTCCGTCGGCGGCATCCGCGAGCGCGTTCATGCGCCCCTCGAGCGCATCGATCGGCACCTCATCGAATACGGCAAGCGCGTACAGCAGCATCGTGCTGTAGCTCGATGTCATCGCGAAACCCGCATCGTGGGTCTCATCCGGCAGCACAATCGCGCGTTGCCGGGAACCCTCAGCGCGCGCCAGCGCACCGTGAGCATTGCATGTGATGTGCAAGCCGGCGGCATCGGCACGTTCGAGCAGCGCCAGGGTTGCGACGCTCTCGGGACTATCTCCACTGCGTCCGAAGGACACCACCAGTCGGCGCGTACCTCGACGCAGCAGACGCTGCGGATACGCCACGAGTTCCGTCGTCGGCACCGGAACATAGCGCACCGCAGATTGGTGCTCATTCAGATAGACGCTGAGCGACTCCCCGATGAACGCCGAAGTACCCGCGCCGCAAAACCACACTTCCTCGAACCGCCCCGCGTGCACCCACTGACGAGCCTCGGCCGCCATGACCGCGATCTCGCGGCTCACCGCTCGCCAGACGGCCGGTTGATGCAGGATCTCTCGGTACGTCTGGGAATCACCCGAGGACGCCGCAATCGGCCCACCCTGCCTGCCTTGGGACATGCTCTGATCCTCTCCCGTCCTATCTACGCGCCTTGCGCCGCCCCGTGGCTCGGGTTGCGGTCCGCGGATCGACACAATGCACCGCGACCCCAAGCTCTTCGATCTGTTCCACCGCGGCAGGATCTGCGTCAGTGTCCGTCACAATCATGTGCACTTTGCGGATGTCACAAATTCGATGCAGGCTCGGTGTGCCGAATTTCGAGGAATCCGCGAGCACCACGACTCGGTCGCTGGCACGAATCATGGCCGCATTCTTCTGCGCCTCCTCCTCGTTGAACGTACTCAAGCCAAGACGCAGATCGATGGCATCTGCGCCGAGAAAAAACGTGTCGAAATGAAGCTCGGTCAGGAATCGTTCGAGGAACCGGCCACCGATTGCCATCGTGTCGTAACGGACCGTTCCGGCCGGAACGATGACCTCATGCTGCTTGTAATGACGCAGCAAGTTCACCACCTCGAGATCCGCAGTGAGAATCGAGAGACCGCGGGTCTCGCCCAGCTGGGTCGCGAACATACGCAACGTCGAACCGGAGTCGATGATGATCGAGCGCTCCCGCTCAATCAGCCCGGCAGCGTACCGCGCGATTGATCGCTTCTTGTTGACGTTGACCTGCTCTCGATCCGAGACGCTGGGCGCAATCAGATTGAGGCGGAAATCGGGCAGTTCGCGCGCCAACGCTTTAGCGAGCTCGATACGAAACTCGGGAACGCCCTTGCAGCCGTAGTGCTTGCAGTAGCGCACAATGCTCGGCTCGCTGACACCAGCCCCGGCCGCAATCGTGCGCAGCGGCGCATGCATGAACGAATCCGGATCGGCGACCAGGTAGCTGCCGATTCGGCCAAACGCCTTGGACAGATGACCGATGTCGGCGCGGATTCGATCGAGCAGATCGCCACGCGCCACTCGCTCGCCTGCATCCTCCCTAGTGGCCGGTGCAGGTCCGTTTGGATCTCGTCGTATTTGCGGACTCATGAGAGCGCTCCAATCCGTGCGCGGCTCGTGCTGATGCGCTTCTGCGCAAACAGCGCGTAGCCCAGAATGACTGCATACATAGGCACGAGCGAAATATACGCCAGTTGATTGCCGATGACGCGCGCGAGCAGACCATACGCCGGCGGCACCACGGCGCCACCGATGATGGCCATGATCATGATCGCCGCACCGGTCTTGGTGTGCTCGCTGAGACCGGTCAGCGCGATCGGGAAAATTGCCGGCCAAAGGACTGCGTTGGCGAATCCGAGCGAGGCGACGAACAGGATGCTCGGCATGCCATGCGTGAGAGTGATGCCGATGGTCAGTACGATCCCGAGTGCCGCCGACCAGGCGAGCGCGCGCTCCTGACTGATCCGCTTTGGCACCAGCACGATGCCGAGCAGATACCCGACCACCATCGCTCCGAGCGTCAGGCTCGCGAAAAATCGCGCAGTCTGGATCGGAAAGTGCAGTGCCTGTCCGTAAAGAACGATGGTGTCCCCGGCAATGACCTCCACGGCCATCTCGAAGAACAACGCCCAGAAGCCAAACAGCAGCAGCGGATGGTGCGACCAGCGAAAACCATGTCGGCGCTCGCTCTGGTCGAGCTCTGCCGCCGGCTCCTGCGGTTCGGGCAGGCCGCATCGTGCGATCAGGTACGCCAGAATCAGCAGCCCCACGGCCAAGCCCAGGTAGGGGGGAATGAGCCGGTGTGCCAGCTGCCCAAGTTCAGCGCCACCCAGCGTTGTCCGCCCGGCCTTCTGCAACTGACCGAATCCGGCGAATACCAGCGCACCGAGCAGCATCGGGCTGATCACGCCTGCAAGCTTGTTGCATACGCCCATGATGGACACTCGGCGCGCCGCGCTCTCGTGCGGTCCGAGAATGATCACGTAGGGATTCGCGGCCGTCTGCAGCAGGCACAGTCCCGTGCCCTGCACGAACAGTCCCGTCAGAAAGAGACCGTAGGAGCGCAGCAGCGCCGCCGGCACGAAGAGCGCAGTACCGACCGCCATCACCGCCAAACCGAGCGCCATGCCTCGCTTGTATCCGGTGATCGCCAGAACCCGGGCCGAAGGAAGTGCCATGACGAAATAGGCGATGTAGAACGCGAATGCGACCAGGAGCGCCTCGAAGGTATCGAGCTGACACACCAGCTTCAGAAACGGGATCAGCACGCCGTTGAGCCAAGTCACGCAGCCGAACAGAGCGAAGAGCCCAGCCATGAGCGCCAGTGCCCGCCGATCGGTGCCGGTGGGGGTTGAGTTCATCGTCCCCTCTCGTCAGTTCGCCGAGGATGCACGCAAGCGAGGCCCGCCGAGGAGTCGGTCGGCCGGCTCCTGGCGACACTCGAGCGCAGTAACCGGCAACGACACCCTCGCTCCGCACTCGAATCGGACGACTGCGCCCTCACTGCGCGGCTCGGCGGTCACGCATGGAAGCCGGCACACTCCAGACCTGTGAGGCGATGTTGTGCCCGCAGGTCTGCACGGTCAGAGCGCCGGACGCCCGCCCGGTCAGACACTCATGGGTGCTCCGATTGATGAGGTTTCCCGGCAGAGTGTAGCGCCACCGCTGCAGAGCACTCGTCACGCAGGCGCCAAGACGCGCGCGGTGACCGACCTGCGCAAGGCACTGACCGCCGGAGCGCAACGCGCCGCTCGGCAGCACCCGCCAGCGCTGCGCGGCCGAGTCGGTGCACTTGTCCACCGCGCCGGGTGCGGCAAGGCAGCGGGTATACGCCTCGGCTGTGCGGTCATTGTGCGCAACGTTCGGGAGAATTCTCGTGATGACGCCCATACGCGCCGGGACACCGCATGCTGCGCTCGGCTGAATGGTCCAGATCTGCGTGTCGTGCGCCCCAATGCGGGCCGCGAGATCCTGTGCTCCAGAGCGACGCGCGCCCGTCCAAAGGTCGACGCTCGCGAAGCGGCAGGTGCCGGAAGAGAAGCCCAATGTGCGCGGACGCAGCAGCACTTGCAGGGGCGCCGTGCTGCGGTTGAGCACTGCGACGGCGTATCGCCCGCCCCGCAGAGGCTTCATCAGGACGTCCTGGGCCGGACTGCGGCGCAGCAGCGTCGCCATCTGGCCGAGCGGATCCTGATCGACGGCCAGAACGGCCCGGTTGCCGAGGATGCGGATACTCGCCGCGGAGAGCCTATTGAGATTTGAGCTGAGGATCAGCGGTGCGGACATCATCGACCACAGTGCGAGCTGACTGCGTGTTTCTGCGAGCGTCAGACCACGGTCGCCACCGATGATGAAATCTGAATCGTTCCAGTTACCGGGCTTCTGGAATCGGCCGAGCTGCAGGTTGTACTCGTAATTCCACATCACGCTCGCCCAGCGCGAGCGATTCGGCCGGCGAGGATCGAAGATCTCGATGTCCGAACCCTCGCGCCAGAGCTGTCCATAGCCGCGCACCCAACTGAGGACGTCATACCATTGGGGCTGTCCCTGAAAATAGGCCGGGGCGGATTCGGAAAACACAATCGGACGGCCGACCTGCTTCAGCGCCTCACTCTCGGCCCGGTATGCCGCCCGATAGGCCGCAAGGGCCGATTCGCCCTTCGCGGCATAGACGTTGCAGCCGTCGAGTTTGAGATAATCGACTCCCCAGGACGCAAACAGGCGCGCGTCTTCCAGGAAATGTGGCGCTCCGCCACCATTCGGGACGCCGCTCCCTGCAAAGCCCCCGCAGGTCGCATAGCCGGCATCCTCATAAATGCCGAATTTCAGGCCGAGCGCATGAATGCTATTGGCGACGGCATGCATTCCCTGCGGGAATTTGTGCCGATTCGTCTGCAGATTACCGTGGCTGTCGCGCTGCTTGCGCATCCAGCAGTCGTCGATGGTGACGGTGTCATAGCCGCGTGCGGCCAGACCCGATTTTACGAGGGCGCGAGCATTGTCCAGAATCACGTTCGAGTCGATGCGGCACTGATAGTGAGCCCAGTCGTTCCAGCCCATCGGCGGGGTCGGCGCAAGGACGCCGGCGGCAGGGGCCGCGGGAGAAAATCCCACCCCAATCCAAAGCAGCGCCTGTAGTAGCATCACAGCGGCTGTGGTGCGCGTCCCGGAACCGACCAACCTGCGAGTCCGCTCAGCCGGCCCGCAGTGGGGACGAACCGCCCGAATCAAATCCGCGCGAAAAGCTCGAAAAGATGTCATGTACGCCATATGCGTTCTCTGGATGTGTGACCAAGCCATTTGATTCAGCACCTTCGATCGTCACTTCCCGGTTCGGGCCTGCAGCGGGACCCACCCAGGTCCGCCGAGCCTCGCCACTCGGGTCACATGCACTCGGAGTCCCGCCGCTGCTTCGCGCGAAAGCTTGAGTCGTGCTTCGCACATGTACATGCCCCCAGGGATTGTCTACCCGCACTACCCCGCCATATTGCCCGCGGTCGTGCCGCCAATTTGGAATTATTTTTCATCCCGTGGAATATTTTTCCAGATTGCACATCGCGACGTCAAGCCCAATGTATTGCAACCTGTGCCTGCGCACGTGATTCGCGCAGATACCGCCGGAATTTGACCCGCGGGTGATATTGGCGGCGCTTCCGCTTACCTATTAATTTCCACGTACGCTGCGAACGCCTGAGAGGGGCTCCATCACGCGCCATCGGGTGAATTTTACCCTCTGAGGAGATCAGTGACCTCAAGCCTCGACGGTTCGAAGCGAACGCCGCCCCCGCACCGCCGCATCTGATCTAAGACGCCACTGCAGCCCTGCCGTGGATCGCGCCCTGGACCGCGGGCGGACCGGCGGGGAACACCGCTCCGATGACAACCATAGAACGGAACATGACTGCGCTGCATGCACCGAATTCATTCTGATTGCGGTACTGTGATCCATCCGGCTGCGAATACCATTCGCTGGCCGGACCTCCACCCGTCTGGCGGCACGGAAATCCCTGGTCAGCTGCTTTCGTTTGCTGGCATTGCGCGCGTTTTTTTTGGGGACGCCACAGATCGCGATCAGATCGAAAATCAGCTCCCTTCTGTGAACCGTGAGGAAAGTCCCCAAAACCTTCCTGGCCAGAGACGCGCAATGTTATTTTTTTCGCAAAACTCTCTTCCCGCTCGCGCTATATACCACTTCTCCCCATGACAACAACTCAAGCGCTCCACAGGGCGCGATATTGCGCTAGCCGCCAAGCAGGTTCGTTGTGACCACCTTCAATCCGACTCCATTCCTCGACCACTGCAGCCCTACCAGCAGCCGATCATTGAACTCCCTGGTATGCCGCCCTCAGTCAAATCTGTACGCTTGCTTGGGCAATCGGTACGCGAGATCCGCCGCGAGATCCCGCGCGTCACCTTCATCTAGTCGGTGCTCAGTGACCAGTCGCGCCAGATATGCACAATCCACCCTGCGGGCAACGTCATGCCGAGCGGGAATCGACAGAAACGCCCGCGTATCGTCATTGAATCCAACGGTATTGTAGAAACCTGCGGTCTCCGAGGTCTGCTCCCGGAAGCGGCGCATTCCTTCAGGGCTATCGTGAAACCACCACGCTGGCCCGAGCTTGAGTACTGGATAATGGCCGGCCAAAGGAGCCAGCTCGCGACTGTAGGCGCTCTCATCGAGTGTGAAGAGAATCACCGCCAGACGTCTGTCGTTCCCGCAACGGTCGAGCAATGGCTTCAGGGCGTGAACATAGTCGGTCGATTGCGGGATATCTGCGCCCTTGTCGCGACCGTAAGATTGAAACAGTGTCCGATTGTGGTTGCGAACCACTCCAGGATGAATCTGCATCACCAAACCGTCATCGAGGCTCATCTTCGCCATCTCGGTCAGCATTTGCGCGCGGAATAGTTCCGCATCGGCGGCCGAAATTTCACTCCCCAGAATCCTCGCGAACAGGGCTGCCGCTTCAGCCTGGCCCAAATCAGCCGTCGCGCAGGTTGGATGGCCGTGGTCAGTCGCCGTCGCTCCGAGCGCCGCGAACTCCGCACGCCGAAGCCGATGCCCCCTAAGATACCCCGCCCAGGTAAACACATCCTCCCCTGTCAGTTCACCAAACGTTCGCAATGCCGACTTGAACCGTTCATGCTCTGGATCAACCACTATATCGGGTCGATACGTCGTTATGACCATGCCAGTCCAACCACTCGCGCGGATTGCCACATGGGATTCCAAGCTGTCGATTGGACTCTCTGTGGTCGCAAGCACTTCAATATTGAACTTGTCGTACAACGCACGGGGTCTGAACTGCGGTGAGGCAAGTGACGCATTGATCGTGTCGAAATACGGGTCTGCAGTCTGCGCCTCAAGTTTGACTCGGATTCCAAAAACTTCCACGAAGACTTGTTCAAGCCAGAGTTGCGATGGCGTTCCCCGAAACAGCCGATAGTGCCGCGCGAATTCACGCCACGCATCGCGCGGCTCAACAACGGATGGTCCCGCCTCGGATCCAATTCCCAATGCTGCCAGCGGCACTCCCTGACTGTACAACATCCGGAACAAGTAGTGATCCGGCGCCAATAGCAGTTCGACAGCGTTCGAAAACGGTTCGTCGAACGCGAACCACCGGGCATCTGTGTGGCCGTGTGGGCTGACGATCGGGAGCCCGCGAATTTCCTCGTACAACTCCCGCGCCATAGCCCGAACAGTTGGCTCGGCCGGAAATAGCCGATCCGCATGAAGCTCAAGAGGCGACGACATCTTCATGCTCCATGAAAGCCGCGTTCGAACCACCGCCGCGTAGCCGGCAGCCACACCCGTGAGAGCTAAATAATAAAACGGCGCTTCTTCTCGAATGCGAATGCATTTTGACTCGCCTCTGCGTACTGACCCGAAATCCGCTACAAGCCCTCATTGCCGCAAGCAACATCAGACTGATCTCATCGTCGGTCAATCGAGGCGGGCGGGCTCTAAACGTGGCGAAGTCAGATGAACAGCGAGCACTGCCAGAAAATATACGCTACCTGCGACGACGAATATCGGCGTGAAGGTACCCATTCGCTCGAGAACCCACCCGGCATATTTCGCGATCAACATACCACCGATCGCACCGGCGGTGCCGCCAATTCCAATGAGCGATCCTACTGCGCGGCGCGGAAATATGTCGGATGGAACAGTAAAGAGATTACATGAAAATCCCTGATGTGCCGCCGTCGCAAGTGCGATAATGGCAACAGCGGCCCACAGACTGTGTACTCGTGCTGCGGCCATAATCGGCGTAACCAACACCGCGCAGAGGAGCATCGTGTATTTACGCGCCGCGTTCACCGTCACCCCCGCCTTGATCAGGCGGGATGACATCCATCCACCGGCTATGCTGCCCAGATCGGAAACCACATAGATCACGACGAGCGGAATGCCGAATGATGCAAGGTTCAAATGATGTCGCTGCACCAGAAAATCTGGCAGCCAGAACAGATACATCCACCAAATCGGGTCGGTCAAAAATTTGGCTATCGCAAATCCCCAGGTCGCCCGTACTAGAAGCAGTTTCCTCCACGAGACTGGCGAGGTCGATGTCAACGAATCACGCGTAATATACTGAAATTCTTCCGCGCTCAACCGCGAATGTCGTTCTGGCGCCCGATAAAAAACCAGCCAGACGACAAGCCATACGATCGTGAAGCAACCGGTAATCAGAAAAGCGGCTCGCCAACCAAAGGCCAGCGTCACGGCAGGCACGAGCAACGGAGTCACGATCGCGCCGACATTGCTGCCGGCATTGAACAGACCCGTCGCAAGAGCTCTTTCCTCTTGTGGAAACCACTCTGCAGTCGCCTTAAGCGCTGCCGGGAAATTTCCCGCCTCACCCAGCCCCACGGCGAACCGTGCGACGATAAATTCGTTTAATGAGGTCACCCAGGCGTGCGCAATGTGGGCCACTGTCCACAAACCGACCGCCACTGCAAAGCCTGCTTTCGCGCCGATTCGATCGATCAATTTGCCGAATATTAGGTAACCGATGGCGTAAGCCACCTGGAACCAGAAAACAATGTCGCCGTAGTCATCCGGCGTCCAGTGATACCGATGCGCTAGTGTGGGCTCCAGAATGCCGATGATCTGCCGGTCGACATAGTTGAGCGCAGTCGCTGCGAACAGCAATGCGCAAATCCCCCACCGAACTTTTCCCCCAGGACCTGGGGTGCCCGACTCGTTTGCGGCACTCATTTGGAATCCATTGGTTCAAAAAGCAGTTCCAGAGCGCACGAAACACCACGATTCGTCATTCGTTCGTATGCCCCGACGAGCAACCTGCGAAACCCCGGGTCATCCACAAGGCGCTGGGGAAGGAGATTCGGCAACGACAGAAACAGTGGTAGATCGTGATCTCCGTCGCCATTTGTCCGGAGCCCGCACTCGCCAAGCTCCGCGCCCAGCGGGTCGACGATCGCCACGCCGGCGTTCGCCCGTGCGCGTACGAACTGCATCCACGCGGCGAGAACTGCGATCAATCGCGCTGCCGGCCGACCGCCATCAAGTGCATCTATCACCGATCCGAAGATTCGGATCGGCAGCTTCTGCGTCCCGTCCCATGCAATCTGCTCAAGCCGGTGTCGTAGGGTGGTGTTCGCGAATCGGCGCAGGATGGCTTGCCGGTAAGTCGTGCGCTGCCCCGAATCGAGGCCTAGGAGCGACGGCTCAACTTCCTCCGCAAGAAATTGCTCTATGAACCCCCGGAGCAGCGGGTGATGGACAGCATCGCATACCGTCTCCAGCCCAAGCAGCAGCCCCAAATATGCAAGAGCGGAGTGCGCTCCATTCAGCATGCGCAACTTTGCCTGTTCGAATGCCCTTACGTTTTTGTTGACGGTGACACCAGCGTTCTGCCAGTCGGGAAGTCCTCGGTCATCGGCTTCCTCTATCACCCATTGAGCGAAGCGCTCTCGCTGAACTGGCCATGCGTCTGCAAGACCGGTGAGTTTCGCCACTCTGTCTCGCAGTGCATCATCGGTTGCTGGAGTGATGCTGTCGACCATGGTTCGCGGAAAGTGTCCGCGATCCGCGATCCATCCGGATAATGCGGGGTCCATCCGCGAAGCAAACTCCCGGACTGCTCTGCCCAGTTTGCCCCCATTGTCCGAGAGATTGTCGCAGCTGATGACAGTATATGGATCAAGACCAATTGCTCTACGCAACTGAAAGCCACGAACAATCCAGCCCAACACACTCCGCGGCTCCTCCACGGTTGCCAGATCATGCTGAATATCCGGATGACCGAGATCGAGATTTCCTGCCCCATCGAGGCAATATCCCTTTTCAGTCACCGTGATCGTCACCAGTCGCGTCGTAGGGGCCGCCAGACGCGCTGAGAGTCTTCGCGGTGAATCTGCTGCTACCAGGAACTCGCGGATCGCTCCGATCACCCGCACCGAGACGCTGTCGTCGAGTTCAAGAAGCGTATACAGACCGTCCTGTGGGAGCAACGCGTCCCGCACTGATGCCGTGCGCAGCGACACCGCACATATTCCGAACCGCGGGTCCCGCGCCAGAATGCGATCGAAGTAATCAGCTTGGTGGGCGCGATGGAACGCCCCCGGGCCGAAGTGCACTACCCCCGGCGTCACGGCGCGACGCTCGTATTGCGGACGACCCACCACCGCCGCGGCCAAGTGAAGCGACGCTGCGGACAGCCGCACAGGTTTTGCCGGACTTTGTTCCATTTGTATGTCGATACTCTCTTGCTGTGGCCGCTCAGCCTCACCAGATCAGCCCGGACGAATCATTCCCGCACCGCGACCGAGCACCCGAGGGCGGAACTCACGCAGCATGCGTGCACAGAGCGAGCGCGGCGCGCGGCCTGTGTGAATTTTCGCCCGACTTCCACCTGGACCGCGCACGCCCCTTGCAATGCACCACAGAATTCGTCCGGACCGACTCTGGTGATCTGCCTCGCCCGCATCAGTACCGATAGCCAACCGTGATGCCAAAATACCGCTGCGAATCACGGGGTAGAATCTGATAGAGCACATGAGTATTCGTCAATCCAGCCGAATCTGTAATGTAGGCCGCGTAGTGCTTATCGAGAACATTGTTCACGAACACAGTCACCGTGAATCGGCCTTTCAACAGCCCGACATTCGCGTCCCAGATGCCATATCCGCCCTGCACATCGTACGGATCGCCCAAGAGGTCGAAATTGACGGCACTCTGATACCGAAAGTCCAACGTCCCAGTTCCCTCAAATCCGTCACCCAAAGCGGTATGCGCCGTTCCTCCAAGATTCACCTTGAATTTCGGCGAATTGGGCAACATGCCGCCGGACCTATTCTGGCTCTTGTTGATGCAGCCTTCCGTCACAGTCTGACCGGCGTAGCACGGCGCACTCAGGAAACTGAGAACGACCGCGTCCGTGTAGGACGCCGATCCATCCAGCAGCAGCCAGTTCGTCGGTCGGGCGAGCATCTGCAGTTCCACCCCCCTGGTCCGTAGTCTTCCGACATTTTGCAGGCTCAGCTGCGGAGCCCCGTTCACAATGATCGCGGTCTGCGCCTGAAAGCCCGTGTAATCAGTCCAGTAAATGTCACCGTTAAGTTGAAGACGATCTGAGAGTAGTCTGCTCTTGACACCGATCTCGTATGACCTCGAGTGCTCCGGTTTCACTGGATGTGTCGCGTCGTACGGCGTGAACCCCGTCTCAATGTTGTAGCCGTACCCCTTGTATCCAGTCGCCGCGCTGACATATGCCATCACGTTGTGCGTGAAGTTATGCTGTAGTGACGCCTTCCATGTCACGGCCGTATCGCTATTACTCCCGACACACGCTGCTCCCGTCGCGCAGGTCGCCGCTGTCGCTCCGGGCAACAGATTATTGAACCCGACATCAATACCCTCGTTATCCACACGCAACCCGGCAGTTGCCGTGGTTGTGTTTGACAGTCGGTAGGTCAACTGACCAAACGCTGCGCTACTACGCGAACCGGCTTCCGCGCTCCAGTCAGCCAAAGCGATGACGGGACCGCGCTGAAATGAGCGCACTGTCTTGCCATTCGCATACCAAAGTCCTGCCACATATTGCAGCGGACCGTCGAGGGTCGAAACCAGGCGCAGTTCCTGTGTGATTTGAGTCGCATGGTACGGACCGCTTTGAACGATGCCGCCATGAACTGCTCCGTTTGTGAATGCCCCAAGGATGTCGAGTGACGTCTGGTCAACGTCGTTGACAAAGTTGTATTTCCAATCCTGCCACGTAGTCTCAGATATCAGATCTGCCCAGCCGAGATTCAATGTTTCCTTCGCGCTAAAGGTCGCCTGCTCGTTTTTTGTCGGTGCATCAGCGAACACGGACACGCGGTAATTCCCTGATCCCGGAGTAATCCCGACCAAGTCGGGCGCCAGCGGGATCCCAAGCACCGCTGGGGTGACATTGTTGTCGACGTAACGCAATGTGTTAGATGTGCCGCCCTGGGTCTCCCGCGAGTACGCCGCCTCGAGCATCACCTTGAGCGCCCTGACCGGGCGAATGAGAAATTTTCCGCGGAACCCGTACGAATGGTGATCGTTCAACCACCGTCCGTCGTAGAGATTCTTGACGTTTCCAGAATATACGCTGTCGTATCCGCTCAGGCGCAACGCAGCTTTTTGGCCAACCGCCCCGGAGACGTATGCATTTCCATCGTACCCGCCGTCCGACGCCGCGGTCACCTGCGCACCAGCCGAGAAGCGCCGAGTCGGGTCTTTGGTCGTGATGTCAATGACGCCCGCGGACGAACCTTTTCCGAACAATGTTCCCTGTGGACCGGGGAGGACCTGGATTTGCTGAATATCAGACAGGTTGGCGAACGCCTGGGCCTGCTGCAGCAGCGGCACTCCGTCGAGGATTACCGAAACGCTTGGCTCGACGCCAATTGAAAATGCGTATGTCCCAATGCCCCTGAGATTTATGGAATTGTTGGGCGACGAAGTGTTCTCGGTGATGGTCAATGATCCAGAGGCCTGCGCGAGACCCGAGAATGTGGTGATATGCTGCTGCCGCAACGTACCTGCGCCGATGACCGTCACAGCCGCCGGCACACTCTGCAGGCTCTGTTTGCGTTTCTCCGCAGTCACGATGACTTCCGCCAGGCGCGGCGCCGACGAATTCAGAGTTGCGGGCGGTGCCGGAGAGGCAACTGCGGCCGACGCGCCTGCCGTAATGGTCCCGGCGGCGACAAGGATTGACGCGACGGCGTGCTTCACTGATCTTCCCCCCATTGGAATCTCCAGTAATTCGTGATTTAGGTTTGATGGGTATTTTGTCGCCGAGCCCGAACGCGGTTTTCGGCCGACCTGGGCGAGCAGCGTCTCGCCCTCGATTGAACTGGTATGGCTGGCATGGCACTGCGAGGGATGATCGCGCCCGGATGGCGGATGACCGCCGATGCAAGGGCATTGCCGGCGGCCGCCGACCGCGCCACGCCGGCACCTCCGAGTCGCGCGGCGAGATAGGCAGCATTGAAGGAGTCACCCGCGCCAGTCGTGTCACGCGGATGCTCGACGATGTTAGCGGGAACCCTCGTCATCTTCCTACCGGTCGCGATGATGCAACCTGCGGATCCCATCTTGATGACGATTTCGTGGACTCCGAAGGATTGCCAACGCGCAACGATTCCCTTTGGATCCGCCGTTCCATAAAGCTGCAACTCATCGGCGTCTGTTGGCAAAACACAGGTAATGAGTTCCGCTATCGATTTGATGGCGCGCCTCGCGGCCGCAACCGTCGGCCATAGCTTCGCCCGATAGTTCGGGTCGAATGCGACGGCACCCTCACGACGGCGAACTTCGGTGAGGAAATCGATTAGTTTTCGTAGTTTCCCTGGCGCGTAGAGTGAAAGCGTGATGCCGCTCAGATACACAAGGGGAGTGGATGCCAGTGACGAGGTTACCTGCGCGATTTCGGGCGCGTTGAATAGACGGCTGGCAGCGGAGTTTCGACGCCAGTAATGAAAAGTACGCTCGCCGGCGGGGTCGCGGCAGATGGCGTACAGACCCGGAAGCAAGCCCCTACAGGTGAGAACGCTGGAAACGTCGAGCCCTTCGCGCTGCCATTGCGCCCGAAGTCGCGAACTGAACGGATCGTCCCCCAGGGCTGTGAGGTACGATGTGGGTACGCCCAGTCGGCTCAGATAAACGGCGGTGTTCAGTGTGTCGCCGCCGTATGCGAGTCTCCATCGGCGCTCACCCCGGGAGATCTCAAGCATGCCCTCCCCGATGGCGACCACGGGAGCGTTTGTCATACCGGCGGTCACCAGTTCCACATCGTCCCATCGGTCAGACGTGCGACGGGAAGTGAGGCAGCACGATATGGATATTTCTCGGCCACTTTCTCGTCGATGTCTACCCCATGTCCGACGCTATCGCCTGGATGGAGAAATCCGTCCGTGAACGTGTACGCATGCGGGAACACTTCGTCCGTCTCTGCAGTGTGGCGCATATACTCCTGGATGCCGAAATTCGGCGCCCAGAGATCGAAGTGAAGTGCCGCACCCATCGAAATGGGCGAAAGATCCGTGGCTCCGTGACACCCAGTACGCACCTGGTAAAGACTGGCGAAATCTGCGATTCGTCGCAGGTGGGTGATACCTCCCACACCGAGAACGGTGGTGCGGATGTAGTCAACGAGTTGTTCCTGAATCAGGTCCTTACAATCCCAAATGGAGTTAAAGACCTCACCCACTGCAAGCGGCACTGTCGTATGCGAACGGACGAGCCTGAACGCCTCCTGGTTTTCCGCAGCGGTCGCGTCCTCGAGCCAGAATAGGTTGTATGGCTCCAGGCTGCGTCCCAGGCGCGCCGCCTCCATTGGCGTGAGCCGGTGATGCACGTCGTGCAACAGGTACGGTTCGGCACCGAAGTTGCTACGCAACGCTTCGAACACCCGCGGGACGAAATTGAGGTATTTCGATGTGTCCCAAGTGGATTCGCTGGGCAATCGGTTGTCTGCCGGCTCGTAATAGAGCTCGCCGCGCCCCACTCCGTACGCCGTCGGTAGTCCCGGGATTGCAGCCTGGGCGCGCACCGCCTTGTACCCCATGTCGAGGTATTGCCCGACGGCATCGATGATTCCGGGAATGTCGTGCGCGTTTGCGTGCCCGTAGACGAGGACGCCGTCGCGACTACGCCCCCCGAGGAGTTCATAGAGGGGCATGTTGGCCATCTTCGCCTTGATGTCCCAGAGGGCGACATCAACGGCAGCAATGGCCCTCATGGTGACCGGCCCCCGACGCCAATACGCTCCACGGTAGAAGTACTGCCAAATATCCTCAATGCGACGCGGATCTTTCCCGATCAGAGCCGGCAGCACGTGATCCCTGAGATAGGAAACCACCGCCAGCTCGCGACCATTGAGCGTGGCATCGCCGATGCCGTACACCCCCTGGTCGGTGATGATCTTGAGCGTGACGAAGTTGCGACCCGGGGAGGTGACGATGACGCGCGCGTCGACAATTTTCATTGATGAGCCCGATTGGCGATGAGGGACACAGGTCGAACCGATTCCTGGTAAGGCCAATTTGGCCCGACGCGCAGGATTCCACAGATAAAGTGGCCTGTCAACTAATACCAAGTGGCCTTACCACATAGTGCGTAGCACAGGGTACTAGCCCGTGCTCAAGGCGAAGAATCAGACTGAAATGCGGCGGCTCACCGACTTACGGGCCGTCTCAACCTCGGAACGCGCACGCTCCAGCGCGTCGGTTTCAGTGGCCTTCAGCAGACCCGCGATGACGCTCTCCAGGTGCTCGCGCATGGCCTTGCGCGCAGCATTTGAATTGCGGCTCTGCAGAGCCCGCAATATCCGTTCGTGCTCATCGATCCTTGGCTGTACGCCCTCTACGCGGGCCCTCTCGAGCATTCCTCGGCAGAGCGGCGATTGGTATCTCATGTCCCAGAGCTGCTCAACGATGCGCACGATGGCGCTGTTGCGCGTGGCCTTGGCAATGGCAACGTGGAAAGTGCGGTCGGCCAACTCCCCGGAAACCTGCCGTAGATTCTCGTCCTTGATTGCCAGGATGATTCTTTCCATCTCCTGCAATTCCTCGTCGGTGACCAGAGCGGCTGCCAGCGCTGCAGTTTCGCCCTCGAAGAGGCGGCGGGCCTCTGTCAGCTCAAACGCGCCGACATCGAGCTCGGGCTGCGCAATTTCCCCGGGCAGGGACGCTCGGACGTAAATCCCAGAGCCGTGGCGCGCTTCCACCAGACCCTGGATGTCGAGCGCAATCATCGCTTCCCGGACCGTCGGGCGACTGACGCCGTACTGCTCGGCGAGCTCTCGTTCCGAGGGCAATCGCTGGCCAGAGGAGTAGGTTCCCGCCCGGATTGCCTTGATGATTTCCGCGGCGACGTACTGATAGCGTTTGGGGTAGTCCATCATGATCGCAGCGATTGTAGCCCCGCCTGGGTCCCATCGAGGAGGTATATAGACTTGACACGGTCGTGGCGCTGCCGGAGTATTGGTCAGACCACTAGACCGTAACTCCTTTGACCACTTGCGAGGAAGGCCACATGAACATTAGGGCATCTAGGGCGGGAATCTGTTCGCTCGTCGGGGTGACTCTCGCGATCGCAGCGCTTCCTGGAAATACGGCGCTGGCAACCGTTGCCCGACTGGATCCAGGGTCGTTTACTTCGGTCGCTCGAGTCGATCCGCGCTACCAGTCCTTCAATATCGAGATGGCGGAAGTCATCGGCGCGAAGTTCTGGAAGCCCTATGCGAATCGCCACTCCAATGCCCCGATGACCAAGACTCTGGGGAAACCGAGCGCAGATTTGTTTGAGCGCAGCCCACCGATCAATCTGGGTAGTTCTCGTCTACGCATGCTCGCCGCCGCCCTCGGGCCTATTTTTCTACGCGTAAGCGGCACGTGGGCCAACAAAGTCTATTTCCAGGACAATGACGCACCGGCCTTGCATAAGGCCCCGCCGGGATTCCACGGCGTCCTGACGCGCAAAGAATGGCGTGGGGTCGTTAATTTTGCCAAAGCGGTCAACGCAAAAATTCTCACCTCCTTTGCCATCAGCCCCGGCGTTCGCAACGGCGTCGGACTATGGACCCCAGTGCAAGCGCGTAAATTGTTGAATTTCACTCGGCGCATTGGCGGGTCTGTTGATGCAGCCGAACTCTTCAATGAACCGAATTTCGCTTCCATGGGAGGGGCGCCGACCGGTTATGACCCGGCGGACTTTGCACACGATGAAGCCGCCTTCCATCACTTCGTGGCGACCTACGATCCGGCGATGAAAATCGTAGGGCCGGGAACGGTGGTGGTGGACTCCCCGACGACGAAGCTTCCGATGCATTCGCTCGGCGAAGAAGCGCTCCTCTCCGCCAGACCGCGGGCCCATTACGATATTTTTTCGTATCATTTTTACGGTGCGATCTCCCAGCGCTGCGCGCCGCCCGGTTCACCGCTCGGCACCTCCCCCGCCAACGCTCTTTCTGAGGCGTGGCTGTCCCGGACCGATCGGGTTTTTGCCCACCAGCTCGCCTTGCGGAATCGGTTCGCACCCCGCGCCCCGATCTGGCTCACCGAAACGGGCGACGCCGCCTGCGGGGGCAACCCATGGGCCGCCACATTCCTCGACAGTTTCCGCTATCTCGATCAGCTGGCCAGTCTTGCGCAGCGCGGCCTCAGCGTGCTGTTTCACAATACCCTGGTCGGGAGCGACTATGGATTACTCGACGAGCGTACCTTCACCCCTCGGCCGACTTACTGGGCAGCGTTGATTTGGCACCGGCTGATGGGGCCTGTGGTTCTAAACCCCGCGGTCCGTGAGCCAGGTCTCCATCTTTATGCTCAGTGTCTTCGTGGCCACGCCGGCGGAGTCGCTATGCTCGCGCTGAATCTGGATGCCAGCGCTCGCAACTTAATGATCGCAGACCCGTCCTGGCTCTACGTGCTGAGCGCCCCAGGACGCGCGCTGGAGACGCGCACCATCCTGCTCAACGGCCATGCATTGGCGCTCGCGCCGGGCCCGAACCTGCCCAAGATCACGCCGGTACGACACCGCTCCGGAAAACTGGTACTACCGGCCCACAGCATCGTTTTCATCGCGGTACCGACCGCGAACAACGACCGTTGCGGGCGTCCCCAGGGTCGCCCGTGAAGGGACTCGCCGGCAATCCCGTGTAGCGGTGAGACGGCTCGAATGTCGCTGACGCTCGTGAACGTGCTCGGAAACTGGTCGGGATTCATCAGATGGGATGGTCGTGCGCACCGGTGTTCGCGAAACGTTCTACCCTGATGCAGCCGTCGCTCGAAGCGCGCACTGGATAGCGACGATTAGAACTTTCGACTGGTCAAGATAATTGTCGTCGACCACATCGCGAGATGCGCAACATTAGCCCTTTGCGAGGAGTGGCGCACCAGGTAAGCGTTTCCCCGGACTCCAGCGCCTGAGCGATCCGGTTTGTGGAGACAATTCGGGTGTTGCGGCCATTTTCGCCATCCAACGGTGTTCGCAGAATCCGGTTGGTTGCTGCGCCGAGCATACGGTTGCGCCACTGGCGCCCCGTTTCGGTATGGGCGAGTCGCCTATGCCGACTCTCGGGGTGGCTCAACCGTGTGCTCGATCTCCTTGGCCTTCTTGATCTCGAGCAGGCGGAGATCGTGTGCGGCCTGAAGGTTGAGCCATGAGCGGGCATCGCCGCCAAAGCAGCGCGAAAGGCGCAGGTGGTGTCTGGGGTCACGCCACGGCGCTCGAGCACGACGTCGTTCAGGTGCGAGGTGGAAATGCCAAGCCACTTGGCGAGCGCGTTGACGCTCATCTCCAGCGGCCTGAGGTGCTCCTCGCGCAAAACCTCGCCGGCGTGCACGGGCCGCATTTAGAGTCCCGCCCTGACCGCTCATCGCGCTGTTCCTGACAGCACTCGAGCGGTCTTGGCCCTCACGGGCCGTTGAGCGAGTTCACGGTTCTGCGTGGGGCGACGCTGAGCGCGTCCGGCGGTCACCCGCCGAGCGCGCTCCGCCGCGCAGGCCACTCCCCGTGCGTGACTTCCCGGCCCCTGGCCGGTCGGGACCAAGCAGGTCGCGGCGAGCTGCCGCATCCCCTCGGCCCGGATATTCTTCGCCGCGTTCTCATCGCGGTCTTGGGAGACCCCGCAGGCGGGACACTCCCAACGTTTCGCGCAACCCAGTGTGGCGTTCACCGTCCCGCACTCGAAGCAGCGTTGGCTGCTCGGATAAAATCGATCGATCTCAATCACCTGCCGCCCGGCCCACTGCGCCTTGTAGCGGATCTGCCGGCGCAGCTCCCCGAGGGCCCCATCGCCCATCGCCCAGCGAAAGCCTCGGTGGCGTCCGCCGCGCGAAAGGCCTGCACATTCAAGTCCTCCAGCACCAGGATCCGAGCCTCAGCCACCAGAGCCGTACTCACCCGGTGCAGCGCATCACGCCTCAGGTCCCCGATCCGCCCGTGCAGCCGCGCGATGCGCGCACACATCCGGCCTCGCCTTCGGGACATCCCCAGCCGCACCCCCTTCGGGCAGGGCTTATCGGGATCGAGGCCCTGGGCGCGCATCTGCGCGGCGAGTTGGCGGCTCTGGCGCCGCTGATAGCGACGTAGCCGGGTGAGCTTGAGCTTCAATGCCTTTGGGGCACGCAGCGTCCGGACCCTTTCGCCATCACTCACGACCGCCAGATCACGCAGACCCAGGTCAATCCCAATCACTTCGCGCTCGGGCTCAGGCCCTACCGCCTGAGGCACCCGGTCGGCACAGATCGAGGCGAAGTACCGGCCGGCTCCATCCCGGGACAGCGTCACGGAGCGCAGGCGGCCCTGTAACGCCTCGCTGCGGCGCAGCTTTACGCTTCCCAGGCCCGGCAGGTCTACCAAGGCCCACCGGGGGGTGGCTACGCGCTCGACCTGCGCGCGGCGCTGATCGAGCGTGAAGCGCACGCTCTCGTGTCCTCCCCGGCGCCGAAACCGCGGGTAGCGCGCCCGGCGGGCAAAGAAGTTCTGAAACGCCCGCTCCTGATCGCGCAGCACCTGATTGAACGGCTCCCGAGGTTGCTCGGCGAGCCAGTGCGTCTCCGCGGCCTGGCGCAGGCCGGTGAACTCCCGGGACAGCGACACCCCGTTCAGGCGCGTCTGATCGACTTGATACGCACTCGTGCGCCGTGCCAGCGCCCAGTTCCACACGAAGCGGGAGGCGCCAAAGAGCCGGCCCAGCGCGCGCCGCTGGCGCGCGCTGGGGTAGCAGCGCAGGCGGTAGGCGCGCTCACGGGTGGTTGGCTC
Organism: Pseudomonadota bacterium; assembly: GCA_021834525.1. Lineage (GTDB taxonomy): Bacteria > Pseudomonadota > Gammaproteobacteria > Steroidobacterales > Steroidobacteraceae > 13-2-20CM-66-19. The sequence goes on along the minus strand of JAKBDK010000017.1, from coordinate 36,503 downwards.
GGCCATGAGCGCATTTATCACGTCTGAACGCAAGAAATCAACAATCTGGACACCACTTCTAACATCCGTCGGACGTCCTGCTCCGCATCCAAACACAACGTCATCACTGACGTTATGAATGGACGCTGCGCAAGTGACTTGAACCGACAGGGTCGCGAGCATCCCTGCTCGCTCCGCCGTTCTTGAATGCCATGTCCGCCTCTTCAGCCCCCCATCGGCGGCTTGAGTGACCGTCGACGATCTCGACGTCTTCGGCGCCTGCCGGGGTCCAACGAAGACATACGCGCCACTGGTCATCAATGCGAATGCTGTGCTGTCCGAGACGGTCACGCTCCAGTGCTTCGAGGTGCTTGCCGGGCGGTGAGCGCAGGAGGTCCACGGTCGCAGCTGCGTCCAGCAGCGCGAGCTTCCGCGTCGCCATCTTTAAAACAGAGCCAAAGCTCTTCGATGGTGAACTTCCCATCCTCCCGGTCGCGCAGGTGATCGAGGTGACGGCGGACCGCCTTGAGGTCCTGGCCACCCTGGCTGAGCACTTTGATGATCACCTCGGGCGTCGCCGGACCGTCCGGGCGATCCGCTCGATCTCCGCCGGCGTCAGACGGTCTCGCCGTCTCCCCAACGCGCATAGGAGCCGATATCGAGCAGCGGCTGGCCGGTGAGGTTAATTCTCGCGCTCAATCGACGATTAACTCGTGGCGTACTCCGGGATATGGCCCGTGCGCGTCGACGGAAAGTGGCTTGCGCGCTACGTTCTACAAGGCTCCCCCGCTCAGAGAGCTGGAATCCTGCCCGGCAATGAGCTCATGAGCATCAACGGCAAGCGGTATCGGCCGCTCGGCCTTCGAGCCGGTGAGATGGCAACGCTCGTCGTGTCCGAAGACGGCAAGACGCGCCGCAAGTTCCGGGTGAGGCCAGAATATCAGAGCATGCAACAGTTCTTTCTCGACGCGACGCAAGAGTCGGAGCGTGTCGAACGGGTGCAAGGCCACGCCGTGGGGTATACGCATCTCTGGGCTGGAACAAGCCCGCCATTCGTGGCGGCGCTAAACGACGCGCTGACCAAGTTCGAACAGCAGCATGTTCCGCGCTAATCCTCGATCTGCGCGGCGACTACGGTGGCGCAGGCCCCCTTACCGGGCGAAGCTCCAGCACGATCCGTACTTCAGTCATGTCTACAAGGGGGTACTGATTAATCACGGCACCCGCAGCGGCACGGAACTCGTCGCGGCCCTCATCAAGCGCGAGCACCTCTCCACGGTAGTCGGATCTCGCACAGCGGGAGCATTCCTCGGCGCCTCACCGGTGCGACTGTTCGGCAACAGAGATCGGGTGGAGGTTGAAGTTGGGCACTCCGTACCGCCCGGCATCGGAGAAATCGACGGCGTCGGGGTACGGCCAGATGTTGCGGTGCCGCCGTGCATCCGCGTCTGCCGCGGCAAAGACTCACATTTGACTGCAGCACTGCGATTGGTCCGCCGGCATCTATCGCATTCGTGCTGACGCTCGACGGGCTCTACCCAAGAGCCCGTCTCCTGGAGTTCCCCATGGACTCGCTGTCCTCTGCCGCTACAGCAGGTGATGCCCAGAGGCGTATACTCGCGCCATGCCGGCCTGGGTCATTACTATCCTGGTTTGCGCACACGGACACGCGGTCTGCCAACGATCGATTGCGTCGCCGTTTTTCTTGAACCAGTCAATCTGCGAGTACCAGGCCAAGCAGAGACCGGCGGAATATCGACCGCGCTGCGAAGCCGTGAACCCAAGCGAGGTCGTTCCCGGCAGATACGTGCGCACGCTGCCCCGGTACGACCTCATCATGCCAACCGGCGGGACTTCGCCGGCCGGGCCCCAATCATAGAAATTTCCAAGCGTAAGCCAGGCACGACGTGCTGCGGGATGCCCATCCAGCCCGCCTGCTGACAGCCATATAGCGGAGCCGTCGCCGACACTACAAGAGGCCCAAGCGCCTCCCTGCACCCGGGCCTGAATCAACCCCACACAACTTCAATCCTCCGCGGCGAGAATGGCGCGCCCATTTCCGGAGCGCGTGCGTCTTCTCGGGCATGTAGTCGTGACAATCACAATGGCGTTGCTGATGACCTCCGAGCCCATGGGATTGAAGCTGCGCGCGCACATCCCGCGAAACACGAAGACCGGCAAGCAGGGATTCGACGGCCCGCCGTACGTCGCGGAACTGAAACGCCTCGCGCCCCCCGCCTTGACCATCTCGGCCGCGAGCTTCGTCACTCCTGCTGATCCAGCGCATCGCGGAACAGGTCGCACGCCGTTCGATTCCATGAATGCCCGTGCCCCCACCGCTGATCGCCGGACTGAGGACATCCGACGCGATGCTGAATGCCGATTTCCGACCGGCAGAGCCATGAAAACCGATCGACGGATGGGAACGGCGGCCGATGACCGCCGCGACACTTGGAGTCCACCGCCGGCAACGGCATTCCGCAGGCAGGTATTCCGTACTTTGGGGGACGCGAATCGCTAAGTACTTGATTTTATTGGTGGGCGGTACTGGGATCGAACCAGTGGCCCCTGCCGTGTGAAAGCAGTGCTCTACCGCTGAGCTAACCGCCCATCCCTCGAGGGAGCGCAAGTCTATCCACGAAGGCTGCGGGACGCAACGACCGGTATGCCCCCGGGCCCCTTTGGTGGTTTCCACCACCGCACTGAGACAGACGTCACACTCGCGCGGCGCAATGCGACTCAAGTCTCGGAGCGCACCAGTCGATACAGGTCATGAGACGAATGTCGCCCCCCTGCCGGATGGGCGGCTTAGGGGTTTATTGCGACTATGTCTGCAACCGCCGCGCTGCACGCCATCGATTCAGTGCTGATCGTCGACGACAGCGGCGTCCAACGGAGCATTGGCGCGGCGCTGTGCCGCGAGATGCGCATCCGCCAGATCCACCAGGCTGAGGACGGCGTGGCCGCGCTCGCCCTGCTCGATGCACTGCCGGCCCCCCCGGATCTGCTCATCGTCGATCTGGAGATGCCGAACATGGACGGGCCGGAGCTGCTCTCGGAGCTCTCGGCACGGCGGCTGCGCTCCCCGGTCATCGTCGCCTCCTCGCGCGAGAGCTCGCTGCGTCACTCCGTCGAGGACATGGGCACCGCGCTCGGACTGCGCATCCTCGGCAGCCTGCCGAAGCCGCTGACGCAGGAGGCCCTCGGCACACTCCTGCAGCGCCAGCCGGGCGACACGCACGCGCGCGAAGCGCGCACCACCGCCCCGGTGGATCCCCAGGAACTGCGCGGCGCACTCGAGCGCGGCGACATCACCGCCTTCTACCACCCGCAGGTGGAGATCGGGAGCTGCAAGGTGCGCGGCCTGGAAGCCCTCGCCCGCTGGCACCATCCGACGCGCGGGTGGATTCCCCCCGACGCCTTCATCCCGGTGGCCGAGCAGCATGGGCTGATCCACGCCCTGACATTGCGCGTGATGGACCTTGCCATGGCGCAGACCTCGCACTGGGCGCATCAGGGACTGGACCTGTCGATTGCGGTGAACATCTCCCCCCTGCTGCTCGACCGTGGCGAACTCGTCCAGGAAATCTCCGACCTGCAGCGCAAGCATGGGCTGCGCGCCGAGCAGGTGGTGCTCGAAGTGACCGAAAGCACGCTGCTCGGGGAATTGGCCGTTGCCCTCGGGGTGCTGACGCGGCTGCGGCTGCGCGGCTTCCGGCTGTCGCTGGATGATTACGGCACCGGCTTCTCGTCCATGCAGCAGCTGGCCCGCATCCCGTTCACCGAGCTGAAGATCGACCGCAGCTTCGTGCACGGCGCGGCCGACCGGGAAAGTCTGCAGGTCATCCTGCGCTCGGCGCTCGACATGGCGAGCGAGCTGGGACTGGAGACGGTCGCCGAGGGCGTCGAGTCCCTGCAGGACTGGCAGCTGGTCCGGCAGTTCGGCTGCACGCTCGCGCAGGGCTGGCTGCTCGCCAAGGCGATGTCGCCGACGGAATTCGAGCCCTGGCTGCAGCGGCTGCGCCAGAACCGCGCCGAACTGCTGGCCTGATTCGTCCGGCGGCGGGGCGCCAGGGTTGCGCCGGCGCGCGCCCTGACCCGATACTGAGCGGCCCCGGCTTGGATGCTCCGCGGTGCCCCAGCGCCTTCCCCACAACGTTCGCTGCCTGCTCTCGGCGCGCGCGGTGCGCAGCATCGGCCAGGGGGCGACCGTGGCGAGCTTCAGCCTGTATCTGCATGCGCTCGGCTTCACCGGCGCGGCGATCGGCCTGGTCCTCATGGCCGGCCTCGCCTTCGGGGCCCTGCTGACGCTGTTCGTCGGCCCGCTGAGCGACCGCGTGAGCCGCCGGCGGCTGCTCATCATCTACGAGTTCGCCGCGGCCGCTGCGGCGCTGGCGGCGATCGTCTCACCCAACGAGGCGGTCCTGATCGCAGCCGCCACCCTCGCCGGCTTCGGCCGCGGCGCCAACGGCGCAGCCGGTCCCTTCTCGCCCGTCGAACAGGCCTGGCTCGCTCGCGAGGTCGACGGCGAGGCGCGCCGCCGCGCCCTGTCCTTCAATGCGACCCTCGGATTCGTCGGGATGGGAGTGGGCGCGTTGCTGGTCAGCGTGCCGCCGCTGCTGGGCTTCGGCTACCCGGATCTGACCAGCTTTCGCATCCTCTTCAGTCTGCCGCTGCTCGGCTCACTGGCCTCACTGGCGCTGATCAGCTGGACGCGCGAGGCGCCGCCGGTCGCACTGGCGGCGGCCCCAACAGACCCCCTCGAGGCGCAGATCAAACGCGATGAGAACCGCCGCATCCGCAAGCTCGCCGTCACCAACGCCGTCAACGGACTGGCGATCGGCATCATCGCCCCGCTGATCGCGTACTGGTTCCTGCGCCGCTATGGGGAAGGCCCCGCGGCCATTGGACCGGCGCTCGCGGCGAGCTTCGCGCTGGCGACGCTCGGGGCGGTGCTCGCCCACCACCTAAGCCAGCGCATCGGGACGGTCCGCGCCGTGACGGCGATGCGCGTGGTCGGACTCGCACTGATGCTCTGCGTTCCCTTCTCACCCGACTTCGGTCTGGCCGCGGCGCTGTATGCGGCCCGCGGTCTGTTCAATCGCGGCACGGCGGGGGTACGCCAGGCGGTGGCCGCGGGGCTGACCCGCGCCGAACGGCGCGGCACGGCGGCGAGCGTGCAGAACCTCTCGATGCAGATCCCGCGCGCCATCGGCCCGGTCATCGGCGGCTGGCTGATCCATCGCGGCGAGTTCACCGCGCCGTTCATGCTCGCTGCGGCGCTGCAGGGGCTGTACATCGTGCTCTACCAGCGATTCTTCGGTGGCGCAGACGAAGCGGCACGGGCCGCTGCGGCCGCAGGCGGCGATCCTCTTTAGAACGACGGTTCGTGCGCACGTGCCCCAAAAGCACACTCCTCAATCGCCTACACGATGCTCGCGCCACGGATCACCCCAAAGTGACCTGAGCGCCTGGCGCCTGACGAATTGCTATTTCCCACGGGCCGCGACAGGGTCCCGAGCGCTGCTCGAGAACCTCAGTTCACGTCAGCAATTGATTCGCGATCGCCATCGTGGTCTTGGGGTGAGGCGAATTGACTTTTGAGGCACCGCCCTAGAGCACAAAAAACGGTTGGCCACTGCTTCGAAAACAGAACATGCCGGGGCGCAGGATCGCGAAGTGGATTCGTAGACCAACGACAGCAGTGCGCCTTCGCAAAGAGCATGCGGTTCATCGCGACTTTCCGCTTGAATCGAGAATCTCCCGCAGCACCTGAACTGGCGTCGCGTCGAAGTCCGAATCGTGTCCCACAAATTCTGCCCATGCCTCATCCGCCCACGCGACCAACTTTCCTCGGACCTCCTTCAGAGCTTCCGCCGTACTCCCAGCGATTCGTGCGACGTCGTAATAACCCGGCGTGGAGCTCCCGAATCATTTGGCGGCGTGACCCATCGATCCGGCACGGCAAAATCAACCCTGACCGTCGACGTGCACGTACGGAAGATCAGATGGAGCTGCGTCGGCAGATGTTGATGCTCTGAACGCTCGCAAGATCAAGGTCGCGTGCAAGTGGCTTGAACCGCACGTCCATCGAATCGAGGTGTTCCCTCTGCCACCGTACTTCCCGGAGTTGAATCGATCCGAGTACTTCAAGGACGGCCTGCGGCGTGAGATCCAGCGCGGCGCACCGTCAAAGGACGTGACGGACTTGAAATGGATGATGTCCAGACACTCTCGCCGCATCCAGAGGGCGCCGGACCGCGTGCGTGCCTACGCCAAGCCTCACCACATCAATTATGCCGCGTACGTCGCCTGCGATTTTGTTGGGTCAATCAAGACCCTACAGCACTGGCGCCCAACGCTCGGCGTGATGCCTTGAAGGGCGCGCCCGGGACGATGCCTCAAACGAACTGTCCGTCGCTCGACCGGGGCGGGAGTCCTCTGGTCCAGCAGTTCTGCCGCCTTGCGCCGCTTCTCGCGGCCCAGGATTGCTCAGATCCGCGTCACGCCGAGTTCGCACCGGCGAGCGTGACACCGTTGGCGTCTCCCAGCCAGTAATAGCTCCGGCTCTTTCGCGGATTTTGGATTGTGTGGTTCAGTACACCGATTGACAGTGCCCCCCCTTGGTGCGAGCATCTACGCAGGAACCCCATGCTATCTTAGCATGAGATCAACGCTGTCACCGAAACCTGCAATGAGTGACACTATGGCGGCCAACCAAACGTTCCGGGCTGCAATACTGATCGGCTAATTGATGCTAACGGCCGATCACGCAGACGAGCTTAAACTGTGGAACATGGTCGGTACCAATGCCGATCTGCCCGAGATCCTGGCGTGTTTGATTCGATTTGTCGAAGCCAAGCTGACCAGCTTCCATGCCGCGGTATTTCTCCTGCACGAGGGCGATGCGCAGCTGAGACTCGCGACACCACTAAGACTGCCCGCCGCCCTCGTTGAGCAACTGAAATGCCGACCACTCGCGCGTACCGGCGACGCGTCGCTCACCGCGGTGATTCGCAACGAAGGCATTTTCATCGGCGACCCGGTTGCCCCACGAACCACCACCGGCGTTACGTCAGTGGCCCATGCGCATGGAATACGTTCGGAATGGGCAATGCCGTTGACGACCGACACGTTACGCCTGGGCGTTCTCGCCTTGTACAGCACTCAGGCGGGCTTGCCCAGCGAGCCGCAGCGAAAATTCTTGGAAAAGTGCGCGCGTATTGCTGCGCTGGCGGCTTACAACGACCGACGCCATAGGCTTCATGACGCCCAGAAACACCTGCTGAGCACCATCTACGACAACGTCAGCGACGTGCTTTTCTCCGTTACGGTATCGGAGAATCATGAGTTCATATTCGAAAGCGCGAACCGGCGTTTCTTTGAAGCAACCTGCTTGTCGGCGCACCAGGTCATCGGACTGCCGATTGAGCGCGTAATTCCCGAACCATCACTGTCACTGGTTAAGCGGCACTACGAACAGGCCATACGTGAACTTCGCACTGTTCAATGGGAGGAAACCACTCCTTACCCCGCCGGGCTCAAGACGGGCGAGGTGCGCATTACCCCGATATTGGACGACCGCGGCATCTGCACGCGCTTGGTGGGGTCGGTGCGTGACGTCACCGAGCACAAAATTCTGCAGCAGCAACTGGAGAGGACGAGTCGATTATATGCCGCATTGAGTCAATGCAATCAGGCAGTCGTTCAAAGCGAAACCGACCAGCAACTGTTCGCCACTGTCTGCGAGACATCCGTAACGCAGGGCGGAATGCGATTCGCCTGGATTGGGCTTCGCGATAATGCAACCAACCTCCTCAAGCCCGTCGCGTTCCATGGGTACGGCTCCGAGTACATCGACGACATCAAGGTATCCGTAGACGCGCGCAATCCGGTCGGCCTTGGCCCAGGCGGCACGGCGTACCGGGAACAGCGACCCGTCTGGTGTCAGGATTTTCTTTCCGAGAAGATCCTCGCACCCTGGCGCGACCGCGGATCCCGGGTCGGGTGGAAATCAATGGCAGCCTTACCGTTGACTTGCGACGATTGCGTGATCGGCGTGTTTTTCCTTTACTGCGACACACTTCATGCATTCGACTCGGAAGCACAACATTTGCTCGCCGAAATGGCCATGGACATCAGCTTCGGGCTCACCAAACATAAAGACCGGCGGGAGCGGCTCACCGAACAAGCCGATTTGCAGAAGCTTTCGCGCGTGGTCGAGCAGAGTCACAACATCGTCGTAATTTCGGATTCCGACGCACGGATCACGTACGTGAACCCTGCATTCCAGAGAATCACGGGCTATTCGGGTGCCGAAGTCATCGGTCACGGCACCAAGCTGTTGATGTCGCCGCAAACGCCGCCATCCACCTACGCGGAACTGAGATCTCGACTTGCCCAGGGCAAGAGCTGGCAAGGAGAACTCGTCAACGTCAAAAAGGACGGCACGGAATTCATTTGTCTGGCGCATGTGTCGCCTCTGCGATCAAAGGATGGCACGGTTTCAAGTTTCGTTGGCGTCGGTCATGACATCACCGAGCAGCGTAAATCTGAAATGCAAATTGACTACCTGACAAACTTCGACGCGCTGAGCGGCCTGCCCAATCGCACACTCCTAGGCCGGCGTTTCGAGGCAGAGATCCAACGGTCTCCGAATGGCGATAGAAACATCGCCCTGATGATCTTCGATCTTGATCAATTCAAGTTCTTCAATGAGGCGGACGATCACACGCTCGGCGACAAGTTGATTGGGGAGATTGGACTGCGACTGCAGGAAACGATCGAGGATGATGGCGTCGCGTGCCGACTCGGTGGCGACGAATTTGCGATCATGCTGCCCGACGTCAACATTCAGCAGGCGCCGAGTGCGGCACAAAAGCTGCTGGCGAAGCTGGCGGTGCCGTACGGAAATGAGAGCGACCGCATCACGATGTCGGCGTCGGTCGGCATCGCAATTTATCCGGATGACGGGGCGGACTTCAGCACGCTGTCCCGGAACGCGGAATTGGCGATGTACAGAGCGAAACTCGATGGACGTGGCTGCTGGCGTCTTTATACCGAAGCGTTGCACACGTCGACGAAGCGAACCATACAGATAGTAGGCAAATTGCGACGGGCAATATATGACGGAGCTCTTGAGCTTCATTACCAGCCGCAGTTCGCATCAAATCGCGTCGTTGGGGCGGAGGCACTGCTACGCTGGACGGACCCCGCCTTAGGGACCGTGTCGCCATCCGAGTTCATTCCGATCGCAGAAGATTCCGGTTTGATCATTGCGATTGATGATTGGGTCCTGCGTACGGCGGTGCGGCAGACCAAGGAGTGGTTGGACGCCGGCATGGACTCACTTGTGATCTGCGTGAATGCCTCGCCGCAGCAATTCCGCAGTGAGGGATTTTGTGAAAATCTGGTGCAGATTCTCGACGCCTCTGGGTTGCCGCCGCAAAAACTTGAGCTCGAGATCACGGAAGGCACGGCCATGCGGGATCCGGAGAACGTCGTGGCAGTACTGAGAAGACTGACGGATCTTGGGGTCCGCATAGCGATCGACGATTTTGGAGTAGGCTATTCTTCGCTCAGTTATTTGAAGAGATTCAAGGTTCATAGACTGAAAATCGATAAGAGCTTCGTTCGCGATCTGGTTACGGACGAGAATGACCGCGCGATCGTCGCGACGATCATTTCGATGGCAAAGCACATGGGCTTGGAGATCCTCGCCGAAGGAGTGGAGACTCAGGAACAATTGGAATATCTGGCAGCGCACGGATGTGAGCTCGCGCAGGGTTACCTGCTCAGCATGCCGCTTCCGGCCGCTGAATTCGTGACGTTCTGGAAGGCTTGGAAAAATCGGCAGCAAAGTACGCCCCGGGTCAACGAGCTTTGACCCGTAGCGAGGGCTGTGGCGAGAGCATGTGCGGGAATGCTTCGCAAGCGTTTGGATGGGCGTGTCTGCTTTTTTGCGCTTGAGGTGGGCAAGGAGGACTGCTGCCACATCGGCCGGTCATCGTGGACGCGAACACCATGGCATGAGCAGTGCTCTGCTTTCCGAGTCGTGCGGTGAGTCGATCTCCGCATTGCGGCGCGTTAACGCCCGATGCGTGTCGAGGTCACGGCAGCCGCCGTGCTCGACACCGAGATCGCTCAGACCCTTGCCCAAATCGGTGCCGTGGATGTCATTTCCGGAATTGAAGCGGGACGCTTCAAAAGGTGTTCCGCAGATAGTTCCTCAAGCCCTCGCCGCTGCTCGGCCGTAATGCCCTCGTACTTCGGTGCGCGGCGGCCGAACGAGGATTTTCGGCCGGTACGCCGACGACGGGTGTTGGCTACCAACGCATCAGGAATTCGTGTGGTAGCGCCCGCGTCACGCGCCGCAGCAGTCGGCCCTGGCGCCATGGGCACGTTCGATTCGAGCACGGCCTCAAGGCCCAGGGTTTCGAGATTTTTCGCAGAGAGTATGACGCCGAGGAATGGGGCGAGGTGCTCGGCGATGCGGTCAGGGCGGCTGCTCTGGTCGATCGCGTGCTGCATCACTGCCACTTGGTGAACATCCACGGCAACAGCTCTCGGGTGCGCGACCACATGGCGCTGCATCGAACGTTCAGAGCCGATCTAGAACAATCTGCCGAGACTTGCGCTGCCGCCAGGGCAATCAAAGGCGGCCAGCGCCAAGAGCGCCTAGAAAAGTGTGCAATTTTGGTCCGCCAGACCTGTGCAGTTTTCGTCCGGCGGTGACAGTCTCAGATCAATGATGCAAGGTACAGCGGCGCGCGGCGTGAAAGACAAACTCGCCGCACCAGAGTCAAGGCACGGCGCCCATGCGCGCAAAGCCTGCCAATCGCCCGCCGGCGGATGATGTGAGCCGCGGCGCTCAGAGCGGGGCGTTCGTGTGGCGTCTTGCCATCAGGCCCGCTTCCGAGGGTCCTCGCGTCGAGCGTCAGACCGCCGGCCTGCGCCCCGATTCTGACGTCCCCATAATTCGTTCTCAGCCTTTTCGGACCGGCGCGTCATGGTCCCCTGTAGGACCTTCGCCTCGCGCCGACCGGGCAAGGCGTTGCGCCCCGCAGGGGCAGCGACACCCGTTCAGACGGTCAGGCGCAGGAGCGGCCCCATGGCCGCGGCGCCGAGCAGCACGCCCAGCGCCAGTACGACGGTGAGCAGCGGCAGCCAGAGCGCCGCTCGCCCCGGAATGCCGAGCATCCGACCCACCATGGCGCGTCCGCCCCGCGGCAGAGGCGCGAGCAGCCGCTCGACGCGCCGCTGCAGACTTTGCCCGTCGCCGATCAGGCGCGCGTGCGCCAGCTGCGTACCGGGCATCGCCGCGCGCTCGCGCGCCGGCAACGTGCCGAGAAAGCGGACCGAGGCGAGCACGGCGGCGGCCAGATCGGACCCGTTGGTCCCGCAGCGGCGGGCCTCCTCGTCGCGCAGCCACTCCAGCGCCTCGAGCCAGTTCTCCAGCCGCCGGCGCGCCTGGGGCCACGGCCACTGCAGATCGGTGATCAGCTGTGCCACCCAGATGCGCAGTGGATCGCGGTGCCGGCCATGCGCGCGTTCATGGGCGAGCGCGGCACGGATCAGCGGCTCCTCGAGCTGGCGGGCGAGAAAGGGGGAGAACAGCACCCGCGGCATCATCAACCCCACCGTCGACACACCGCACTCGGGCGGCTCGCGCAGCAGCGCCCAGCCGGCCCGCAACAGCGCGCGCAGGAAGAGCAGTCCGAACGGCAGCCACAGTGCGACCACGACGAACGGGTCGAGGGGCGTGCGCACCGGATCGGGCTGGGTGAGCGCCCAGCCGGCCAGCCACGCCCCGATCGGCAGCATCGGCAGCGCCGGCAGACAGACTTTGAACCAGGCCACGTGCTCGAGCGTCTCGGTATCCGCCCCGAGCGGCAGCGTCGCCGGCCAGTGCGCGAGCACCTGCAGCGCGCAGCCGCCGAAGATCATCAGCAGCATCGTCAGCAGCGTCTCACGTTCCATCGGGATTTCTCCGGTGGGCCGCGACCGCCCGCTCCAGTTCCTCCAGCAGCTGCGGATCGAGTTCCTCGACCGCCTCGACCAGCGCGGCCGCCGCGCTGCGCGGGGTCGTGCCGAGCAGTCGTTCCAGTGCGATGCGCGCGCGGGCCCGCTCGACCGTCTCGCGCGCCACCTTCGGCCGATATTCGAACGCCGCCCCCTTGCGCTGGCGCTGAATGAGGCCCTTCTCACGCAGCCGGTCGACCACCTTGGCGGTGGTGGTATAGACCAGCCCCTGCGGCGCGCCGAGCCGCTCGTGCAGCTCGCGCACCGACGCGGTGCCGAGGCCCCACAGCGCCGCGAGCACGCTGTATTCCAGATCATCCGCCGGCAGCCGGAAATGCTTCATGGGGCGAGTCTAGGACCGCCGTCGGACCCGGGCAAGCGCGCCCCACCGTGCGCCGAGCGCCTTGAGCGAGGCTTGACGGCAGCGGGCGCGACCAGTGCAATGGTCCATTGCCGGCACGCGCGCCCCCCGGATCCCGATGCTCCACGCCACCCTCGCCCACGATCTCACCTGGCTGATCGGCGCTGCCGTGATCTGCGGCATGCTGCTGCGTCCATGGGATCTCTCCGAAGCGCTCTGGGCCGCCGGCGGTGCGGCTCTGCTGGTGCTCGGATCGCTCATCTCCTGGCATCAGGCCCTGCGCGCCGTCGGCCGGGGCACCGACGTGTATCTGTTTCTCGCCGGCATGATGCTGCTGGCGGAACTGGCCCGCAGCGAGGGTCTGTTCGACTGGGTCGCCGCCCACGCGGTGCGCACGGCCGCCGGCTCACCGCGGCGACTGTTCGGCTTGATCTACCTGGTCGGCATCGTGGTGACCGCCCTGCTCTCCAATGACGCCACCGCGGTCGTGCTCACCCCGGCGGTGTACGCCGCGGCTCGCCAGGCGCGCACCGAGCCGCTGCCGTATCTCTTGATCTGCGCCTTCATCGCCAATGCCGCGAGCTTCGTGCTGCCCATCGCCAACCCGGCGAACCTCGTGGTGTACGCGAGCCACCTGCCGCCGCTGGGCGCCTGGCTCGCGGCATTCCTGCTGCCCTCGATCGCGGCCATCGGCGCGACGTTCCTCGTGCTGCGCGCCACGCAGCGGCGGGCCCTCGGCGGCGCCTTCACCCCCACCGTCCCGGTCCCGCCCCTGCGACGGGCCGGCCGGTTCGCCGCCGCCGGCATCGCCCTCACCGTGGTGGTGCTGCTGTGGGCCTCGGCGAGCGGCCGGGAGCTCGGCGCACCGACCTTCGCCGCCGCGCTCCTGATCCTCGCCCTCGTGATCGTGTTCGAGCGGCGCAATCCCTGGCCGCTGCTGAAGGACATCTCCTGGAGCGTGCTGCCGCTGGTCGCCGGTCTGTTCGTGCTGGTCGCGGCGCTCGGACGCACCGGTCTGCTCGCGGCACTCGAGGCGCTGCTCGCGCACCTCGCGCGAGACGCCGGCGCACTCGCCGGGTTCATCGCCGGCGGTGCCGTCGCGCTCGCCGGCAACGCGATGAACAACCTCCCCGTGGCGCTGATCGCCGCGACGCTCGGGGCGAGCCATCGGCTCGCCGCGCTGCGTACGAGCATGCTGATCGGTGTGGATCTCGGACCGAACCTCTCGGTGAGCGGCTCACTCGCGACGCTCCTGTGGCTGATCGCACTGCGGCGCGAGAAGGTGCACATGGACGCGATGAGCTTCCTGAAGCTCGGCGTGTGGGTGATGCCACCGGCACTGCTCGCCGCACTCGCGGCACTCGCCCTCGGACACGCCGGCTGAGGGACGCGCGGGGCGATGCACCGACCGGAACGATGCGCGTACCCGTCGGGTCCCTCTTCCCGGCGGTGCGGAAATCTCTACAATCCCCCGATGAGGAACAAATACCCGTTTCGCCAAGTACGGCGGCTCGCCGCGGCACTGCTGCTCGGTGCGCTCCCCTCGATCGCCCTCGCCGCGCCATCACCGGCGGCACCGCCGGCGACCTCCGGCCCGGCGCCCCTGCCCTCCCCGAGCGTGATCCATTACGCGAAGAAGTCCACGGGGCTGAAGCACCTGTTCTTCCGATCCCTCGGGGACATGAAGGCGTATTACACCGATCCGCTGCATTGGAAGCGGCGCAACTGGGAGTACTTCGGCGGCGTGGTCGCGGCGTTTGCGGTCGCCCATCACTACGATACGCAGGTGCGCCAACACTTCGTCGGCGGCTCGAACCCGCCGTTCGGACCGAAGCCGCCCTCGAGTGCCACGATCAGCGATGCGCTGCCCGGCTTCGCGGCCTTCGCGCTCACCTGGGGGTACGCGACTCTCTCCGGCAGCCGCGCCGGCAAATCCGAGGCCTGGAACATGCTCGAGTCGGCCGGCATCGCCTCGCTGACCGGCGAGGCGATGAAGTTTGCCTTCGGCCGGCAACGGCCCTACCAGACCACCGATACGAACAAGTGGTTCGCCGGCGGCAGCTCCTTCCCCTCGCTGCACGTCACCGCGGCGTTCGCCATCGGCACGGTGCTCGCCGAGTCGGGCAATCCGAAGATCCGCTGGCTGCGCCGCACCATCGGTTACGGCATCGGCATCGGCACGGCGTACCTGCGCATGAAGCACAACGCGCACTGGCTGTCGGACACCGTCGTCGCCGCCGCACTCGGCATGGCCACCGCGCACTTCGTGCTCGATCGCAGAGCGGGTCGAGCAATGGACCACTCCATGGTCACCGTGGTGCCGGTGCAGGGCGGTGCGATGCTCGCCTTCGCCCACGTGTTTCACTGACCCCGGGGCAGGCTCACCCGGACAGGTCCCGATCGCGCCCGAGCGCCTCCGGGGACTCCGCACCGGACTCGTGCGCGCCACCGCGCGGTTCGGCGCCCTGCGCCCGCCGTTCGCGCCAGGCGGCGAGCGCTTCGCGGCGCACGCGCTCGGCCGGTGAATCGCCCGCCGCTGCGCCCGCACCCCGCGCGGTGCGGTACTTAAGCCACTCCTGCACCGCCTGACGCTGACGAGCCTGTGCGTCCTCGGCCGGTGGCGTTGCGCTCGTGCCGGGCGCTCGAGCGGGTGGTGCGCCGGCGGCCCGATCGGCCGCACCGGCGGCGGCGCGCTCGGCCCGCGCGCTCACCCGCGCCCGGTAGCGCTCGCGAATCTTCTCAGCGACCTCGCTGCGCTCGCCGCGCCGCTCGGTGGTGATCGCCGCGCGCGGCAGCTGGGGCAGCGGTTCGCGGTCGATCCCCTGCGCGGCGAGGCTGCGGGCATCGACGCGCAGCTCGAGGTGCGCGGCCTGCAGGTGCTCGTTGACCAGCTCCGCCCAGCGCTCGCGGAGCGCGGCAAATTCCTGCCGACCGGTGGGCAGCCCGAGTTCGGCGCGCACCGTGCCGTTCATGTCCAGACCCGCCTTCGGTCCGAAACCCTCGGCGTGCACCTCCCGGGTCGAGGTCAGCAGATGCGCATGGAAGTTGCGCGGATCGCCGAACGGACGCGGCGCATGCACGGCCAAGTCGACTGCGACGCCGTACCGTTCGGCGATCTCGAGCGAGAACGTACGGGCGAGTCTCACGCGGGCCGCGGCGGACAGTTCCGCCGGCAGCGCGACCATATACTCACGTGCCACCCGCGAATTCTTCTGCGACTCGATGCGCTCCGCGGCGTTCCACAGCGAGGCACGGTCCTGCGCCCACGACGGTGGCGTCCCGAGCCGCGCCGGCAACACGATCTCCTTGTGCAGCACGTCGCGGCGGTTGCGGTGATCGTAGAGCGCTCCGGTGCGCTCGTTGCGGATCCGCTCCCCGGCACGGTAGGCGGCCGAGGCCGGTGCGTTGCGTCCGCTCGAGCGCGATACCGTGTTGATCTGCATGTGAAAGATCGCCATCGCTCACCCGCACCGTACGCAACGCCTCAACCCGGACGATGCAGCCTGACGCGCCGCCAGCTCGCCGACGCGGCGGTCTTCAGAAACCCCTCCAGGTCCGCGAGCTGCTCGATCTGAGCGGCCAGAACGGCCGTCTCCGTGACATGCTGCTCGCTGATGTGCAGCGAGCGGCGCGCACCACGAGCGCCGCTGCCGAAACCTCCCGCACCGTCCCGCCCGCGCGAGATGCTGCGGCGGATGACCTCGCGCTCACCGATCAGGCGGGAGCAGAACTGCGCCGTGCCGCCACGCTCACTGGCCGAGCAGCGCAGGATCAGCGAGTTCCCGCAGTTCTCGATGATGGTTTGCGCATCGCCCGGTCCGTACAGCGCCGCCACCTGCGCGATCGACTGCATGCCGAGCACGCACCGCCCGCCGAACTTGCGCAGCCGCGCGAGCGCATCACGCAATCCGTCGATCGCGCCGAGCGCATCGAGTTCATCGACGATGAACCACAGCCGCCGGTCCCCCGGCGGGCCATTCATCGCCTCGAAGATCGCCAGACGCATCCAACTGGCGATGAGCGTGCGCAGCGAGGCGATCTGCCCGGCACGGTAGGGCAGAAACAACACGCCGCGGCCCTCGCGCACCCACTGGCGCACCGAGCACGGCGGGGCGACCTGGTGGCACACGTGCTCGAGCGCCGCGGTGCAGGCCGCGGCGACCGAGCGGATCGAGCCGAACATGCGTGCGTTCTCCGGCTCGAGAAACGGCTGCGCGGGCGTGCCGCTGAGCAGCCCCCGCAGCTCCGCACTCGGCGCGATCGCGATCAGGTGCCACAGGCGCTCGAGATCGGCGCTGCGCGCATCGGTGCGCCGCAGCAGGCTGGCGAGGAAGGTGCGCGCATAGCCGCGCCACTCGCGCGCCGAGGCGTCCTCGCCGGCGGCGATCAGACTCGCGGCGAGCTGATCCGGATCCTCCGGTGCGGCGAGCTCGGCGAACGGGTCCCACTTCAGCGCCCGCGGCTCGAACGGGTTGAGGATGACATCGCCCCGCCCGGCGGAATGAAAGCCGGTGAGATACCCCGCGTCCGGATCGGCAATGACGGCCCGGTCGCCGCGTGCGAGCAGTGCCGTGAGCAGCTCGGCGATGGCCGTCGATTTGCCGGTGCCCGTGGTTCCGATCAGCTTGAAGTGCTTGGTCTCCTCCAACGGTGCGAGTGGCACGTTGGCCAACGTGATGCCCGTGCGTGTGCGGCGCCGCCGCGGCGCAGGCTCGATCCGTGCGCCACGCCAGTAGCGATCCCGGGGCGCTCTGCGCAGCACGCGGGCGAGCACCATCGAGCCGAGCCCGGCGAGCAGCACGGCAGCCAGCTGCGGCGCCTCGCGCACCACCAGCCCGCCGGTCATGGCGCCTTCACCAGGAGGAAGTCCCCGTGCGCCCCGAACACCGGACCGGTGCGCTGCACCCGCACGCAGAGGCGCCCGCGCGCCCCGCAGCGGCGCAGCTCTACCGACCCGCCGTACTCGCGCAGCCGCCTGACGTCCGCGGCGAAGAGCGCGCGGCGCACCCGCAGCGCATCGATCTGCGCGACGCTCGGCACCAGCAGACGCACGGCGAGAACGGTCACCGCGGCGCTCGCCAGTGCCGCCGCCGCGCTCCACAGCGCCGCGCGCATCCCGATCGCGCGGCGCAGGCCGAGCAGCTCTGTACTGAGCGCATCGGCCTCGGCGCTCATCTCGAGGAACGCCTCGCGGGCGGCCTGCGCAACGTCCGCGCGCACCGCTCTCTCGAGCGACTGCAGGTGCTCGCCGAGCTGCGCCAGCGTCTCCCCGGCGAGGCGCTGCTGCGACTGGACCGTCTCGAGCAGCAGCCCCACCTCGAGCGGCTCCGGTACCGCACGGGTCTCACTCATGACTCCATCCTTCCTCGCGAGCGAGTGCCACCGCCGGCACCGCGCGCGGCGCGTCGCGCACTGTGGCGAGCCCGCGCGGCGGCGCGAGGCGCACTCGCAGCCAGTCGGGTGTCGAGGCGAGTTTCAGATAGCCGTCGAGATCGGCCAGACGCTCGAGCTGCGCATCCATCACCGCCGGCTCGACCTGCCAATGCTCCGACTCGCTCAGCGACCCGAGCCACTCCCCGGGCCGACGCGAGCGGCTGCGCACGGTGCGCACCACTTCGCGCTCGCCGATCAGGCGCGAGGCGAAGCGCGCGGTGCCCCCGTGCTCGCTCGCCGAGCAGCGCAGGATCAGGGAATTCCCGCAGTTCTCGACGATGGTCTGGGCCTCTCCCACCCCGTAGGTACTGGACACCTGGGCCACCGACTGGAACCCGAGCACGCAGCGGCCACCGAACTTGCGCAGCCGCGCGAGGGCATCCTTCAGCCCGTCGATCGGTCCGAGCGCATCGAGTTCGTCCGCCACGAACCACAGCGGTGCGCCGCCTTCGGCGCCGTGCAGGGACTCGAAGATCGCCAGGCGCATCCAGGCCGAGATGCTCGAGCGCAGCGCGGCGATCTGCCCGGCGCGGTACGGAATGAACAACACGCCCTCCCCGTCCCGCACCCATTGGCGCACCGCCAGCGACGGCGCGCGTTGCTGCGCAACGTACTGCAGCGCCCCCACCGCCGAACTCGCCACGGAGCGGATCGAGTCGAGCATGCGGGCGTTGTGCTCGTCGAAGAACGGCTGCGCGGGCGTCCCACCGACCAGGACCTTCAACTCGGACGCATCGGCGACGACCAGCAGATCGTAGAGCTGTGCCACGTCGGTGACACCGGCGGCGCGCGCCTGGGCGGTGACGGCGCTGAACAGCGTCCGCGCATAACCGCGCCAGCTGCGATCAGCGCCCTGCTGATCGGGAATCAACGCCAGGGCGAGCTGCTCGATGTCGTAGGGCGCATCGATCTCGGCGAACAGGTCCCAGCGTCGCCCACCGGGCTCGAACGGACTGAGCGTGACATCCCCGCGGCGCTCGCTGCGGAACCGGCGCGCGTAGGCGCCGTCAGGATCGGCAATCACGGCGCGATCGCCGCGCGCCAACGCACCCTCGAGCAGCTCCGTGATGGCGGTGCTCTTGCCGGCGCCCGTGGTGCCGATGATCTTGAAGTGCTTCGTCTCATCGAGGCGCGTCATCGGGACGCCGGCGAGCGTCAATGCCCGGTCCGCCGGGCGGTCGCGCTGCGCGTGGGCAGAGGTGCGCCGCGCCCGGGTCGCGTCAGATTCCGCCCGGGTTCGCACGATGGCCCCGCGGACATACTCCGATCGTCGCGCGGGCTGCGCGCCCGCCAACGCCCGCCCGGCGCCATATCCGGCGAGGAGACTCGCGCCGGCGGCGCCGGCCACCTCCAGCACGCCCCCGAATGCGCCCGCGGCGTGCATCGCCGGAACCGCCAGGGCACTCGCCATGCCGACGCCGGCCGTGACGGCCGCGGCGAGCAGCGGTGAGGCCACCCAACGCCCGAACGCGGCGCGCGACTGCGCCAACGCCACCCACATCGGCGCCTGGACGCTGCCGTACGCGATCCCGAGCCCCGTCCAGCCGTGCGTCAGACCGGCCATGACCTCGGCGGCCGCCATCAGCTGCACACCGGTGGGCGGATGCGTTCACGGCGAGTGCGCGCCCCCTGACGCGCACAGCCGCTGCCGCGCTCGCGGTCGGACGGTGCGCTCGCGGGCCGGAACCAGATTTCCCGCACCGTGCGATGCTGCCGGTCGAGCCCGCACTGGATCACGACGTCGACCACCATGTGCAGCAGGCTGTGAATGTCGCGCCGCGCCAGCGCCCGTCCGGCCGGATGCTGTTTGATCAAGAGGACGAGCTGCTCGAAGGCGAGTTCGGCGCTCGAGGCATGCACACTCGTGATCGAGCCCGGATGCCCGGAGTTGACGTTGCGCAGATAATCGAACGCCTCCTCGGCGCGCAGCTCGGCGAGCAGGACGCGATCGGGCTTCATGCGCAGGCAGGCCTCGAGCAGTTGCTTCGGGGAGACGCGCGAGAGTCCCTGGCCGTCCTTGCTGTAGAAGAGACGCACGTGATTCGGATGGGCGTCGAGGCGCAGCTCCGGCGCATCCTCGATGGTGATCAGCCGCTCCTCGACCGGGATCTCGGCAATCAGCGCCTTGGTCCACGTCGTCTTGCCCGAGCCGGTGGGACCGGACACGATGATGTTGCGGCGGCTGTGCACGGCAAGGCGCAGGAACGCCTCGTAACGATGCGACTCGAGCAGCGCACGCAGTTCGCCCTCGGCGGCATCACCGGGCCGTCGCGCCACACGCGTCTCGCGCAACGCCCCCTGGGCGGAGAGCGCATCAATGCTCCAGGGCGTATGGGCAGGACGGCGGATGTTGACGGCAACGAATCCGGTCAGCGTCACCGGCGGCATGGCGATCTGTACGCGCTCGCCTCCCGGCAGCGCCCCGCAGAGCAGCGGATGCGACTCGTCGATGCGCTGCTGCGTATGGTGTGCCACCAGCTTCGCGAAGCGTCGACACCACTCGAAATCCGCCGCCGGCAACGGCTCGCGGCTCCATCCCTCGCCGGTCTCGAGAAACACCTCCCCCGGCCGGTTGATGCACAGCTCCGTCAGGCCCGGCCGGGCGAGGAGCGGCGCGAGAACGCGCAGCGTCAGCTGCAGCGCCGAGGCACTCGGAGCACCGTCAGGCCCCTCGGACCGCGACTCAATGCGTGCGCAAGGCATACACTGACCTGAAGTCCACGTCGCGCGCCACCAGCACCTCGATGCGCTGGCCGTTCGGCACCTGGATGGTCGGGGGGATGTCCTCGGTCCCGCGCAGCGTCCCGGCGAGCACGTTCTCGCTGGCGCTCGGATCGAGGATCACCGCGTTGGCCGACCGCTGCACCTGCGCCTGGACGAGACCGGACAGCGTCGAGACCAACAACGCCGCCCCGAAGCGCTGCCAGAAGTGCCGATCGACCGTGCCGGTCAATCCGGAGCGCCCGAGCGCATCGGTCGCCGGGGAGTCCAGGCGCACGGTGACGCCCGCCGGGGTGCGCGCCTGCGTCCAGATGACGAACACCCGCGCCATGCCCTGGCGCACCTCACCGCGGGTCTGTCCGATCAGCAGCGTCCCGCGGGGCAGCAACACCACCGTGCCATCGGCACTGAAGGTATCCGTCGAGGTGATGCACAGCGTCATCCCGGGCAGCGTCGAGTCGATCGCCGTCTCGAGCGTGCAGTCGATGAACGTGCCCTTCGCGAGCAGCAGCCGCTGCTGCGGGAGCAAATGGGCGCGTGTCGCGCTCATGCGCGTCGGACGCAGCAGCGCCTGCAGTCTCGAGTGCGACCGCCCGCGCCGCGTCGCGCCTTGCGGCGGTCCGCCCGCCGTCTGCTCCCGCGAAGGCCCGCCAGCGCCCCGAGCCGCGACCGGGGGTGCGATGAGCACCGCGCCGGTGAATCGTCGGTCGCGAGCGGCGGGCATGCGCGGTGCGCGCACCGGCGCAGCACCCCACGCAGGGTGCGGCCGGTGCACGAGTGACCAGCGCGCCAGCACCGCGAGCGGTATCGACGGAGCGCTCGGCCCGCCGGCGTCCTGGGGGGACGAGGTGCGCGGTCGCGGGGGCGGGATGACCCCGAGCGGCGGCGGGGCACCGACCGGATCCGGTGGGCGCAGCACCCCGTGCCGCGCAGACCCGGCGGTCTGCTCGTGCAGCACGCGACTGTAGTACCACGTCAACATCGCCCCGGCGACCCCGACGGCCAGGGCCCCGGCGAGCAGAGCATTCATGCGCGCCTGCAAAGAGCGCGTGCGCAGCGCGAGTGTCGGGCCTCGCTCGCCGCTCACCGCCCCGTGCGCCTCGCTCGAGGTCTGCGCACGGTCCGCCGCCCTGCGCTCCATTCTCGCCGTGAGGCGCGCTCGCAGTGCGCCAAGCCATCGCCCGCGCATCAGCGCGCTCCTCCGGGTCCGGTGGGGTGACGTCCCGTGCCCCGGGTCACGCGCCACACGCGCGGGGAAATCGTCCCGGATCGCAGCCGATGGCCGGATCCGGAAAATCCCCGATTCACGATACACCCGGTGAGCCGGCCGCGCCGGAGGATGAACCGTCGAGCAATGCGGTGAATCACCATTTGAGGGCCGCGCATGTCGAAGTTGACGACCGAGTCGCTGCCGTCGGCGTTGCGTACGAACACCGCCGGCAACGGCTCACGTGAGGGAAACACCAGGTGCGTCTCGACGCCGTCGTCCCACGCCGCCGTCGGCCGCAGCGAGCGCGGACCGCAATACCAGTAATCGGTGTTGCGTGCCGGCGTCCGTTCGGCCCGGGAGAGATCCCGAGCGACGGCCGAGCGCTGCCGCCTCGCGGCCGACGCGCGCAGGCGCGCCCGCGGATACACGAACCGCAGCGCATAGAGCCTCGTCTGCGGATCGCTCGGCGCCCCAGAACCGGTGCGATAACTGAACACGTAGGTGCGGCGGTTGGTGAGCACCGTCAGGTCCGTCGCCACGCGCGCCGCGCGCGGCTTGATGAACAGGTGATTCGAGAGGGCCGCGACCCGCAGCGCCTTCGCATCCCCGACCCCCAGGCCGCGGAACCGCTCGCCCGGGGCGAATTGCAGATCGATCTCGTATCCGGCCACGCCGTGCAGGTGATAGACGCGGTTGGCGGTGTATCGCACGTAGCGGATCTGGGGCACGGAGTGCGCACCGATCGACGCCGGTGCGAAGGAGGCCGAACCGTGCGCCCCGGCTGTGGCCCAGACGCGGTTGGCGGCGAGCAGCACCCCGAGCCCGCAGACCACGGCGACCGATCGCGGAGCGCTCATGGAGGCCCCCGCCGGTGCGGCGCTCGCGGCGCTGACCCGAGCGCCTCGCGTTCCAGCTCCAGGGCCGTGACCTCGAACCCCAGCGGGTTCCAGCGGCGCTCCGCGGCAGGCGCCGGGGCGCCCGTGAACCGATAGCCGACCGTCGCGATCCACGGCCGGCGAGTGCGCACCGTACCGCCGGGTTCACGGGCGATGCGCTCGAAGCGCACCTGCGCCAGGCGGCCGCCGCCGTGGGCGCGCCCGAGGAAGCTCACCGCCTGGATGCGCACCCCGACGCTGCTGCCGTCGCGATGGGTATTGAGCGGTGAGTGCGGGTTGCCTCGCGCCCAGTGCGCGTACAGTGCCTCGTTCAGCCGACTGGAATTGAACGCACCGCACTGCTGATAGTCGGCGGCCGCCATAGCGTAATCAAAGCGCTCGCAGACCGAGATGTAGCGCATCAGGAAGTACCGCGCGATCGTCGGGCCGAACGTGCGCCCACCGCGGTACGCCGGAACGACGTCGACCGCGCCGGTACGGGCATCGACCCGGATGAGGTACGGCTCGACGCGCTTCAGCGGCAGCAGGGCCGCCATCGCGAGCGCGAGTGCGAGCACGCACAGACACGCTGCCGCGGCGACCCGCCACGCGCGGCGCGCGCTCCGCTGTGCTTGCAGCGCGCGCTCGGTGTCCCAGCTGATGGCGTCCTCGAGATATCCGCGCAGCGACGGTTCGGCACTCATCGGCGGCGACTCCGGACGGTACGCGGTGGGGTCACGGACACTGGCGGGCTCCGGCGAGCCTGCCGCCGCTCCGTCGGCGTTCGGTTGATCGGGACCAACCGGCCCGTGCAGTGCGGACCGGATGCGCACCCGGCCAACAGCCCCATCAGGCACATCGTTCCGAGGATTCTCATGATCGCCTCCGCCCGGGCCCCGATCGCCACCGTTCAATCCCCCTCGCCGACCTGCGCCGCGTCGCGCCGGCGCCGCCGCGCTCGGACCGCGCTACTCATCGCGACGACCGCACCGCTCGCCACGGGCGCGACGTAACTGGCGCCGGCGACGAGCGGACTCGCCGCCGTGCGCAGCGTGCGGCTCATCACGCCAAAGGTGCTGAGTGCGATGCCACCGGAGAGTCCCGCGGCAATCGGCATGACCTGGCGCATGAACAGGAACACCAGGACCGTGGCGAGGAGAAAATCCAGCGCATCGACCGTATCGATCGCGGTACCGAGCGCGGCGGTCTGGGTGGCATAACGCTGCACCAGATGCAGCAGCAGCGCCGCAACCATCACGGTGAGGATGCTGATCAGCGCGTAATTGGTCAGCTGAGCGAGCCACGCGGTGAACAACCGCCGCGTGCCGTCGAACAGCAGCGTCACGATGAACAACGGACCGAGTGCGAGCAGTACGGAGAGCGCGATGCTCGAGAGCGCCAGCAGGAACATCGTGTACACGCACAGCAATCCGACCAGCACCCACACCACCGCGCCGGCGAGATAAAACCCCACGTCACCGCGCCAGACGCTGCCCTGATCGAACAGCCGGCCGGCCACCGCGCCACCGGCGTTCCAGATCGCATCGAGGGTCTGCACCGGGTAGGCTGCCCCGACGACGTCGGCCGCAAACTGGGCCGGGGCCCGGTAGAAGGTGTCGACGATCAAGGTGTTGTACAGCCACAGGTGCACGCCCACACCGAGCACGACCACCAGGATGGCGATGCGCCGCAGACCATCGCCGAGCGGCTCGCGGATCCGTCCGCTGAGCAGCAGGTACCCCCAGCCAGTGACATACACGGTTCCCATGGCGATGAGTGCCGGCTCGAGCAGATCCGCCACGCGCACCGTGGTCGCCCCGATGTAACTCGAGAGAGCCCCGTTCAGCCAATTCCAGAAGGTCGCGAAAAAACCCATGACCGCTACCCCGCGCCGCCTTTGATCTGCTCGCCGCCGCACCGCCCTCAGGGCGTCGGACGGAATCGCGTGGCGAAGTTGCCCTGCGCGGCAATCGCCGCTTCGCGCTCGCGCTCGTGATCGACCCACCGCTCGGCCTGCGCCGCGGCGAACAGCACGCGCAGCTTGGTCTGCTCGTTCTCGAGCATGGTCTGCTCGGCACCGATGCGCGCATTGAGATCGAGGATCGATTTCTGATCCTGCGCCGTGCCGATGGTCGCAATCAGCTGCTTCAGGCCCGAGAATCGGGCACTGGTGTCGCTCAGCGCCGAGGCTGTAATCGCCTGAAGCAGCGCGGCGGTGCGTCGGTTGGCGGCGAGCTGCTGCTGGGCGCTCAGCGACAGACCCTGAAGCTCACCGGGACTGAGGTAGGCGTGTGCGGCAATGGCCGCGCGCACCGCGGAGGAGAGTTCCGGATAGCTCCCGGGGCTGCCGTCGGCCGCCGTGCGCAGTTGCGCCCAGTTCTCGGGCAGGTAATTGCGGCGGATGCCGCCGAGCAGATCCTGCATGCCGCGCGTGCCGCTCATGCCGCGCAGCTGCGCCTCGGCGGCGAAGAACTGCTGCTGTTGAGTGGTCAGGGACTGCTCGAGCGTCTGCAGCTCCGCGCTCAGGCGAGCGACCGCCGCCACGTCGATCACCGCCCACTGGGCGCGCGCCGCCGGCGCCACCGCCGCGAGCAGCAGTCCCCAGGCGCACCACTTCGGTCTGATGAATCTCATGGCACGGCTCCGTTCGATCACTCGGTGTCAGGTTGCGCCAGGAACGCCTCGAGCCAGGCCTCGGGCGATGTGCCGCGCTCGCCGAGCAGCTGCTCGAGGCGGCGCAGTCCCCCGGCGCGCGCCGAGAGCACCTGCACTTCGGCCTCGAGGCCAGCGAGCTCGAGCCGA
Source organism: Pseudomonadota bacterium (assembly GCA_021834525.1). Lineage (GTDB taxonomy): Bacteria > Pseudomonadota > Gammaproteobacteria > Steroidobacterales > Steroidobacteraceae > 13-2-20CM-66-19. The sequence continues at coordinate 11,101 of JAKBDK010000017.1, read as the reverse complement.
CACACCACGCTCTGCGGGCCCTGCTTGACGAGGAAGGCACGCGCGCCCGGGGCGAGCTCGTCTTTGATCAGCGCGAACTCGCGCCCCGACAGTGCGAATCCGTCCAGCAGTTCCTCGCCGAAGGCGCTCGGGTTCGGAAAGAAGATCTTGGTCGGGGTCTGCTCGATGATCGTGCGGCTGATGCGGCTGGCGAGCACGTCGCTCGCGCTTTGCGTCGCGAGCACCATCACGCCGTTGAGCTTGCGCCAGGTCTTCGGCCCGTCCTTGGCGAATTTCTCGAAGACTGGATCCTCGATGAGCCGCCAGAACTCATCCAGCCAGCACACCACGCGCCGCCCGTCGAGCAACCCTCGCACCAGGTGCAGCAGGTAGAGCGAGATCGGCGCGCGGCAGCGCTCCTGATCGAGAAACTCGGTGATGTCGAAACCGAACAGCCGCGCACTGGCGAGCCGCTCGGCGATCCGGTCGACGGGATTGTCGAACACCCACGCGTACTCCCCGCCGGCGCTCTCGCACCAGCGTGCGAGCCGGCCGTGCACCCCTTCCGGTTCGGTGGCATCGAGAAACTCCAGCAGCCGCGACAGCCGCCGGGCCGGCGGGTCGAGGGTGAGCGTGCCGCGCAGCGCCTGATCGAGATCGTGCAGCTCACGCACCGACAGTGCAGTCCCGAGCGGCGGGCGGGCGAGCAGTTCGAGCCACTCGTGCAGAAACTGCACATTGGCCGCGGTCGGGGCGAGCTGCAGCGGATTGAACCCACTCGGCGCACCGCTGCGCAGCGGCAGATAGGTCCCCCCGAGGGCGCGCACGAGAATCTCGAGGCCGCGGTCCTTGTCGAGGATGACCTGAGTGGCGTCGCGGCGCGTGAGCAACGTCACGAGAAAGCCGATGAGCGCCGTTTTGCCCGATCCGGTCGGCCCGCAGATGAACGTATGTCCGGTATCTCGGCGTGCACCCTCGCCGGCGGCGGCATGCAGAGAGAAGTGGAAGGCCGAGTGCGCCCGCGTCTGCAGGATTGCGAGCGACTCGCCCCAGTGGTTGCCCACGGCGTGACCGGCCGGGAAGTTGTGAAACGGTGCGAGCGCACAGAAGTTCCGGGACGTGAGCGGTGCGACGCGCGGCCGCAGCGCGAAGTTGCCCGGCAGCTGCGCCCAGAACGCCGCCTCGAGACCGAGATCCTCGCGAGCCACGGTCATGCCGGTATCGGCGAGCAGCGCACGGGCGCGGGCGAGGTGCTGATGGAACGCATCGAGACCGTGGTCGGCCGTCGTGCTCGCCGGCGCCTCGAGGTCGGCGAGGACCTGCAGCGAGAAGTGATGCTCGCCCATGACGAATTCGTTGCTGGTCAGCGCATCGAGCGCCTCGGTGAGCTCTTCGGCCTGCGAGTGCGCGAAGTCCCCGGCATTCGCCATGCGGTTGATCTGCCGGCTGAGCAGCTGTTGGCCGCTGGCCTTGGAGAGGAACACGAACGATTGGGTGAGCACGAACGCGAAGGGTGCGCCGAGGAGCGCATCGAGCATGCCCGGCACGCTCGGCGTCGGGTATTCCTTGATGCCGAGCATCGCCCCGACCCGGCGGGCGCTGAGCGGACGGTACTCGATGAGCTCGTTGCCGAAGAACACCCGCGAGGTCGCGAGCGCCGCATCGAGCGGGCCGCGTGGCAACGGCACGCGTCGGCGTTCCCCGTCGAGCAGTTGGGCGAGAAACTCGAGCGGCTCGGAGTACCAGCGGTCCGACTCCCGGTAGCAAGTGAGCAGGTGCGGCTCGTAGCGCACCAACGAGGCGCACAGTGTCCGGGTGAGACGGGCACAGACTTCCAGCGCCGCGGCGAGCTCGTGCGCCTGATCGGCCGGGCGGGTCCGCTCGAGCAGGCGAGCCAGCAGCCGCTGCGCACGGCCCGGGGCCGGCCGGTACAGCACCGAGACGTAGAGCTCGTTCACCATCAGCCGCTCGGCGCTGAGGTGCTGCAGATAGCGCTCGAGCAATCGGCCGGCGAACTGGTCCGGGGCGGCCGCGAGCGCCTCCAGGGGCGCTCGGCGGCGGACCACGTGGGTCCAGAGCGCCACGCCCGGTTCGGCCAGGTTGCGCCACAGCACGTTCAGGCGCTCATGCCATCCGTTGATCTGCTCGGTGTCGGCACTCTCGAAACTCTGCCCGCCGAGACGCAGGATCTGCAGGTAATCCCCGTCGCCGGTGCGCAGCACGGCAGGCGCCACGTGCGCCCGGTAGGGAATGTAGCGCTCGAGCCCCATCTCGCGCCGCAGCGCCCCGGGCGTGCGCCTCACCATGCGCGCCGCTCCCGAGACGCCCCGCCCCGGCCGCGCCGCCGCCCGGCATGGTCCGGCAGGTCGAGCCGCAGCGGCGAGTAGCTCGCCGCTCCCCAGACTCGTCGGTTGCCGAGGGCCGTCGGGATCCCGGTCCGCGCGGCGAGCAACAGCAGATCGAAGTAGCGTGCATCGCGCGCGCACAGCAGTGCGCTCAGCGCGTGGATCGGCAGCGCGAGCAGCAACGTCAGGAGATTGCGGGTGACGAGGAAGGCCTCGAGCGTGAAGACGAGATTGAACAGCAACGCGCTGTACGTGACGCCCCAGCGCATCGGCGGACGAGTCGCGCCGAGAAACAGCGGATCGGCACACAGCGGTCGGTGGTGCGGGCTCATGGTCACGTCCCTTCAGACGCCGAACATGCCGCGCACCCAGCCGACGATTTGCGGGGCGCCGAAGGCGATGGCAATTCCGAGGATGGCGCCGATGCACCAGCCCCAGGAAATCCGATTGGCCATGGCCATGGCGCCGAGCACCATCACGAGAATGATGGCGATGGGCGTGAGCCACGCCAGAATGTTGCTCTCGAGCGCGGTGGCGCCGGTGAGAAACGGCGAGGACTGCGCCGCGGCCACTGCCGGCAGCGCCACCGCGAGGGCGAGGAACACCCCCGCCCCCGCCCGCGGCAGGTCTGCCCCACGAACGGTCCGCGCCGTGCACGAGAAGAGGGTCCTGACTGCACGAGCGGCAGCCGACTGCAGCGACTGTATTGCGTTCATCGCCGGATTCCCGCTGAGCCTGAGCGCCACATCGGCGCGCGGATCAGTCTAGGCAGGCGCACGGCCCGTGGAATTGCGATTGGCTGCGCGTTTGTGCACAAACGCGCGCGGCGCCGGCACTCTCCGGACATGCGCCGGTATGCTCGAGCGACGTCACCTCACCCGGGAGCGGCTCACGATGACCACGGAATCCTTCAGCGAAGCGGCGGCGATCGAGGCGTGCATCGAGGCCCTCGATGAGACCACCGCGCTGCTCTCGCATCACCCACCGCGGGCCCTCGCCGCGGCGCTCGCAGCGCACCTGCAAGGGCTGCTCACGACATTGCACGCGCAGAACGCCTGCAGTGCGTCTGAGATCCGCGAATGGCTCGAGGAGATTGCGCGCGGTGCGTGCGCGGAGCCGCTCTGAGGCGGCGCGGCCGGGGTGGCACGGATAAAAGGACGGGGTTTACCGCCGGAAGGGGGGAGGCGGTAAACCCCGATCAGTCGCCGTCCGCAAATGCGGCGACGGTTGATTCAACGACTAAGGCAACGACTCGAGATAATCAGCGACGGCGCGCATCTGCGAGCGGTGCAGGGTCTGTGCGACGCCGTGCATGATCGCGACTTTGCGCATGTTGTCCTGAAACGACTGCAGCTGCTTCATGATGTACTCGGCATGCTGGCCGGCAAGGCGCGGAAACTGCGCACTGCCGAGCGCCTGCGGTCCATGACAGGCGGCACACGCCGGAACGCCCTGGGTCGGAATGCCCTGCTCGAAGATCGCCTGACCACGAGCGATGACTGCCTTGGAATGGGGCACGCCGGGTCCCGGGGTCTGGCTCGAGAAGTACTTCGCCAGCGCATCGATCGTCGGGTTGGACAACTGGTTGGCCATGCCCCACATGTAGGCAATGGCATACGGGTCACCGCGGGTCTGGGCGCGGAACTCCTTCAGCTGCTGCTCGATATACCAGGCATGCTGCCCCGCGAGGCGCGGGAACATCGGGTTGATGCTGTTGCCATCGACGCCATGACAGGTTCCGCACACCGCGATCGCCAGCTGCGGGGCCTGCTGCGGCGGCGTCGGGGCGCCCTGCGCGCCGCTCGGGGCGCTGACCATCATGAGCGCTGCTGCGGCAATCGACGGTGCGGTACGCCGCACCCATTTTCGTATCGTGTGATCCATGGACATGATTTGCACCTCAGAAGGCGTACCAGAGCAGGAAGTACAGCGAGTCGTTGTCCGAGGCGTTTCGTCCTTCACCATCGTAATTGGTGCTGGCGCCATTGAACTTGCTGTAATGCGTGTACTGCAGCGAGAGCCGCACATTGAGCCACGGCAGGTAGTCAACCTCACCGACGATTCCGTCGCTGTCGGGTGAACCGTTCGCGCTGGTCACTACGCCGCAGGCAATCGACGTTCCGCTCGAGTTGACGCACGGCGGGGTACCTGCCGCCGGGTAAAGGGCGGAGTCGGTGGTACCCGTCGTCGAGAACCAACCGAGGGATCCGCCGTAGCGCCGCTGGTAATAGTAATTCACCCAGATGCGTGAGGTGTTCAACGAATCGTTGCGATTCGACGAGGCGCCACTGAGATAGCTGGCCACGAGATTCATGTTTTCATGAATGTGCGTACCGGCGACCGTGACGATGTTGTGCTCTCCCACGTATTGATACTGGAAGTCCTCGGCAACGTCAGCGAAGCGATTATCCGGACCCTCAAGCGCCTGACCGGTGCCCGGGTGCAGCTTGAAGTCCTCGCCATAGGTGCCGACCTCGAGCGAATTCGCGCCCCAGTCGTACTCGTAAGCGAGACGCCAGTAGGGAGAGAATCCCTCGATCACGTTGCTGAACGTTCCATCGAGCGGGCCGGCCTGGCCGGTCAAGGCATTGGTCTGACCCTGAGGGGCGGAGCGGTAGCCTCCGAACTCGACGTACAGCGCTTCGTCGAAGTAGAGATACCCGGTCATGCCCGCGACGCTCTGCGCCATGGTCTGGTCGATTTCGGTTGCCGCCAGGGGGGAGACGATCGCGTTGCTCGCGTCGTAGGGATAGCCCCACGCGGGGGTGCTGTTCCACAGGTCCTGGACCGTCGGGTTGTTGTTCAGCGACACGCCATAGGTCAGCGTGTTCTTTCCCGGGAGAACGATCAGCTTGGCAAAGCGCAGATCGGTATTGTCGATGCCGATCGTCCCGGAGTCATTCGCATACGTCAGCTGCGAGAACACGCCGAAGTGCGGCGCGATCCGCCCGGCATAAAACAGGCTGAGCTGTTGCGGAAAGCCGGCAGTGCCGTTCTGCGCAAGTCCGGGCGCCGCCGGGTTCGTGCCGTCCGGCAAGCGCTTGTTGAGGGTCGTGTACGACACCTGGGTCATGATCGAGAAGGTCGGCAGCTGCGAGAGCGACAGCAACTGCTGGCGGTTGCTGTTGACGGCTCGAACCTGCCTGAGGTTATCGAGCACGTAGCCATTGGCCTTGAATACCCGGCCGAAATGGGTCAGCTCGGGGAACACCGTGTGGCAGGCCGCACAGGCCATGCCGGTCTGGCGCGCGAAACTCGGGACCGCCTGTGCCGCCGGCGCGAGCAGCGTTGCGGCGGCGGCAGTGGCCGCCAGCGCCAGGTGAAACCTTCTCGGGACTCGCATCTCATTCCTCCCATCCGCCGGGTCCGGCGGAAACGCACGCACGATACGTGCTTCTGCCGCATAAGGAGAAGCCGCAAACCCCGCCATGGTGTTTCGCAAAACCGAAACCCCGATTGCACCAGTTGGCAATTATCAGTCGCGGTGCAAATTATTGAATTCGCGGGGGGCGCGTCGGATGCCACGGGCGCGCGGGCGCCGGGTGAAAGGTGGGTTGAGCGGCCGGCGGGGCCGCCGGAGGCGGTGAGAACTGCGGCTCCACGGGCCGGTACATCGGCGGCGGCGAGCGCGGCGGGGCGTAGGGGTTGCGAAAATGCATCATGGGGCTCGGCCGCTGCGGGGTGAGCCCGGTTTGCGCCCGATACATCGGCGGCGCCGAGCGCCACCGGGGCACCCCGGTAAAATTCACCCCGTGCGCCGATGCGCCAGGGACTGCGGTTCGCGGCATCGCCCGCAGGGGCGATGCCGGCCGGGGCCTCGCGGCGGGCACGACCGGCGCGAACGGCCGCGGCAGCCACAAGGACGGGCCGCCCCGGTGATGCGGCGCGGCGACCCCGTAGGAGCGATAGGCTCGAGAGGGCAGCGGCGCACGCGCCATCGGATGGGGCGGCAGCCTCGGCCCGCGCGGCTGCGCCGGCGGCCCCTGCGGTGCGAACGAACGGCGGCTCGCCGGCGCAATATCCGGCGCCAGACGCACCGCGCCGGCCGGGGTGTTCGAGCGCAACCGCGCCCACTGCATCGCGCTGAGCGGGCGGCCGCCATTGGCGCGGATGAGCGCCTGCTGACGATCGAATGAGACCGCGGCGCGCGCCGGCAGCAGCCGTGCGACCACCGGGCGATGGGTCAATTGGCGCGGCGGCACCTGCACCGAGCGAAGCGGCGCGCCGAAGACGTTCAGCCGCGTCGGCGTGACGGTCGGCGCATCGGGGGTGAAGCGCATCCCGAGCGAGCCGCGCCGCGTGAAGACGACGCGATGGGCATCGGCCGCCTGCGAGGCACTGAAAGCGGCGCGCGGCACCGCCGTGACGGCTCCGTGCACGCCCCGATTCCCGTAGTGCAAATCGGCGCCCCCGCGGCGGTAGGCGGCCGAGACGAGCGCGGGGTTCACATCGCGGGCGTTCGCCAGATTGACGGTGCGCACGTACGCCCCGCTCACCGCATACCCCGGCAGATACACATCGCCCGGCCCGAGCGGCAGCCAGCCGACGTGCGGCCGCATGCGCGGGCCCGACTGCGGTCCGCGAACCGGGCCCCCGGCGAATCCGCCCCGCGTCCACACCACCTGCGCCGGTGTGTAGATCGGCGCCACGACCCGCGGACCCGGGACCCAGCACCAGGCATTGTTCCAGTAGGCCCACCGCCCGTAGTGAAACGGCGCAAATCCCCACGGCTCATCGTCGATCCAGGTCCAGCCCCAGGGGTAGATCCAGACCCAGTGACCGAAGCGATAGGGCGCCCATCCGGTCACGACGTTGGGGAACCACGCCTCGCCCCACTGCGCGGTGCTCTGCCAGCTGCCGTAGGTATCCAAGTCGTAGACCCCGACCATGTTCGCCGGGACGTACTGCGTCACGGTGGGCGCGGCCTGAGCCTCCTCCCGGTCGCGCGCCATCGACCACTCATCGAGCGCATCGGGCTCCCCGAGGGTGGCGTACAGGACACTCAGGGTGTTCTCGCCGCTGAAGGTGGCGCTCTGCTGCGCCGCAACGGGATAGGTCTGGCCGCCGCCGCTCGCGAGCGCCTGCCCGCGGATCACCTCGACCCGCGTCATGCGCCCGGAGGAAAAGACGTGCACCCGGTAGGTGCCCGGTCTCTCGAGCGAGAGCGCCAGATTCGGGGTGTCGACCTCGTCCTGCTCACCGTCGCGAAGCGTCCGCACGTGCACGATCACGGTACCGGCGGTGAGCTGCATCTGCGCGGTGCGCGCATCGAGATTGAGGAACGAAATACCGGTGCGGCTGCCGAGACGCACCACCGCATCGCCGAGTTCGATTTCGGCCCGCGAGTCCCAGTCGGTCCAGAGACGGTCGCCGATCGTCACGGGACGGTTCAGTTCGGCCGCGGCCCAGGACTGAGTCCCGGCCGGCTCGAACGACACGCTGCCGCCGACGTAGCTCAAGCGTCCGACGCGCGAGGGAGGGCTGGTCTGGGCACAGGCCATGCCCGCGGCCGCCGACCCCAGCACGGCCAGCATCGCCAGGACCCCAATTCGCTGCACTCTCATGACGTTGCCCCGCACCCTGCGGCGGACCGCGTCCACGGCGTTGCCGTCGCGCCCTTGTGCCCCCGCTCCTCACCCGATTATGACACGGCGCTCGAGCCGCGGCAGGGCCGCCCGTGTGGCGCCTCGCGCAAAACCGGCGTCGCATTGCGGGACGGACCTCACAGTTGACGCTCGTGGACCCTCCCCGGGCAGACGACCCACCGACGCGCCTCCGCTTTCGTAGAATGGCGCCATGTCCGCGCCCCGCCTGCAGGCACTGCACCTCTACCCTCTGAAGTCCGCCCGGGGCCTCTCGCTGGCGCGGGCGCAGGTCCGTGAGAGCGGACTGGCCTGGGACCGGCACTGGATGGTCGTACGCCCCGATGGCGCCTTCCTCACCCAGCGCACGCACCCGCGCCTGGCCCGCATCGTCACCGAATTGACCCCCGACGGGCTGCGCCTGAGCCGCGAGGGCTGCGCACCGCTGGTGGTGCCGTTCGAGGCGGCGCAGCCGGCGCTGCCGGTGCGGATCTGGCGGGATGCGTGCATCGGACTGGATGCCGGGGCGAGCGCCGCGACCTGGGTCGGTGCCCTGCTCGGTGAGCCGGTCCGGGTGGTGCGCGCCCCGCAGCGCCCCGAGCGCCGCGCCGATCCGCACTACGCCGGGCCCGATCCGCCGCCGCTCGCCTTCCCCGATGGCTTCCCGCTGTTGGTCTGTACGCAGGCCTCCCTCGATGCGCTGAACGAGCGACTCGGCACGCCGCTGTCGATGGACCGCTTTCGCCCGAATCTCGTCCTGACGGGGCTCGAGCCGTTCGCCGAGGACCGCATCGACACTCTGCGCATCGGAGGGGTGAGGCTGCGCTTCGTCAAACCCTGTACCCGCTGCATCATCCCCTCCCGAGACCCGCTCACGGGCGACCCCGACATCGATCCGATGCCGGTGCTGCGCAGTTTTCGTTTCGATCCCGCGCTGCGCGGGGTGACATTTGGCATGAACGCCGTGGTCAGCGCCGGAGCGGGCGAGACACTCGAGCGCGAGAGCCTCTGCGAGGTGACGTATCGGGACCGGTGACGAGCGGACCTCGCCGCGTGTGCCGCGGCTCGGCCCCCGACCCGCCTGACCCACCGTTCTGCGGTGCACGTGCGGACCGCGCCGCGTGTCGGAGCCGCGTTCCGCGCGTCTCCATCCGGCGCCACGTCATCCGCGGCGCGGGGCGTGCACCGCTCGGCATTGAGCGCGGCGCGCTCCGGCCGATACAGTATCCTGAAATCCTTTCCCGGGAAGCCATCACGGCGGTGCGGCGCATGCAGGGTTCTCACAGGGGGCGGCCGTTCGAGGCGAGCGCATCCGGCCGGGCGCGAGCACCCCGCCGGGTGCTGCGCGTGAGCCTCGCGGGCACGCCCGCCCGGCGGACCTGCACTCTCTTGGCGATCACCGCAGCCCTCACGCTGCTCGGTTCGGCCCGAGGTGCCAGCGCGAACACCGCCGCGCCCGCGGCGCATCGGAGCGCACCGCCGGCGCTGCCCTCGGATGCCGACCTCGAGCGCCGCGGCGCGCGCATCGGGCGGATCATCATCCGCAACCGAAACATCTTCAACCTGCACAACCCCAAGGACAATCATGCGATCTTCCGGCTCGCCAACCGCCTGCATCGGCGCACCCGCCGCAGCCTGATCCGCAAACAACTGCTCTTCTACAGCGGCGAGCGCTTCTCGGCCCACCTGATCGACGAGTCGGCCCGGCTGCTGCGCACCGATCCCTACTTCTACGATGCCTCGATCCGCCCGATTCGCTACCACGACGGCAAGGTCGACATCCTGGTCACCACGCGGGACGTGTGGACCCTCAATCCCGGTTTCGACTTCTCGCGCAGCGGCGGCAAGAGCCGCACCGGGGTGCAGCTGGAGGATCTGAACGTGCTCGGCACGGGCACCGATCTGATCGTGCAACATCTGCACTCGGTGGACCGCAGCGAGTCGGACATCTCGGTCTCGAACGGACATCTGTTGGATGGCTGGACCACCGTGTCGGCCACCTACGGCAACCTCAGCGACGGACGGATGCGTCAGCTGATCGTCAACCGGCCGTTCTATGCGCTCGAGACCCGCCATGCCGGCGGGCTCTCGCTCACCGACACCACCTTCGACCAACCGCTCTACGATCTCGGCCAGATCGTCGACCGGTTCTCCGAGCACGACCGCCAACTGCAGGGCTACGTCGGCTGGTCGCACGGCCTGGTGCGCGGCTGGAGCCGCCGCTTCAGCGTCGGCTGGACCGACGATGAGCACCACTTCGCGCCGAGCTCGCTGTGGAGCGGCCCGACGCTGCTGCCGGTGAACCGCACGTTCATCTATCCGTGGTTCGAGTTCGATCTCGTCCAGGACGAGTACGCGAAGCTGCACAACCACAACCAGATCCACCGCACCGAGGATTTCGATCTGGGGGCGTATTTCACCGGCCGGGTGGGCTGGGCCGCACGGGGCTTCGGTTCGAGCCGCACGGAAGTGCCGTTCACGTTCACCACCGGGGATGGTTACGTGCTGCCGCACGGGGACACGCTACTGGTTTCGAGCAGCTTCTCCGGACGGCTGCTGCACGGCACGCTCGAGAACGGTGTGCTGAGCGCGAAGCTGGTGAACTACACCGAACAGGGCCCGCAATGGTTGCTCTACAGCGCGGTGAGTGCCACCGCCGGACGACGGCTCACGCTCGACAACCAGATCCTCCTCGGCGGGGACAACGGCCTGCGCGGTTACCCGCTGCGCTACCAGGACGGTACGGCGCGCGCGCTGTTCACCGTCGAGGAGCGCTGGTTCAGCAACTGGTATCCGCTGCGGCTGTTTCGGGTCGGCGCGGCCGTCTTCTTCGACATGGGCCGCTCCTGGGGACGGGCGCCTCTGGGACAGCCGAGCCTCGGGCTCTTGAAGGACGCGGGCTTCGGACTGCGGCTCGGCAATGCACGCACCGCCTTCGGCAACGTCATCCACATCGATCTCGCCTTCCCGCTCGACGGGGGCTCGAACATCAAGCGGGTGCAGTTTCTGGTGCAGACCGAGCGGCAGTTCTAACGCCGCGGTTTCATCCCGGGCGGCATCAGCACGGTACCGTCCGGCAGCCGCCGGCCGGCCGGCGCCGCGGCCGGCTCAGGCACGACGGCGAGCGCGACCGGCTCGCTCGTCGGCGCGGCCGGCTCCGCGATGCGCGTGGGCAGCACTTCCACCGCGAGTGAG
>JAKBDK010000067.1:0-14059 GCA_021834525.1 Pseudomonadota bacterium | reverse complement strand
CAGACGGGCAGACCTTCCATCGCGCCGGAGCGGCTCATTCGGGCACTGCTGCTGCAGGTGCTCTATTCGATTCGCAGCGAGCGGCTGCTGATCGAGCAGCTCGCGTACAACCTTCTGTTCCGATGGTTCGTCGGGCTGTCGGTGGATGAGCCGGTGTGGGATCACTCGACCTTCAGCAAGAACCGCGATCGACTGCTCGAGGCGGATATCGCCCGTGAGCTGTTCGATGCGATTGTAGAGCAGGCTCGTATGGCAGGCTTGCTGAGCGATGAGCATTTCAGCGTCGACGGCACGATGATCGAGGCGTGGGCATCGCACAAGAGCTTTCGGCCCAAGGACGGCTCTGGCGGTCCCGGCGCAAGCGGTGGCCGCAATGAAGTGCGCGACTTTCGCGGCGAGCAGCGCACGAACGATACGCATGCTTCCACGACCGACCCTGAGGCCAAGCTGTATAGGAAGAGCGCCGGGACGACCGCCAAGCTCGCCTATCTCGGTCATGCCGTGAGCGAGAACCGCCATGGTCTCATCGTTGCCGCACAGGTGACGCAGGCGAACGGCACTGCCGAGCGCAGCGCCGCGATCGACATGCTCGGTGAGCTGTGCGGCCCGCGGCGCTGCACCCTCGCAGCGGATAAGGGCTATGACACGCGCGAGTTCGTCCGGCAAACCCGCGAGCTGAACGTCACCCCGCACGTCGCGCAGAACGTCGAGCGACGCGGTGGCTCGGCTATCAATGCCCGCACGACCCGCCATGTCGGATACGCCCTGAGCATAAAGGCGCGCAAGCTCATCGAGGAGTCCTTCGGTTGGTCGAAGGACATCGGGCTGCTGAGGCGACCGAAGATGCGAGGCCGCAGGAAGATCGAGTTCGCCGCGCTTCTGACCTTCACAGGCTACAACCTGGTGCGCATGCGCAATCTTCTCGCTCCGGGATTTACGTAACCCAGGCGCGAAGCTGAGCGATAAGGTGATCGAAATGTCCACCCAACCAGGCAACGGAGCCTCCCCAGGCAAGGATCGCGAGGCCAGGACGGTCGAGATCGACCTCGGAAGGATTGCTCGACAAGCGTTCACAGGGTGTCAGACGCCTCAATCACCGGGTTTTTCATCAGCCTGCTAATAATTAGCGAGAATAGTGAGAACATTTAAACCGTTTAGTTTTGAGCGCGGCGTCGCCGCGCGGGGATGTGGATGGGAAAATTGATCACCCATGATTACTCTATGTAAGACCACTCGCAAGGCAGGCTCGGCCGGTTGCAGCTCCGACGGCCTCCCTCGAGAGCGTGTATCGGCGCGTCATGCACGGGAATCCGCGACGGACTCCCAACCTTCTGGTGGGGAACGCCAGAACGAGCATTCTGAGGAGCCTCGACTTGCGACCGGCGCGGAAGGCGATTGCCAACGCGCCGAGCAACGTGAGGAGTACAGGTGCGCAGCCGAATTTCACACGGTGCAACTGTGTACACGTAAACATACCGGGCACGCCCCCCTCGGGGGTGCGCCCGCTAGTTGTTCAGGCGGGCTGGGGAACGATCTGCAGTCGATCGCGGACGCGCCGATCGGGAAACGCGATCGGACGCTGTGCGTGGCGGCGATCGGCCGACATTCCCGGTCCCGAGACCGATGGCGTCTGCGAATACCCCTGGCAGGAGCTCATCAGCGCAAGATTCAGCAGCTGAAGACTGCGCCGCGCGGCGGACATCACCTTCATGCGCTCGCGTTCCGTTCGGGCGTAGCGTGCGACGACCTCCAACGCAATGCGCGGATGATCATCATCGTACTTCGCATGATTGCGGAACCATTTGGTGGTCTTCGGGCTCATGTCCACGCCCTCTCGCGAGCCGTATTCCATGAAGGATTTCAGTAGCGAGCGCGTCAGGTCTCCGGTCACACCCTCAATGGCGAAGCTGGTCGCGGCGACAGCCTCGGCGAGCGAGCCCTTGGCATTGATGAACCAGATCCAGTCGGTGAGCGACTGGACGTCGCGCAGCACTGGCCGCTCGCCCTCGGCAAAGGCAATCATCTCGGCACGCTTCAGTCCGAAGCCCTCGCCCATCCAGATCCAGTGTTCGGCGTGGGCCTTCTCGACGCGGATGTTGTCGATCAGGAAAGAGCGCGAATGCTCGTCCTCGACCTTGAGGAGCGCCTCGGCGAGGAACTTTGGGAACGCGTGAATGAACGGATACATCTGCAGGAACCAACCGCACAGGGCCGATGTGGACCACGTGCCGTCTCGCATCTTCGTCGACCACTCGCCCTCGAGGAGGTCCCGCCACTCCGGCTCCAGATACGCCTTGAGTGTCTCCACCCATGCGTCGGGAGAGCGCATTCCGGACGACTCATCCCCAGCAGACTCATCGCGTGCTACCGAGTACACCGTTGGCCTCCCCGATTTCGCTCGACCCCGGGACGGATTGACCCTCCGGCGCGGACGCTGGACAGGTCGCTTACGTCAAATTGGTCGTCGGCCCGCAACATTGTGCTGCAACATTATGTTTAGTCTACGATTCCGGGCGCTAGGGCGCGACCTCGAGCATTTCCGCCTCCTGGACGAGCCGCGATGTGTCTCTCGGTTTACCGCCGGCCCTGTCGGTATGCTTTACCGTGAGAAATCAGCGATTTCCGCAGATCCCCCCCACCGGGATGAGCCAGCCGAACCTCCAACAGAACCCGGGCTCGAACTTGGCGGCGCGATCCACCATCCGCTTCGTCGCTCCGGTGCTCGTTTCCCTTGCGGCAGTGCTCGCTGGAAGTGTGGCCAGTATCGAATTGCTGTCCTCCATTCGTGCTTACGTCGGCGGCGAGGGGCTCTATTCCAAGGGACAGAAGAACGCCACGTACTATCTCGCGCGTTACGCGATGACGCGCTCATTGAGCGACTATCGTCAGTACCAGAACGCCATTGCGGTGCCGCTCGGGGACCGTCAGGCACGCCTCGCACTGCAGCGGCGGCCAGTGAACGTGGCGGCGGCACGCGCGGGCTTCCTGCAGGGCGGTAACGCCCCGACCGATCTCAATGGCATCGTCGCCCTGTTTCGTCTGCTCGGCCCCGTGGGGCCGTTCAAGCGTGCCATCGCGATTTGGACCCAGGGGGACTCCTACACGATGCGTCTGTGCCGGCTGGCCGCACAACTGCGCGCAGCGGGCCCAGGGCCTCTGTCTCGGCGCGAGCAAGCCGCTGCGCTCGCGAAACTCGACCGAATCAATGGTGAGCTGACGCCGCTTGCGGCCCGATTCTCCGCAACCTTGGGTGAGGCCGCGCGAGAAGCCTGCACCGTCCTCATCCTCGCTCTGATCCTGGGCACCGGAATCACCGCGGTCCTGTGCGTCGGCGTGACCCGCGCACGGGTGCGGGAGCGACTCGCGAAGGAGCAGAGCCTGGCGCGGCTGACGGAACTGTACGCCGCCCTGAGTCGCACCAGTCAGTTGGTCTCTCGCGTCCGGGATCGTGAGCAGCTCTTCGATGAATTGTGCCGGATCTGCGTGGACACGAGCGGGCTCGCGCTGGCGGCCGTGGGTCTGGTCGACGGCTCGCGGATCGATTTCGCGGCGGCACATGGAGTGCGCGCCGACCGTCTCCCGGCTCTAGCGGGAGCGTCCGGTAACGCAGGCAGCGATCATGCGCTCCAGCCGACTTTGCAGACCGGCGGCTCGAGCGTCGTGCATCGAAACAAGAACACCCACTCGGTTTTCTCATCCGAGGCGGCTTTCGCGCTGCACTGTCAGAGCCGGATCGCCGCAGTGCTGTGCGTCTTCTCAGAAGAGGCGCAGTTCTTCAGCGACGACATCGTTCAGCTCCTCGATCGGCTCGCGGCCGAAGTCTCCTTTGCGCTCGAGAACCTGCACCACGAAGCCGAGCGACGCCGCCAGTCGACGGCACTCGCCGATCAGAACCGCATCCTCGGGCTGATCGCCTCGGGCGCGGAACTCGAAGTCATCTTTGCCACCCTCGCGCAGTTCCTCGAGACTCAGAGCGCCGGCGCGCGTTGCGCCCTGATCGCGCTCCCGGCGCACGGCGGACGCGAGGTGCTGACGGTCGCCCCGTCCCTTCCCCCCGGCTTCGCGCACGCACTCGATCAGGCGGTACGCCGCGGTGACGGCGATCCGTGCCTCGCGGCGATCGCCGAGCGGACGCCCATCAGGGCCGCGGACCTCTCCGATTACCCGCTCGATGCGCGCGTGCGCATACTCCTCGAGGACGCCGGACTGCGTTCCGCCCGGGCGTGGCCGATCCTCGGCGTCAGCGGAGAGCTGCTCGGCGCCATTTCGCTCTACAGTCCGAGTGCGCACGAGGATAGCGCGCTGGAAGTCCCCTGGGTGCGCATCGGTACCGATCTTGCCGGCATCGCAATTGAGAGCGATCGGGCGGCAGCGCGAATTCGCCACCTGGCTCACCACGACGATCTCACCGGACTGCCCAATCGGCTGCTGTTCAACAACGAGGTCACCCGCTCGCTCGCCATTGCGCAACGCACGGGTACCGCGGTCGGCATCCTGTTTCTCGACCTAGACCGCTTCAAGATCATCAATGACACGCTCGGCCACGCGGCCGGCGACAGCGTGCTCAGTCAAGTCGCCCGTCACCTCAAGTCGCGTCTCACGGCGGTGGATCTGATCGCGCGACTCGGCGGCGATGAGTTCGCAATCCTCGTGAAGGAATGCTCGGGCCCAGAGGCGCTCGGCACCCTCGCCCACCGCTTGCTTGGCGTCGTGGCCGATCCCGTGATCATCGGCGGGCGAGAGTTCCGGCTCTCCGCCAGCATCGGAGTTGCAATCTACCCGACCGACGGCATCGACGGCACGTCTCTGCTGAAGCACGCGGACATCGCAATGTACTGTGCGAAGGAATCCGGCCGGAACAACTATCAGTTCTACTCCCATGCGATCGATGACCACAGTCTCGAGCGGCTCTCGCTCGAGAACGACCTTCGTCAGGCGATCGCGCACCGTCAGTTCGAAGTGCACTATCAGCCGAAGATTCGCATCAACACCGGGCAGGTCGCCGGCGCGGAGGCTCTGGTGCGCTGGCGCCATCCGCAGCGCGGTCTGTTGCTGGCGGGAGAATTCATCCGGGTCGCCGAGGACGCCGGACTCATCGGCTCGATTGGCACGATCGTGCTCGAAACGGTCTGCAGAGACATCGTGCGCTGGCGCGCCGAGGGACGGCGCACGCTGCGCGTTGCGTTGAATCTTTCTGCGCAACAGTTCGCCGATTCCAGATTCCTCGAGGATCTCGACCGCATTCTCGCCGAGACGGGATGCGATCCCCAGCTGCTCGAACTCGAGATCACCGAGAGTGTCGTCATGGGGAACCCCGAGGATGCGCTCCGCCTGCTCGAGCACATCAAGACCTACGGGATCACACTCGCCATCGACGATTTCGGCACTGGATACTCTTCCCTCGCGTACCTCAAGCGCTTCCCCGTCGACAGCGTCAAGATCGACTACGCGTTCGTGCGCGACATCGCCAGCGATCCCGACGACCTCGCCATCACGAAGGTGATCATCGGTCTCGGGCACTCATTGGGACTGAAGGTCGTCGCCGAGGGTGTGGAGACCGTCGCGCAGCTCGAGATCCTCAAGCGCGCGTCGTGCGACGAGTATCAGGGGTTCCTCTTCAGTGCGGCCATCCCAGCGGAAACATTTTCCAAGATGTTACCGCGAGTAGCGCGGCCCGAAGCGGATGAAACACCGTTGACGTTCCGCGCAGTAGCAGCACAGCCGGTTTCCGCGTAAAGCCGAACGATCAGGACGATTGGGACCGCGACCACGGCGCTCTTGGCGCTCGACACCCTCAGGATAGTGACGACCGAGATGTGAGTCAGCGCGTCAGATGATTCATCACGGATTTAAACTCTTCAATCGATGATGGCGCATCGTTTGCGGAGATTCCTCGATAAGTTTCGATAGCCTAAATCGGACCGGCCATTTTACGCATAGCTCGACGGGCCTGCCGTGTTGTTGCGCGGGGGTCCAATATCCGGACGTCGCGCGCACATATCGGAGAGCTGCTGCATCGAGACGAGCAAATCCTGTCGACCGGACGATGGTCGGACGGTGCGCGAGTCGGCCATTTACGCCTATACACAAATGAACGATGGCCGTGCCCTGATGACCCAGGATTTGCGAAACCTCCGGGTAGAACCCACAAGCCGGCGGGAAATCGCTCTTGATTCCAAGCGGACTCGTCCCGGCGGGAAGTTTTTTCGCGGATGCCTGGATCGTGCGACGATAGATCTTGATGTAATCGGAATGCATGGCGCTCATGCGACACTGTTCGCGCAGACCAAGCAATGGGCCATTGGCCTTTGCTTTTCGCCACCACCAGTGCGCCTTGGCAGCGCTCTTCGGCACACCTTGCCCTCGGTAATACGCTGCTCCTAAATAGTCCTCCGCGATGGTGACATTCTGCGCAGCTGCTTTCCGTAGCCAGGCATACCCCTTCCGATAATTTCTCGCCGTACCCCGCCCGAGCTCGTAATCAATGCCGATCGCGGCCTCCGCCGGTGGAAATCCGCTCATTGCCGCTTTGCGGAACCAATAGTGGCCCTGTGTTGGATTGCGAGGAAGGCCTCGTCCCCAATTGTAGTTGATCCCGAGAAGGTACTCTGCAGGCGCAACACCTTGCTCCGCGGCTTTTCGTGCCCATCGATTACCCGCTGCCACGCGTATCGCACTTCCCTTCCCCGTCAGATAGTCCATCCCCAGAGCCGACTCTGCCGCCGCAAATCCTTGGAGGGCGGCCTTGCGAAACCAGTAGTTGGCGGTCGCGAAATTTTGCGTGACCCCCAAGCCGCGCCCGAAATCATAGCCCAGGGCGTACTGTGCGGCCGCGAGCCCGTGGACGGCCGCCCTGTGGTACCAATGAATCGCCTTGACGAAACTCCGTGGAACGCCCCGACCGTCTTGATAATCGAGACCTACGGCATACTCCGCTTCCGTGTATCCCTGGAGCGCTGCTTTGCGGAACCAATAGATGGATTTTCCAGCACTTTCTTCCGTTCCACGACCCAGCGCGTAATCCAGGCCCACGATATACTCACTGGTCGGATCGCCCTGCGCCGCCGCCTGCCGAAACCAAAACTCCGCGTCGGCGAAATGCATGATTTGCATCTCGCGCAGCCCCATGGCGACCTCCGCCGCGGAACTACCAGACTTCAGTTCGTTGCGAAGCGTCAAAGGCGCCTGAGGACATCCGTGGGTGCATGGAACGCTGCGAACGGTAGCGGCCGGGCCGACGGTGGCACATCCCACTAGATTCAAGGTCAACAGCCCAAACGCAAGCGTTCTGAAGGCTCGCTCGGGCCGACAACGGTGCGGCGGATGAGTTTCGCTGCCATCTGCGTGTGTCGTGATGTCCGTGACCAAGAGAAGTCCTCCCGCCGTTCTACGGATTTTCGGAGAGTCGGGCAACCACCCCGCGCCCTCTACGCGGCATGATCCTACCTCAGCGCTCGAGATGGCGCATCCGGCAAGATCGGCGCTGCACTATGCGAGGGTTCCACGGGTGAGGGAGAACGACCCGACGGCGTCGCGGTTCAGTGTGTGCAAGAGAGTCCACCCCGCTGCACTCGAGCCTCCGGAGCCCATACGTCATCGTATCCTTCATGCACGGTAGAATGCCGGGGGACGCAAGTGCAAACGATGGAACTGGCAGTCCCGTGGGGCGATTGATAGACAAGCGTGCTCCCTGTATCTTAACGATCACATGTCGGACGTGGAGATCCGCCGATCAAATCTATACGACAGCATCTTCGGTTCTGGAGCGCGCTCGCGGTCGGCATTGTCGGATTCTTCTGTCTTCCGGCCCACTGGACGTTCGTCAGCCGGCTACTGGTCAGTTGGGACGGAGCGGTGACGTTCTTTTTGCTCACCATCTATCTGGGGATGAGCCGTCTCACCGCGGAGCAGATCCAATCGCGTTACATGGACGAGGACCCTTCTGGGCCCGTCATCCTCGTGATCGTCATCGTTGCCGCCCTGCTGAGTGTGCTCGCCATCGTCGAGCCGCTTGCGACCCTGCACCAGGTTCCGCACAGTATCCGTATCTGGCGGGTGGCGCTTGCCGCGGTGACGCTCATCGCCTCATGGCTGCTGGTGCCGACCATGTTCACCACGCATTATGCGGATCTCTTTTACAGCGCTACGCCGGAGAATAGGCCGCTCCTATTCCCCAAGACCGAAATGCCCACGTTCTGGGATTTCGCTTACTTTGCAATCACGATCTCCGCGGCCAATCAAACTGCAGATGTGTCCACCACCCAAACCGAAGTTCGCCGCGTCGTGATCATTCAGGAAATCATCTCATTCGCGTTCAATGTGGCGATCATTGGCTTCGCGATCAATATCACCGCCGGGCTTATCTAGACTCGGCGTCGATCGCCATGGCTTTTCGCGAGGACCGCGCCGTGATGCCTGGTCTGCTCGCGGAGAGCCGCAGACGCGACGTCGTGAGCGGGCCGCAAATACGATCGAACGACTCGCCCGCTTGCACCGTCCGCTCGCCCCAGGCATACCAATGACGTCCGCGGGACCCACGCCCTCGCGCCGACCGCGCCGGCCACTGCGTGAACGCAGCAGCGGCCGGCGGACGGCCTCTTGATTATTTGCCGATGCGTCGGCTAATCCTGGTTTCTCGCCGATTCAAACGTACCTGCTGTCGGCGGGTGATGAATCCACCGTTGCGGCGCGCCGTACGCCGCTCTGCCGTCCGCGTGCGCCAATCGGCCCGATGCAGCCGGGCCGCCTGCGCTCGTGTCAGTTCCCCTTCGCGCACCTGCTGGTGAATGCGTTGGTTCTGGCGTGCGAGACGATTGTTGACCTGCTCACGCCGAGGATGATGAGTCTGCCAGGCAGTGTCCGCATGCGCAGGGGCGATGGCGATGACCGCCAGGGCGGCCGATAGCGACGCGGCGACGAGACTGGTTCGAAATGCGTTCATACGAAACCCTTCTGTGGGGACAGTCTTCCGAGCGCGCAACGCACCCGGTCCTCCTGCCTGGAAACGCCAGCGGTGCGGTCGGGTTGACCGCCTGCCCCGCGCTCGGACGGGCCTCGACGGGTACGACTACGGAAGAGCGGCGAGGAGTCGTTTGAAAGGTAACCGACTGTTTCGGTGACCCGGATGGACCAATAGAGCGTCAGCGATGCCTCGGAGCGGACATGCCGATGGGGCCGGAGTGGGCATGTCACCCACCCCGCTCGGTCACGATTTCGCCGTCCTTCTGAGCCGCTTGCCGGCGGGACTTCGCTGGGTGCAGATCGGATCGTCGCCCGCCGAGACCTCGATTGCGGCCGTCGGTGTGTCGAGGCGGATCGCCTTCTCTTTGATCCGCTGCAAAACATTGATGCACGAGCGGAGTTCGTCCGGCGGCACGCCTTCGAGGAGCTCGGCGCTCAGCTGCATTGCCACGGCATTGATTTGCTCGAGCAACGCACACGATTTGCGACACAAATGGACAGTCTTACTGCGTCGGTCTGCGTCTGATTCACGCCGCTCGATCCACCCATCGGCCGCCATACGATCGAGCAGTCGGGCGAGCGTGGGACCTTCCACGCAGACGCGCTCAGCCAGCTCCGTCTGAGTCATGCCGTCTTCGACCTTCGAGAGCTTCAGCAGCGTAATCCATTTTGCTTGACTCAACCCGAGCGGCTTGAGGCGCTGATCGAGTCGACAACGCCAAGCACGCCCGGTTTCACCGAGGAGCGTGCCGATCGCGGGGTCCTGACGAGACTTAGGTACCACTCGCAGCCTCACGCTCGAGGGATTCCCTGCCCCGCCGGCTTGAGCGCTCGACGGGCTCACGTAGGCTCGCAGGAGCCGCATCAGTGCAGCGTATTGACTCTCGTGAACGGTTCCAAACGACGAACGGCGTCACGGTTCGGCCCTCACAGGGGCACTGCCGCGCCGGTCCCGCGCCAGGTACGTATAAACGACGGGTACCACATACAGCGAGAACATCGCGCCGATGGCGAGCCCTGCGGCGATCACCAGCCCCATGTCAAAGCGGCTGACGGCGCCAGGGCCGGTCGCAAAAACGAGCGGCAGCGCGCCGAACACCATTGCGCCGGTCGTCATCAAAATCGGGCGCAGTCGGATACTCGAGGCCTTCTCGACCGCAGCGTGGCGATCGAGCCCCTCGGTTTCCTGGATCACGTTGGCGAACTGCACGATCAGGATGCCCTGCTTCGTGATCAGCCCAATGAGAGTGATGAGACCCACTTCGGTGTAAATGTTGATCGTGGCGGCACCGAGATAGAGGAACACCAGAGCTCCGGTGATCGCCATCGGCAGCGTCACCAGCACGATCAGCGGATCGCGAAAGCTCTCGAACTGCGCCGCGAGCAACAAATAGACGAGCACCACAGAGAGCGCAAAGCTGATGACGATCGCGTGGCCCTGCTGAATGTATTGACGTGATTCGCTGGCGTAATTGATGCCGAAACCGGGCGGGAGGATCTTCTTCGCCTCGGTTCGCAGATACGTCAGCGCCTGCCCGAGGGTCACGCCAGGGGCCATGACGCCTTCGATCGTCGCGGAATTCAGCTGCTGGAACTGCGGCAAGAACTCTGGTTGCACCTCCGTATGCACACTCATCAATGTCGACAGCGGAATCAGCGCCCCGGTGCCGCTGTGGATGTAGTAGTCCCTCAGCATGGACGGATTGGCGCGGAATTGGTCCGATACCTGCGGGATGACCTTGTAGCTGTGACCGGACATATCGAATCGGTTGACGTAATTTCCGCCGAGCAGAGGCTCCAGATTGTCGGCAATCGTGGCCATATTGATGCCGAGGTCACCGGCGAGATTGCGGTTGACGTGCAATACGACTCCAGGGGAGTCGTAGCGCAGATCCTTGGTGAGGAACGCAAATCGTCCGCTTTGCATCGCCTTGCCAATCAGTGCGTTGGCGACTTGGTCGATCTTGCCGAAATCGGTGCTCGAGGTGATGACGAACTGCACCGGGAAGCCGCCGGCAGAGCCCGGCAATGTGGGTCTTGCGAACGCTGCGGCCTGGACGCCGGTGAGATGATTGAGTTGCTGCTGCACCGCAGGCATCAGCGCCATCTGTGTTTTGGAGCGATGGCTCCAGGACTTGAGCTTCATCCCGCCAATCAGGGCATTGTCCGTTGCACCGCTCAAGGAGATGCCGTTGATCTGAAAGACCTGCTTGGTTTCCGGAAAGCCCCTGAAAATGTGCGCAATCTGGCGCGAATAGTGGGTCAGATAATGTAAGGTCGCCGTCGCGGGACCGGTGGCCGAGACCAGGATGAGTCCTTGGTCTTCGGTGGGCGCCAATTCGCTCGGCGTACCGAAAAAGAGCACCGGGATGGCAACCAGTACCGCTGCGGACACGACCAGTGCGGCGGTGCGGTACTTCAGCACTGCGGTGAGCGAGCGATCGTAGGCGCCTCGCAGGTGTTCATATCCAACATCAAGCGCGTGCGCAAAGCCATGCGACGCCGACGGTCGCAACACCTTGGCAGAAAGCATCGGCGAGAGCGTCAGAGCCACCACCGCCGAGACTGCGACGGTGAACACGAGGGTGAAGGCGAACTCAGAGAAGAGGCTGCCGGTCAGCCCCCCCGTCAGAGCGATCGGCGCAAACACCGCCGCGAGCGTGGTCGACATCACGATGATCGGGCCACCGAGCTCTCGTGCGCCGAGAATGGCGGCGTCAAATCCGCTCATCCCCTCTTCCATGTGTCGGTGGATGTTCTCCACGATGATGATGGCATCGTCCACGACCAGCCCGATCGCGAGCACTACCGCAAGCAGCGTGATTAGATTGATCGTGTACCCGGCGGCGATCATGAAGATGCCACCGCCCACGATCGCCAACGGGATCGCCACGGCCGGAATGAGCAGCGAGCGCAGCGAGCCGAGAAACAGGAAGATCACGATCACGACCACGGCGAGCGTAATCGCAATGGTCGTCATGACTTCGTGGATGGACTTCTGGATGAATACGCTCCCGTCGTACGGGATCGCGGCCTCTATGCCGGGAGGCAGTGAGCGCTGCAGCCGCGCAAAGGCGTGGTGCACGCCGTGCGCGACCGACAGGCTATTGGCATTCGGCGTCGCAAAGACGCCAATGAACACGGCGGGCTTGCCGTTGTAATAGACGGCCTGATTGTAATTTTGGCCGCCGAGCGCCACCTTGGCGACATCACCCAGGCGCACCAGGGTATTGCCGGAGTGCGCGACGACGAGATTGCGGAACTCGCCCGCGTTGTGGAGGATCGTGTCCGCCCGGATGGGCCGAGCGATATTGGTTGAGCGTGTGCGGCCTACGGCGCTGATGTAATTATTGGACGCAAGCGCAGCGGACACCTCGTCCGGAGTCACGCCCAAAGCGGCCATCCGGTTCGGGTTCAGCCAGACGCGCAGCGCAAAGCTGTCGCCACTCGGGCCGGTGCCCGCCGGCACGATCTGCGCCTGACCGACGCCCTTGACGCCCTGGATCGCCGGCTGCACGACGCGCAAGACGTAGTCGTTCACCTGCTGCTGACTCAGCGTCTTGCTGTAAAACGCCAGGTACATCAGTGCCGTTTGATTACCGACGGTCTCATTGATCACCGGCGCCTGAGTGCCGGTGGGCAACTGGTTTTGAACCTGTTGCACCTTGGACATGATCTGCGCGACCGCGGCGTTCGGATCGTAATTGAGCCGCATGTACGCGGTGATCGTCGAGATGCCCTGTGAGCTCGTCGCCGTCATGTAATCGATGCCCGGAGCGGAGGCGATCGCCTGCTCGAGACGGGCGGTCACAAACCCGAGTACGGTGGAGGAACTTGCGCCGGGATAGGCGGTGGTCACGGTCACGAGCGTGCTCGTGACTTTCGGGTACTGGCGCACCGCCATTTCAGTCCAGGCGCGCAGGCCGAGCAGCAGAATCACCAGGCTCAGGGCGGAAGCGAGCACCGGCCGGCGTACGAAAATGTCCGTAAAACGCATCGCGCTGTCCTTCGGTTCAGTGCGCGCTGCGGCGATGAATCACGACGGGTGTCCCATTGCGCAGCTTGATCTGGCCGGCCGTCACCACGAGGTCGCCAGGATTCAGCCCGGCGAGAACCTCGGTGAGCGAGCCGCGCGAGTGCCCCGCCCTGATGGGCGTGGCAACCGCGACCTGCATCTCGTGAGCGCCGACCTTGTGGTTCTTGATGAGGTACACGTAATCGCCGAAGGTGCTGTAGGTGATCGCCAGCGTCGGCACGGCCAAGTGCTTGCGCAGCGCTCCGACCAATATGCGTGCCTCGCCGAACATGCCCGGGCGCAACTGCATCCGGGGATTTTGCACGACGGCCTCCACGGTGACGTTGCGTGTATTGGGATCGACCTCGGAATTTATTGCCGTGATCCGCCCTTGGTACCGTTTGCCGGGAAAGGCGTCGACCGTGATGTCGACCGTCTGGCCGGAATGGATCAAACCGCTCTGGTTCTGCGGCACGGTGAATTCGGCCCGCAGCGGATTCCACACATTGAGTGCGGCGATTTCGGTGCCGGGCGAGAGATACTCACCGAGGCTGACTTGGCGTACGCCGAGCCACCCCGAAAACGGCGCGCTGACGGCGAGCTTCGCGAGCGTTGCGCGCACATTGGCGACGGCGGCCTTGGCGCTTTGTTCATCCGCCCGGGCGGTATCCAGTGCGGCGAGGCTGGTGGCACGCGCCGCGTACAGGTGCTGAGCGCGTTGGAAATTGATGCGAGCGAGCGCCTCATTGGCGCGATCCTGCGCGAGCGCCGCCACCTGATTCGAGTCATCGAGTTGGACGAGCCGCTGGCCCTTCCTCACGTGCTCGCCGGAGTGAAAATAGATGCCCGTGACCTGCCCGGAGAGCTGCGGCGTGAGATGCACGCCGGAGGTGGCCACGAGGCTTGCGATCGTGTGTATTTCCGATCGCCAAGACACTTGCACCACCGTCGCCGCCGAGACGCTCACCTCGTACGGCCCCTGGTGCGCCTGGGCTGCGCGCGCCGCATGCTCACGCCAGAGCTTGATGCCGCCGATCAGCGCAATTGCCACCGCGACGAGGATTACCGTGCGCCATACGATGC
>JAKBDK010000130.1:0-3029 GCA_021834525.1 Pseudomonadota bacterium | reverse complement strand
GATCTCAGGCCGTGAGGATGGATGCGACATTTTATATCGTATCCCGATATATATGATCGTAAGCGTTCATAAACGGTCGCGCGTGACGTGCGGACCGAAATGGGTGTCGATCAAACGGGGTCGGGTCGGGTCCCCGCCGGCGCGGGGCCTCTAGGGGACTCGCTTGCGGAGCCGGCCGGCCCGACGATGCGCCGACGGACGGACTGCAGCACGCGTCGCGGGCGCCCCTGGGCCTTCTGCCCCGAGCGCAACTGCATCCGATGCACACTCGTGCAGCCAGCACGCAGGGGACGCGAACTGTCCGGCAGGCGCGGGATCATCGGGGGTCGCGATGCTCTGTGGCGCACGCCGGCCGCGAATCTTCGGGCGCGAACGGCTCATCCCTCCGCCCTCGCGGGCAACGTGGACAGTGCGGCCGATGCCGCGCGGGGACGCCGGACCCTGCGGTTCATGCCCATCAGGGTGCGCTCGCGCTTCGCGCGGCGTCAATGTGACGGTCCCTGCGAGCGCGGAAATTCGAATTTATTATTTTATTTATCAGTGTATTACAAGACTTTTTACACACCAAATCGAAGTCACCGGAGCCCTGCCCTCGTGTCCCTCAGCGCATCAGCATCCGGGTCGCCGCCGACGCTGAACCCAGAATCACGCGTCCCATGACGGGCGGCAGGTCGAGCGGCTTGAGGAACATCTTCAGCGCCATACGGTATGGGAAATGGGCCCGCACCATCCCGCGGATACCGCGCAGGAACTCTACGTACTGCCCGCGTTCGACAGGCGCGTCTGGATGGCTGACCCGCAGGACGTGCTTGAACGCGATGTAGCCGTCTTCGGCATCGATCTCGTTGGCTCGGCTCCACAGCGTGCGCATCACTGCGGCCCGCCCCGGGTGTTCGCGTTGGCGGTAGCGGCGGAAGAAGTGATAGAAGTTCTTGTAGTGCCGGACTTCATCCGCGGCGATGCGGCTGGTGATGTCCTTCAGCACCGGATCGCGCACACTCTGGGCCAGAAACCGATAGAAGCTCGACGTTCCGGTCTCGATCACGCAACGCGCCACCATCTCGAGCGAGCGGCTCGGCGCCAGTCGCTCGAGTTGGCAGCACCGGGAATACTCCGCATAGAACCCCTGATAGGCGCGTTCCCAGGCGAACTGCGGCCACGCCGTCTGCACGTACCGGCGCAAGGCGGCGCCGTGTTGCAGCTCTTCCGGCTCCCAGTGATTCCGCAGCCAGTCGACCACGTCGGGGTCGTCACGGAAATACTCGAGGAGATTGGCCGTGTACAGATCCGAGGTGATCTCGATGAACGAAGCGCAGGCCAAGAGCCGCAACAGCGTCTCCTCCCCCGCCAGCCTCTGCGGATCGATCCGATCGAACCGGATGACCTTCATCGACCACGGCAGCGTGGGCGCCTCATCGGCAGCGGGCGTGTTCATCGGCACCTCCTGGCGGATTGCGGCTGACGCTCCCCCGTGTGCCCTCGTGACGCGCTCGCGTTCGAAGTGGACTTGCGCCCGGAGGCGCTGCCCCTAGTGTGCGGTCCTCACCAGCCGAGCCCGAAGGCGATCGCGGACAAACCACCCGCGACCAGGCAATACCACGCGAACGGCGACAGCGCCCAAACGTCGTGCTTACGGAAATAGCGCATGAGGAAGGCGGTGCTCGCATAGGCCACGATGCCGGCGGCCACTGCCGCCAGCAACGCCGGGCCCAACAACGCGTGCAGCAGATGGCCGTGCACGAGCTTCGGCACCTCGAGGACGGCGGCGGCGAAGATCACCGGGGTACCCATGAGAAAGGTGAAGCGCGCGGCCGACTCATGACTGATGCCGCGGCTCAGGCCGCCGACGATCGTCGCTCCGGAGCGCGAGATGCCCGGCAGAAAAGCCAGGCACTGGTACAGTCCGATCACCAGCGCATCGAGATACGACAGCTGCTCGGCGCGCCGTGTGGCCGCGCGTCGCAACGCCTCGCCGAGCCACAGCAAGCCGGCGTTCGCCGCCAGGAACAGCGATGCCGCCAGCGGGTTGGCAAACAGGTGCGCCAACGGCTTCTTCAACGTGAAGCCGACGATGACCGCCGGGATCGTGGCCACGATCAGACGCGCGATCAAGCCCCGTTGCACGGTGTTCTCGGCGGCGCTGGCGCGTCCGAAGAATCCGGCGAGCATGGCCAGCCAGTCGGCGCGGAAGTAGAGGAGCAACGCCGTTGCGGTCCCGACGTGCAGCATGACCAGAAAGGGCAGGAAGCCCGGCGCCGCCAGGTTGATCGGCCAGTGCAGCAGTGCGGGCACGATGACCGCATGGCCGAGCGAGCTGACGGGGAACAGCTCGGTGGCGCCCTGAAGAATGGCGAACAGCAGTGCGTGCAGCGTATCCAAGTATTTGACCTCGACGGCGGCGCCGCAGGCGCACGACCGGATAAATAACGTTCGGCATCGAGACTACGGGGGCCCTGCTGCAATTGCAAGATGACCGCCGTGAGGTCAGTCTCCTACGCTCGCGCTCGACGTCGCGCACACGCCGCGACCGAGGCGAGTCCCTGCCGCGCTCAGGGGCACAGCGCGACCTCGAGTGCTTCGAGAAGGCCCTCGAGTTCTCTCGCAGTCGTGTAGTGCACGAACGACAGGCGCACCACGCCGCGATCGGGATCGACCTGCAGCGCTTGCAGCAACCGCACGGCGTAAAACCCGCCGCAGCCGATCATGTAGCCCGCGGCGGCGAGCCGCTCCGCCACCACCGTCGGCTCGACCCGGTGTGGCACGAATGAAACGGTTGCAGCCCGCTGCGCGGCCTGGCTCGGTCCAAGCAGCCGCAGATCGCTGCGCGTGCGCAAAAAGCCGAGCAGCCTCTCCAGCAGCGGCAGCTCGACGGCCCGCAGCGTCTCGCGCACGCGCTGCGCGCGCTGCCCCCTCGATGCGCCGGGATGCTGGTGTTGGTCGAGCGCATCGAAATATTCGGCAATGCCCCGCGCGGCGGCCACTTGGGCGTGATCCGGGCCTGCCGGCGTCAGGCGTTTGAACGGATACTC
>JAKBDK010000129.1:0-3123 GCA_021834525.1 Pseudomonadota bacterium | reverse complement strand
GGCACCGCCGGGCGGAGCACCGGCGGCGCCGCGCGGGCGCGGGCGCGGGCGCTGAAACCATATGCCAGAGGCTTGCACGGTGAGCGGGAGTATAGTGACGCGCACCGGTCCACTTGCGCGAGACCCCTCATGAGCCAGACCGCCGCGAACCCCATTCGAGAGAGGCCCGGCAAATCCCTCGGCCTCGCCGTCGCCCTCGCCTTCCTGTTCGGCCCCTTCGGCCTCGCCTACGCCAGCCTCACGGGCGCCGCGGTGATGCTGATCGTGTCGGGGGTGGTGCTGGTGCCGGTCCTGCTCGGGCTGTTCATCAACGCCGTGATCTTCCTGCCGGTGTGGATCGTGTGCGTGATTTGGGCCGCCTTCGCCACCCATGAGCGCCTCGTGAGCGCCCCGGCGGAGGGGACCGGACCGGCGGGCGATGGCGCCCCCGGCAGGAGTTGAACCTGCGACCTACCGCTTAGGAGGCGGTCGCTCTATCCACTGAGCTACGGGGGCGGGGCCGGCGGTGAGTTTACCGGCCCGGGGACGCTGCCGCTCGGGTGATTGCCCGGCGAGCGCCGGCGCTCAGTGGAGCGGATCGAGTACCTCGAGCACGAAACGACTGGGCTCGTGACGCACCGTGGCCGGACGAACTTCGATCCGGCCGCGCCCGGCGTTCTTCGCCGCGTAGCAGGCGGCGTCGGCCACGCGCAGCAGCGCCGCGGCATCGGCCGCACCGGGCTCGGCCCAGGCGACCCCCATGCTCGCCCCCACGCGAAAATAGTGCCCGCCCTCCCAGTGCAGCACGAACTCCTCGATCGCCGCGAGCGCCTCGCGCGCCACCTGCTCGGCCCGCTCGCCCGGACAGCCGGGCAGCAGCAGCGCGAACTCATCCCCACCGAGACGCGCAGCGGTGTCGCTCGCGCGCGCGTGCACCTTGAGAATCTCACTGACCCGCCGCAGCGCCTCGTCGCCGGCGGCATGCCCCCCCCGATCGTTGATCTCCTTGAAGCGATCGAGGTCGATGAACACCAGTGCGCAGGGCTCCTGCTTGCGGCCGGCCACCTCGCGCAGGCGGACGTTGAACTCACGATGATTGACCAGATCGACCAGCGGATCGTGCGTCGCCTGGTACTGCAGCGCGCGGGTGAGCTGCGCGTTCTCGGCGGTGATGGCGAGCACCTTGCCGATGGTCTGGTCGGTCTTGTACGCCGAATGCGCCACCATGGCGACGTATACGACGTTCGCGAATGCGAGCGCATAGTGCAGCGCCAGCCGATCGGTGAGCAGCCGCCACTCCATCGCCAGCGCGAGCGGCATCATGAACATCATGTAGCAGCGCCACAGCGCCCCGTATGCGGTCATCGCGCCGGCGATGACTCCGGCGAATACCAACACGGTGAGCATTCGATGCGCGACGTCCCCGAGCGGCAGGATCAGCAGCGCTCCGATGCCCCAGGCGACGCCCGAGAGCAGCGTCGCGGCATCGAGCCGCCGCCGCCACTCGCGGGCCGAGCGCACCAGGGGATTGCGCTCGAAGGCGCGACTCTCCAGATGGCGCAGCACCGAGAGCGCCACGATCAGCGCCAACCAGCCGAACAGCACCGTGCGCGAGGCAACGTCGTAGAGCAGCGCCACCAGCATGGCCGCGGCCACGACCGCCGCGCTCAGCATGAACGTGAAATTGCCGTAGACCAGCCGCAACCGTTCGAGGTCGGCCCCCTGCGTTGCGGTCTCGGTCGGGTTCTCGCTCACATCGAGGTCGCCTGCACGCCTTAATGTCCGCCCATTTTACTGCCGCGCCGCGCGGAAATGCTGTGCGGGAACCCGCACCCCCGATGAGCCGCCGATCACGACTGGACCGAGTCTAGACGCCGAGGTCCCCCGGGGCGCGCGTCCGGGGCGGCCACTGCGGGAGCCTCCAGGGGACGATCGGCGGTCTCGGCCCGGCGGACCGCTGGCGGCTGCGCGCCCCGATATACGCATGCGCTGACGGTCTCGGTCGATCCGCCGGCGCGGCGAACGCGACGCTGCGGACCCTGCGGCAACCCTCGGCCAGCGGCAATGAGTGTGCGCATCGAGTTCATCGCGACCTCCTCAGGTCCGCTCGGACCTGACGGCAGCGATGCCCCCCTCTGCAGGGCCCGTCAGGATCTGCTCGCCCCCTGAACGGTGCGCGTACCGGGGGGGCGAGCCGCTCAGGCCCCGGAGGCGCCGGACTTCAGCTGCGCGATGATGTCCGTGGAGAACTCCCCGGTCACCAACAGCCGATGCTCCACGTCGTCCATCACCTCGACGCGGTTGCGGCCACTCGACTTCGCCCGGTACAGCGCCTCGTCGGCCAGCTGCAGCGCGCCATAGGGATTGCGCCAGGCGGTCGGCTCCACCACCGCAACGCCCACGCTGATCGTGAGCACGTCGCAGCAGCGCGAGGCGTCATGCTCGATCGACAGCTCCTGCACGGCGCGACGCATGGCCTCGGCGCTCGCCTGCGCGCCGGCGCGATCGGTATCGAAGAGAATGACCCCAAACTCCTCCCCGCCGTAGCGCGCCACCAGATCGAGCGGCCGGCGCGCACAGCATTGCATGGCGAGCGCCGCCTGGCGCAGCGCGGTGTCCCCGGCCTGGTGGCCGTAGCGATCGTTGAAGGCTTTGAAGTCATCGATGTCGATGAGCATGATCGCGATCGGCCGCGCATCGCTGCTCGCCTGGCGCCACAGACGCGCGAGGCTCTCATCGAACATGCGCCGGTTCTTGGTCCACGTGAGCACGTCGTGCTGGGCGAGCTCCCCGATCAGCTGGCTCTCGAGGAAGGCACGGCGACTCTGGCGCTCGAGCGCCAGAGCCCCGAGGGCGCAGGCGAAGAACGTGGTCACCATGAACAGCGCCGTGCTCACCGCCGTGTTCGCCGCCAGGTGATACCACCAGGCTGCGACCAGTTCGCTCGTCAATGCGAGCGCCCCGGCGAGCAGTGCGGGGCGGAACGTCAGACCGAGGAAGAAGAACGGCCCGATGAGCGCCAGCGGAGCGACCATCAGCGCGCCCGTGGCGCCCGCGGCCGACGCACGGACCACCAGCACCGTCCCCACCAGGTTGCGCAGCGGCACCAGCACCTGCGCCATCGGCAGGTAGCGACGCTCGTAG
>JAKBDK010000016.1:0-61780 GCA_021834525.1 Pseudomonadota bacterium | reverse complement strand
CGTGCAAAAGGGAGCAGCGTAACGTCCGCCGCCGTCGAGCCCTGGGCGCCGACCGGCGCCCCGCTCAGTTCAGGGGTGGGGGATTTTCAAGTGGCCCCGACTGGGGGAAGTTGGGCGCCCGCCAGGGATCAACTCAGCCAGACCTTTTGTGGTTGGTTTTGACGGTGTTCTTACGCGAAGGATCGGTACGTGCATCCCGTCCACACGTCTCGCAGCCCGATGGCGGGACGAAAACTCCTCCAGTACCCGGGTTTTTCCAGTCCGCGACTCACCGATGATCGCAATACTAATCGCTTGCGATCCTCCATCGGAGTGTCTAAAGCACTGCTCAACTCGACTTATAGCTATATTGAACGCGGTGTGTGGAATCAGCGTATTGTCGATTAAATTCCTTAAGTGTTCTCTCTTCATTTTCATTCCTCATTGTTATTGTTATCGTCCTCTGTAAACAATGCGCGCTCGCGGTACTGAGGAGTAAAGCGCTTTCTAACCAACGGGTTCGTGATACCAGATTGCTCGTACTCCGCAGGATTCTTTGCGTTACCCGCCATCGCCTCTGGCGGTCGCGGCAGCCCCGCTGCACCACTCAACGTTGTATTGACACTCTCGGCCGGATGACGCGCGTGACCACCGACTTCATCGCTCGTCTCCGAATTCACAGTCCTCATAAGGGCTGCGTCTCCTTTATAGCGCGCCATTTTCGCGCGAGTCTTCACTTTCTTCCGTGCAAAGTCTGAGTTCACCAGCTCCGAGATGCGCTCTTTCGCTTCCAGCCACGAGTCCGTCGATACTCGTTCCAATTGCTGCGCGGCAAAGCGCTTGCAAACCTTGTGTTGCCAAAGTGACAGACCGTTCGCGTAATCCATACGCAGCGCGGGCACCGAATACATTTCGTCCTTGCCAGGCGGTACTACAACTATTTTTCCGAGATCTGTCGGGTCCACGCGGATGTCGACTTCGACGTTCTCGCTGCAGTTTCTGCGCAGGTCTGCGAGCTGCGGTGAATTGTAGAAAAGTCCGTAAAGCTCTATACCTTTGTGCGTCAGAGTCCGAACTTCACTCGCACCGAGTATTGCATCCAGTCTTACAGGGTCGTCTGCGAGACGAATCTCATCAGGCGATATGCTGTTTTCCCACATCGAGGCCGGCGAAGCGCCCAAAGTGCGATGCGCACGTTGGTGGTACACGTCGACCACCCAGGTGTAGAGGATTTCCCGGAGTGTGCTGTACCGGATCACGGCGGTTTTGGCCGGATCGTAGTCATCCCGCTCAAGGATGTTCGAAAAGCTTGTTCCCGGCGTGCCGTGAGCGACGCCGCGATTGAGCGTGCCTATGAGCCGCTCCACATAGGGTTTGAACCATGGAGTCCGTCTTGGGGAATATTGCAGTTCGATGCCGAGCGTGTAACAGGCGTTCTCCAGGCTTTTACTGTGAAACTCCATGCCGTTGTCGACTACGAGTACCGTCATGACTCCGTGCGCCGCCCACGGGTTCTTGATCGCAGGGAATTGCTCCTTGATCCATTCTTTTGGTGTAATCGCCTGCCTGAGGCACTTGGATACCGTCAGATAGCTTGGCGGCTCGAAACTCAGATGAACACCAAGCACGCACCGCGTGAATCGATCAACACAGAGGGTTAGCCAGGGGCGTCCGAGCGGCAACGAGGTCGCCTCGTCAATGACGAGAATGTCGAGCTGGGTGTGATCAATCTCCACTTTCTCAAGCGGGGCAGTAGAGACCAGATGACCCTTTACCCAGCGAAAGCGTTTCGTGGCGGCCTGCCGGCCAAAACGTGCCTCGCACCGCTCGAATGCCGGCGTTTCCGCGATGACTCGCTCTACTAATCGCCGTGTTGGGCGTGGCAGCCATATCGGTTTAGGCCGTAGCCCATTTTCTTTGTTGACTTCATAGAGTGCTTTATCCAGGGCATCCTGGAGCGTCCCGCGTTCCCGTGTAAGATATTTAGTCTCAACAGCTTCCCTGACAATTTCACAGACTTCTTTTGGATATCGACTTACCGTATTTCCCTTCTTGTCGTTGCGATCAATGAGGGAGGTAATATCTCGACCAGCATTTAGGAATGCCTTCTTCCACCGCAAGACGGATGATGCACCAGGGGCACGTTTCGGCTGTTGAAGTTTCTGCCAGGCTTCGGTGACGATGGGTTGTATTTTCCGACTGTCGCTTGGCATATCGAGAACAGCCATCACATACGTCCGCCGTATTTTTGCCTTCTCCCATTGCGCGTCGGAGAAATCTTCCCGGGTTTTGCGCTGATCATTTGCCAGCTGTATTTGCGTCGCAGTTTCAAATCGTAGTAATCCGCTGGAATATGCCTTTCGCAGTTCCGCATCGGTCAGCTCTTTGATGCGACGCGTGCGCAAGTCACTGAGTTGCCAAGTCTCCTTATCGATCTTCGCAAGCAGGGTATGTGTGCGTCCATCGATCTCGATGATTGCGCCAGCTTTAAGGGAACTTGTACCCATCAGTGCCTCCTGTCAGCTCCTCAGCATAAACTGCGTGCCGTTGCTAATTCGTGTGCTGCGATCAAATTTGAGTGCCCCTTCAAGTGTCAGGCGAGCAAGATTTGCCTGACCTCGGGGACCGAGTACTCCTTCCTTCGCTGCACCCCACGTTACAAATGGAGCAGACAGCAGGATTTGCCGAATCCGTTCGCGATCGTCGACTGCAACAGGTACTCGGCCGTACTTGAGTAGTACCTCGGCATTGAATAAGTGCGGACCGGTTCTTATTTCTTCGGCGACAATCATGCGGTATGCAAATCCGGCTTGTGGCAGAACGTCGGTGAGATACAGCGTTCTTTCGAGTATTTCCGGGCGCGCGGCATCGGAGGCGGGTTTCACTTCCCAGAGCTCCCGATAGCCATTGCGCCATTCGACGAGAAAGTCTGGGTAATGCTGGTGGGATTCGCCGTGATTCGTGTAGCAGATCGTGAGGGGTTGCTCGCGGAACAACGCAACTTCGGGATCTGCATCAAGCAGCCGCGCTACTGCACGTTCGTTGGATGATTCCAACTGGATCATTCTCCCCGTCTTCCAGCTCGGATATTTGCCAGTGCTCCGGCACCGACTGCGGGAAACTACGGTTCGGGCCCTCAGTTCCCCATGTTCTGGGTATCGGAGAATCAGATCCCCTGATGCCAGCGCAATGCGCGCTAGTGGGTTCCTCGCCGGTTTCGTATCGCGGAATTCAGGTTCGTTTGACATATCTCACTCCAGCTGTGTCGCCAAGTTGGCTGCTGGTGTCTAGAACCCTTGTTTAGCTTTAACTTCCATCACTCTCTACGAGATTATTATCGCATATATGCGATGTTCCTCGCAAGTATGCGTTTTGAGTGATATCCTGCGTCAATGAATTGGGAGAAGGAAGCGTCGCGAATCCTGCGCGCCGAGGTTGTACGCCGGGGCATCACCTACCGAGAGTTGGCCCGGCGCCTCCAGGAGCTTAAAGTCATCGAGACGGAACGCTCCATTGCGAGCAAGTTGTCACGCGGCAGTTTTTCGTTTGTGTTTGGGCTGCAGTGCTGCCGCGCTCTCGGCATCAAGACGCTAGAAGTGAGCACGCCCGCGGAAAGTGAGTCGGACGGTCCTAGCTCCGTCACGCTGCAGGAGTACCCCAGTAACGCGGGTAGCGAGAGGTGACGTTTGGGAAACTTCTGGAATGACGTCGGTGACAACATGCGAGAAGTCGGGCATCGCTTCTCACAAGTGGTCTAGTCGACTCCAGCCGGTTTCTGTCTGATCTGGACGATCAGGACACGTCTTACGGCCGGCAGTCGAAATGACCGGCCAACTGAGTCACCGCGCACCGGAGAATCGGATTGGCCCGCGGATTAGCGATACGTAGACTTGACGAATCGCGTTGTGGGTTATGCCAGCAGGAAATGGTCTGGATGTGACCATTGACTGGTGCGAGATGGGTATCGACGTGACCTCGAAAGCTAGAGCACTGGTGCGCCAACAGTATTTGGTGTCGAAACGCAGCGTGGGCAGACTGCGGGAAATGAGCAGTGATCAAGGCGTTTCTGTAGATGATCTTGTGAGCCGCGCAATCGACGCGTACACCGCGGGATCTAATGCCTACTCTCGACCTGCAGAGCACCGGGCCGCAGAGGCCTTACTCGCGGCCACGCTCAGCCATGTTGAAGCCGCCTTTATCCGCATGAATGCGTTGGTGGCTGAGGCATGTAGACGTCAACACGCGTTGCGGAACCCTGCTCTTCGGGTGCGAGTCCGACAGGAGACCAGACGTTGGTTTGCGAGTCATCCACGCGAGGCACAAGCGATCACTGACGTTTTGGCTCCTCCCCTCTGAGTTCGGAGCCTGGCCGCCAAGTCAGCCGGCAGCGTCAGTGATTCGTGCCGATGTGCACCGCGTCGTTCATGCAGCTTTCTATAGCCAATGACAGGGCGGCTCAATGGCATCCTTGAAGTCGCAGCGACATCATTGGTGGCCAGAGGCGGTGTCGCAATTCTGGGTCTCACCCGAAGACGGACTCACCGGCTGGATTCGTCCCAATGGATCAGTAAAGCGGCTCCCACCGAAGAATCTCGGCGGGATTACTAACGGTCACGCCGTTAAGTACAGCAAGGACCCTAATGACAGCATGGGTGTAGACGCGAGCTTTGAGGGGGAATTTGAAAGAGCAGACTCAGCATTTCCGGCAGTGGTCAGATGGCTTGATTCGCTTGAGTTTCAAAGTCTCGAACCCTCTCAGGGCACCGGGCGCTTCACCCCGATTGACTCAAATGACGCAGAAGTGGCTAGTCTTTTAGAGTGCATGGTTTCTCTCGTTGTTCGGAGTCCCATGACACGTGAGGCGTGTGCCCGGCTTTCCGAGGCGTGGCGAGGCCCGCTCGCTGCTCGGGAGCGGAACGCGTTAATTTCCATGAATCTCTGGCACCTTCAACGAAGGTTCGTCGACGGTCTCGGTGTGAACGGGAAGTTTGTTGTGATATTTTCACCGTCGCGAGAATTTATTTTTGGAGACGGTTTCTTCAGCAATTTTCAGCCCGCCAATTTGCCGGAACTTCCTAAAATGCTTGTACCAATGACGCCCAGAGCTGCGGTTCTGTACGTACGGCCGATTCGATACGGGAGAGAACCTAGGATATCGACGTTGTCAGTCGATGCAGATGATGCGGATGCACTCAATCTCGCTGTTCAGGTTTACGCAAAAGAGAATATCTTTTTCCGGCAGGAGCAACCCAGCGTGTCCGCGTATTTTGCGGGTTCCAATCATCTTACATTCAGCGATAGCGCCAACCCGGTAGATCGGCTGATTGGGCTAATCCCCGGATGTTCAGCGTGAATGCCGCAAAGAAACAGCACGTTATCCCTCGGCTTCATCTCCAATATTTTACTGGCGAAGATGGGCGTGTTTGGACATACGACGCACTGAGTGGACGCAGATGGTCTCGTGCACCTGAGGAGACGGCAACCGAACAACACTTCTACTCATTTGAGCAAGCTGATGGAACGTTAGATACTAGATTGGAAGAAAACCTCGCCAGAATCGAGGATCGCGCAGCTCCGATCTACAAAGCCATATTGGATGGCAATGTTCACGGCCTCGCACCGCAGTCACGGATGGACTTTGCGCATTTTGTCGGGTTGATGTATTCACGTACTAGGTCTGTGCGTCGTCAAGCCGCAACATGCTTTGGGCAGTTTATACAGAGTGCGTTATACGCCCAGGCTCTGAACCCCCACGCTTTCAATGCATTCATTCGAACTTTCGAATCTCGCTCAGCCCGAACTCTTACTGAGGAGCAGCGTGCTAAGGTGCGGGAGGGGATGCTAGATCCATCGCGGTTCCGAATGACCGTATATAAGGAAGTCGGATTGCGTGCGATCGCTCTCGCTGACAAATTGGCGCCCATCTTCTATAACATGCGTTGGTGGCTGATGGGCACAACAGGCGGGTATTACGTGACGAGCGATCACCCAGTAGTGCTCGAAATTGGTCCTGGAGCGCGCGACAAGGGATTTTTGACTCCGACTGCGGAGGTTACGATGCCTCTCTCGCCTCGAACGCTTCTGTTGATGACGTGGCGTCAAGTTGAGTACGCAAAGGAAATCCCGGAGGAACACGTACACGCTGCGAACGAAGCGCGAGCCCAGAACTCTGAGCAGTATCTTTACGCGCACCTCAATGACGAGAAAGTTGCATCGCTTGCCGCGGAATATCGAAGTGCGCGCCCGAGCATGCACCTTCACGGACTCCAACCGAGGAGATTCGCTGCAGTCAGCATTGCACGAAGGCGCCCGCGAATTGAATGACAGCGTGCCCGTGAGGTCTCGATGAACTCCGGATATCAGGCATCCCTGGCGTGCATAAAATAAAGGCGAGAGCAATTGCCCTCGCCTTCTTATGTTAAATGAATTGGCCTCCCGCCCTCGATTCGCTCCCCAAAGGCTCCTGCTCCCCCAAAAATCTCACTTTATGGGGTGAAACATCTCATCTTATGGGGTGGAAATCTCACTTTATAGGGTGACCCACACAGCGACTGTACTTGCGCTGCATCCAACAGGTCAGCCGCACTTCGACTCCCCGCAGTTAAGGCAGGTCATGCAGCCGTCCATCATCACTACGGCGGCCGTACTGCACTTTGCGCACAACTGGGCGCCCTCAGGAAAATCTGATTTGGCGAATGCGTCCGTCTGTCGGGTACGCGCTTCATATTCGGCCCGCTTCTCATCGACCAGCTTCTGCTGATGCTCATCGAGTTGCGGCTTGCGCAGCAGCCCGATCGTCTGCAGGTGTCGCTCGATGACATAACCGAGCTCGGCGATGATCGAGGGCATGAACTTCCCGCCCGACTGCCAATAGCCGCCACGCGGATCGAATACTGCCTTCAGCTCATCGACCAGGAAAGTGACGTCGCCACCCTTGCGGAATACCGCGGAGATGATGCGCGTCAGAGCGACGATCCATTGAAAGTGGTCGAGATTCTTCGAGTTGATGAAGATCTCGAACGGTCGGCGCTGCTCGTACTCCGTATCTTCATTGAGCACAATGTCGTTGATGGTCACGTACATGGCGTGATCGGAGATCGGCGTCTTGATCTTATACGTCGACCCGATCAGCACCTCCGGACGCTCGAGCTTCTCGTGCATCCGAATGACCTGCGCCATGTGCCCGTGCTTGTCACGGACCGTCGTCGTCGTCGGCAACGGCGGCAGCGTCGGGGCCGGTGCCGGCTCGGGGCTGGCCGCCTGCGCTACCGCAGCCTTCTCGGTCTGCGCCTCGTCGGGCTTCTGGACCTGGTATTTGACGATTTTGCGCTCAATTTTTATGGTCATGTGCTTTGTCCGAAATGCGCGGGTCTATCGGCTCAATACTTGCCGAAATACCCTTCCTTGAGACTGTCGAAGAGATTCGCAGCCGAGTGCATCTCGCCCTCGTACTCGATCTCCTCGTCACCGCGCGCCTCGACGACAGTGCCGTCCTCGAGCGTGAATTTGTATACCGTGTTCTTCAGGTCCTGCTCCTTCACCAGCACGCCCTGGAAGGCCTCTGGATTGAAGCGGAACGTCGTGCAGCCCTTGAGCCCCTGCTCGTGGGCGTAAAGGTAGATGTCCTTGAACTGTTCGTACGGGAAGTCGGTGGGTACATTCGCCGTCTTCGAGATCGACGAATCCACCCAGCGCTGAGCGGCCGCTTGGACGTCGACGTGCTGCTTCGGTGTGACGTCCTCGGACGCGATGAAGTAATCCGGCAGCTTCTCCGGTCCCGTGTTCGCATCCGGCGTCGCGCTGGGATTGACCAGTTCGCGATAGGCCAGCAGCTCGAAGGAGCAGACTCCAATCTTCTCCTTCGTCTTGCGCCCCGGACGGATCACGTTGCGGAAGTAGTGATGCGCGAACGAGGGCTCGATGCCGTTCGACGCATTGTTGGCGAGCGACAGCGAGATCGTCCCCGTGGGGGCGATCGAAGTGTGGTGCGTGTAACGCGCACCGGTCTCCGCGAGCTGCTCAACGAGTTTCGGTGCGATTTCCGCGATACGCTGCATATATCGGCTGTACTTCGCGTGCAGAACGCGTCCCGATACCTGATCGCCGACCTTCAGGCCGTCACGGATCATTTCCGGACGCTTGCGCAGCATCTCGCGGGTGACCGTGAACTGCTCGGTCATGATGGGCGCAGGGCCCTTCTCACGCGCGAGTTCAAGGGCTTCCTCCCAGCCGGCGAGCGCCATCTCACGTGCGACATCTTCGGTGAACTTCACCGAATCGGCTGAGCCGTATTTCAGGCCAAGCAGCGTGAGCGCACTGCCGAGTCCGAGGAAGCCCATGCCGTGGCGCCGCTTGCGCATGATTTCGCCACGCTGCTGTTCGAGCGGCAGGCCGTTGATCTCGACTACGTTGTCGAGCATGCGGGCGAAGATCTTGACGACCTCGCGATACTCGTCCCAGTCGAAGCGGGCATGATCGGTGAACGGGTCGCGTACGAAGCGGGTCAGGTTCACCGAACCCAGCAGGCAGCTGCCGTAAGGCGGCAGCGGCTGTTCGCCGCACGGGTTGGTGGCCCGAATGTTCTCGCACCACCAGTTGTTGTTCATCTCATTGACGCGGTCGATGAGGATGAAACCCGGCTCGGCAAAATCGTACGTCGACGTCATGATGACGTCCCACATGCGCCGCGCCGGCAGTGTCTTGTAGATCTTGCAAGCGACCAGTCCGTGCTCATTGACCACATACTTGTCGTGCACCGGCCACTCGCGCCAGACGAACTTGCTGTCGTCGGCGAGGTCGGGCTGATCCGACTCGTATTCCTTGCGCGACAGCGGAA
Source organism: Pseudomonadota bacterium (assembly GCA_021834525.1). GTDB lineage: Bacteria > Pseudomonadota > Gammaproteobacteria > Steroidobacterales > Steroidobacteraceae > 13-2-20CM-66-19. The sequence goes on along the minus strand of JAKBDK010000016.1, from coordinate 52,965 downwards.
ACGCGAGCTTCCACTCACTGTTCTGACGCACCGCCTGCATGAACTCATCAGTGATCAGCAGCGATAGATTGAACTGGCGCAGCCGCCCGTTCTCGCGCTTGGCCTTGATGAACTCCATGGCGTCCGGATGGCCGACGTCGAACGTGCCCATCTGCGCCCCGCGCCGGCCACCGGCCGAGGAGACGGTGAAGCACATCTTGTCGAAGATATCCATGAACGACAGCGGACCGGACGTGTAGGCGCCCGCGCCGGACACGTACGCTCCGCGCGGACGGAGTGTGGAGAATTCATAGCCGATGCCGCAGCCGGCTTTCAGGGTCAGGCCCGCCTCGTGCACTTTGCCGAGGATGTTGTCCATCGAATCCTCGATGGTCCCCGAGACGGTGCAATTGATTGTCGAGGTTGCCGGCTTATGCTCGAGCGCACCGGCGTTGGACGTGACGCGGCCGGCCGGGATGGCGCCACGGCGCAGAGCCCAGAGGAACCGCTCGTTCCAATGATCGCGCAGGTTCTCCCGCTCGACGTCCGCCAGCGCGCGTGCCACGCGCTTGTAGGTGTCGTCCATCGACTTGTCGATGGCCGTACCGTCTTTCGCAGTCAGACGGTATTTCTTGTCCCAAATGTCGATTGACGCCTCCTGGAAGGGAATGGCGTCAATGTCCTTAGATTCGATTTTCACGACGGTATTCATGTGTCCGCGGCGCCCCTAGTGTCTGCACACCGGATCACAGGGAATACAGGCGGCGCGGAAAGCGCGGGGCTGCGCGCACCGGAGCTGCCGGTACGCCGATCCACAGCCTGTATCCCCCTGAGCCTCCCCGAACGCGCGATCTCGCGTGCCGCCGAGGGCGGACACAAGATCTTGTGTCGGGGTAAAGAGCCTAATGAGCACCCGCCTCTTCGTCAAGATTTTGGGCACGCAGCGGGTGATTTATTAATGCTTTTTAAAACAATCAGTTATGGCAATGTCGCCCGTCTGGGGGGCGGGATTTTTTTCCACAAGGGGGTTCCGACTGTCGATCCCATAACCCCAAGATATTGTATCCCACAAAAATCCATAGCTTGTGCACAGCCGCCGCCCTGCTCGAGGAGGCACACCGGAGTTGCGGCCGAGGCTTGAAAAATTTCACGCTGGCCACAGATTCCTTCCAACGAGATTCACGGTGCCAGAACCTGACACTACTATCATTGGAGGTTGGATCATGACTGTTGTTCGCTATCAGCCCTGGACGCTCATCGACAGCCTGCAGCGCCAGCTGGATCAGGCGTTTTCGACGGGAACCGACGAGAGCGCCGCTGCGGCGGACGCCGCGTGGATCCCGCAGGTCGACATTTACGAGGAAGCCGAACGCTACGTGGTGGTCGCAGACGTTCCGGGCGTCGAGCCGAAGGACATCCGCATCACCGCCGACCAGGGTTTGCTCACGATCCGCGGCGAGAAGCGCTCACGCGCAGCGCCGCAGAGTAATGCGCGCCAGCGCCTCGAGCGACGCACAGGGACGTTCTTGCGCTCCTTCACGCTGCCGGAGGGCGCCGACGTGGAGCGGATCGCCGCCCATCAGGCGCACGGCGTACTGGAAGTGGTGATTCCAAAGCAACCGCAACTGCAACCGCGCACCATCGAGGTGCGCGCAGCCTGACCGCTCGACGCTACGCCCCGGGGAGCCGACGCGCCTCCCCGGGGCGTAGAATTCGCCGCGTGCCGCTGTGCGGCGTAGCGGAGAGGATTGGCACAGATGGCAGCGCAGATGAACATTTGCGTCCTCGGCGGAACCGGATTCGTCGGCACCGCGCTCGTCAACCGCCTCAGCGACGCCGGCCATTGGGTACGCGTGCCGTCCCGCCATCCGGACCGGCACCAGGCCCTGCAGGTGTTGCCCACGGTTCGGCTGATCCGCGCCGACGTGCACGATCGGCGAGATCTTGACCGGCTGGTCGAGGGCATGGATGCGGTGGTCAACCTCGTCGGCATCTTGAATGAGCACGGCCGCAATACGTTTCAGCGTGCGCACGTGCAGCTCACCGCGAAGCTGATTGACGCATTGAAAGCAGGTCGCGTTCGCCGCCTGCTGCACATGAGTTCGCTCGGTGCCGATCCGCATGGCCCCAGCCGCTACCTGCGCAGCAAAGCGGAGGCAGAAGCGCTGGTACACGCCGCATCCGCGCAAGTGGACTTCACGATCTTCCGACCGTCGGTCATTTTCGGGCCCGACGATTCGCTCACCCACCGCTTCGCCGGCCTGCTACGGCTGTCGCACGGCTGGTTGCCGCTCGCCCGTGCGCAGGCGCGCTTCGCACCCGTCTACGTCGGTGATGTCACCGCGGCTTTCGTCCATGCTCTGTCCACGCGCAGCACGATAGGTCAGACCTACGAACTCGGAGGTCCGCAGATCATGACCCTCGAGCAGCTCGTGCGCACCACCGCCGCAATCGCCGGACTTCCCTCTCATCTCTTTGGCCTGCCCGACCCGCTCGCCCGGCTCCAGGGCGTGATCCTCGGATGTCTGCCCGGCAAGCCCTTCACGCTCGACAATTTCCGCTCCTTGATGCGCGACAGCGTGTGCGCCGAGGATGGGTTCAAGCGCCTGGGACTGGCGCGCCACCAGTTGCTGGAGATCCTGCCGACCTATCTGGCGCCGCCGCGCGCTGGCGAATCGCAGCCTGCACAAAGCTGAGCGCAACGCCGCGGTATCGCCGAAGCCTCACTCGACGGTGAAGGGCACCGGCCCAAGGTCGACCGCAGGCGCGGCAGCGCCCAGTCCTACCCGCGCCGCGAGCTGGTGCGGTCCGGACACCAGCGGCCAGCCGATCCGCAGAGCACGAGTGCGGCCCAGCACGTGCCCATCGAGGATCCAGGTCACCGAGCGCACGGCACGCCCGCCGGCGATGCGGAACGTATAAACCTGATCGGCGCGAGGAATGCGCGGATCGATGGCGAGCAGCTCCCCGTGCACCGGACGGGCAATCGCGAGTTCGCGCCGCGCGCGCACCGCAGAGGCGTGAGGTACCTCGTTCGGCAGCTGCCAATCCCCGCGCCGGATGCACGGGCCGGGACCGATGCGCTCGCAGACACGCACCCGACGCAGTTTGGGGCTGCGCCACAAGCCCGCGTACGGCTGGCGCTGACGCAAATACGCGAAAATCGCACGCAGCACCGGGGCAGGACCGGCCGCGCCGGTAATCGTCTGCATGTTGCCGCCGGAGAGCCGCCCCATCCACACGCCCACGGTGTACCGGTTGTCGAACCCCACCGCCAGTGCGTCGTGAAAGTCGCTGGACGTACCGGTCTTCACCGCGGTTGGAAACGGCAGATCGAGGACACTGTACGGCCCGAACTCCGCGCTGCGCGCATCCGGATCGGAGAGGATCGTGGCAATGACCGAGGTCACCGCCGAGGACAACACCGGCTTGGGTTTTGCGAGCGGACCGTCGCGCAGCACCCGCAACGGCAGAAATCGTCCGTGCCGTGCGAGCGTCGCGTACGCTTGTACGAGTTGATACAGACTCACCGGTCCGTCGCCGATGGCGACCGCCGGACCGTAATACGCCGCCGGTCGGCGCAGCGTGGTGATGCCGAGGCGCGCGAGCAGCCGGATGAAACGGGCGACACCCACGGCTTGGGCGGTTTCCACCGCCGGAATGTTCAGCGAGTTACCGAGCGCGTACCGCAAGCTGACCTTGCCGTAGAAGCGGTTGCTGTAGTTTCGATACTCGTGCACGCCTTGGCCGATTCGGGCGCTGAGTGGCCCGTCACGCAGCACGGTACTCGGCTGCCAGCCGAGCCGCTCCATGGCCAGCGAGTACAGGAAAGGTTTGAGCGTCGAGCCGGGTTGACGGGGAATCATGACCGGATCGAGCGCACCTGCGGCGACGGGCGGTGCGCCCGCCCATGCGAGCACCGTGCCACGGCGGTTGTCGACCACGAGCGCCGCGCCGTTGCGCACGCCGCGTGCCGCCAGATCGGCCACCCGCAACGTCAGCGTTCGCTGTACGAATCGCTCGAGCGGCGCATCGAGCGTGGTCGTGAAATGCCGCCCGCGCAGCCTGAGCGTCCGGATACGCTCACGCACGAATCCGACGAACCCGCCGGCGATCACCGGCAGCTGCGCCGGTGCCACCGCCGCGAGCGGAGAGTGCAGGATGGCCCGCAGCGTGCCTGCGCCAAGCAGGCCTTTGCGGCGCAGGCGCTCGGCCAAGGAATCAACTACCCGGCGCAACTCGCGCGGGTGATGCCGTGGGTCGAGCGCCACGGGCGAGCGCACCAGGACCACCAGCGCCAGTTCCTCGGCTGGATCGAGTGCCCCGACCTGTGCACCGAAGTAATACCCCGCCGCGGGTGCGATCCCGCGCCGTTGAGCCCCATAGGGCACCTGATTCAGATAGAAGTCCAAAACCCCGGCATGACCGAAGCGCCCGATGAGCCGCCCCGCTTCGAGGCCCTCGAGCCAATGGCTCCAATACGTGCGCGAGCGCGGCGTCAGAATCCGCGCCACCTGTTCCCCGATGGTGCTCGCACCACGCACGATGTGTCCGGCGCGCAGGTTCTGCCACAAGGCCGCGAAGCGCGCCCGCCAGTCGCTGCCCCCGTGAATCCAGTACCGCCGGTCCTCTGAGAATACGAACGCGGTGCGCAGCAGTTGCGGGATCTGTGTCAGGGGCAGCTGCGCCGTGCGGTTGAAGCGGCCAGCGCGATCGACGGTGAGTGGCGTGCCGTCGCTCGCGAGCAGCACCGGTTCGGCCACCCGGCGAGGCGGCGGCAGCGTGGCCGGCAGCGGCGCCAAGTCGCAGAGAGTGCTCGTGGCGAGCACCGCGGCGGCGACTCCGAGCGCCGCCCCGGCCCAGCACAGTCGCCGCTTCGCCATCGCGCGCACCGCCATCATGCCCTCAGCGCTGGTGCACCGGTGCAGGCGCCACGGCAACGTATCGCGCCCGGCCCCGCCCATAGACCTCAGGGGCGTAGATCTCGTGCACCTGCGGCGGCGGTGCGAGGAAGTGCCCGCGCGCAATGACCTGGGCGGCGTAAATCAGTCGATAGCGTCCGGCCGGCAATCGATCGGCGTAGAAGCGCACGGAGCCGCGCCCGATCTGCCGGTGGTAGAACCCGCTGGTCGTGATCGCGGCATTCGGCCATGCGCCGTAATTGAACCACAGTGTCGTGTCGCCCGGGGTGTGCTGCGGCGCGGTCATGTCGGCCGTGGCGAGCTGATGATTGACCGCCTCGAAGGCGCCCGGCAGCGGATCGGTGAGGACGACGTAGTGACGCTCGGCCGGTACGTCCACCGTCAGATCGACCCGCACGACCTCGCCGCGGCGCAACACCGTCCGTGGCCCGACGCGGATCCAACGACCGTCGTGTTTGATACGGTAGCGGCGCCGGATACTGAATCCGGCATCGGCCGTTACCGCAAGTGCCGGGGGCAGCTGATAATCGAGCCGTACGGTGTAGTAGAGGCGGCCCTGCCCGCGGTGCGTGATGCGGACCGCGGGCGCGCCCACGGCGGCCGTGCTGGCCGTGCGCGGCGCACTGCGCCGGTGCGTGAAGGACGCCGTCAGGATCGATTTGCCGGCCGCCTCGACCCGGCCGCCGAGGGCGCGCAGCGGCGGCTCGAAGAGCCGCGCGTAGTGCGCTTCGGCCGTGGTGCAGAACACGTTCTGCTGCGAGTTAGGCCATTGTCCTGAGCCGCTGCGCTGCGCGTCGATCCAGCGCACCAGGCGGCTCGCGAGCGGCGCAACGGTGCGCGCCCCAGGACCCTTCTGCCGCACGAGCGAGACCAGCGCATCGAGCACCACGCAATTGTCGCGCAACGGACTGGCCAGTAACGCTGAATACGCATCCGCGCGGGTTTCCTGGAAGGACGCAGCCCCTGAAGTCTGCTCGGATCGGGCCAGCAGGGCGGTGAGGATCCGCTGCGCGCTGGCGCGGTCATGTTCCCTGAGCGCGAGCTGCAGCAGCAGCGCTTTTCCGAACAGACTCAGCTGCGGCAGCTTCGGCACCAGGCCCGCCGCCTCGCCCGGCGGCATGTGCCCGGCGCGCGCCAGCGCATCGAGTGCGGCGACCTGCAAATCGAGCGTTCCGCTGCGACGGCGGGCAGAGTCGGCCTTGAGCACCTGTGCACGCAGATAACCGTCGAGCGCCGAGCGTACGCTCGCCGGGGCTCGATAGCCGTCGGCGGCGAGCCAGTCGAACGCCAGCGCGGTGTACGTGGAGAGATACGGACTGACCCATTCATTTCGGGGCATGAGGAAACTCATGCCGCCATTGCCGGCCTGGAAGTCCGCCGCGTGTTCGAGAGTCGCGCGGATCTGCGCTCGAGCACCGGGCCAGCGCAGCGTCGCCGGCAGCGCGCCCCGCAGCCGCAGATAATCGGCCGCCATCACGGCGCGGCTGAGGCGCACCTCCCAAGTTTCGAGTGAATCCTCGCGCATCGCGCGAAACGCGGCCGCAAGACTGCTGAGTGCGGTCGGCGCGAGGTGCACGACGAGACGAGCAGAACCTGGCAAGGCGGTCGAGGGCACCCGAACCGGTACCGCAGCGGCGCCCGCAGTGAGGCTGCCGTACGCGGCGCTCGCGGCCGCCGTGGCGCTCGCGGCGACGGGAATCGTCTTGCGCAGCGCATCGCCGAGTTCACCCGAATGCGCACCGGCGAGCAGCTCGATCACGCCAGGGTGCTGCGCGGTCAGATGGAGCCATTGCAGCCCGTGCGCATAGGGACGCAGCGTCAGTACGCCGGTCGCATGACCGGATGCCGCGCCGCTCGCGCGCACCGCCACGTGCACCCGATGGGTCGTGGCCGTTCGATTGGTCACCGAGAATCCCGCCGCGAACCGATCGCCGGCATGCACCAGATCGGGCAGTGCCGCATTGAGTTGGATCGGGAGGTTCACGCGCACCGTGGCCTGCCCGAGCCCCATCGCCGCGGCGGGCCGCACCGCGATCACCAGGATGCGCCAGCCGGTGAGATTGTCCGGCACCTTGAATGCAAAGGCGGCCCGGCCCGCCGCGTCGGTTTCAAGATGAGGATTCCAGTAGGCGGTGTACTTGAACACCGAACGGATCGGCATGCCGCCCCCACCGTCACCGCCGGGCGTCAGGCCCTTGCCGAAGTGCGGGGTGCGCACGGTGGTCACCAACTGCGAGATCAGGCTGAAATTGCTGAGGTCCGCACCCGAAGGCGGCGCATAGAACGCCCGGCGCGGGTCGTAATAGTGGCTGCGTCCGGCGAGCAGATCGAGCACCGAGGTGTCCACCACGGCCACCACCAGCCGGGTGTGGCGGCTCGGTCGGCCGTGGCGGGTGCGCACCTGCACTCGCACACGCACCCGCTGACGCGGCTGGTACTGAGATCGAGCCGGGAGCACGGTGACTTTGAGCGCACTGCCATGGCCCACGACCGGCAGGCTGACATAGCCGAGGGCGAGCGTCGGGCGACCCAGATCCGCCTTGTCGGGGGGCGCGACACGGGGGGAGAAAATGGCCACCGACAGGTAGGCGCCGGGAAAGAACGAACGCTCGATCGGAACACGCAGCACCGGCGTGCTGCCGGTGAGCGTGACCACTTTGCGCCACAGGACCCCGTAGCGCTCGACGGTGACCAGCGCCCGCGCACCCGGGTAGGGGTTTTGCACCAGGACATGCGCGACGTCACCCACTTGGTAACGATGTCGGTTGGGGACCAGTTCGACATGAGTGCCCGTCTTCCACACCACCATACCGGCACCCACCGCCCAGACGCTCAGGATCGTGCGCTCCTCGCGCCCATGGGTGTCCCGAACGGTCGCCACGATGCGGTACGTTCCCGCCTCCTTCGGCGTCAGGCGGCACGCACCGGGCACAGCAGCCGAGGTGGCCCGACAGCGTCCTTCCGTCAGCCACTGGGTGGTCTGCCGCGCGGTGAAGCGCCCCGTACCGTTGGCGGTCTCGACGACGTTGAGCCGGCGGCGTTGCAGCACGATGTGCACCGGAGCGCCCGCCGCCGGCCGACCGGCCGGATCGACCACCAGGTAGCGCACCGTGAAGGGCTGAGCGGCGTGCAACAGCCACTCACCGAGCCGCAGGCCGATGAAACGGCTGCGCGCCGCCCAAACGGCGCGCGCACGATCGGCCACCCAAGTGCCTCGAGTCGACTTCACCGCCGCCTGCAGGGTGAGCCGACCGTAGAGAATGGGCACGGCCGCAGGCAGCTGACCCGAGGTCTGCGCGTTGCCGCGCGCATCGAGCGTCGCGGGGCGCTCGGCCAGTGTCACCGTAGCGACGTTCGGCGGATTGACGTGAAAGAGAAAGCCGGCCGCGCGCGGATCGCTCGGCGCAAAGCGTTCGGCGGTGATGCGCGCGACCGTGCGCACCGGCGCATCGGTGTAGGGTCCGCCGGAGTGCAACCGGGCCCGGATTTGCGCCCGGTAGGTCGCGCCCGGCCCGAACCGGCGGCCCTGCAGCAGCAACCGCACCTTGAATGGATCCGGTACGAATTCGGTGACCAGAAAGCGCCCCGCCGGGTGACGCAGGCGAAAGGTACCGACGCGCCAGCTGACCGTCATGGTGTACCAGCCCGTCTCGGCCGTCTTCGGAACGTACCAGCGGCCGTGCAAGCCGCCGAAGGTCGAGAGCGCAACATCCTTGCGTATCAGGACGGTCTTGCCCGTGGCGTTCGTGAGCGTGAACCGGTAGCGCAGCGGCGGGGCGGCGGTGAGGCGCGTCGCCGACATCCCGCGCACGAATGCGGCGTAATGCACCGTGGCCCCAGGCCGATAGACGCCCTGCGCTGTGAATCCCCAGACCCGCAGGTGTCCGTGGCGTGGCCGCTGCTCCTGCATGACCGCCCCGCCACTGGCGCTGTTGATCCAGCGCTCGTAGCTCCAGCTGAGCGGCAGCAGCGCCATGTCGGTGCCACGCGTGGCCGCGACGTACCACTGCGGAGCCTTCGGTGAGAAGCGCTCGTAGCCGGCCAGACCGACCGTCCCGGGCAGCACCGCCAGCCCGTCCGCGTCGGTCACAGCCGCCGCCGTGACGGCATGCAACCCGGTGAGTGAGTTCTGCGGCGCCGCACTGAATCGCACCGTCACCCCTGCGACCGGCCGGCCGGTCGCGAGTGAACTCACCCAGATCAGCGAGTCATAGTGCCCGACCTTGGCGAGCACCTGCCAAGGCGTGACCTCGGCGAACAGTTGCTGGGTATCCCAGGAATACCACTGATTGCCGAGCGAGGGCGACCAGGTCAACTGCCCGAGCAGCACCCCCGATCGGCCGTCGAGGTCGGCGCGCACGCCGAGGGAATCCGTGAGCCACTGATCGCGCGGCGGCCGCTCGTGATAGGGCGCGAGCAAAGAGGTGAGCACCGGCGGGCCGGCCGCGAGCGGTGCCCCACTCGCCAGGCTCTGCGCGCTCAGCGCGTGATAGGTGAAGTCCAGCCGAGTCAGGTTGGTGAAGGAGACCGGCAGCACCGTGCGCTCGCCGGCCTCGAGCACCCCGCCCTGGGGCGCCCCCAGACTCAACGCGGGGGGCAGATGCCCGGTCTCAACCCGCATTGCGACCGCGTGCCGAAGCGTCTCGCCGAACACGTCGGTGACACCGGCCGGCACGGTCACGCCGTAGGGGCGCATCGCAACCAACCGGTACGGCATCGGATAATCATACGGTCTCGAGCCGCCAGCGGGTCCCGCCGGCGCGAGCATCCACGGGGCATATCCGCTCCACAACTGCCGCCGCTGTGCGGCGTCCACGGGGGCCGGATGCAGCCGGATTGCCGCGAGGGTCTCCTTCGACACCGGCGCACTGAAGGCAAACTGCAGCGATCCCGGTCGACAACGCCCGGCGGCATCCGCGAGCGTCCCCGGGGGCGCAATCGTGCGCCACGTCCCGGCCGCCGTCAGACAGTGGATACCGAGAAATGCGAACCGTCCGAACGGAATGAACATCGTGTTTGGGACGTTGCCCTGTGGGCCGGGCAGCCGCCCGAGCGGCGTTACGAGACCTGCGCCGATCGCGAGTTGATACTGCCTCTGGGCCTTCAGCGCGTGCACCGGCGTGACGACCCAGACTCTGCGGCCGCCCGACCGCTCGCCCTCGGAGTGCGGCGTCTGCGGGTGGGCGACCCAGATCATCGCCCCGGGGATGCCCGGCACCGGCAGCAGGAGCGGGCCGGTGCGCCGCCGGGTGAAGGGTCGGGCGTGCACCGCCACGGACGCCCCGGCGCTGACCGGACTGAAGCGCAGCGCGCGCTCGACCGTCGCTGCCGTGACCGGCTGGGTGAAGCGCACCTCATATTGCGGCTCGGTGCGACTGCGCCAGCGCGCGAAAGCCGCCCAGCGCACTTGCGGCGTCTGCGTAGTGAACGTCGCGCTGCGCGCGTGGGCGAGTCGATCACCGTCGAGCGCCCGGAATGCCGTGCCGATGCGGATGCGGTAGCGGGTGGCGGGCCGAAATCGCTGCCGACCCGGCAGTCGGCACGAGAGGCGCTGCGGGTCGAGCCAGCGCCACTGACAATGCAGCGCGGGACGGATACGGATCGGTACGGCGGCGCGACCCATGCGCCCAAGTGGCACCATCGGCCGATTGAACTGCAGGACGATTTCCTGGGCCGGTGGGACATCGGTCCCGGCGGGCGTTACCGCCAGCAGTTTCAGGCCACCGGTGGCGTGAGCGGGGGCGGTCGCGAGCACGCCCAGCGCCATCAGCAGGCTCGGCCCATGAGCGCACTTCAGTGTGTTGCCGGACAAAGCCCCTCCCTCCCCTTGATCCTTAGGTGCAGTGCCTCGCCAACCGCCATGCTAGCGCAGCTCGCACTCAGATCGCGTGACAGATCAGTGCAGGGCGCCGATCGCCTCCAGCCGCCGCGCCCGGATCTTCTCGCCGATCGCCGGACCGGCCAGCCCGCGGCGCTCTTCGCTGCCGAGCACGACGGCCGCCGCCGCCGCACGCGCGCGACGCAGATACTCCGCCTGCGGGTACGGCGTCGCTTGCAGCCCAGCGCGGCCGCGAGCATCGGCCTCGCAGGCGCGCAACAGATCTTCGAACCGCTCCGGTCGGCGCAGTGCGTCCGTCGCCTCGAGCACCTGCAGCACAGTGCTCGGACGCAGCTGCTCGGCGCGGTGCACGTGTGCGTGATAGCGGGCCGTCAGCACGGCGAGTTCGCGATAGGCATTCGGGACGCGCAGGCGAGCGCACGCCGCCTCGATGAGCGGCACCCCGGCCTCCTCGTGACCATGATGACTCGGCCAGCGCTCCGCCGCGGTGCACGCCTTGCCCAGATCGTGCATCAGCACGGCGAAGCGCGCCGGTACGGACAGTCCGGCATCCGCGGCCCAGCGCAGGGCCAGCATCACGTGTACGCCGGTGTCGATCTCCGGGTGCCACTTGGCCGGCTGCGGTACACCGTAGAGCGCCGCCACCTCCGGAAAGATCACGCGCAGCGCGCCGCACTCGCGCAGCGTCTCGAAAAACACCTCCGGCTGGGGCTCCCCGAGCGCCCGTTCGGTCTCCTGCCACACCCGCTCGGGCACCAGCGCGCCGAGTTCGCCCGATTCGCTCATGTCGTGCATCAGCGCGAGCGTCTCGGGGGCGACGCGAAAACCCAGCGGCGCGTAGCGGGCGGCGAAACGCGCCACGCGCAGCACGCGCACCGGATCCTCGACGAATGCCGCCGAAACGTGGCGCAGCAGGCGCGCCTGAAGATCGCGCTGGCCGCCGTACGGATCAATGATCTCGCCCGCGGCGCTCTCGGCCATGGCGTTGACCGTCAGATCGCGCCGGCGCAGATCCTCCTGCAGCGTCACCTCGGGCGAGAACTCGGTGGTGAAGCCCCGGTAGCCCGGTGCGACCTTGCGCTCCAGGCGGGCCAACGCGTACTCCTCGCGCGTCGTGGGGTGCAGAAAGACTGGAAACTCCCGTCCCACGGGCAGATAGCCCTGGCGCTCGAGCTCCTCCGGCCGCGCGCCCACGACGACCCAGTCGCGCTCGTGCACGGGCCGGCCGAGCAACCGGTCCCGCACCGCGCCGCCGACTAGGTAGACTTCCATGCACCCATGGTAACCGACTCGAGCGCCCTCCCGGTGGGCCCCACGCCCCTTCCGCCCTGCCGCCGGCGGCGTGCCGCCGCAACGGTTCGGCTCGTCGTCGCCGTCCTCACGCTCGGTGCGCTCGGGGGCTGTGCCAGCACCGCCTATCTTCTGCAGGCCGCGGTCGGCGAATGGCACGTCATGCACGCTCGGCGCTCCATCGTCGATGTCATCGACGCACCCGATGCCCCGCAGCCGCTGGTGCGGGAACTCGGGGCGGTGCGCGCCGCCCGCCGCTTCGCCTCCCAGCAGCTCGGCCTGCCGAACAACGACAGCTACCGCAGCTACGTGCACCTGCACCGCCGCTACGTGGTGTGGAACGTCGTGGCGGCACCGCGGTTCTCCGTCCAACCCAAACAGTGGTGCTTTCCGATCGCCGGCTGTGTGGCGTATCGCGGCTATTTTCACGAGCATGCCGCCCGGTCATTCGCCGCTCGCCTCAAACGCCGCGGCTACGACGTCCTGGTCGAGGGCGTGCCGGCCTACTCGACGCTCGGCCGTCTACCGGACCCGGTCATGAGCACCATGATGCGCTACGGCAGCGACGAGCTCGCGGCCATGATCTTTCATGAACTCGCGCACCAGCTGCTGTACGTACCCGACGACTCGCGCTTCGACGAGGCATTTGCGATGACGGTGGAAAACACCGGTCTGAAGCGCTGGTTGCGGTATCGACACGAACCACAGCGCATCCGGATGTTCGAACATCTGGATGCTGCCGACCGCGCCTTCGCCACGCTGCTGCGCGGCACGCGCCGCCGGCTCGCGCGCCTGTACGCCTCGGGCATCTCCCCCCCACAGATGCTCCGGCGCAAGCATGCGATCTTCGCGCACCTGGCCGCGCAGATCCGCTCGCTCGAGCAACGCCTGCAGGTGCGCGCTGCGCTCTACGACCGTTGGATCCGCCAGGGCTTGAACAATGCCGATCTGGTCTCGGTCGGCACCTATTACGACTGTCTGCCGGGATTCGAGCGACTGCTGCACCGCGAGCACGGCGACCTGGTGCGCTTCTACGCCGCCGCCCGCCGCCTGGCGCACGAACCGAAGGCAATCCGGGATCGCGCGCTCTGCCGCTCGTGATGCGGGCGCCGAGTGCACCGCTCACAGCGAGTCGCGCAGGTCCTGCAGGGCAAACCCCGGTAGCGGCGCATCGCACGCACGCGTCAGTGCCATGACCTTGAACGCCTCGCCCATCTCCCCCGGCAGCAACAGCTGGCGCGCCTCGCCCGCGCGGCGCGCGCGCTCGAGCGCATCGCTTGCTTCGCCCACCAGACGCTCGATCCCCGTGCCGAGCAGGAAAGCCGCCTGCGTTGCGAATCCCGCCACCTCGAGTCCGGCGTCGACGGCACTTTCCGCGACCCGCGTGAACTCGACCCACGCGGTAATGTCCTGCACGCCGAGATTCACATACGGGTCGTCGTGCACTCGGTGTTTGTAGTGACAGCGCAACGTGCCTGCAACGCGCTGCGGATGGTAGTAATGCGCCCGCGGCAGACCATAATCAAAGAGCAGCATCATGCCGCGCTCGAGCACATCCGCGGCGCTCGCCACCCAGGGCCCGGCCTGTAGACAGATCTCCGACACGTACCCGTCGGCCAGTGGCGCCGGCAATTGCGCGCTGAGCCGAGCCCACTCCCGCGCGAGCGCGGCATCCGCCGGTGCGGCGCGCTCGACCAAGCACCCGTCGTTCAGCGCAACGCCGAGCTCACGCGGCGTGCCCGCTTCGAGGACGAACCTGCGACAGGGCAGCGCATCGAGCACCTCATTGGCGAGGATCACGCCCTGCACGGGCCGCTGCGGCAACCGCTCGAGCCACACCACACGCTCGGCGAGCGGCGCGGGTAACGCCCCGATGCGCTGCCGCTGCCGCTGGGCCAGATCCGCACTGACTTCCAGGATCGCGTAGCGGTGCGGCAGACGGCCGAGGGCCGCGAGCTCGGTGAGCACCGCCGCGGCCATGCGCCCGGTGCCGGCCCCGAACTCCAGGATCTCCCCGCCATCGGCAAGCACCTCGGCGCACTGCGCAGCGACGCAGCGGCTGAACAGGTCCGACAGCTGCGGCGCCGTGACGAAGTCCCCGCCCGCGCCGATCTTGACGCTGCCGGCGCTGTAGTAGCCGAGTCCCGGCGCGTACAGCGCGAGTGCCATGAAGCGCTCGAACGACAACCAGCCGCCACCGGCGCGCACCTCAGCGGCGATGTGTGCGGTGAGTGCCTCGCAATGCGCCGCTTCTTCCGCCGACAGCGGCGGGGCCATAATGGAGTCCGCCGTCCTCATCGATCGAGCCTAAGCACATGACGCCATCCGACGACGCCCACGCACCCGGTCCGCTCGCGGACCAAGCGGTTCTGGTGACCGGCGGCGCGCGCCGCCTCGGCGCGCTCATCGCGCGCACGCTGCATGCCGCCGGCGCACGGATCGTGCTGCATTACCACAGTTCGGCGGAATCGGCCGGCGCACTCGCCGCACAGTTGAATGCGACGCGGGCGCACTCGGCGGCACTCGTGTCCGGGGATCTCCTCGATCTTCGATCGCTCGAGCAGCTCGCCGCCGCCGCGGTGTCGGCCTTCGGCCGACTCGACATCCTGGTGAACAACGCCTCGACGTTTTATCCCACCCCGATGGGTCAGATCGATGAGCGGGTCTGGAGCGATCTGATTGGCACCAATTTGAAGGCACCGCTGTTCCTCGCCCAAGCCACCCGCGCGGCGCTGAGCGAGCGCGGCGGTCTGATCGTGAACCTCACGGACATCCACGGGATGCGTCCTCTGCGCCACCACCCGGTGTACAGCGTGGCCAAGGCAGGCCTGATCATGCTGACGAAGTCGCTGGCGCGCGAGCTCGGTCCGCACGTGCGGGTCAACGCCATCGCCCCCGGACCGGTGCTCTGGCCGGAGAGCGGCGTCGAGGAGCCGCTGCGCCAGCACATCATCGAGCGGACCGCGCTGAAGCGCAGCGGAACGCCACAGGACATCGCGCGCGCGGTGCGCTTCTTCGCCTGCGACGCACCGTTCGTCACCGGTCAGGTCCTCGCCGTGGACGGCGGGCGCAGCATCGCCTGGTAGCACGGCACAAGCGCACCAGCGGCGTGCGACGGGCGCACTGTGCATGGCGCGCCTACCTCGCGCCCTCGTCCGCGCCGGACGAGGAAACCCGGATCAGGGGGTGGGCGGCCTGATCGAACTGGCGCCACAGCGCCCCGATGCTCGCCCCGGCGGTCGGATGGATCAGCTCGGGCGCCAGTTCGGCGAGCGGCCCGAGCATGTAGGCGCGCTTGAGCAGATCCGGCCGCGGCAGGCGCACGGCCGGGGTGTCGAGCACCTGCGCACCGTAGAGCAGAATGTCCAGATCCATGCTGCGCGGCGCCCAGCGCGGCGCGGTGCGCGTGCGCCCGCAGAGACCCTCGATGGCCTGCAGGCGCTCGATCACGGCCTCGAGCGGCTGGTCGGTGCTGAAGCCGGCCACGAAATTGATGAAATCCTCGCCCTCGAATCCGACCGCGCGATTGCGATACCAGGCCGAGCAGCGGGTCCCGGGGAACGCGCCGGCCAGTTCGCGCGCCGCCCGTGCGAGATGCTCATGCGGTTCGACGTTGCTGCCGGCTGCGACGTAGACCTCGGGCATCGGAGCGCCTCAGGTCGCCGCGACGCGCCGGCGCTCGATCGTCACGCCGACGTCGCGGGAGTTGCGGATCGCGCCCGGCTTGTTCAGTGACAGCCGGACCCACTCCAGCGCGAACTCCTCGAGCAGCAGCAGCGCCAGGCGGTGTGCCAGGGTTTCGACCAGCTTGAACTCGGAGGCCTCGATGAAGGCCAACACCCGCTTGGCGATCTGCTTGTAATCGACGGTGTCGGCCACCTCATCCGACGCGGCGGCCCGCGCACAGTCGACGGGCAGCTCCAGATCGATCACCACCGTCTGCTTGACGCGCCGTTCCCAGTCGATGAAGCCGATGATGCACTCGGCGGTCAGTCCGCGCAGGAAGATCCGGTCCCCGCAAAGCGCCGTCTCGGTCATGTCTGTTCGGTCCCCTTCCAATCCGTTCACGCCCCGCGCGCCGTGCGGCTCGGCCGGCTCACGCATCGGTCTCGGCGCCGACGGGTGCGAGTGACTCCAGCGGCCATTGGGCGCGCGCCTCGATGGCGAGCCCCTGACGCTCCCCGGCGCGCAGCCGATGCAGGCCGGCCACCGCGATCATCGCCGCGTTGTCGGTGCAGAATTCGATGCGCGGATAGTACACGCGCGCGCCGTGACGGGCGGCAGCGTTTGAGAGCGCCGCACGCAGTGGGAGGTTGGCGCTGACACCCCCGGAAACCACCAGCGCGTCGAAGCCGCTCTGCTCAAGGGCGCGTTCGGCCTTGACGGTGAGCGTCTCGACGATCGCCTCCTCGACGGCCCGAGCCACATCGGCCTTGGTGCGCGCATCGAGTTCGCGGCCGCGCAGGGTGTGCAGCACGGCAGTCTTCAATCCGGAGAAGCTGAACTCGAGACCGGGCCGATCGAGCATCGGCCGGGGAAACTGAAACGCGCCCGAGAGTCCCTGCGTCGCCAGGCGCGAGAGCTCCGGCCCGCCCGGGTAGGGCAGACCGAGGAGCTTGGCCGTCTTGTCGAAGGCTTCGCCGGCGGCATCGTCGCGCGTGTCGCCGAGCACCCGGTAGCGACCGATGCCGCGCACTTCGATCAGCTGCGTGTGACCGCCGGAGACCAGCAACGCCACATGCGGGAACGGCGGCGGCTGCGGCTCGAGCAGCGGCGCGAGCAGATGTCCCTCGAGATGGTGCACGCCGACGGCCGGCACATCCCAGGCATACGCGAGGCTGCGCGCCAGCGCCGCGCCCGTCAGCAGCGCCCCGATCAGCCCGGGGCCGGCCGTGTAGGCGATCCCGGTGAGCGCCTGCGGCGCGGTGTGCGCTGCGGCGAGCGCCCGTTCGACCAGCGGCAGGAGCTTACGCACGTGATCGCGCGAGGCCAATTCCGGCACGACCCCGCCGTAGGCGCGGTGCAGGGCGATCTGGCTGTACAGCTCGTGCGCCAGCAACCCGTCGGTCTCATCCAGGACGGCCGCGGCACTCTCGTCACAGGAGGATTCGATCGCAAGAACACGCATGCTATTGACTCTAAAAGGATAATGTCGCCCCACCAGGCGTGGATCGCCGGCTCCGCCCGCATCGACTGCAGCCCGGCGGCGGACGCCGCGGGCGGCGGATCCGCCGGGTCGATGCGCTAATTTTGCCTTTACCAGTAGCCTCTACTAGAATTGCCGGCCCATTTGACCCGGCTCTCTGTCCGCTGCGGCGCACTTTCGGCGCTTGAGGCGGGATGCGGCGCCGGCCCCCAACTGTCTGTAGAGGTTTCGATGCCGAGCGTCCGTATCCGCGAGAACGAATATTTCGATGCCGCCCTACGGCGTTTCAAGCGCGCCTGCGAGAAGGCCGGCATCCTCACCGAACTGCGTCGACGTGAATTCTACGAGAAGCCGACCCAGGAGCGGAAACGCAAGAAGGCGGCCGCCGTGAAGCGGCACATGAAGCGCGTGTCGCGCGAGGGCATGCGCGCCGCGCGCTGAGGCCTGTGCGATGCCGCTCAAGGAACGCATCACCGAGGACATGAAGAGCGCGATGCGCTCGGGCGAGAAGGAGCGTCTCGCCACCATCCGCATGGCACTCGCTGCGATCAAGCAGCGTGAGGTCGACGAGCGGGTGATGCTCGATGACACTCAGGTGCTCGCGGTCCTCGAGAAGATGATCAAGCAGCGCAAGGAAGCCATCGCGCAGTTCGCCAGCGGCGGACGCAGCGACCTGGTCGCCAAGGAAACGGCCGAGATCACGGTGATCGAGGCCTATCTGCCGGCGCAGATGACCGGGGCGCAGATCGAGGCCCTGATCGACCAGGCGATCGCCTCGAGCGGCGCCACCTCGCCGAAGGACATGGGCAAGGTGATGGCGGTGATCAAGTCCCAGGCCCAGGGCCGCGCCGATATGAGCGCCGTCAGCGCTCTGGTGCGCGATCGGCTGGGCCGCCTGCCGGGGTAGTCAGCCCCTATCATTCCTCAGAGCTTCATCGACGAGCTGATCGCCCGCACGGACATCGTGGAAGTGGTCGGCTCGCGTGTGCAGCTGACCAAGGCGGGCCGCGAGTACAAGGCCTGCTGCCCGTTCCACAGCGAGAAGAGCGCCTCGTTCTGGGTCAGCCCGGAGAAGCAGTTCTACCACTGCTTCGGCTGCGGTGCCCACGGCACGGCGCTGCGCTTCCTGATGGAATACGACCACATGAGCTTCCCGGAGGCGATCGAGGATCTGGCCGGGCGGCTCGGGCTCACCGTTCCGCACGAAGGCGGCGGTGGCGGCCCGGATCCGCAGAATGCGCCCCTGTACGAGCTCATGGGCCGAGTGACGCAGTTCTACGCACAGGCGCTCACCGGGACGGCCCGGGCCGGGCAGTACGTCGCGCAGCGCGGACTGACGGCCGAAACCGTGCAGCGCTTTGCGCTCGGGTACGCCCCGGACGCCTGGGATGCGCTGCTCGGCCATTTCGGCACGCGCGAAGCGGACCGCCGTGCGCTCGCGGCGAGCGGGCTGATCATCGAGCGCAGCGCCGGTCGGGGCGAAGGGTACTACGATCGCTTTCGGGATCGGATCATGTTTCCGATCCGCGACAGCCGCGGCCGCACGATTGCATTCGGGGGGCGCGTCCTCGATCGGGGCGAGCCCAAGTACTTGAATTCGCCGGAAACAGCCCTATTTCACAAGGGCCACGAGCTGTACGGGTTGTACGAATCGCGGATGGCCGGCGGAACGCTGAAGCGTCTGGTGGTCGTCGAGGGCTACATGGACGTGGTCCGGCTGCATCAGGCGGGCATCACTTGTGCCGTCGCGACGCTCGGCACCTCGACCACGCCGGAGCACCTGAAGCGCATCTTCCGGCTGGTGCGCGAGGTGGTGTTCGCGTTCGATGGCGATCGGGCCGGACGTGGCGCGGCGTGGCGCGCGCTGCAGCACGCCCTGCCGGAGGCGCGCGAGGGGCGGGAGATCCGCTTCCTGTTTCTGCCCGAAGGGCACGATCCGGACAGCCTGGTCGGCGCCGAGGGCCGCTCGGGCTTCGAGCAGCGCCTGGACGGGGCGCTGCCGCTGTCGGAGTACCTCGTTCGGGAGTTGTCGAGCGAGACGGATATCGCGCACGCTGACGGCCGGGCACGCCTGGCCGAAGCGGCGCGGCCGCTGATCGGGAAAATCCCGGCCGGCGTGTACCGGGAACTGTTGATCGTGCGGGTGGCCGAAGTGGTGGGTTTACCGGCCGAGCGCCTCGAGACGCTCTGGCGGGACGGCATGGCGCCTGCGCCGCCGCCCGCGAGCACTCGGCCGCCACCGCGAACCCGGCACAGTGCCGGGCGCGGTAGCTTGGTCCGTCAGTCACTCGCCCGGCTGGTGCGTTTTCCGAGCATTGCCGGAACGGTCACGGACGCCGAGTGTGCCGAATTGCAGGACTGCACCGAGGCCGGCGCGGAGTTGCTGCGCGGACTGCTCGATGATTTGCGGGCGCGGCCGTTACAGATCTCGGCACAGGTCATCGAGCGCTGGCGGGACCGTCCGGGCGGAGAGCACCTCGGGCGCCTGCTGGAGCGCGAGGCGGTGCTCGACGACGAGGCCGCCGCTGCCGTCGAGCTGCAGGCCGCGCTGGGAAAGTTGGTCGATCTTCAGGTCGACCAGCGACTCAGGGCGCTGGAGACCAAGAGCCGAAGCGGACCGTTGAGCGATCAAGAACTTAAGGAGTTTCAGATGCTTACATCACGAAAGACGGTTCGGAACGGGAAGCCTGGGCGGCGGTGAACTTGTGCACGCCACGCGAGCCTCATACACTAGGTAAATTTATTTTGGCGCCCCTTGAGTCTGCCCGCGCCTGCCAGCACATGGGGGTCAAGGCCCCCGCCATTTCCGTCGAGATTCAATGAAAGCCAAGTCCAAGACTACTGCTCCGAGCCGTAAGCGCCCCGCTGCGCATTCCGGTAAGCCCGCCAAGGCCACCAGCGCCGAGAAATCGGTGCGCGTCGCCGCGCCCAAGGCGCACGCCAAGGTCAGTGCGGCGGTCAAGCACAGCGCTCGGGTGCAGGACGTGCCCGCCGAGAGCAAGCCGGCGCCGGAGAAGCGACCGGCCGTGCTCGAGCGCCGCCCGGTCGTCATGCCCGAGGACCGCCAGTCGCAGCTGAAGCTGCTGATCGCGCGCGGCAAGGAGCAGGGCTACCTCACCTATGCGCAGGTGAATGATCACCTGCCTTCCGAGATCGTCGATCCGGAGCAGATCGAGGATATCGTCAACACCATCAACGAGATGGGCATCCCGGTGTTCGAGAAGGCACCGGATACCGAATCGCTGCTGGCCGGAGAGCCTTCCGCACCGGCCGACGAGGAGGCCATCGAGGAGGCCGCGGCGGTGTTGGCGGCGCTCGATGCCGAACTCGGCCGCACGACCGACCCGGTGCGCATGTACATGCGCGAGATGGGTACGGTGGAGCTGCTGACGCGCGAAGGCGAGATCCGCATCGCGCGACGCATCGAGGAAGGACTCGAGGCGGTGCGCCGCCAGCTGGCGATGTTCCCGCTGACGCACGACTGCCTGTTGAAGGCCTACGAGCCGGTCAAGACCGGACAGACGCGCCTGGTCGATGTGATCGTCGGGTTCGTCGACCCGAACGCGCCCGATGTCATCGCGCAGCCGCAGAACCCGACCAAGGTCGAGGTGGCCGCGGCCGAAGAGTCCGATGATGAGGAGAGCGAGGACGATGCGGACGGCGAGGAAGAGAGTGTCGATTCCGGGCCGGATCCGCAGGAAGCCGCCGAGCGCTTCGGGCGTCTCGGCAAGGCCTATGCGCAGATGCTCAGCGCCATCGAGAAGCTCGGCTCGCACGATCCGAAGTCGCTCAAGGCGCGCAAGAAGGCCGCCGATGAGTTCCTCGAGCTGAAGCTCTCCCCGCGCATGTTCGATGCGCTGATCGGCAACTTGCGCGATCACATCCGCGAGATCCGTCAGCTCGAGAAGGAGATCATGACGCTGGCGGTGCGCGATTGCGGCATGCCGCGCAAGGACTTCATTACGTCCTTCCCGAAGAACGAGACCAACACGCGCTGGCTCTCCAAGCACGTCAAGGCCGGTAAGAAGTACTCGACGGCGCTCGCCAAGATGGAGCCGGAGTTCGAGCGGCGGCAAGGCAAACTTGCGGCGCTCGAGCAGCAGCTGCACCTCTCGATCAACGAGGTCAAGGAGATCAACCGCGAGGTCTCGATCGGCGAGGCCAAGGCGCGCCGCGCCAAGAAGGAGATGGTCGAGGCGAACCTGCGCCTGGTGATCTCGATCGCCAAGAAATACACCAACCGCGGACTGCAGTTCCTCGACCTGATCCAGGAAGGCAACATCGGCCTGATGAAGGCGGTCGACAAGTTCGAATACCGCCGTGGCTACAAGTTCAGCACCTACGCCACGTGGTGGATCCGTCAGGCCATCACCCGTTCGATCGCCGATCAGGCCCGCACCATCCGTATCCCGGTGCACATGATCGAGACGATCAACAAGCTGAACCGGATCTCGCGGCAGATGCTGCAGGAGATGGGCCGCGAACCGACGCCGGAGGAACTGGCGGTGCGCATGGAGATGCCCGAAGACAAGGTGCGCAAGGTGCTGAAGATCGCCAAGGAGCCGATCTCCATGGAGACCCCGATCGGTGATGACGAGGATTCGCACCTCGGGGATTTCATCGAGGACACCTCGGTGGCCTCGCCGATCGACCAGGCGACCATGGAGTCACTGCGCGAGACCACGCACGCGGTGCTGGCTCAGCTCACCCCGCGCGAAGCGAAAGTGCTGCGCATGCGCTTCGGGATCGACATGAATACCGACCACACGCTCGAGGAGGTCGGCAAGCAGTTCGATGTCACGCGCGAGCGGATCCGTCAGATCGAGGCGAAGGCGCTGCGCAAGCTGCGCCACCCGAGCCGCAGCGAACAGCTGCGCAGCTTCCTGATGGAGGATTGATGGATCCGCCGGCCGCGCAGGATGCGCGGCCGGCTAGATCCCGAACTTCCCCAGCGCATCGGTGAGCTGGCGCAGCAGTTCTGCAAGCGCCGGGTGGTCCGCCTGGAAGCGCACCGCCATTCCCTCCAGACGCGAGGCATGCCCGCTCACCGAACTGCTCTCCGCCGGCCCCTCGCCGAGGGCGCGGCCGATATCCTGGACCAGCGCGCCGAGCATCTGGCGCGATTCCGCATCGATCGAGCCACTCTGGCTCAACCGCTCGTGCACCCGTGCCAGCAATTCGCGCAGGGTCTCTTCGCTCGTGCGCCCTTGGTTCATCGACCGCTCCTTTGCCTCAGCTGCAGGGATTCTAGCCGAGAACCCTGAGGCACGAGTGGACTGCATTGCGGCAAAGGCGTAGAACAAACGCCTGATAAAACTCAATCCAGTAGAACAGTCGTGGATAAGATCGACCGGGAGATCGTGCGCTCACTCGAACAGGACGCGCGCATGTCGTTCGCCGAGCTCGGCCAGCGCGTGGGCTTGTCGAAGACGCCCTGCTGGCAGCGCGTGCGCGAACTGGAACGCCGCGGGCTGATCCACGGCTATCGGGCGGAACTCGACGCCGAGCAGCTCGGGCTGCGGGTGCACGCGTTCGTGTACGTGAGCATCGATTCGGCGCGCTATGCAGAGTTCGAAGCGGCCGCCGAGCACCACCCCGCGGTCCTGCAGTGCTACACCACGGCCGGGCAGGCGGACTACCTGATGCACGTTTTGGTCACGGACATCGCGGCACTCGATGAGCTGCTGCGCATGCAGATCGGCCGCATGCCGGGCGTGCAGAGAATCGAGACGACCGTGTGCATGAAGACGATCAAATCGAGGGCCCCGCTGAGCGGCTGCCTGGCACCCTAGCGCGCCAGCGGCGCTGCTAGAATGTCGCCCCGCGCGGGCCTGTAGCACAGCGGTTAGTGCAGGGGACTCATAATCCCTTGGTCGTAGGTTCGAATCCTACCGGGCCCAGATCCCGCTGCACGACGCGGCAGACGCACTCCCTTCCCCGGGGCCTGAGACGCGATGCCAACCTATGTCGCCCTGCTCCGCGCGATCAACGTCGGTGGCCACAAACTGCCGATGACCGCGCTGCTTCAGATGTGTCGTTCGGCGGGCTTCGATCGCCCCCGGACCTACATCGCATCGGGCAACGCCCTGTTTGAGTGCCGCCTCGGCGAGCCACGGGTGCGCCAGGGGCTGATGCGCCAGCTCGAGGACTACTTCGGCAAGCCGATCGGCGTGCAAGTGCGCACCGCGGCGCAGCTCACCGCCGTGTGGGCCGCAAACCCGTTTCCGCAGGCGCCGCCGAGCCGCACGGTGGCGATCTTCCTCGAGGCGCCGCCGCCGGCCGGAGCGCTTCAGGACATCCGCGGCGCTCAACACGAGCGCCTCGCCTGCGGCACTCGCGAGATCTACGTGCACTATCCGGACGGAATCGGCGCCTCCACACTGGTCATTCCCGCCGCCAGGGCCGGGACGGCGCGCAACCTCAACACGGTCGGTGCGCTGGCGGCACTGGCCGCATCGCATTGATCGGGACCGCCTGCCATGGCCGCCAAAACCCTCGACCAATGGCTGACGGAGTACTCGCAGGTGCACCGTCACCCGGTCAACCGCGCCGTGCACACCGTGTGCGTGCCGGCCATCCTCTTCGCCCTTCTCGCTCTGCTCTGGAGCGTCGAGATCGCCGGGGTGCGCAGCGCCTATCTGGTGATGATCGGGGTGGCGCCTTTTTATCTTCGCCTCGGCGTGAAGGCGTCCGTCGCGATCGCCGTGCAGCTCGCCGCCTGTGTGCTCATTCTGGCGTTCTGGCCTGCCGCCCTGCCGCTCAGGCCCGTCGCGCTCGGGCTGTTCATCCTCGCCTGGATCGGCCAGTTCGTCGGGCACGCGATCGAGGGACGACGCCCGAAATTCTTTCAGGATCTGACGTTCTTGCTCATCGGCCCGTTGTGGGTCGTGCTGAAGTAGAGGGCGCACCCGTCGGCATCCGGCCCGCGCCCGGTCCCGTGCAGAGGGAGAGTTCCAGATGACTCACGCGACGGTGTTTCCGCTCGATGGCGGCTGCGACTGCGGCGAGGTCCGCTACCGGCTGACGACCCGCCCATTGATCGTGCACTGCTGTCACTGCCGCTGGTGCCAGCGCGAGAGCGGCGCGGCGTTCGCGCTCAATGCGCTCATCGAGTCCGAGCGGGTGGTTCATCTGCGCGCCGAGCCGCAATTGGTCCATACACCCTCGTTGAGCGGTGCCGGGCAGCGCATCGCCCGCTGCCCGCGGTGCCGGGTCGCACTGTGGAGTCATTACGCCGGGGCCGGTCCGATTCTGCGCTTTGTACGGGTCGGGACGCTCGATGCGCCCGAGCACCTGCCGCCGGACATCCACATCTTCACCGCCTCGAAACAGCCCTGGGTCATCCTGCCGACCGGCGCGGCGGCCGTGCCGGAGTTCTACGAGCCGAGCGAGCACTGGAGCGCCGAGAGCCTCGAGCGCCGCCAGGCGTTTCTGCCGCAGCTGCGCGCCTATCGAGCCGCCCGCGCCGCCGAGGCTGCACGCCGCCCGCCGAGCGGTCAGACTTGAACGTAGTCTTGGCCATAAGCGTCCGGGCCTACCCTCCCCGCCGGGACCGCAGCCGGTCCCCTGCAACTTTTCCGCAGCGCCGGTGTTCTTGTCTCAAACGATGATCACCCCGTGCAATTGGCAACCTCAAGGCCCGATTCTCAAGAGTTCGCAGCGTTCATGCGCGCTTATCAGGACATGGTTTTTTCCACGGCAGTACGGCTGACCGGCAGCCCCGCACAGGCCGAGGACATCAGCCAGGACGTGTTCCTGAAGGCGTACGAGAACTTCGAGCGACTCGGCGAGGGCGCAAGCCCCGGCGGCTGGCTGAAGACCGTCGCCACGAACCTGGCGCTGAACCATCTGACGCGCCATCGTAAGCGCTGGCGTCTGTTCTCCGAGGTCTTCACCGACGAATCACGCGAGGAGGACATCGAGGATGCGAGTGCAGCCTTCGCGGGTGCATTGCATGAGCTGGAGGAGCAGCAGCGTCACGCCCTGATCGACGCGGCGCTGCGCAGCCTCCCCGATCACCAGCGCGTACCGCTGGTACTGTTTCACTTTGAAGAAATGTCCTACCAGGACATCGCCGCGCGGCTCGGTCATTCGCTCGCGAAGACCAAGACCGACATCCTGCGCGGCCGCCTCGCCATGGCCAAGACCCTTGCCGCCGGCGGACTCGGCCCCCGCACCGACCGGAGCTGTGCACCGACATGAACGACCGTACCTCGCTTGAAAAACAGCTCGAGCAGCTGGCCCACCAGGCGCTGCACGAACAGCCGCCCTGCATCGCACCCGCCTCGCTCGAAGCGCGCGTTCTGCGTGAAATCGAACGGCGTGCCCACTCACAACCCCTCGCGGGGATCTCCCGCTGGCCGCGCGCCGCTCGCGCGCTGGCGCTCGCCGCCTGCGCGCTGTGCGTGCCGTTGGCGTGGATGCTCGCCACGCGCCTGCGCGAATACGTAGGCCACGTGCTCGCCAACGAAGGCGTCGGGCACGTGGTGCGGGGCGTGCGCGGCACGAGCCGCACGATTCTCGATCTCGGCGAGCTGGCCGTGCGTCTGGCGCACGCGATCCCCTCGGACTGGCTGTTCGCCGGCTTGCTCGTCGTCGGGGCGGCCTACGCGATGCTGGTCGCACTCGGCTACCTCCTGCTCTATCCCACGCTGCCGCATTCCAAGGCACACACTGTATGAACAAGGTCATTCAATCACTTCTGCCCGCTGCAGCGCTGAGCGGACTGCTCGCCTTCGGCGGCGGCATCGTACCGGCCGGGGCCGGGCAGGCGACCGTCATCAGCGCCTCCGGCGGCGTGACCACGGTCTCGCGCCACGGCGCGACTGAGGTGCAGATCGGCTCGCACGGCATCAATGTCGAGAACGGCTCAAGCCACATCCGCATCGGCCGCAACGGCGTCGGCATCACCGACAACGACAGCGCCAGCGCGATCGTGACCGTGCACGGCCACCAGCACACCTGCCCGGATGATCAGGAACTGGTTTCCGTATTCCACAGCGTGCGGCTGCCGGCCGGCAAGAGCGCCTGCGACGTGGTCGCGGTCTTCGGCGACAGCGTCGCCGACGGCGACGTGTCGGACTCGGTGGTCGCGATCATGGGCGATCTGCAGACGAGCGGCCGCGTCGCCAACAGCGTGGTCAGTGTGTTCGGCGACTCGAGCGTCAATGGCTCGGTCGGCGGCAATGCCGTCGCGGTATTCGGCGATCTGAAACTCGGCCCCAAAGCGCATATCCACGGCCAGGCGGTGGACGTGTTCGGATCGGTGCAGCGCGATCCGGGCAGCGTGATCGACGGCGGCACCGCGAACATCATGGCTGGAATGTTCCACGGCGCGGCGGGCCTGCAATCCTGGAGCGAGCACTGCCTGCTCCTCGGCCGCCTGCTCGCACCGCGTCTGGACATCAGCTGGGCGTGGGGCGTCGCCGGCGTGCTCCTGCTGTTCTACGCACTGCTCGCGCTGCTGTTCCGCGAAGGCCTGCAGAAGAGCATCCAGACCCTCGATGAACATCCGGGCGCGTCGCTTCTGGCCGCTGTCGCCATGACGCTGCTGACGCCGGTGCTGATGCTGGCGCTGGTCATGACCGTGGTCGGTATCCTGGCGATCCCGCTGTTCTGGCTCGCGCTGCTCGGGGCCGGCATTTTCGGCCGAGTCGTCGCGCTCGGTTGGATCGGCGGGCGGATCCTGCGCGGCGTGCGCAGCGGCGGCCTCCATCCCGTGCTGTACGTCCTCCTTGGCGGCGTCATCGCGCTGGCGCTCTACATGGTGCCGGTGCTCGGATTCATCGTCTACGCCCTGATCGGCACGCTCGGCTTCGGCGCGGTCATCTACGGTCTGTTGCTCGCCCTGCGGGCGGCGCGCAGCGCCGCGGGACCGGCGGCACCGGCGGGTTTCACCGGGTTCGCTCCCGCTGCGGGCACCGTGCCACCCAACGCGCCTGAGGGCGGTGCGGCCCCGCTGGACGCGACCGCATCCGCGGCTGCAACGCCACCCCCGGCACCGACGCCGATGGAACTCGCCACGCTGCCGCGCGCAGGATTCTGGATCCGCATGCTGGCGCTGCTGATCGATCTGGTGCTGGTCAGCTTCGCGTTGAGCGCGATCGAGCACCACGGCACCGACGGCCTGCTGCTCGTGCTGGCCACCTACGGGGCGCTGATGTGGAAACTGCGCGGCACGACGGTCGGCGGCATCATCTGCCACCTGCGAGTCGTGCGCATCGACGGTCAGCCCGTCAGCTGGGAGACGGCCATCCTGCGCGCCCTCGGCTGCTTCCTCTCCTTGATCGCCGCCGGCCTGGGATTCTTCTGGATCGCCTTCGACCGCGAACGGCAAGCCTGGCACGACAAGATCGCCGGCACCGTCGTGGTACTGACGCCAAAGACACGAGGATTGGTGTGAGAGGGTCCCGCACCCCGCCCGCCTGCGCAGCGAGCGGCTACGGCCCACCGGCACACCTGGCGCTCTCGATCACCACACCCTCACCACTCTTCGCCGCAAGTCCACCTGACAGGGCAGTTATCCGTCATGAGCAACACCAATATCACGGTTGAACAACAGGGCAACGGCATCCTGGGGGCGCCCGGCGTTCCCAGCGCGCCCGGGACCGATGCGCTCGGCTGGGCCGAACGCGACAATGTCGTGGGCGATGTGCTCGTTCCGGCGCACCGCCGCCTGCGCAAGCGTTGGCTGATTACCGGCGGTCTGGTGCTCGCCGCGGCACTCGGCACGGCGCTGTGGCTGCACGAAGGCACCAAACATGCCGTCCTCGTCCCGCTCGCGGACCGCCACTTCGTGCCCCTGGTGAGCACCATGGTGCCGGGACTGCAGCCGGTGAGCACGCAGGTACTCGTCACCGGCACCATCTCGGCACGGCATGATCTGCCGATCGGGGACGGAGGTCAGGCCGAGCGCATCGTGCGAGTCGCCGTACAGGTCGGCGACCATGTTCGGCGCGGCCAGCTGCTCGCCCAGCTCGATGACTCGGTGCTCGAGCCGCAGGTGGCACAACTCGCCGCATCGCTCGCCAAGGCGCGGGCCCAGGCCGTGCTGTCGGCGGCCGAATACCGGCGGGCGCTCGCCATCGGCCCGAACGGCGGGCTGTCCCGGCAGAACATCGAACAGAGCCAGGCCACGGCCGCCATGGACGCCGCCAACGAGCGCATGTTCGCCGCGGAGCTGCGCCAGAAGCGCGCCGAACTCGCCCTGACCCGCATCGTCGCACCGGTGGCGGGAATCGTGCTGACCCGCGACGCCGAGGTCGGCCAGGTGGCCAGTCCCGGGGGACCCGCACTGTTCACTCTGGAAGATGCCGGGCGCGTGGAGTTGAAAGGACAGGTGACCGAGCAGGACCTCGCGGCGCTGAAGATCGGTCAGCCGGCCCAGGTCTACCTGATCGGCTACCCCCACCCGTTTTCGGGGCGGATCTGGCTGCTCGGGGCCACCATCAATCCGCAGACCCGCCTCGGTCAGGTGCGCATTGCGCTGAAGCCCAATCCGGCGCTGCGCCCCGGGGCATTTGCGCGCGCGGTGATCCTGGAGAGCCACGCGGAGCGCCCGGTACTGCCGCAGACCGCGGTCATGACGGATTCGGCCGGATCGTATGTGTTCGTCGTGAACCGCAAGAATGTCGCCGTACGCCGGTCCGTCGTACTCGGCGGGGTGATCGCCTCGGGTGTCGTCATCAACAAGGGCCTCACCGGCCGTGAGCGCGTGGTGACGCTCGCCGGGGGCTTCCTGCAAAGCGGCGAGGCGGTGCAGGTACAGGCGCACACGGTGCGCTCATGAGACGTCTGTCGGCCTGGGCGATCCAGCACCCGCTGCCCCCCATCGTTCTGTTCGTCGTGCTGCTGTTCGTCGGCGCCACGGCGTTCGTGCGCCTGCCGGTGACACTGAATCCCCATCTGTCGTATCCCATCGTCTCGGTGGTCATCACCGAGCCGGGCGCAGCGCCCGAAGAGGTGCAGACTCAGATCGTGCGCCGCGTGGAAGCGGCGGTGGCCGGCATCGGCAACATCCGCCACATTCTCTCCAAGGCCTATCAGGGCGGAGAAGAAACGGACGTCGAATTCGAGATCGGCACGCCGATCGACCGCGCGGTCACCGAGGTGCGCGATGCGGTCACCCAGGTACAGGCCGATCTGCCCACTGACATCCTGCCGCCGGTGGTGCAACGAGTGAAGATCGACGGCGGGCCGATCGTCTACTACGCGGTCAGCTCGACCGACATGAGCGACCGGGCGATTTCCTGGTTCATCGACAACACCGTCACCAAGCGACTGCTCACCGTACCCGGGGTAGCCCAGGTGTCGCGCTACGGCGGGGTCGACCGCGAGATCCGCGTCGAGCTCGACCCGGCGCGCATGCAGGCGCTCGGCATCACCGCGGCCCAAGTCAACAGCCAGCTCACCAACCTCAACATCGACCTGCCCGGCGGACGGGCGGATCTCGGCAACGGCGAGCAGACGATCCGCGTGCTCGGCGGGGCGCAGACGGCCTGGCAGCTCGCGCAGACCCAGATCGCCCTACCCGGCGGACGCTTCGCGCGGCTCGGCAGCATCGCCACGGTGCGCGATGGCGCCGCCGAGGTGCGCAGCATCGAGAAGTTCAATGGCCAGCCGGCGATCTCCTTCGGCGTGCAGCGAGCGCCGGGCACCTCGGACGTGGCAGTGCTGAAAGGCGTGCAGCAGGAGCTCGCCAAGATCCGCAAGGAATTCCCGCGCGTCAACATTCACCGCACGTTCTCCTCGGTGACCTACACCAAGCAGACCTACCACTCCGCGCTCGAGGCACTCATCGAGGGCTCGATCCTCTCGGTGCTGGTGGTGTGGTTGTTCCTGCGTGACCTGCGCGCAACCCTGATCTCCGCCCTCGCCATCCCACTCTCGGCCATTCCGGCGTTCGGCGTCATGTACTGGCTTGGCTTCACCCTCAATCAGGTGAGCCTGCTCGCCCTCTCACTCGTGTCCGGCGTGCTGGTCGATGACGCGATCGTCGAGATCGAGAACATCGTGCGCCACAAGCGAATGGGCAAGAGCGCATTTCAGGCGGCGCTCGATGCGGCCGACGAGATCGCACTCGCGGTGGTGGCCACCTCCTGCACCATCATCGCGGTGTTCATGCCGGTGAGTTTCATGAGTGGGATCATCGGCCAGTACTTCAAGCAGTTCGGCCTGACGGTCGCCGCGGCGGTGTTCTTCTCGCTGCTGGTGGCCCGGCTGCTGACCCCGGTGATCGCCGCCTATACGCTGAAATCCGAGCCGCTCCCGGAACAGCACGACGGACCGATCATGAAGCGCTACCTGCACGTGCTGCGCTGGTGCGTGCATCACCGCTGGATCACGATCTTCTTCGGCGTGATGTTCTTCGCCGCCTCGATCGTCGGATTGATCTTGGTGCCGAAGACCTTCGTGCAGAACTCCGACAGCAGCAGCGCGTCGCTCTCGATCGAACTGCCGCCCGGAGTGCAGCTGACGGATACCGAGAAGGTCGCTGATGAGGCGTATCGCATCCTCGCCCGTCAGCGCTACGTGAAGTCGATCGACGAGTCGGTCGGTGGCAACGGCAGCGTGCGCGGCGCGAACCTCTATATCAGCCTGGTGCCGCCTTCGGAGCGGCCGATGAGCCAGACGCAGTGGCAGGACCAGATGCTCGCCCAGCTGCGCCGCATTCCGAACGCGCAGATCTACTTCCAGAACTTCAACGGCGACAGCGACGGCCACGACATCACCATAGACCTCACCGGCGACAACCTGTCGTTGCTCGAGCACACCGCTCACCGGGTGATGAGCCAGATGGCGGCATTGCCGGATCTGCGCGACGTGAGCTCGGCGGACGGGCTACCGCGGCCTGAGATCCGCATCCGGCCGCGCTTCGACCTCGCCGCCGAGCTCGGCGTGACCGTGGCGGACATCAGCCAGACGATTCGCATCGCGACACTCGGTGATCTGCTGCAGAACGACGCGAAGTTCACCCTGCCGGACCGCCAGGTGCCGATTCTGGTGAACCTGAAGCGCTCGGCCCGGGCCAACCTCAACACGTTGGAGAACCTGCCCGTACCGACTGCCAGCGGTGGTTCGGTGCCGCTGAAGGCGGTGGCGGATTTCGGCTTCGGGCAGGGACCGACCGAGATCCACAGTCGCGATCAGCGCCTGCGGATCGCGATCGATGCGGACCTGAACGGCGTGCAGCTCGGCAAGGCGATGAAGCAGATCCATGCGCTCCCGGCGCTGGCCCACCTGCCGTCGGGCGTGCACCTGGCCGAGACGGGCAACGCGCGGCTGATGTCGGAGCTGTTCACCGACTTCTTGATCGCCATGGGCACTGGCATCCTCATGGTGTTCGCGGTGCTGGTGCTGCTGTTCGCCCGAGTGCTGCAGCCGATCACCATCCTCTCGGCGCTGCCGTTGTCGATCGGCGGGGCGGTCGCGGCGCTGTTCATCACGGACCGGCCGCTGTCGCTCGGGGTGATGATCGGCTTTCTGATGCTGATGGGTATCGTGGCGAAGAACTCCATCCTGCTGGTGGATTTCGCGATCGAGGAGATGCGGGCTGGCAAAGACCGTCTGACCGCGCTGCTCGAAGCCGGACACAAACGGGCCCGCCCGATCGTGATGACCACCGTGGCGATGGTGGCCGGCATGCTGCCGGTGGCCTTTGCGATCGGCGATCCGTTTCGCGCCCCGATGGCGATCGGCGTCATCGGCGGTCTGGTCACCTCGACCGGCCTCACGCTGGTGGTGGTGCCGGCGGGTTTCACGCTGATCGACGATATCGAGCGTTGGGTCGCCCCGCGGATCATGCGGGCGGTGATCACCGAGCCGCACGGCACTTCGGCCGCGACGGCACACGTCGGTCAGCCCTCCTGAGTCGCCTACGCGGGGAGCATCACTCAATGAACCATCGAATCGCGCTGCGGATCGTTGTTCTACTGTTGCCAACGCTGGCCGCTCTTGCGGGGTGCACGGAGCACATCAGCACCACGAGCCGGCACGGTACCTTCGCCATCGAGGGCACTGCGGTGCGCATCAGTACGCCTGGTGAATCCGACGCCTACGTGCACGCGAGCGGCCGGCTGGTGATTGCGGGGCATACGCTCACGCTGACCCCGTCGGAGCAGCCTCTGGCGCAGCAGTACTACCAGCATGCGCTCGGGATCTCCGCGGCCGGCGCCGCCGTCGGCGAAGCGGGCGGCCAGCTGGGCGTAGACGTCGTCGGATCGCTGTTCAGCGCACTCTGGCAGGGCGACTCTTCGGTCATCAAGCGCACCGCGCACCGAGGCTCAGCGAAGGTCAGGGCAGACGTGCGTTCACTTTGCGAGCAGATGGCGCAGCTCGCCGCCGCGCAGAATGCGCTCGCCGCCGCCGTAGCGGCCTTTGCACCCTACCGGATCGTACGCCGCAGCGACGTCGCGCAGTGCCTGCGGGGCGCCAGGGGACACACCGAGTCCAACAGCTGAGCGCCGCTGCGCCGGTCTATCCGGCGAGCGTCGTCGGCAGCAGGAAGGTCGTGCGCGCCGCCGCGCTCGCGAGCCGCTCGGGGCGGTAGAGCCGCTCGAGCACCGACCCGTGGAGAAGGTCCGGATGGGCCAGGGCGAACGCCTCGAATGTCTGCGCGTCTTGCCCTGACATGCGCTCGGCGAGCAGCGACAGGAAGGCGACGGTGATCGTCTGGTGAAACTTCCCCGGGACCCCGGCCCGGGCGGTCAAGGACTGCAGCGCGCGCGAGTAATACAGCGCGGCCTCGGGAAAGTCGTAACGGCGCAGCATCTCGAAGGCCATGCGCACGTGCTCCCGGTGCGTGAAGGTGGCCGGCTCGAGCTCCCCGCGCAGAAAACAGGCGAGATCCGCGGGCAGCTCACTCACGGGCTTCGACCTCGTGCATGCGGTGCGAGTCCTCGGCGACGAGGTCCAGACCGTAGACCGTCTTCAGCGCCCGGATCTTGCGCAGCGTCGCGGCCGAAAACGGCGCCTTGCCCTCGAAGGCATGCAGCACGATGCCCTCGAGCAGATCCCCGAGGGACATCTCGAGGTCCGCGGCCAGCGCCTTGAGCACTTTCAGCAGCCGGCGCTCGAGCCGCACCCCGGTCTGCACACGTGTGATGGTTTTCATGCCGCCTATGGTACCACGGTAGTATGGTACGCGTGATGCAGCCGCTGGAGTCGTGTGCGCGGCCGAGCGGGTCCGTCCGCCGGCCGGTAATATGTCGTCTGGCACATTTCAGCCGGGTCCGGGGTCCCCGCATCGTGGCGTCGCCCGGGAACCCCAGCGGCGCTGCAGGGTCAATCCCGCTCTCGGGAACACTCTGGAGGCACTCCGCCATGACCGGCACCGGCCCGCTCGCCCCTTCCGCCCCTGCCACGCACCCCGCCTCTCCCGGCGGCGCCGCGCAGGCCGCGTTCGCTCGGCTGCGCACCTACCTGCGCAGCCAGATCCTCGGGCAGGAGGCGCTGGTCGAGCGGCTGCTGGTCGCCCTGCTCTGCGACGGCCATCTGCTGGTGGAGGGCCCACCCGGGCTGGCGAAGACCCGCGCCATCAAGGCGCTGGCCCACGCGGTGGAGGCGGACTTCCAGCGGGTTCAGTTCACGCCGGATCTGCTGCCGGCGGATCTGACCGGTTCGGACATCTATCGGCCGGAGGAAGGCACGTTCCGCTTCCAGCGCGGACCGCTGTTTCACAATCTGATCCTCGCCGATGAAATCAACCGAGCGCCGGCGAAGGTGCAGGCGGCACTGCTCGAGGCCATGGCCGAGCGGCAGATCAGCGTCGGCGCGGCGAGCTATCCGCTGCCGCCGCTGTTCCTGGTGATGGCGACGCAGAACCCGATCGAACAGGAGGGCACTTATCCGCTGCCCGAGGCGCAGCTCGACCGCTTCATGCTGCACACCCGCGTCGATTATCCCGACCGCGCCACGACGCTGAAGGTGATGGCGCTGGCGCGCGCCGAGGCGATCAGCCAGCGCGAGATTGCCCCGCCCACGCAACGGATGAGCCAGACCACGGTGTTCACCGCGCGGCGGGAGATTCTCGGTCTGACGCTCTCCGATCCGGTGGCCGAATACATCGCCGCCCTGGTCGACGCCACGCGCCGCCCCGAACCCTACAGCGCGCAACTGCGCCAGTGGCTGCGCTGGGGCGCAAGTCCGCGCGCGGCGATCGCCATCGAGCGCGGCGCGCGCGCGCTCGCCTGGCTCGAGGGCCGCGATTTCGTCAGTCCCGAGGACGTGCAGGCGATCGCCCCGGACGCGCTGCGTCACCGGCTGCTCGTCGACTACACGGCGCAGGCGCAGGGCGTCAGCGCCGAGAGCTGCGTACACGAACTGCTCAGCCGGGTGCCGGCGCCCTGAACGCATGAGTCTCCCGACGCTCGAGGAACTGCTCGCGCTGCGTGGCGCCGCGCACGGTCTGTCGCTGCAGCGCCAGCGGCGGACCCGCGCCGCCGTGCTCGGTGCGCACTCGAGCGCGCAGCGCGGCCGCGGCCTGGAGTTCCAGGAGGTGCGGCTGTACACCCCGGGAGACGATCCGCGCAGCATCGACTGGCGGGTCACGGCGCGCCGCGGGCGGCCGCACACGAAACTGTTTCACGAGGAGCGCGAGCGGCCCGTGTGGCTGCTCGTCGACCTGCAACCGGGCACCTTCTTCGGCAGCCGCCGCCAGCTGAAATCCGCGCTCATCGTACGCGTCGCCGCCCTGCTCGCCTGGACGGCCGCACTCGAGGGCGACCGGGTCGGGGCCGTAGTGGCGAGCGGACGTGCGCCAGCGCGCATTCTTCCGGCTCGGGCCCGACTCGCCGGCGTCCTTGCACTG
The DNA here is from genome assembly GCA_021834525.1 of Pseudomonadota bacterium. Taxonomy (GTDB): domain Bacteria; phylum Pseudomonadota; class Gammaproteobacteria; order Steroidobacterales; family Steroidobacteraceae; genus 13-2-20CM-66-19. The sequence goes on along the minus strand of JAKBDK010000016.1, from coordinate 17,983 downwards.
CTCGAGACGCTGCTGGCGGCGCAGCCGCGTGCCCCCGCACCGCCCGAGCCGCAGGCACTGCCCGAGGCGCTGCGGGCCTCGGTCCCGCTCATCCGACCGGGCAGCCAGATCCTCGCCCTCAGCGACTTCGCCGCGCCGGCGGCGCGCGAGGAGGCGCTCTGGCTGCCGCTCACGCGCCACAATGACATCCGGCTCTACTGGGCCACCGATCCTCTGGAGGCGCAGGGCCTGCCACCCGGGCGGTTCCGCGCCGGGCTGCCCGGGCGCCTCGCGATCCTCGACGGGCAGCGGGTGCGCACCGCGTGGCGCGACGCCTGGCAGGCGCGCGAGCAGGGCGTCGCGCGTCTCTCGCAGCGCCTGGCCGCGCCGGTGGTACGGCTCGACACTTCGGAACCGGCCGAGGCGGCGCTGCGGCAGAGCCTGCTCGGCGGACCGTCCGCAGCATGAGCCCGAACTGGCTGACAGCCCTTGCGCCGGCCCATGCGCCACCGCCTCCCTCGGTGTGGCCACCGGCACTCGGCTGGTGGATCCTCGCCGCGCTCACCGTGGCGGCTGCGGCCGGCGCGCTGACCTGGTGGCGCGCCCCGCGCCTGCGGCGTCGGCGCGGGACGCTACGGGAACTGCGCCGCATCCGCGCCGCGGCGGCCGACCCGCAGACGACTGCACGCGCCATCGAGAGTCTGCTGCGCCGCTATGCCATGGCGGTGTTCGGGCGCGATCGTGTGGCTCGACTCACCGGCGAGGCCTGGCTCGCGTTTCTCGGCAGCGAAGGCGCCACCGTGCTCGCCGGAGGGCCCGGCCGAGCACTGCTCGGCGCCGCCTTCGGCGATCACCCGCTCGATCAGCGCACCGAGTGGCTGGCCGGGGCCGATGCGTTCGTGCGCCGCGCCGGACGCCAACACCCGAGCGGGCGGCGCTGATGTTTCACTTTGCATGGCCGTGGATGGCACTGCTCACGCCCCTGCCCTGGGTGCTGCGGCGAGTCCTGCGCAACGCCGAACCCTCGGGTGCAGCTCTGTTCGTGCCGATGGCCGCGGAGGTCGCCGCGGCCGGCACCGGTGCACCACGCATCGCGCGCGCCGACGCGGTGCTGTTGAGCGGCATCTGGCTGCTGCTGATCCTCGCGGCGATGCGTCCGCAATGGCTCGGCGCACCCCTTCCGGTGCACACCGAGGGTCGCCAGATCATCCTCGCGATCGACTGCTCCGGCTCCATGGCCACGGAGGACATGGGGGGCCGGCAGAGCCGGTTGCAAGTGGTCCAGCAGGTCGCCGGCCGTTTCGTCAGCGGCCGGCACGGCGATCAGGTCGGACTGATCCTCTTCGGAACGCGCCCCTACCTGCAGGCGCCGCTCACCACGGATTTGGGCACCGTGCACCGTTTTCTCGACGAGGCCATGGTCGGCATCGCCGGGCCGCAGACTGCGATCGGCGACGCCATCGGACTGGCGATCAAGACGTTGCGCCAGGATGATCGCGGCGCACACGCTCACCGCCAGCCGCTGTTGATTCTGCTCACCGACGGGGGCAACAACACCGGCGTGATGCCGCCGCTCGAGGCCGCCCGGCTCGCGGCCGAAACCGGGCTGCGCATCGACACCATCGGGGTCGGCGCCGCGGTGCGCCAGTCGTTCTTCGGCGTCACCGGCAACACCGATCTGGATCAGAAGCTGTTGCAGAAAATTGCCCGCATCAGCGGCGGGCGCTACTTCCGCGCCACCGATCAGGGCGCGTTGCGCGCCGTGTACCGGCAGATCGATCGGCTCGAGCCGGTCGCGGGCGATCGGCGCTGGCTGCGCCCGGCGAGCGAGTGGTTCGGCGTGCCGCTCGCACTCGCGCTGCTGTTGAGCATTCCGGCCGCCTGGCGCATGACGGAGCGGACCTGAGCATGCCGCGCGCCCTGCATTTCCTGCATCCCTGGGCGCTCGCCGCGCTGCCGCCGATGTGGGCGCTCGCGCTGTGGCTGACGCGCCGGCGCGCGCGCACCGGCGCCTGGCCACGGCTGGTGGACGCGGACCTGCTCGCGCTGCTGCGACTGGAGGGCAGCGGCACGCGCGCCCGCTCCCCCTGGCCGCTGATCGGCGCGCTGTGGACGCTCGGTGTGGTGGCGCTCGCCGGCCCGAGTTGGCAACGGCAAGTCACCGCCGCATACCGCCTGCCGGCCGCCTGGGTGCTCGCCGTACAACTCTCACCGTCCATGGAGGCGACCGATGTGCCCCCGAATCGGGCCGCGCAGGCCCGCTTCGCCGTCGATAACCTGCTCGCAGCCGCGCACGATGCGCGTGTCGGACTCGTTGCCTTCGCTGGGGAAGCGTACACCGTCGCGCCGCTCACCGCCGACGGCGCGACGGTGCGCAATCTCAACCGGGCGCTCTCGCCGCAGCTGATGCCTGAACATGGCGCGCGACTCGCCCCGGCGCTCGGCGCCGCCGCGCGCCTGCTGCACGCCTGGGCGGGCAACGACCGGCAGGTCATCGTCCTGATGGACTCGGTGCACGACCCGGCCCGCGCGATCCAGGCGGCCGCACGCCTGCGCGCCGCGGGCATCACGGTCAACGTGGTCGGTGTCGGTACCACGACCGGTGCACCAACACCGCGCGCCACCGGCGGATTTCGCAGCGGCGCGGATGGCAAAGTGCTGATCAGTCGACTGCATCCGGCCGTGCTGCAGCGCATCGCCGAGGCCGGCGGCGGGGAATTCGTCCGACTCGATCAGCTGCCGCAGCTGATCGCCGCGCTGCACGCCGATGGCCTGCGCGCCCTCCCCGGAGCCCATGCCGCACCGCAAGTCCACTTGTCGAGCTGGCTCAACGACGGCGTGTGGCTGTTGCCGTTGATCGTGCTGCTCGGGGCGCTGCTCGCCCGTCGGGGGTGGACGTGAAGCGTCGGGGAGCTGCGCTGATGGTGCTCGGGTGTCTGGTGAGTGCGCCGGCAGTCGCCGGCGTCTGGTCGAATCTCTGGCGCACGCCCGATCAGCAGGGCGAGGCGCTGCTCGCGGCCGGCCGACCCGCACAGGCGGCGGCGCACTTCACCAGCCGGCGTCGCAAGGCGTACGCGGACCTGCTCGCGGGCCGCTACGCACCGGCGGCGCACCTGCTGCAGCCGCTGAAAGATCCGACCAGTGAATACAACCTCGGCAATGCGCTGGCGCACCTGGGGCGGCTGCACGCAGCACTCGCGGCCTACGATGCGGCGCTGAAGCAGCGTCCGCACGACCGCGACATCCGCCACAATCGCAACCTGGTGGCGCGCGCCCTGGCGCAGCAGCCGCCACAACAGTCCGCGACGCCTCCACACCCGCCGGGTTCGCCGTCGCCTTCGGGCCAACGCAACGGCAGCCCCCAGGGCGGCCGCACAGGACAGGGAAAACACCAGAACGGCTCGCGCAGACAGCAGGGCGCGGCGCAGGGCCACGCGACTGCGCAGAACGGCCGCGGTGCGCAGCCCGGCGCGCCTCACGCGAGCGCATCCCACGGCGGTCGCACCGGTGCTGCGGCTGCGGCCCACCCGGCCTCCGCCACGGGAATGGCACCGCACAGCCCGGGGCAGACGCGGCGAAACGCCGAGCGCGCTGCGGCACTGGCGCGCGCACAGCAGCGCCAGAGCGCAGGCCAGGCGGCGGCCGGCCGCGTACGGCACGGCCCCCACGGCGCCGAACACGCCCTGCTGGCGCACGGCACACGCACGGCGCCACCGCCGAAGCCGCCGAGCGAACAAACGCTGGCACTGAAACAATGGCTGCGGCAGATCCCCAATGACCCGGCCGGGCTGCTGCGGCGCAAATTCCTGATCCAATACCTGTTGCGCCATCCGGGAGCGAATCCATGATGCGTCGCCTCGCCGCTGTGCTGCTCACGGCGCTTGTGTGCTCGGCGTTGCCGAAGGCGTACGCGTCCGTCACCGCCGCGCTCAGCAACACCCAGATCGCCACCGGCACCACGGTGCAGCTCACCCTGACCTACGATGGCCTCACCACGAGCGAGCCGCAGCTCGCACCGCTGCGCCGTGATTTCGACATTCTCGCCAGCAGTTCCAGCACCAGCGTGCAGTTCGGGACCGGCGGCAACGCCGAGCGCTCCCAGGTCATCCTGACACTGGCGCCGAAACGCACCGGCTCGTTGACGATCCCCCCGCTCGCCTGGGACGGTGAGCAGAGCGCGCCGCTGAGGTTGACGGTGAGCGGCGGCGGCGCCGGCCGCCCCGGGGCGGGCGGCGCCGCACCGATATTCATCGTCAGCCGCACGCGGCCCGCCGCGCCCTACGTACAAGCGCAAGTTCACCTCACGGTGCAGATCTACACCGATGAGCAGCTCTACCACGCCAGCCTCGCGTTCTCGGGCGACCGTGCGGTGCTCGTCAAGCACATCGGGGCCGACCAGTACGGCACCGTCGTACGCAACGGACGGGTGTACCGGGTGATCACGCGCCGCTTCGTGCTGTTTGGACTGCACAGCGGGCGTATCCGTCTGGCCGGGCCCGTGCTCGAGGCCGAAGTGGCCGCGCACGCGCGAACCTCGCCGTGGTCGAGCAACGCCTTCGGCGGGTTCTTCGGCGGCCTGATGCAGGCGCTGCATCCGGTTGAAGTGCACGGCGATCCGATCGTCCTGTCGGTACGACCCCGGCCCTCGGGCGCGCGCGGTCGGGATTGGCTGCCGGCACAGTCCGTGACGCTGAGCGCGCGCTGGAGCCCGCACACGGACAGCGTACCGGCCGGCGATCCGCTCACCCTCGAGCTCGATCTGAAGGCGACCGGACTCACGGCCGCGCAGCTCCCGAACCTGGCGCACCGCCTGCGTCCGCCGGCCGGGCTCAGCCGTTACCCCGATCAGGCGCAGCTGCAGAATCTGCCCGCGGGTACGGGTATCCTCGGCAGCCGCACGCAGACCATCGCGTTCATCGCAGACCGTCCCGGGCGCTACGTCCTGCCCGCACTGACGGTCCATTGGTGGAACACTCGAACCGACCGTCTGCAGCGGGCAACGCTGCCGGCGCAGACCCTGAACGTCACGCCGGCGGCGGCCGGTTCCGCGGCGTCGCGCCCGCCGCCAGCCGTCGCGCCCAGCGCCCAACCGACACCGGCGACGGCACCTGCACCGGGGGCCGCAGCCAAACCGCCCACCCCCGGCTCGAGGCGGATCTCACGGTGGCAATGGCTGGCGGGCGTGCTCGCGCTGCTGTGGGTCGCAACCCTCGCCGCCTGGCTCTGGTCGCGTCGCCGCCGACAGCGCCGGCGCCCCGTGGCCCCTCCGCCCCCCCCGCGACGCGAGGCGCGTCCTGACGCCGCGGCAGAACGGACCGCGTTTCATGCGGCCTGCGCCCGCAATGACGCGCCGGCCGCACGCCGCCACCTGCTCGACTGGATGAGTGGCGCGTGGAACGTACCGGCGACCAGCCTCCACCCGCTGTTCGCCGCCGGCCTCGAGCCGCACACCCAGACCTTGCTGCAGGATCTGGAACGCGCCTGCTACGGCGGTGGCACCTGGGCGGGCCTCGCGCTCGCCCAGGCGCTGCGCGATCTGCCGGCACGCCAGACCGGCGGCCGAGCCGAACGCGACACACTGCCGCCGCTGTACCCCTGACCGGCCGCTCAGGCCACTCCGTAGCGCTGCCGGTAGGCCTTCAGCGCGGCGAGCTGCTCGGCGGTGATGGCCGCCGCGCCCGGCGCCGAGAGCGCATCGATGAGCTCGGCGAGCGTGAGGACACTGAGGCACTGCAGCCCGTGTTCGCGTTCGATCTCCTGAGTGGCGCTGAGCTCGCCGCGGCCACGCTCCTGGCGATCGAGCGCGAACACGCACCCGACCGGCTCGGCCCCGGCGGCGCGGATCAGATCGAGCGACTCGCGCACCGCCGTGCCCGCCGTCACCACGTCATCGATCACCAGCACCCGACCGGCCAAGGGTGCGCCGATCAGGTTGCCGCCCTCGCCATGACTCTTGGCTTCCTTGCGATTGAACGCATAGGGCACGTTGCGCCCGTGATGATCGAACAGCGCCGCGGCCGTACTGGCCGCGAGCGCGATGCCCTTGTAGGCGGGGCCGAAGAGCATGTCGAAGGCGAGCCCGGAGCGGGTGATGGCGGCGGCGTAGCAGCGGCCGAGCACGGCAATCGCCTCACCGTCGCTGAACAGCCCGGCATTGAAGAAGTACGGACTCTCGCGCCCCGATTTGAGGGTGAACTGCCCGAAGCGCAGCGCGCGGCGCGCGAGCGCCAGTTCGATGAATTTAAGCTGATGGTCTTGCATAGCGCATATGATTGTCCGATGCCCTGCCGCAACGTCAACCGCAACATCGATCGGCGCGCCGGACCGGGGCGAGGCGCGTGAGCGAAGTGGCTCAGAACGGGGCGGGCGAACCCCGGAGGCTCGCCCGCAGCTGGCACGCGCTCGCCGTCTACCGGCAACCCGCCGTGGTGTCGATGCTGTTTCTGGGTTTCTCGAGCGGACTGCCGTTCCTGCTGGTGTTCTCCACGCTCACCGTCTGGTTGCGCCAGGCGGGGGTCGAGCGCGCCACCATCGGCATGTTCGCCTGGGTCGGCTTCGCATACACCTTCGAGTTCATCTGGTCACCGGTGGTCGATCGGGTACGCCTGCCGTTGCTGCACGGGCTGCTCGGCCAGCGCCGCTCGTGGATGCTGCTCGCTCAAATCACCGTCGCGCTCGGTTTGCTCAGGCTCGCGGCGAGCGATCCGGCCCGCAGCGTCGCTTCCCTGGCGGGCGCAGCGCTGTTCGTGGCGTTCTGCTCCGCCACGCAGGACGTGGCGATGAACGCCTGGCGCATCGAGTCGGTACCTGAAGCGCTGCAGGGGGCCATGGTGGCGACCTACTCCGTGGGCTACCGCATCGCGATGATCGCCGGCGGCGCCGGCGCAATTGCCGTCGCCGCCGGGTACGGCTGGCATCTGAGCTACGGCACGATGGCCGCGCTGATGGGTGTCGGTGTCGTCACGACGCTGCTGGTGAAGGAGCCTAACGTCGCGATATCCCGCGCCGAGGCGCAGCGCGAGGCGCGGGTCATTGAATGGCTCGAACGGCGCGCGCATTGGCCACAGACGCTGCGCGACCTCGGTGAGTGGTTCATCGGTGCGGTGATCTGCCCGTTGACGGAGTTCTTCGGTCGCTTCGGCATGCGCATCGCGATCACGGCGCTGGCGTTCATCGGAAGCTACCAGCTCGCCGAGTTCACCATCGGTGCGATGGTCAACCCGTTCTACATCGATCATCACTACACGCTCGAGCAGATCGCACTGGTCGGAAAGGTCTGCGGATATACCGTGGGGATCGCGGGCGTATTTCTCGGCGGAGTGCTGGTGGCACGCATCGGTCTGGCGCGCACGCTCGCCGCGGGGCTGGCCGTCTCGTTACTCTCGAACCTCGGCTATGCGGTGCTCGCCAGCACACACGGCCCGACGCTGCTCGGACTCGGCCTGGTCAACGGCACGGACAACCTGGCCCTCTCGCTCGAGGGCGTGGCGCTGATCGCGTACATGTCGAGCCTCACCAGCGCGAAGTACACCGCCACCCAATACGCGCTGTTCGCCTCGTTGTATGCGCTGCCGGGAAAGATCCTGGACGGCACCTCGGGTTTCGTCGCCGAGCGGATCGGCTATCCGCATTTCTTCCTGTACACGGCGAGTCTGTGTCTGCCAGCTGCGGTGCTGCTGGCCACCCTCTGGCACCGGATCGAGCCGCTGGCGGCGCCGGCCGATGCGCTCGTCACGGGCCCCTCGGCAGAGCGGATCGATGCCGGCGGCGGATGAGATCGATCTGGAGCGGGTGATCTGCCGCCTGGCGGATCTGCAGGAGACCGGCGCGCGCGCGTTCCGCGTCGGCGGCGGGGACTGGCCGCTGCGCGGCTTCGTGGTGCGCAGCGGCACTGAGGTCCGCGGCTACGTCAATCACTGTCCGCATGCCGGCCACCCGCTGGATTTGCGGCCGAACCACTTCCTCACACCCGACGGCGCACTGATCGTGTGCGCCTCGCACGGCGCGTTGTTCGAGAAGGAGGGCGGGCGGTGCATCGCCGGCCCGTGCGCGGGCCAGGCGTTGCGCGCGATTGCGCTGGAGGTCCGCGACGGGCTCGTGCTGCTCGGGCCGCAGGCGGACCTCGAGGCGCTCACTTCACCCTGATCACTCGAACAGGTCGAGCCCCTCGAGCGAACTGGCCCGCAGCGTCGTGTCGTCGCCGGCCGACTCCCCGCCACCGCCGCTCTCGTCTTCGCTATCGACGTCGACCGAACCGCTCCAGTCCTCGGGCGCCTCGGCAGCCTCGAGGGCCCCCTCCTCCCATTGCGACTCCCAGTCTTCCCGGTCCATCTCCCCGACCGTCCCGTCGAAATGCTGGATGTCGATGGTCGCATCGTCGTCGTCGACCGCGACGACCTCAAACAGTTCGCCGCCGCTGACGCGGTACCAGTCACCGATTCTCGGCTGAGGAGCGACCATGGGCAGACCTCCGGTGCGCGCCGTCCCCGCAGCGCCGCGCAGCTTCGGCCCGATGAGCGGACCGCTCTGGGCGCCCGAAGCGCCGCGAAGCTGGTATCCTGCGGCCGCCGGGCGAGGGACGTTTCACATGGTGCGCCTCGCACGCCCCCCTTTCAAGAACGGGAAAACCGCAATCCACCGCCGATGTTCCAGGAGCCGCTGAAGTTTTTCGTGGTGTTCTTCGCCGTGGTGGAACCGATCTCGCTGCTGCCGATTTTCAGCGGCCTGACCCAGGGTGCCACGCGCGAGTACCGCCATCGCATGGCGATCAAGGCGACCGTGGTCGCGGCGCTGATTCTGGCGTTCTTTGCCCTGGTCGGTGCACCGTTCCTCGCCCTGATGGGCATCAGCCTCGGCGCGTTTCGCATCTTCGGCGGAGTGCTGCTGTTCCTGCTGGCGCTCGAGATGGTGTTCGCGCGCGAATCCGGCAGCCGCACCAGCACCGATGAGCAGGCCGAGAGTCAGCGGCGCGCGGACATCTCGGTCGTGCCGCTCGCGTTCCCGTTCATTTCCGGTCCCGGCGCACTCGCTACCGTGCTGCTGTGGTTCGGTCCGGTGCCGCTGTTTCGCCACCCCCTGGTGTTCCTCAGCCTGTTCCTGGCGGTGCTGGTGGTGCTGGCGATTTCCCTGGTGATCATGTGGCTCGCCGAGCCGCTGATGAGCGTCATCGGCGTGACGGGCGTCAACGTCGCCGGCCGGCTGTTCGGCGTGGTCCTCGGGGCGCTCGCCGTGCAGTTCGTGATCGACGGTCTACGCACGGTCTTCCTGCTGCACGCAGGCTGATTCGCCGCGCCGGCGCGACTTCAGATCCGCACGAAGTCCAGATCCCACACGCCGTGCCCGAGCCGCTCACCGCGCCGCTCGAAGCGCGTGGCGGCTCGCTCCTCCGGACGGGGCACGAAGGTCCCCGTCGGCGACAGGTTGCGCAGCCGCGTCTCGGCGCCGAGGACAGTGAGCATGTCCTCGGCGTAGGCCGACCAGTCCGTGGCCAGATGCACCCGGCCGCCGGGCTTGAGGCGCTCGGCCAGCAGGGCGACGAATGGCGACTGGATCAAGCGCCGCTTGTGGTGCCGCTTCTTCGGCCAGGGATCTGGAAAGAGCACCAGAATCTCCTCGAGGCTCGCCGGCGGCACATGCCGTTCGAGCACTTCGACCGCATCGTGGCAGATCACCCGCACGTTACTGAGCGAGCGTTCCTCGAGCGCCAGCAGCACCCGGCCGACGCCCGGTCGGTGCACTTCGATGCCGAGATAGTCGCGCTCCGGATGCGCCGCAGCGAGCGCGAACAGGTTCTCCCCGTTGCCGAACCCGACTTCCGCCGTGCGCGGTGCGGCGCGACCGAACACCTCATCCAGATCGAGCAGCCCCTGAGGCTCCAGCCCATATTTCGGCCACAGCGTCTCGAGCGCACGCTCCTGCGCGGGCGTGATGCGCCCGGCGCGGGTCACGAAGGAGCGGATGGCGCGCGGGTGGTCGCTGACGTTCAACCGCAGCGCCGTCAGCTGACGGTGGGCAGGCCGAGTGCCTTCCATGCCGCGATGCCGCCGGCCATGTGCGCGGCCTGCTGACCGGTCGCCTTGCGTAGCCGGGCCGCCGTCAACGAACGGCCGCCGGCGGCGCAGTGGAACACGACGGCGCGTGCACCGTCGACCGGCAGATGCGCCGCATCGAACGTCGAGAGCGGATACAGCAGCGCCCCGGGGATCCGCTCCTGGGCGTACTCGTCCGGCTCGCGCACGTCGATCAACAGGATCCGGCCCTCATCGAGCAGGCTCTGCACGTCCTGGGGTACATACTCGATGACCCCGTCTGTCGTCACTCGGTTCATGGGGTGGGATTCTAGCCGGTCCGCCGGTCCGGGTCTCGGCTGCCGAGCGGCGGCAGGTGCTCGCGCACGAGCGCCTCGGCCAGGGCGCCATCCAGGCCGCCATCGGCAGTGCGCTCACGTTCGAGCCGCTCGAGAATTCGCGCCTGAACCTCCCCGCGGCGCAGCGCCTGCAGATAGGAGATCTCCGGGTGGAACATCACCATCGAATAGCGGGGAATGAAGCGCTCGGGGAAGCGCTGCTCGAGCTCGAAGGCGAGACGCTTGAGACGCTGGAATTTGGGGTCGCGCACCTGCTCGCGCATCTCGCGGTAGTTCTCCAGCGCCATGTGCGCGATCGCCTCGGTACTCGGGCGGCGAGCCGCCTCGAAGCGGGCGTAGAGCTCCGCCCAGTCCCCTCCGGTCTCGAGCAGCTCATCGAGCAGCGCGCAATCTTCGAAGCCGGCGTTCATGCCCTGACCGTGAAACGGCACGATGGCGTGCGCAGCATCCCCGAGCAGCAGCACTCGTCCGCCGAGGTGCCAGCCGCGCGCATGCACGGTGGCGAGCTGTCCCTGGGGATTGCGGCGAAAATCCGCACACAGACCGGCGTGATACGCGGCGAGATCGGGAAACTGCGCGGCGAAGAATTGCCCGAGCGCCGCGTCGTCGCTGAGCGCTGCGAAACTCTGCTCACCGGCACGCGCCAGAAACAGCGTCAGCGTGAAGGTGCCGTCGGGATTCGGCAGTGCGATCAGCATGAACCCGCCGCGCGGCCAGATGTGCAACGCCGCCGGATCGAGCGCATGGGCGCCCCCCGGCAGCGCCGGCAGCGACATTTCCTTGTAGTCGTGCCCGAGCGACTCGATCCGCACCTCACAGGCGCCGCTGCGCGCGAGACTCTCGCGCACCAGCGAGCCGGCCCCATCGGCCGCCATCGCCGTCCCGCACTCCAGGTCGAACGTGCGGCCCGAGCGCTCATCTGTGCACCGCAGCACCTGATCGTGAACACCGAGACACCGATGCTCGAAGCGCACAGTCACGCCGGCCTGCTCGGCCGCCTCGATGAGGACGCGATTCAGCGCGGCGCGCCCGACGGAGTAAATGACTTCGTGCGAGCGCTGTCCGTAGCGCTGCAGCATGGGCGCGGCAGACAACTCATGCACCATGCGCCCGCGCATCGGCAGTAGGAGCGGCTCGACCTGCTGCAGCACGCCGGCGCGCGCCAGCGGCCGCATGCCGCGCGCCGCCAACGCCAGATTGATCGAGCGACCGCCATCGGACGCACTGCGGCGCGGATCCGGCCGGCGCTCGAGCAGCGTGACCGCCAACCCGCGCCGCGCCAGCATCAGCGCCAGCAGCGGACCGGTCAGCCCCGCGCCGATGACTGCGACTGTACGCTGGCGCGTCGCGCTCATGCGGCGCGCAGCGCTTCGGCGAGGCGCATCACGAAGGCAAACACATCGGCGAAGCTGTTGTAGAGCGGCGCGGGGGCGGCACGGATGATGTCCGGTTCACGCCAGTCGCAAATCGCCCCATGCGCCGTGAGCCACTGGAAGATGCGCCTCGCCCGCGCCGGATCGGCTCCGATGCGCAGCGACAGCTGCGCGCCGCACGCGGCCGGCTCGCGCGGCGTAATGATGCGCACCTGCGGGGTGTGCACCGCGAGGAGCTCGGCGAAGAACCCGCCGAGGGCGAGCGATTTCTCGCGCAGTCGCTGCGCGCCGGCCTCACGGAACAGGCCGAGCGAGGCGATCAGCGGCGCAGCCCCGAACACCGACTGATTGCTGAGCTGGAAGCCGGCCGCACCGTACGCGGCGCTGAATGCCTGCGGCATGCGGAAGCGCGTTTGCAGCTCATGCCCCCACCACCCTGCGAGCCGCGGCCGGTTCGCATCAAAATGCCGCTGATGTACGAAACAGCCGCCGACCGCGCCGGGACCGGCGTTGAGATATTTGTAGCTGCACCAGACTGCGAAGTCCGCATCGAGCGCGCGCAGCGGCAGAGGCATGTTGCCGACCGAATGCGCGAGGTCGACCCCGAACAGCGCACCGGCTGCGCGCACCGCGCGCGCCACGCGTCCCAGGTCAAAGGCCTGACCGGTGAGATATTGCACGCCCGGCCAGAGCACGAGCGCGACCTGCTCACCGCGCCGCGCGAGCAGCGCCTCGATGTCCTCCTCGCGCACGCACTCCTGCCCCTCTGCGGGCGCGATCTCGATGAGCGCATCGGCCGGATCGAGACCATGCCACTGCAGGTGCGTCGCAGCGGCGTAACGGTCCGACGGAAACGCACCCGCTTCGATTGCAATGCAGCGGCGCTGCCCCGCGGGACGATAAAAGCTCGCCAGCATCAACTGCAGATTGACGCTGAGGGAGTTCATGATCGCGATTTCTTCGGCGCGGCAGCCGAGCAGCTCTGCGCTCGGTGCGGCGAGTGCATCGTGATACGTGATCCATGGTCGCTCGCCGTGCTCGTGGCCGAGCACCGCCCAGTGTGCCCAGTCGTCGAGGGCGGCCGCCATGTCGGCGCGTGCCGCGAGCGGCATCAAACCCAGGGAATGTCCGCACAGATAAATGACCGGCTCGCCGTCTGCGGCCCGCGGCAGCGCGAACCGCGCACGCAGCGGGCGGAGCGGGTCATCGGCGTCGCGCTGCAGCGCGTCTTCCAGGGTCAGGGCCATCAGCCTAGCGCTTCCCCCATCGTCTCCGCACCGCTGCGGTGTTCGGTCGGCCCGGACTTCAGCAGCAGGAGAATGGGCGAGATGACCAGCACGAACAGCATCAGGGCACGAAACACGTCTGCGAAGGACATCATCAGCGCCTGCCGCTGCATCATCGCGTAGATCTCCGCGATAGCCATGTGCAGCGAGGCGGCAGGTGCGGCGCCACGAGCGGCGAACGCGTGCGAAAGGGTCCGAACCGTGTGCTCGTAAATTGGGTTGAGCGGCTGCAGGGCGCTCACCATGCGCGCTTGGTGAAACTGCTGGCGGCGCGCAAACAGCGCCTGCACCATGCCGATGCCCACGCTGCCGCCGAGATTGCGCGCGACGTTGATGATCGCAGTGGCATTGCCGGTGCGCTGCGGCGGCACGCCGATGTACGCGGCGCTCATCAGCGGCACGAATAGAAACGGAATGGCCCCGGATTGCCAGGCGCGAGCGATCGCGATCTGCGCAAACGTTTCGTTCACCGTGAAATGAGACATCATCCACAGCGACACGGCGATGACCGGGAAGGCGATCCCCATGAGCAGACGCGGCTGTACGCGCCCGCTGAGAACCCCGGCGAGCGGCATCGTCACGACCGTGATCATACCGCCGAACGTCAGCACCAAGCCCGCTTCGGTTGCAGTGTAACCGAGCACCTGCTGAACGAGTTGCGGCACGAACTGAGTCGTGCCGAACAGGATCACGCCGATCACCATGACAATGAGCGAACCTGCGGCAAAATTGCGGTGCTTGAACAAACGCATGTCGAGCAGGGGCCGGGGAGTCCACAATTCCCAGATGACGAAACCGGCGATGCAGACGGCCGCGGTCAGGGCCGCAATGCGAATCAGCGAACTGCCAAACCAGTCATCCTGAACGCCTCGATCGGTCATGATCTCGAGGAAGCCCAAGCCGAGGGCGATCAGCAGGGCACCCGGAAAGTCGAAATGGATTCCACGCCGCCAGCGCTCGCGACGCTCCTTGACGAGCAGCGGCGGCTCATCGACGAAGGCGCTGACCAGCGCGAGCGACAGCAGGCCGATCGGCACATTGATCAGGAAGATCCAGTGCCAGGAAAATCGATCAGTGATCACGCCGCCGAGCAGCGGCCCGAGCATCGGGGCGAGGATCACGGTGAATCCGTAGACCGCCATCGCCTTGCCTCTGGAGGCGGGCGGAAACGAGTCGACCAGCATCGCCTGGGTGTTCGGCTGCAGACCACCGCCCCCCAGACCCTGCGCCACTCGCGAGATGATCAGGATCGGCAGCGACGTGGCAAGACCGCAACATAAGGAGGAGAGCGTAAACAGAGCGACGCTGAACATGTAATAGCGTTTGCGGCCGAACACATCGCTCAACCAACTGCTCATGGGGATGACCACGGCATTGGCCACCAGGTAGGTCGTCAGGACCCAGGTCGCCTGGTCGTAGCTGACCGCCAGAGAGCCGGCAATGTGGCGCAGCGAGACGTTGGCGATCGCGGTATCGAGCACTTCCATGAAGGCCGATATCGAGATGATGATGGCGATCAGCCATGGACTGTGCCGCCCCGCGGCGGAGCGGGCTGGCGTCCAGATATGGGCTGCCGCGCCCTCGCGAGCGGACGGCGCCATCTCAGTTGACCCTGATATCCGGCTCGACCGACATGCCGGGCCCGATCACGCAGTGCGGCGGCAACCTGTCGAAGTCAATCCGCACCGGCACGCGCTGCACGATCTTGACGTAGTTGCCGGTGGCATTCTGCGGCGGCAGCAGATCGAACGCCTCGCCCGAACCGCGCTGGATCGAAGCGACATGCCCGTGCACCTTGGCATTTGGGCACGCGTCGATGTTAATACTCACGCGCTGCCCGGGATGGATCAGATTCAGGTCCGTCTCTTTGAAGTTGGCCGTGACCCACATCTGCTGCGGGACGATCGCCATGAGTTCTTGGCCCGGTCCGACATAGTTGCCGACCGCGACGGATTTCTTGGTGACGTACCCCGCCTGCGCGGCCCGCACGGTGGTGTAGCTCAGGTCGAGTCGGGTCGATTTGACTTCGGCGTGCGCACTGGCGACGCGGGCGACGGCGCCGGCGAGAGCGGCGCGCGCCGCTGCGATCTGCGCGCGGGCGCCACTCACGCGCTTCAGGGCGGCGAGCGCTTCGGCGCTCGCACTGCGCGCGGCGGTACTCACCTGATCCATCTGGGTCCGGGCGACGGCTTTGGCGTTGCGCCGATGCAGGAATTGGTAGCGTTTGAGGTTGGCGCGGGCATTGGCCGCCTGGGCCGCAGCACTGATGTATGCGGCCCGTGCCTGCTGCACGGCGGCCTGCGCCACTACGATGTTCGCGCGCGCCTGGGCGAGTCCGGTCTTGGCGAGCCGCTCGGCCGCGAGTGACTGCTGCAGCGCGACCTGATAAGGCGTCGGGTCGATTTGCGCCACCACTTGGCCGGTCGCCACCCGCTGGTTGTCGGTGACGGGCACGCCGATCACCTGACCGGCCACACGCGGGGCCACCGCCAGGATGCGCGTATCGATGAACGCATCTTCGGTCGTGAGGAAGTGGCTTTCGTACCACCAGGCGAAGATGCTCACGATCACGATCACCGCGAGCACCACGATGCCGGCAATCATGACCGTCGCACGGCGACCCTGGCGCGGCGCCGCAGCGGGCTGTGCGGGCGCTGCCGGACTGCCGGTCTGCGCTGCAGGTGCCGCCGGTGCTGCCGGGTCTTCGGGCCGTCCGTCTCGGCCGGAGGAGGTGTTCGTCGAATCCATGGCGATGGAATATATCTTACGTTCACTGCGACCCGTGTGTCCTGCCGTTGCCGAGGGCTCGACATTTCTTGACTCTGCGCTGCAGAGTACTTGACGGATACGAAGCACGTGACTAGAGTAGTGCCTCCATCTGTTTCGGCCAAACCACTCCGATGCGATCGAATTCCCCGGTGGCCATGGACAGCCACGCGCTCGGAACGCTGAACTACATCCGCGCCTCGATCGAAGCGGCCGGCGCGTTTGCCGTGCCCGGCACGGCGGGGGTGGCCATGGGGCTGGTGGGCCTCGCCACGGCGGGGCTGGCCTCGGTGCCGCGACTCGCCCCGCACTGGCTGCCGATCTGGTTGCTCGCCAGCCTGCTCGGTGCCGGCCTCGGGGTCATCCTGATCGCACGCCACCGCTCGGGCACGGGTCTGCCGCTCTACCGGGGGCCGGCGCGACGGTTCGTGCTGTGCCTGGTGCCGGCGCTGTTCACGGGAGGGGTCCTGACCGCGGTGCTGTATCGCGCGGGTGAAGCCCGGCTGATTCCCGGCACGTGGCTGCTGCTCTACGGCAGCGCAGTCCTGTCCGCCACGCTGCTCACCGCACCGGTGATGATGCGCCTGATCGGGGCCATGGGCGCTCTGTTCGTCGTGCTGGGCGTCGTCGCGTATGAGCTCCCCCCGGGATGGCACAACGTGGTGCTTGGCGGGGGCTTTGGGCTGCTGCATCTGGTGTTCGGGCTGCTGATCGGGCGCCTTGATGCACGCGCGGAGGCGGCCGCATGAAATCGAACACCCGCCGCAACGAAGCGCCGTTGAGCGAACCGCTCCGGGAGAAGAGCACACCGCATACGGCGGCGAGCACGGCCGACACGAAATTCGATCGCCTCGTTTATGAGCGCGTCCGGCTCGGGATCATGAGCGCACTGGCGGTCAACGAGCAGCTGACCTTCAATGAATTGAAGGCACTGTTTGACGTCAGCGACGGGAATTTGAGCGCGCATGCGCGCAAGCTCGAGGAAGCCGGCTACATCGAGTGTGAGAAGTCGTTCGCGGGACGGCGCCCGAAATCCGAGTATCGGCTCACGTCAGCGGGCCGCCACGCCCTGTACCGTTATCTCGATCACATCGAAGCGGTGATCAAGGCCACGAGACGCTCATGAGCGCAACGGGGAAATTTCACGTCGCCATCATCATGGACGGCAACGGCCGCTGGGCTCAGCGCCGGGGCCTGCCGCGCAGCGCCGGACACGTGCAGGGCGCGAAAATGGTGCGCCGGGTGGTTGAGGCGAGCGCCCGCGCCGGCATTCGCACCTTGACGCTGTACGCATTTTCGTCGGACAACTGGGGCCGGCCGAGCCCCGAAGTCGAATCCCTGCTGCGGCTGCTGCAGTGCTATCTCGCGAGCGAAACGCGTCGCTGCCTGCGCAACTCGGTACGCATCAACGTCATCGGCCGTCGTGATCGGCTGCCATCGGGTCTGGTGCGCGCCATCGAGGCCAGCGAGCAGCTGACCGCGCACTGCACAAGGATGGGACTGCGCATCGCCGTCGACTATTCGTCCAAGCACAGCATTCTCGAGGCCGCGCGGCGCGCCGCCACCGGCAGCCTGAGCGCCGAGGCATTCGAGGTGTTGCTCGCCGAGGTGGATCACTCCGCGGGGGACGCCGGCCCGGTTGATCTCCTGATCCGAACGGGCGGCGATCAGCGACTGTCTGACTTCCTGCTCTGGGATTGTGCCTACGCGGAACTCTATTTCACCGACGCGTTGTGGCCGGAGTTCGGCGAAGCCGGTCTGCACGCGGCCCTCGAGGACTTCGGCGGCCGCCAACGTCGCTTCGGCAAGGTCCTGGCCGAATCAGCTTGAGCGAAACCTAGACTGCCGCGAACTCCCGGGCCGCGGCGGACCAGTCCGGGGCGTTCGCGAGTGCATCGGGCACGTCCTCGGCTCGAGAAACGATCTGCCACATTGCCAGATGCCGTTCGTCCATGAAGCGCTCCCGCACTGCAGCTTCGAGCAGAATGCGGAGCGGTTCGAAGTAATTTCGCGTATTTACCAGCACGATAGGGCCCAGAAAGAGGCCCAGACGCTTCAGGGTCAGCGCCTCGAGCAACTCCTCGAAAGTGCCACTGCCACCCGGCAACGCGATCGCGGCATGCGCACCGGACAGCATCAGATGCTTGCGGGTTCGCATGTCCTCGACCAGCTTCAGCTCGCTCAGCCCCCGGTGTCCCCATTCGAGATCAGCC
>JAKBDK010000128.1:0-3179 GCA_021834525.1 Pseudomonadota bacterium | reverse complement strand
TTCGACTGATGGAGTGCTCGCCCGATCGCGCACCATATCCCTGCCGGTTGACCGGAAATTTGCGCGAGATCAATTTTCCGCCTGATCCCGTGCAGAAATGTCACGTTCGGCTCGAGCGCCCCGACGAACGATGTCATCGGGATCGGCTCCCCGGGGACGCCACGTCGAGCCGCAGGATACCGTCGCAGAGGCCCACGAAGCGCTGCTCTCCGCCGGGACGGCGTTCTCGTCCTCATTGGCGCACTGCGCACACGGCGCGATCGCCGGCGGATCACCGGCAGCGGAGCGTGCGATCACATGATCGCAGCTCTTTCGGAACTCTAAGGTGACGGGCCGGCGTACCGATCTGGATGCCGAGCTCCAAGAATGGAAGCTGTGATTTTCCCCGGTCTTCGTCCGGACCTTACCGTCCGTTACACCTTTCTCTGGAACCCCGAAAATGATGCAGGATGGGACGAGGGAGACAAGGACCTCCCCTGCGCCATCGTGCTAGCGGTCCCGGACGACGGGCAGCAGAAAGTCATCGTCCCCCGTCACGCGCCGTCCACCGAGACATCCGGAAGAGGCCCTAGAGATTCTGGCTGCGCCCCCCAATGCCTCAGGCTCGATGAATGAACTGACCTTGACCCGAAGCTCCCCGAGAACTTGAGGACGGTTCGCTTTTTCCCTATTCGCCCGTCAGATAGCGGTACTGTTCTGCGTCGAGCGGCACCACGCTCAACCTCCCCTGGCGCACCAGCGGGGATTCGCGAAAAAGTCTACTCGCCTTGATTTCTGCGAGTGGCACCATCCTCGGCAACTGCTTCAGCACTTTGATGCTCACATTCGGCTCCCCGTCCTGTGCTTCATGCACTGACGTCACGCTCGCGGTGCCCACCGCACTTCGTATAGTGGCCGTCTCGTAGATCACCAGCTTGTCACCAGGCTTCATCCCACGCAGAGACTTCAACGCCGCCGGATTTGCGACTCCATCCCAAACCGTCTCCCGGTCCCGTGCCAGATCCGCAAACGAGTAGTCGGACGGCTCTGTCTTAAGTAGATAATGGGCGCGCACGTCATCTCCTCATGGTGGTCTGCAAGACATTCGACTTCGCAACCCGCTGCGTCGTCACCAAACAGCCGCTCCACTCGACGGCTTGAATTCGAACTGACACTTGCAGTTCCAATACGCGAGTTCGATGGTAGCGAAAGTCACAGCACCGGTCCGACATGACCTGAACTCGATCAGCCGTACCGCACAGGCGGCACGGGGCGCCGTACCTCTCATGATACCCAACCCTGATTCTCCGACGCACCCGTTCTCGACGGGGTGAATTCTCAGGGAACTCGAGCACTGAGGCCGCCGACGCGCAGCGCTTGCGGCGATGTTTCCCGAAAGCTCCCAAGCTCTTGTTTCGCTGAGGCGACCTGTACGGCTCAAATCTCATACCGGACGCCGATGACTGCGCCTGGCTTTCGGCGGGTTACGTCACGGCCAGCTCCGGACAAAGGCTCCCGGAGATCACCGTCTCGCCATGAAATGCATGAGGATCCGTTGGTGACCTCTATGCTTTCTCGCGTTCTGGAATTGCCCCTATGCGATCCCGCCAGCTCAAATTCCGGGTTCGGTATCGAATCCCTGGCACGCGGCTTTTTCAGTCCGGTGGGGCCGCCGTGCAACGATCTGAAGCATGTTCAGCATTCGACCGCGCCTCAGCCGCGGTCCTCGCGCGTAGCCGGACCGGCGCAGTCTCCGGATACAGCATGTAGGCGATCTGCCCAAGCACGGTAAACCCGATCAGGTACCAGGCGGGGGCGACCGCACTCCCCGTGACGTGAATGATCCAGGTGACCACCAGCTGAGTCGTTCCACCGAATATTGCGACGGAAAGAGCGTAGACGGTGCCGAAGCCGCCACTGCGGATCTTCGGCGGCAGCGACTCGATGAATGCCGCAAAGAACGAGCCCATGCGCAGAGAATACGCGGCGTTCAGGAGGACCATGGCCCAGATCAACGCCGTGACCGAGCGCGCGGTGACGACCCAGAGGAACGCGGGGTAAATGCCCAGCAGAAAGGCAAGATTCCCCCAGACGTTGACGGGCTTGCGTCCGTACCGGTCCGAAAGACGCCCCCCGATCAGGATGCAGGGGATCTCCACGCTGTATCCGGCGAGGCTCGCCAGGAATCCCGCGCGCGGCGGCAGGTGCAACGTCGTCTGCGCGTAGGTGGCCATGTACACAAAGATGTATGTACCGACGGTGCCTGCCGCAATCGCCATCAAGCCGAATACCATGGCTCTCCAGTGACTGCGCACCAGTTCCAGGCGCCCGGGCTGAGCCGAAGCCGGCGACGACCCGCCGACCGACCGGGAGTATTCCGCATCCTGCTCGTGCAGGGTCTCTGCAAGATGTCGGCGCAGCCAGTATCCACACGGCACGATCGCGGCCCCGATCAGGAAGGCGATGCGCCAACCGTAACCGTCGAGCGCCGCGGGCGAGAGGAAGGCCGCGAGTACGGTCCCCACGAGGCTTCCCAGCACCAGCGCGATCGCCTGGCTCACGCCCTGCCATGAGACGACCTCGGCGCGACGCTCCGGCGGTGCGGCCTCCACGAGAAACGCGCTGTTCGCACCGACTTCTCCGCCCAGCGAAAAGCCTTGCAGCAGACGCGCAATCACGGCGAGCACGGGCGCCGCAATACCGATCACGGCGTATGAGGGGATGCACGCCAGCGCCACCATGGCGATGCCGATCATGGACAAGCTGAGCACCATGGCGGGCCGGCGCCCGACTCTGTCGGCATACGCACCCAGCACCACGGCACCCAACGGCCGGGTGAGAAACCCGACTCCAAAGGTCGCCAGCGACAGCATCAGGCTGACGTACGAGCTGGTTGCCGGAAAGAATGCCCGGCCGATCTGGACGGCGAACAGCCCGTAGATGAAGAAATCGTAGAATTCGAGAGCATTACCGACGGTCGCGGCGATGATGGCCCGCGGTCGCGCTCCGGCCTGCTCGTCGTTCGTCGTTTCGGCCACCGTGCTCACTCACCGGGAAACCAAGGGCGAGCTTACGCCCCTCAGATCGGGCAGCTAGTTCGTCACAACCCCAGTTATTTTGAATTGCATGAAATACGTATTTTCTGTATAGTTCGCGTATTGCAGGAGTTCAATAACATGCGTTCCGAACCGATTGTCACC
>JAKBDK010000127.1:0-3202 GCA_021834525.1 Pseudomonadota bacterium | reverse complement strand
TTGAGGTAACCCCAGATGCATTCGACGGGGTTCATTTCCGGAGCGTAGGCCGGCAGACGCTCGAGCACGATGCGGCCACGCTGCGCCTCCACGTGGGCGCGCACGAGCTTCGAGCGGTGAGCCTGCAGGCCGTCCCAGATGATCAGCAGCTTCTTGCCGATCGTCGTCTGCAGGGCCTTGAGAAATTCGACGATCTGCGGGCTCTTGATCGAGCCGTTGAACAGGCGAAAGTAGAATCGCCAGTAGCTGATCCCGGCAATCACCGACAGCTGCTTCCAACTGAAGCGGTACTGCAGCACCGGCGTCTCACCCTTGGGAGCCCAGGTTCTCGCGCGACAAGGTCTCTCGGACAGACCCGACTCGTCTATAAAGACGATTACTCGGCCTTGTCGCGCAGCGATTTTTTTAGCGCGGGCCACCTCTTGGCTTTCCAGGCGCGGATCGCCGGTTCGTCGCGCTCGCGCGCCTGGCCGCTCGGCCGCTGCACGCTCCAGCCGAGGCGCCCGAGCAGCCGCCATACTGAGGAGGGCACCATCGAGACCGAGAACCTGTCCTCGATCAATCGCGCAATCCGCGGCAGTGTCCACAGCTCCGTCGCAAATCCGGCCGCCAGCGACCCTGCCTTCAGCAACCGCACCAGCTCCTCGCGCTGCAATTCGGACAGCCGCTCCGGGCGCCCGAAGTGCTCGGCTCGACGCAGCGCCTCCAGTCCGCCTTGCTGGCGCAGCCTCTCCCAGCGCATCACTGTCTGGCGTGAGACGCCCACCTGCCGTGCGACCTCCGCTTGCGGGTGCCCCGCAGCCAGCAGCCTCGCCCCGCGTCGTCGGCGTCGCTCCAGCTCCTTCCGTTTCTCTACGTGCTTCATCACTACCCCGAATGTAACCATTCCGGGTACTTGGACCGCAAGATGCGGAAAAAGTGTCACTCACTTACGCATTTCTCAATAAGAAACGAAGCCACCCGTATCCTCATCGACCTGTTGGGTGCGCTTCAGGAAATTTAGCTGCTTCAGGCGGGTGAACGCCCGGAACCCATACGTTTCCTTGGACATCTCGATCCGTTGAAAGAGATTGCGCAACTCCTCGGCGCCCCGCTGCGCCGTCCATTGCGACCGAAACTCCGCCAGGCGCTCGCGGATGTGACCCGGAGCACCCGGAGCGCAGACCCTGTATGCTATACGTCTCGCAATCCTGAACAGAACGCTTACCATGGTTTAAGGAAGCAATCGCAGCCAAAATAGCGCCCCCCTGTACCGTTTAATTCGCGCGGAAATGCGATCGATGTGGGTCGCATCGCAACCTCCGAATCTGATGATCAACGAGCGAAAATCATGCAATTGCCCCTTCCGAAGAGCATAAAGCACAGCGCCCCGGTTGCCACGCTTGCGCGCTTGTACCTGAATGCCCGGAACTCGGGCCTGGAAAAGGTCGTTTTCACCGCCACGACGGGCAGGAGCGGCACGCAATCGCTTCAGCAGCTGTTTTCCGCCATTCCCGGATGCGTCGCCACACATGAACCGTATCCGACCATGCACAACGAATGGCTGCACGCCGCCTCCTACGGGCATACGGACCTTCTGCGCAGTCATTACGAGCGCCTCAAGGCGATCAACATCCGCCGTGCTGCTGCCGGCGCGCGCTATTACGTTGAGCTCAATCACCTTTTCCTGAAGACATTCATTGAATATGCGGCCAAAGACTTCGGCGAGCGCATGGAGGTCATCCACCTGGTCAGGCCGGCGATCGAAGTCGCGTCGTCCATTTTCTCCCGAGGCGACTGGCCCGGCACCGAGGATGGAAACCGCTGGTGGCTCGACTACAGAGCCCCGACGAACCTCATTCAGATTGCCGACCTGCTGGACGGACATGGAGAACTCTCACATCCATTTTACAAGGCATTGTGGTACTGGTACGAGACGGAAGCGAGAGTGCGTCACTGGCAGCGCAAACTGCCGAATGTCAGGTTCCACCGGTTTGAGACGCGCTGGATAAATGACCAAGCGCGGACATTCGCGCTGATGGATGATCTGCAGATCAAATATGACAGAGACCTGTTGAGCGCAGCTATCGGAGTCAGGGAGGACACCAAGGCAGAGCGGGCCAAGAGTCGTTCCGAGAATCTGCCGGAAGCGCTCAGTAGAGAGACCGCGAAAGAGATGGCCGATCGTTTCCGAGAAGTCATTGCGGATCGGAACATAGAATAGTGCCCTTCGTCCTCCAATCAGCCCACGTGCGACGAAACGCCCGGCATCTGGCCGGCACGGCTCGAAGCCCGGAGACCGGCTCGCCGACCCGAATTGGCGACGCACGGCGCACGTCCTGCAATGCCACTCAGCGTCGCGACGAAAAGTCCGTGGTTGCGAGGTCCGCCGTCCGGCGCTGCGCAGCAAATTCCGGACGCTCATCGCACGATGGTCGTGAAAGTCCTGCCAACGCCGCGCGCTTGACCAATCTCGCCTCCCTGACAACTCGGCAGCTCAAATGGAACAGCTACCGCGAGCGAACACCATGGATAAACCCAGCATTTCGGCCCTCATACCGACGTACAACTGCGCAAAATATATCGCCAAGAGCATCGATTCCGTCCTCGCGCAGACGTATCCGGCCGCCGAGATTCTGATCGTCAACGACGGCTCCACAGACGACACTCCGAACGTCGTTTCAGCGTATGCTGACCCCAGGTTGCGCTATATCGAGATACCTCATGCGGGAATCGCCGCGGCACGCAACAAGGGCATTGAGGACGCATCGAGCGACTACCTGGCTTTTCTCGATGCAGATGACCTATGGCGCCCCGCCATGCTCGAAAAGCACGTGGCAGTGATGGACCACGACAGGAGTCTCGTCTGCTCATTCTCCAATTTCAACCGCTTCGCGGACGAGACAGGCGAGACACTCTCTGAACAGTTCGTCTATTACCCCGAGTTGGCCACGCTTCCCGTCCTAGAAGCGGGATCCTGCGGCGCGCTAGTTGTCAAGGGCGACGCGTTCGCCTAATTTATCAAATTCCAGGAAATCCCTGCATTCATGCAATGCATGCTATTTCGCCGGTCGATGATGGCCGAGATGCGGCTGAACGAGTGTAAGCCCTCCGGCAACCCCGCTCTTTCGGCCGTGATCTGATAGCTCGATGCTCTTGGCGCGGCAATGGGCCGCGTGCCGAGGGCATGACGATGAGCGAAGAGACGCGAGGGGAGCTGACG
>JAKBDK010000015.1:0-62800 GCA_021834525.1 Pseudomonadota bacterium | reverse complement strand
CTGCATCGAGGCGGGCACGCTCAACGCTCCGCAGCTGCCGCATCTCTGGCCGTTCCAGCTGCGCCTGGAGTGCGGGACCACCCGCCCCTAGTTCGACCCTGGTTCGACCCTCATTCGCCCTAGGCGCAGTTCGGGACGCCCGCGAGTGCCGCGAGCGCATCGGGCCGCAGCACACTGATGTCGCGGGCGCGTACTCGCAGCCAGCCGTCGCGCTTGAAGGTGCCGAAGGCACGACTGACGGTTTCGAGCGTCAGGCCGAGATGGCGTGCAATGTCGGCGCGACTCATGCTCAGACGGAAATCGTAGGGCGGAAAGCCGCGCCGCGCGAAGCGTTCCGACAGATCGGCGAGAAACCGCGCGACGCGCCCGCGAGCATCGGTCTCGGCGAGCTCCCCGCGCAACCGCAGCGCCTCTTCGAGTGCCTGACCCAGCAGGCGCAGCATCTCCCGGCGCAGCCCGGGCAACCGCTCGAGCAGTTGCTCGAGCTTGTGCATCGGGACGCGGCAGTAGCTGAGCGGCTCGAGCGCATTCACCTCGCAGCCGTACCGTCCCGTGGCGAACCCTTCCAGGCCCACCGCCTCTCCGGGCAGTACGAACCCGTGCACCTGTTCGGTCCCCTCCAGCGTGAGACTGAAGCGCTTGGCCGAACCGCTGCGCACGACCAGCAGCGCGTCCATGGTCGTCCCGGCGCGCACCAATGCCATTCCGGGGGCGAGCTGACGGCCACGCTCGACGGCCGACTCGAGCGCACGGGCCTCGGGCGCCGGCAGATGCCCTGGCAGACAGAGCGGCTTCAGCGCGCAATTGCGGCACGACACGCAGGCATGCGCCCCAGTCTCGATTGCTTCGCTGCGGATATTCACGACGCGTCAGTGTAGCGCGCGAGCGCGCATCGCCGGCTGCGGAATGTCAATTCTTGATCCGGATCAAATTACAGGTGCCGCCGGTCGCTACGATTGCGGGATGATGTCGCTCCTGCCGCGCTGCCCGCCCTCCTTCGGGCCATTCGATCCGTTCGGGGAACTGTTCGTGCGCGTGTTCAACCATGGCATGCGCGGCCAGAACCTCGGCGCAGCCCTCGCGCCGCTCGAGGGCAAGCGGGTGCGGATTCAGCTCACCGATGCACCGCTGCAGCTGAACCTGTGCATTGCGGGCGGCCGACTGAAGGTCGCACCGGCGAGAGAGAGTGCGCACGTCACGGTGCGCGGCCGACTGGCGGATTTCGTGCGGCTGGCGAGCCGTGCCGAGGATCCCGACACACTCTTCTTCCAGCGTCGGCTGAGTCTCGAAGGGGAAACCGAGACCGGACTCGCCATCAAGAACGCTCTGGATGCACTCGAGTGGGACTGGCGGCGTCACTGCGAAGCCGTCCTGCCGCCGGGCGCCGTACAGCTCGTGCGCGCGCTGAGCGCGCGGCTGCCACGACCGCCCTTGAGCCCGCTACGGCGACACCGCGCCCCCCGCTGAGCGATCAGCGCGTCGTCTCGAACATCGGCCCGCTGCAGTAGCCCCCCGGGAGCGCGCTCGCCGGACACTGCACGGCCCGATCGCCACGCACCCCCTGCGCAAACGCCTCAATCACTTCCGTGAACGGCACCGCCTCGTGCGAGTGCGGGGAGATGCGCAGCATCTGCACGCCGGCGGCCTGCAGCTCACCGATGCTGCCGAGCAGATTGCGCACCTGAGCGGACTGGGTCTGCACGCCATTCAGGGCGAACAGCGGCTCGTGTTCTCGCGTATAGACGGTCAGTCCGTCACGCTCCTCGCCGCAGACGAAATCGCACTCGTCCTTGTTGCGCTGGCGCACGCGGGCGCTGAAGCAGCGCGCCGAGAACGCGAGCGGCATCCGGCCATAGGCAAACACCTCGCACTCCATGTCCTGCGGCCGCTCGGTGAGCAAGTCCGCGATCGCTGCGGTATCGAGCTCGAGCGGCGGTACCCAGCGCCGCGCGCCGAGTGCTCCGAGCAGCCGCAGCGTCGGCCCATTGTAGACATTCAGGTGCGGCCCGGCGACGAACGGCCGACCGCCGGCGAGCTGCACGGCAGACATGTCGTTGGCCTCGATCGTCACACTGCCGGCCGCGAGGCGCGCGAGTGCCGACAGCTCCGATTCCGCCTCCATCAGCGCGAGGGTGGAGAAGATGACCTCTTTACCGGCGTCCGCCAACTCCCGCCCGATCGCCTCCCAATCCTCCGGCTTCAACGCGCGGCGCTTGGAGCAGACCACCTCGCCGAGATACACACTGTCGATCGGCGCGCTCGCCAGCATGCGGTAGAAGGCGAACACCTGTTCGCGTTCCCAGTAGTACAACAGAGGTCCGACTGACAGCTTCATCGCATGGATTCCTTCATTGCCAGGGCCTGCTGTAGGCCCCCAGTGTCTGCGCATGACCCTCGGTGAGCCGCGCGAGCGCCGCCGCCGGTGCGACCGGTGGCCGGTAGCCGGCCGGATCGCGCCGACAGGCATCGAGCGCCGCGCGCAGCGCGCGAGTCACCTGCGCGACGTACGCCGGACTTCGCTGACGTCCCTCGACTTTGATCGCGCGGACCCCGGCGCCGAGCAACTGCGGCAGGATCTCCAGCACGTTGAGGCTGGTCGGCTCCTCGAGTGCATGCATCACCGCACCGAGCGTCTCGAAGCGACCCTTGCAGAGGGTCGGATAGCCGGCCGCCTCGTTCGGCGCGAACTCATCGATCAGCACGCCGTTCAGCCGCGCCTGGCGGCCCGTCGGCTGCTCCTGCCAGCGCACGGCGTGTGCCGGCGAGCACACGCCGTGCGTATTGGGCGACTCCCCGGTCACGTGCGCCGAGAGCGCGCAGCGCCCCTCCACCATGATGCACAGGCTGCCGAAGCCGAACACTTCGATTTCAATGCCGCTGCGCTCGATGACACGCTGCACCTGCGCGACGGACAACACGCGCGGCAGCACCGCGCGACGGATGCCGAAACGCTCCCGGTAGAACTGCAGCGCCCGCCAGTTGGTCGCCGAGCCCTGCACCGAGAGATGTCGGGCGAGCGTCGGATGGCGCTCGGCTGCATATTCGAGCAGGCCCGCATCGGCCAGAATCAGCGCGTCCGCACCGGCGTCGGCGGCCGCATCGACCGCCGCGGTCGCCGCCGTCCAGCGTGCGGGCCGCGGATAGACGTTGAGGGCGACGAAGACCCGCGCGCCGTGACGGTGCGCGTATTCGACGCCGCTTGCGGCCTCCGCGGGTGAGAAATTCAGCCCCGGAAAATTGCGCGCATTCAGTCCATCGCGAAAACCGAGATAGACCGCGTCCGCACCGTTGTCGATCGCGGCATGCAGTGCGGGCAGGCTGCCCGCCGGGCAGACCAATTCAATTCCGTTCGGTTCAGTCACGGCCGATGCACTCCTGCCAGAGCTGATCTACGCGGCGCTCGACGGCGGCATCGAGTCGGATCGGGCGTCCCCACTGGCGCGTCGTCTCCCCGGGCCACTTATTGGTCGCATCGAGGCCGAGTTTCGAGCCCAGCCCGGCTTCCGGGCTGGCGAAGTCGAGATAGTCGATCGGGGTCTTGTCGATCAGCATCGAATCGCGGGCCGGATCGACGCGCGTTGCGACCGCCCAGATCACTTCCTGCCAATTGCGCACGTCGATGTCCTCATCGGTGATGATCACGAACTTCGTGTACGTGAACTGGCGCAGATACGACCAGACCGCCATCATGATTCGCCGCGCATGGCCGGGGTACTGTTTGCGGATGCTGACCACCGCGACGCGATAGGAACAGGCCTCCGGGGGCAGGTAGAAGTCGACGATCTCCGGGAAGACCCGGCGCAAAATCGGCACGAACACCTCATTGAGCGCCACGGCCATCACGGAGGGCTCATCGTGCGGGGAGCGACCCATGTAGCTGCCCTGATAGATCGCCCCGTCGCGCAGGTGCATCCGTTCGAGCGTGAGCACCGGAAAGTTCGCTTGCGAGTTGTAGTACCCGGTGTGATCCCCGAACGGCCCTTCGAGCGCGGAGTCGCCCGGATGGATGAAGCCCTCGAGGACGATCTCGGCGCCCGCCGGCGCATCGAGCCCGGTCAGATCGCAGCGCACGAGGTTGCTGCGCTCCCCGCGCAGCAATCCGGCGAACTCGTACTCCGAGAGCGTATCCGGGATGGGCGCAGCGGCGGCGAGCAAGGTCGCCGGATCGGTGCCGATGGCGATCAGCACGGGGAAGGGTTCGTTCGGCCGATCCGCCTGCCAGTCGGCGTAATCGCCCGCGCCTCCGCGGTGGGCCAGCCAGCGCATGATCAGCCGGTCGCGACCGATGACCTGCTGGCGATAGATCGCGACATTCTGGCGCGCCTTGCGCGTCCCGCGCGTCACCACCAGGCCGAGCGTGATCAAGCGGGCCGCGTCCTGCGGCCAGCAGCGCTGGATCGGCAGCAGCCCCAGGTCGATCTGCCCGCCGCCCAGCGTGTGTTCCTGAAATGGCGCGCGCGGCTGGCGGCGTGGCGCGACGTGCGCCAGCTGCGCAAATTGGGGCCAGCTGGAGAGTGCCTCACGCACGCTGCCCGGCCAGTGCGGCTCCTTCAGCGCCGCCAGCAGTTCCCCGAGCGCGCGCAGAGAACCGGCCCGCTCCTGCCCGAGGGCCGCCTCAATGCGCCGCGCATGCCCGAACAGGTTGCCGAGCAACGCGTGGTGCGCACCGACCGGCCGCTCGAACAGCAGCGCCGGGCCCTGGCGCTGCAGGGCACGCAGGCACAACGAGGTGCTCTCGAGTTCCGGATCGACCGGCACGGGTATGCGGCGCAGGTCGCCGCGCTCTTGCAGGTGCGCGAGAAATGCGCGCAGGTCGTGATAAGCCATTCGCGCGCACGTTAAACCGCCGTGCGTCCTCTGGCTTGATGCGGATCAATTTCCGTGCGACGGCGGAGCGCTCCGCCGTCGCACGATGACTCTATTCGGTGAGCGGCTCGGCGAGTGCGCGAGTGCGCTCGCGCTCGTGGTCCGCCGCGAGCAGCAGATAGACGGCCGGGACGATGAACAGCGTGAACAACGTGCCAATGGACAGTCCCGTGGCAATCACCACGCCCATCGCCCGCCGTCCGGCGGCGCCCGCACCGGTGGCGAACACCATCGGCAGCACACCCATGACCATGGCCGCGGTGGTCATCAGGATCGGCCGCAGTCGCACCTCCGCCGCCTCCTCGATGGCCTGCAGTTTGTTGTGCCCGGCACGCTGCAGGTCGTTGGCGAACTGCACCATCAGAATGCCGTGCTTGCTGATCAGGCCGAGCAGCGTCACCAGACCGACCTGGGTGTAGATATTGAGCGTCGTCACCCCGATGTTGATGAACAGCAGCGCGCCGAACAGCGCCGCCGGCACCGACACCAGGATCACCACCGGGTCGCGGAAGCTCTCGAACAGCGCCGCGAGCGCCAGAAACACGATGATCAGCGCAAAGCCGAACGTCACCAGGAAGCTGTTCGTGCCCGTCATGAACTGGCGGGATTCACCGGCGTAATTCGCCGTAAAGCCGCTCGGGGCCACCGACTGCAGCGCCTTGCGCAGAAACGCCAGAGCCTCTCCCTGGGAAACGGCCGGGGCACCGGCGATGGTCGCTGAGTTCAGGCGCTGAAAGTGGTTGATCGACTCCGGCACGACCTCGCGCTGCAGACTCGCCACGGTGCCGAGCTGCACGATCGCACCGCTCGGGGTGCGCAGGTGATAGTCGAGGACCTGGCTCGGGTTCAGCCGGAACCGCTGCAGGACCTGCGGGATGACCTGATACGAGCGTCCCGCGAGCTCGAAGTAGTTGACGTAGCCGCCACCGAGCGCCGCGCCGAGCGTCGCAGCCACGTCCTGCTGCGTCAGTCCGAGATCGGCCACCTTGTACGGATTGACGACGATCTTGTCCTGCGGCTGGTCAATCTTCAGATCCGAAGCGACGAAGAAGAACAGTCCGCTGGCTCGCGCCTTGTCGAGCACCTTCTGCGCCACGTCATACAGGTTGCTGATGGGCTGCGCGGTGGTGATCACGAATTGCACCGGCAGACCCTGCGCGCCGGGCAGCGAGGGAAACTGGAACGCCGCGATCTGCGCCCCGGCGATGTGATTCCAGCGCTGCTGCAGCACCTGTTGAATCGCCGTGGCATTGCGGGTGCGTTGATCCCAGGGCTTGAGCAGAACGCCGCCGAAGCCTTGACTCACCGCCGGGGAGCCGATCATCTGAAACGCCTGGCGGTATTCCGGCAACGTCCGGGCGGCTTTGAAGATCTGCTGCGTATAGGTCTGCATCTGCTGCAGAGTTGCATCCGGCGGCCCGATCAGCTGATACAGCACCACGCCCTGGTCTTCCTGCGGCGCCAGCTGCGACTTGGAAGTCATGAACAGATAGAAGACCCCGCCGAGCAGCACGACGCCGAGCACGATGAGCACCGGCCAGGTGCGCAGCCAGCTCGACAGCACCCGCCGGTACGCGCTGCGCAGCCGATTGAAGGCGCGATCGAGCAGCTTCGCAAAGCGATTGTCTTCCTGGCCGCCGCGGAAGATCCGCGAGCACATCATCGGCGAGAGCGTGAGCGCGATGATGGCCGAGCAGATCACGGCGCCGACCAGCGTAAAGGCGAACTGGGTGAACAGCGCACCGGTCAGGCCCGTCTGGAAGGCAATCGGCGCGTATGCGGCGACCAGCACCACGGTCATCGCGATGATGGGACCGTTGAGTTCGTGGGCGCCGAGAATGGCCGCATCGATCGGGGTTTTCCCTTCCTTCATGTGCCGATCGATGTTCTCCACCACGATGATGGCATCGTCGACCACCAGTCCGATCGCCAGCACCAGCGCGAGCAGCGTCAGCAAATTGATCGAGTAGCCGAGCGCGAGCATGAAGATGAACGCACCGACGATCGACAACGGCATCGCGAGCGCCGGAACGGCCGAAGCGCGTGGGCTGCCGAGGAAGAGAAAAATCACGACCGTGACGATCAGCAGCGTCTCGATGAGCGTGCGCACGACATCGACGATCGAGGCATAGATGAACGTCGTGCCGTCGAACACCACCTTCTGGGTGATCCCGTTCGGCAGCTGCCGAGCGATCACCGGCAGGGCCGCCTTGACCCGCTTGGCCACCGTGAGCACGCTGGCACTCGGCGCGGATTTGATGCCGATGAAGACGCCCGGTCGGCCGCTGAAGCGCACCGCGGCATCGTAGTTCTGCGCCCCGAGCACCACCGTGGCCACGTCCTTCAGGTGCACGATCGCACCGTTCTGGTCGCGGATCACGAGGTCGCGGAATGCGCGCAGGGTGTGCGGGTCGGTCGAGGCGGTGAGCTTGATGCTCACCATCTGTCCTTTGGTCTCACCGGCCGCGGAGAGGTAATTGTTCGCCGCCAGGGCCTGGTAGACGTCCGCGGCGGTGACGCCATGCGCGGCCATGCGATTCGGGTCGAGCCACGCACGCAGCGCAAACGTACGTCCGCCCAGCACTTCTGCGTTCTGCACGCCGGGAATCGCATTGAGCTGAGGCTGCACCACGCGCAGCAGGAAATCCGTCAATGCATTGGTGGGGACGACATCGCTGAAGTAGCCGATGTACATCGTGTCGGTCGTCTGGTTCTTCGCCAGCTGAATGACCGGCAGCTGCGACTGCGGCGGCAACTGATTGCGCACCGCATTCACCTGCGCGCTGATTTCGGTCAGCGCGCGGTTCGCACTGTAGTTGAGCCGCAGCGTCGCGGTGATCACCGAGCTGCCCGTGCTCGAGGAGGAGGCCATGTAATCGATGCCCTGAGCCTGGGCGATCGCGGCCTCGAGCGGCTGGGTGATGAATCCGGCCACCGTCTGTGCATCCGCACCGTAGTAATCGGTGGTGACCGTGATGACCGCGCTTTGGGTCTTCGGGTACTGCGTCACCGGCAGCGAGAAGATCGCGCGGATGCCGAGCACCAGCATCAGCAGACTGACGACCGCCGACAGGACCGGCCGGCGGATGAATATTTCGGTGAATTTCACGCCGGCGGCCTCAATGTTCCTGCGGCGCGGGATTCGGGTTGTTCAGCGGCTGCACGCGGTTGTTGACGGTGACCGGCGAACCGTTCTTCAGTTTCAGCTGACCGCTGGTCACGACCTGATCCCCGGCCTGGATTCCCTTCAGCACCGCGATCTGATCACCGCGAGTCGGGCCGAGCGTCACGAACACCTGTTCGACGGTATCCTTCGCCTTCGGCCCCGTTCCCTGGTGCACCACGAACACCGTATCACCGTACGGATCGTAGGTAATCGCGGTCTGCGGCAACGTCAGGTAGCGCTGCTCGGTACCGGACTGCACCGCGGTATCCACGAACATCCCCGGGCGCAGCAGCAGGCCGGGATTGGCGATAGTGGCTTCGGCGGTGAAGTTGCGCGTCGATGGATCGACCAGCGAATCAATCGAGGTGACCCGCCCCGAGAAGCGCTTGCCCGGAAACGCATCGGTCGTCACACGCGTCATTTCCCCGGTGCGTACGCGCGACAGATCGCTCTGGGGCAGATTGAAGTCCACGTAAATGGGGTCGAGCGACTCCAGGCTCACGATGGCCGTGCCAGGCTGCAGGTATTGGCCCAGATTGACGGTGGTGATCCCGAGCCGACCGGCGAACGGTGCGCGCACCGTCTTCTCCGCCACCAGCGCCGCTTGCGAGGTGGCCTGCGCTTCGGCGCTCTTCCAGTTGGCCGTCGCCGCATCCAGCGTCGCTTTGCCGATGGCCTGCGCCTTGTACTGCAGGACGTCGCGCTGGTAGGTCAGTGCCGCGTAATGCGCGGCCGCCTGCAGCGAATGCAGCTGCGCGATGTCCGGCGCGGCATTCAGTTGTACGAGCACCTGTCCGGCGCGCACCGATTCGCCAGAGCGGAAATCGATGCTCTCGACCATGCCGGCGAGCTGCGCGGTGACCTCGACGCCATGCACGGCGCGCAGGCTGCCCACGGCGCTCACGTGCGGCTGCCAGAGCGAGTACTGCACCGTCGTGGTGCTCACCGTCTGAGGCTGGCTGGCGTTTTTCACCATGAACTGGTGAATGAAATGCGCCTTGAGGGCGTTCCACGCCGCCACCCCGCCCAACACGAATGCCATTGCGACGAGCACGATGATCAGTCGCCGCCACATCACGCGCTTCTCCACGACTCCCAATCTCCTATGTGTTCGCGGGGGGCAGGCGCTATCGCGACCGGCCGTCCCGAGCCGGACGTCCGGACCGCAGCATGCGTATCCGCAGTAGAGACTACTATTTTAACCGCTTCACTGTCCCACTCGGCTCGTCTCGGCGCGCCGTCCCGGGCGCTGGTCGCGCCCCTGGGAGAGCGCCGACCCGAATCGACCCCGAAGGCCGGCACCGCCGCGGGCGGCGCCGAGATCGCCTCAGAGTCGCAATTCTGCGACAGGCGCCTGGCGACGGCGCTCGAGCTCGGCCGAGAACGATCGATTGAGCAGGGCCGTCGCCTGCACCCGGCCCTGCAGCGCAAAGTGCGAAACGACGAATTGCCCGTTCTGCAGCGGCACGGCGAATCCGACCCCCCGGGCATTGGCGATGCTCGCCTGGAGCTTCTTGCCGTTCATCAGCGCCAGGCCGTACGTGTGCTCACCGATCGCACCGACGCAGAAGATCGCAATGGGATTGGCGCCCGCCGCGGAATTGGCGAGCACCGGATAGACGTCTCCGAATTGGCAGGGGGTATGCACCGCGAGGAGCCAGCGGCAGGAGGCCGACTGGTAGTCGCAGAATTCCCCGAACAGCTCGCCGCGGCGATTGACGGTCGCGGCATACGCGTAATGGCCCCCGGTCGTCGTCGCCACCCGCCACTGCCCGAACGTGAGTCCTGCCGCCATGGCCGGTGCGCTCGCCAGCACCGCCAGCGCCAGCAGCATCCCCTGTATTCTTCTCATTCTGATCTCCACGATCGGCCACGCAGACCTGGCGCCTCAGGCCTGCACAGTGCCCAGCCCACATATGGCGCCGCTCTCGCGTGCGAGCTTCGAATTTTGTGACTTTACTCCTTGATTTTGTCGACGCCAATGCCATAGGCGACATATTCCAGAGGCCCTCAGCTCCGCTCGCTCGCCAGATACTCCTCCACCGGCACCCGCGCGCGCACCCGTCCATCGGCCAAGATCACCACCTCGTCGACCAGTTGCGCCAGGCCACTCAAACGGTGCGTGATCAGCAGCACCGTGCGCTCGCGCGCGGCGCTCGCGAGCGCCGCGTACAGACCGCGCGCCGTATGCGCATCCAGGCCCTCCGTCGGTTCATCGAGCACGAGCACCGGCGCGTCCTGCAACAGCGCCCGGGCGATCGAGATGCGTCGCGCCTCGCCCCCCGAGACCCGCGCCGCGCCTTCGCCGAGCACGGTGTCATAGCCCTGCGGCAGTGATGCGACGAACGAATCCAACTGCGCCAAACTCACTGCACGCTCAATCTGCTCGGCGCTCGCCTGCGGCGCGGCGAGCAGCAGGTTCTCCAGCAGCGATTGATTGAATAGAACCGTCTGCTGTGCGATCACGGCAATGTGCCGCCGGAGCGTGTCGCCGTCGAGCGCGGCGAGCGGCTGATCGCCCAACAACACCCGACCTCGCTGTACCGGGTAGAATTTCAACAGTGCCGCGATCAGCGAACTCTTACCCGCCCCGGACGGCCCCACCACTGCCACGCGCGCCCCCGGCGCCAGGGTCAGATCGAGGTCCTCGAGCGCCCAGGGTCCCTCTTCCTCGTAGCGCAGCGCCACACCCTCGAAGACGATCGCGGGGCGCGATGGAACCGACGCGGCCGCGCGCGGTTCACGAAATGCGGGCTCTCGCTCCGCGAGCTCAAACACCCGCTCGGCCGAGGTCAGCGTCGCGGACCAGCGGGCGAGTGCCTCGGTGAGCGGTGCAATGAATTCAAAGGACGAGAGCACCAGCAGCGTCAGCAGCACCAGCAGCGGCGGGGAAAGCCGGCCGCGGTGCACCGCCGTCAACGCGAGGAACAGCACCACGAGCAGCGTCAGCTGTGCACACAACCCAACCAGCGCGCTGCCGAGCGCCTCGAAGAGCTCGACGCGGCTGCGGCGGGCGTCAAGATCCGCCGCCAATGCCTCGATGCGGCGGCTGTGCGCCGCATCGCCGCCCCAGGCGAGCAATTCGGCCTGCCCACGCAGCGCATCGAGCAACAGGCCGCGCAGAGCCGCGCCGGCGAGTACGAACCGCGCGGCATCCGGTGCCGCGCGCCGCTGCACCCACAGCGGGGCGAGCACACCGGCGAGCAGCGCACCGAGCAGCAGCACGCCGGCGGCGAGCGGCAACAGTGCCAGACACACCAGCGCCGCAGCAGTCGTACTCAGCAGCGCGACGCTGCCCGGTACCAGCACGGCCAGATAGAAATGCTCGAGCGCATCGACATCGGCGCGCAGCCGCGCGAACAGCTCCGCGCTGCGCAGCGCGGAGAGTCGCGCCGGCGCCAGAGGGATCAGGCGGCGGAACAGCCAGACGCGCAGCCGCGACAGGCCGCGCAGCGTCGCGTCGTGGGTGATCAGGCGCTCCCCGTAGCGGCCGGCGCTGCGCACGATGGCGAACAGCCGGATGGCCGCCGCGGGGGTGTAATAGTTGATGGCGAGTCCGGCGGCGCCGGCGAGCGCCATGGCGGCGATGAACCCGCCGGACACCGCCATCAGTCCGACGGCCGCGAGCGCAGCGAGCAGCGCCAGACCCGCCCCACCGAGCATCCAGCGGCGCTGCGGGTAGAGGACCGAGAGCAGGCGCCTGACCGCCGAGGCCGTCGGGCGGCTCATGAGCGCTCCGCCTGGAGCAGCGCGCTGAACGCTCCGTCGATGCGCTGCAGATGCTCCGGAGCGCCCTGCTCCACGACTCGCCCGCCGTCGAGCACGACGACCCAGTCGGCCGTGCGCGCCGCACTCAACCGATGCACGGCCATCAGGACCGTGCGCGAGGCGGCAGCTGCCCGGATCGACGCCTGCAGCGCTCGCGCCCCGTCGCGGTCGAGATGCGCGGTCGGCTCATCGAGCAGCCATATCCGCGCTCGCTCGCGCAGCAGTGCGCGAGCGAGCGCCAGGCGCTGCAACTGCCCGCCGGACAATCCGACGCCGTGCTCACCGAGCACGGTATCCTCGCCGTGCGGCAGACGCTCCAACACGGCCGCCAGTCCGCTCGCCTTGAGTGCGCGATCCAATGCGGCGCCATCCGCCTCGCCGTTCGCCAGGAGCAGGTTCTCGCGCACCGTGCCTTCGAACACGTGAGTGCTCTGCGGCACCCAGGCGATGCCATCGCGCCACTGGCGCACATCACATTCGGTCAGATCAACGCCATCGAGGAGAATTCGACCCTGATCGGGCGCAACGAAGCCGAGCAGCAGATTCAGCAGCGTGCTCTTGCCCGAACCGCTCGGACCGACCAGAGCGGTGAGCTGTGCCGGCCTGATCGTGAGCGAGCATTCGTGCAGACCCGCGCCGCGGCCGCGGTGCAGGTAGGTGACCCGTTCGAGACGGATCTCGGGCGGACGGTCGCAGCGCACCGGGGTCGTGCCCGCGAGGTGCGCCGGGGCGGCGGCGACGGCCGTCTCGAGCCTCGCGAGCTGCTCTGCGGCCGCGACCGCATCCATGCGCGTATGGCGCAGTGCGCCGAGACCGCGCAGCTGCAGGTAAAACTCCGGCGCCAACAGCAACACGAACAGCCCGTCGTGCAGTGCCAGCTCACCCCACAGCAGCCGAAACCCGATCAATACCGCGACGATGGCGATGCTGACCATGGCAAAGAATTCGAGCACCAGGGATGACAAAAAGGCGACGCGCAGGACCTCAAGACTGAGCACGCGATACGCCTCGCTCTCACGCTCCAGGCGCGCCGCGAAGCGCTCCGCGGCGCCCAACTGGCGCAGCGTCACCAACCCGCCGAGCGCATCGACGAACGCCGCGCCGAGCCGCCGCAGCTGCGCGTAGCGCTGCTCGCTCGCCCGGGCGGCTGCACGCCCCACCAGCACCATGAACAGCGGGATGAGCGGTGCGGTGAGCACGAGCACCAGACCGGAGAGCCAGTCGGCCGGAAAGATGAACACGGCGAGCAGCAGCGGGACGAGCACGGCGGCGCCGGCCTGCGGCAGGTAGCGCGCAAAATACCCGAGCACGGCCTCGATACCATCGACGAGGCGTGTGAGCAGATCACCGCTGGCCTCAGCGCGCAGCCCGAGGGGGCCGAGCGCCTGGGCCTCGTGCAGCAGCCGCGCGCGCAGCGCACCGGCGAGCTGCTGCGCGCCGTGCACGGCGCTGCGACGCGCGCCGATATTCAGCCCGAAGCGCAGCAGCGCCACGACGAGCAACACCCCGCACAGTGGCCAGAGCCGTGCGAACGGGGCGCGCTCAAACACACCCGCGGTGAGGATCGCCGCAAGCACCCACGCCTGCGCAACCAGAGACAGCGCGAGCAGTGCCGTGAACAGTGCCGTACGCAGCAGCGGCCTGCGGATCCGTCGAGCCTCCCGGCGCAGCCACTCGGCGGCGCGCCCGTCGGCGGGCGGCGTGTCAGCCGCCCCGAGGGCGCTCACTCAGCGCCGCCCGCTCCGCTGCGCCGATGCTCGGCCGGCGGCGGACTCTGCGCGGCGTGCTCCTCGTTCGCATCGAGCATCGCTCCGCCGGCGGCACTGACCAGCACGATCATCGTGGTGCCGACCAGCCAGGCGAAATACCAGGCGCCCTCGTCTCCGAGGATGGCGGTGAGCACGGTGACCAGGAGGGCAATGACCAGAAAGAGAACAAAGTAGAGGAAACTGCGCATCGTCGTGCCCTCAGTAAGCGTGCTCGTCACCCGCGAGTGATTCGGGGGTGACTTTGCCGCGCATCACCCAGAACGCCCAGCTGGTGTACCAGAGTATGAGCGGCACGAAGACCGCAGTGAAGCCGATCATCCACAGCAGCGTCAGCGTGCTGGAGCTGGAATTCCACAGCGTCAGGCTCATCGAGGGATCGGCGCTGGAGGGCAGCATGAACGGGAACAGAGCGCTGCCCGCGGTGCCGATCACACCGGCCCAACCGAGCGCTCCGGACCACCAGCCCAGATGCGAGCGACCGGCCCGGGCGGCGAGCACCGCACCGATCACGCCGGCAAAACCGACCAGGGGTACGAGCCACAGGAGCGGGTCGAGGGAGAAATTGTGCAGCCACGCCCCCGGGGCGAGCGTCACGGTCTGCTGCAGCGGCGTCTGCGGCACGCCCTCACCCGGACTGCCGACCAACTGGTAACCCGCCAGCGCATGCACCCAGAGGCCACCCACTGCGAACAGCACCAGCGCCGCCGCCCCCGCGACCTGCACCAAACCCCGCGCGCGCTGATACATCTGCCCCTCAGCACCGTTCATGATGGTCAGCGAACCCATCATCACCGACAACGACAGCGAGAGCACCCCGGTCATGAGGGCGAACGGATTGAGCAGTCCGAGGAAGCTGCCGGTGTAATAGGACGTCATGTCCCAGTCGAAGTGAAACGGCACGCCATGGAACAGGTTGCCGAAGGCGGCACCGAACACAATCATGGGCACCGCGCCGCTCACCAGCAGCACCCAGTCCCACGCGTTGCGCCAGGCGGGATGCTCGATCCGACTGCGGTACTCGAAACCGATCGGTCGCATGATCATCGTCCACAGCAACAACAGCATCACCACGTAGAACCCGGAAAATGCGGTCGCGTAAATCAGCGGAAACGCTGCGAAAATCGCACCGCCTCCCAGGATGAACCACACCTGGTTTCCGTCCCAGTGCGGCCCGATGATGTTCAGCGCGACGCGCCGTTCGAGGTCCGATCTGCCGACGTAGCGCAGGATCGTGCCCACGCCCATGTCCATGCCGACCATGACGGCCAGTCCGATCAGCAGCACCCCGAGCAGCAGCCACCAGATGACCTGCAGCATTGCAAATGTATCCATGGTTCAACCCTCCCCGTTGCCGCCGTAGGGCACGGCCGGCACCGGTCGTGGTGCGAGCGACGGACGCGGCAGGGTCGCCGCCGCGCCGCCACCGCCGTGCTCGCCCGGCCCGATCCGGATTGCCCGGACCATCAGGTACATCTCGATGGCGATGAAGATCGAGTACAGCGTCACGAAGCCGATCAGCGAGAACACCATGTAGCCGACACTGTGCGTCGAGGCGCTCATCCAGGTCGGCAGCACCCCGTACACCGTCCAGGGCTGGCGGCCGAGTTCGGCCACCAGCCACCCGGCTTCATTGGCGAGGAATGGGACCGGGATCATCCACACGGCGACCTTGAGGATCCATCGCTTCTTCTGGATCCGGTTGCGCAGCGAATAGAGCGTCGCTAAGACGAAGAACGCCATCATCAGCAGACCCAGACCGACCATGAACCGGAACGACCAGAACACGGCCGCCACCGGCGGGATGGTGTCCCTCGCCGCCCGGTCGATCTGCGCGGGCGTCACCTCACGCAGGTGCGGCGCATAGCGCTGCACCAGAAACCCGTAGCCGAGATCCGCCCGATGTGCTTTGAACTGCGCCAGGGCCGCGGCGTCCTGCGGATCATGCGCGAGCGTCTTGAGCGCCTCGACCGCCGGGATGCCGTTCTGGATCTTCTGCACCGCCTGCTGCTCGAGCGTGTCGATGCCCGGAACGGTACCACTGAGGGAGTGCGTGACCAGCAACGAGAGCAACATCGGCACGCGCACGGCACCCACGTCTTTCTGCTCGGCCTGTTCCGGAAACGCAATCAGATTGAACGCCATGGGCGCCGGCCTTGAGTTCCACAACCCCTCCATGGCTGCCAGTTTGGTCGGCTGCGCCTTCGCATCGACGAACCCGAGCGCATCGCCCAGCGTGACCACACCGACCGTGGCCAACACGCCAAACAGCACCGCGATGCGAAAGGAGCGCTTGGCGATGTCCATATGGCGGTTGCGCAGCATGTAGAACGCGCTGATGCCGGCGACGAACATCGCGCCGGTCACGTAACCGGCGATGCTGGTGTGGACGAACTTCGACTGTGCGTCGGGACTGAAGATCAACTGCTGGAAGCTGGTCAGATGCATGCGCATCGTGACCGGGTCGAACTGTGCGCCCTTCGGGTCCTGCATGAAGCCGTTGGCGACCAGGATCCACAGCGCCGAGAGATTCGAGCCGAGTGCGACCAGCCAGGTGACCGCCAGATGCTGGCCCTTGCGCAGCCGATCCCAGCCGAAGACCATCAGCCCGACGAAGGTCGACTCCATGAAGAACGCCATCAATCCTTCGATGGCGAGCGGCGCGCCAAAGATGTCGCCGACGAAACTCGAATAAAACGACCAGTTGGTCCCGAACTGGAATTCCATGGTGAGGCCGGTCGCGACGCCGAGCGCGAAGTTGATCATGAACAACCGGCTCCAGAACATCGCCATCTGCTTGTAAATCGGTTTGCCGGTGGTGACGTAGACGGTCTCGATCGCCGCGAGCAGAAAACTCAGGCCCAGAGTGAGCGGCACGAACAGGAAGTGATACAGCGCGGTGGCCGCAAACTGCACGCGGGAGAGATCGACAACCGTCCCGTTAATCATGGGCGCAACTCCTCTGAGGCAAACCATCGAGGGGCAGACCGGCCGGGGGTCCGTGGGGACGGCCGGCGTCAAATCGGTCGATCGCGGGACAGCGCACAGCGCTTGCGGGAGAGTCGCTGAACGGGCACACCGGCGCTGCTCGCCCGCGCCGATGCGCACACGCGTCCCCGGGCAGGGACCGGTCAGCTGCCCTGGCGCGCGCGCGGACCTCTCGCCCAACAGCGTGTTTCGCACGATGGGAAACACGGGCCGCATTCACAAGAATACCGGCGATTTCCGCACTGTAATGTACGCTCCGGAGCGAGCCGCAAGCAAGTCGCGGGCCGGCAGCAGAACCGCCTCGCCGTCGCGAATCACGCGCGCCACGGCGGCTGCCGACCGACGGGATGACCGGGCATCGCCTCGGGTGAGTCTGGATCATGCGCACGACAGCATAGACCTGCTCGATGCCGGTGATGATGAGTAGCTCACCCAGGGGTCTTGCGGGGAATACGGACCTTCTGCGGTCGCGCCGGTGGATCGGCAGCGGTGCACCGTCAAGACGGTGCGCACGGCTGCGCGCTTGAATGCGGCCGGACAATCCGTAACAATCGACGCCGTCCGGTTGTCACCTACAATCCGGCGGAGCAAGAGTCGGCCCGCAGCCCGACCCAAACGGCAGGCGCCGCAGCGCGGTCAGCTGATGAACGACACGAGCACCGACCCCGAAACGCTCGAGCAGCTCCTGGCGCGCACCGCGATGCGCGATCGCGCCGCGTTCGAGCAGCTGTACCGGCAAACCTCCTCGCGACTGTTCGGTCTGTGCGTGCGCATGATGCGCGACCAGGGCGAGGCGGAGGAGGTGCTGCAGGAGGCGTTCATCACGGTGTGGCGCCGCGCCGAGACGTACAACCCGACGCTCGCGAGCGCCAATACCTGGCTCACCACCCTGGTGCGCAACCGGATCATCGATCGGTTGCGCCAGCGCCGCGAGAACACCAGCACTGAGGCGATCGACCTCGAGCGAGTGCCCGATGAGGCGCACGGCCCGGCCGTTCGTGCCGAGGCGAGCGAGGACTATGTGCGCCTGGAGCGCTGCCTCGGCCAGCTCGACGCCAAATACAGCCGCTCGGTCCGTGAAGCCTTTTTCACCGGCGCTACGTATAAGGAGCTGGCGATGCGCACCCAGGTGCCGCTCGCCACCCTGAAGAGCTGGATCCGCCGCGCCCTGATGCAACTACGCACCTGCCTCGAGACATGAACACCCCGGCTGACGAATCCGCCGACGATCTGCGCTATGCCGAGTACGTACTCGGGGTGCTCGAGGCCGATGAGCGCGCCGCGGTGGAGCAGGAACTCGCCGCGAGCAGTGCCGCGGCGGCCGCCGAGGCGCAGTGGCGCGAGCGGCTGCTGCCGCTCGCCGAGCAGGTGGCCCCGCAAGCCCCGCCGGAGCGACTCTGGGTGCGCATCCGCACCGCACTCGACTTCGACTCTGCCCGCAGCCCCGGCGGGCTCTGGGACAATCTGCGCCTGTGGCACTGGCTGACCCTCGGCAGCGGCGCGCTGCTCGCCGGCGCCTGCGCCGCCCTCGTCTTCATTCTGGTGCACCGAACGGCCGCCCCGCCGATCCCGTACATGGCCGCGACCATGACGGAGCACAACGGCCAGGTCGGCTGGACGGCGACCATGGACATCCGCCAGGCCCGCATCGTCGTCGTGCCGGCGGCCCCGCAGACCGTTCAACCCGGCCGCACACCCGAACTGTGGCTGATCCCGGCCGGGGGACGGCCCATCGCCGTCGGCCTGATCTCGGCTCATGCGCCGATCACGCTCGCGCTGAGCGCGAACCTCGTGGCCCGCCTCGGTCCGAGCGCGCACCTGGCGGTGTCCATCGAGCCGCCGGGCGGCTCGCCCACCGGACAGCCCACCGGCCCGGTGGTGGCCGTCGGCGCGATCGGCGCCGCGCCGGCCGGCATCGTCCCGGCGAGCGCCCAGCTCATCCGCACCACCCCGCAGCGCCCCGCCTGAGCCTCCCGTCGTGGCCGCCCCATCTCGGGGGGGCGGCCGCGCGTGCATCCAAATCGGCTCCCGCTCCGTATAGAGCATCACAGTCACTGATGGTGCCCTGCGATGAGCGTCTATCCGATCCCCGTGCCCGCCCGACCCGGCGCCAAACGCCGGCCACTGCACCGGACGCTGCGGCAATGGTTCGATACCGAGGAGGGCGATCGGCCGCTCGACCCGGCCACCGCGGATCGCATCGACTGGCTGCGGGCCTCGCCGTTCATCGCGCTGCACCTGGGGTGCCTCGGGGCGCTGTGGACCGGGGTGTCCGGGACCGCACTCACCGCGGCCGCCGTGCTGTACGCGGTGCGGATGTTCGCCATCACCGGCTTCTACCACCGGGGCTTCTCGCACCGCACCTTTCGCGCCTCCCGCCCGGTGCAGATGCTGTTTGCCGTGATCGGTGCCGCCTGCGTGCAGCGCGGGCCGCTGTGGTGGGCAGCGCACCACCGCAATCACCATCGTGACGCCGATACGCCGCTCGATCCGCACTCCCCGCGGGTGCATGGCTTTCTCTGGAGCCACATGGGCTGGTTCCTCACGCGCCGGGCGTTCCGTACCGACCTGAAGCGGGTCGCGGACCTCGCCCAGTACCCGGAACTGCGCTGGCTCGACCGCTACGACATCGCCGTCCCCGTGACGCTCGCCGCGATGCTGTACGGCCTCGGCGCTCTGCTGCAGCGCCTCGCCCCGCAGCTCGGCACCGACGGGCCGCAGCTGCTCGTGTGGGGCTTTTGCATCTCCACGGTGGCGCTCTTTCACGCGACGGTGACCATCAACTCCCTGGCACACGGCTGGGGCACGCGCCGCTTCGACACCCAGGACGACAGCCGCAACAACTTCCTGCTCGCACTGCTGACGTTCGGGGAGGGCTGGCACAACAACCATCACCGCTTCCCGGGCACGGCCCGCCAGGGATTTCGCTGGTGGGAGATCGATCTGACCTGGTACGGACTGCGGCTGCTCGCCGCGCTCGGACTGATCCGCGGACTGAAACCGCTGCCCTCGCGCGTACTCGAAGCGCTCGAGCGGTAAGGCCATGCGCATCGCGGTCATCGGTTCGGGCATCTCGGGTCTCGCCGCGAGCTGGCTGCTCGCGCAGCGCCACGACGTGACGTTGTTCGAGGCCAACGATTACTTCGGCGGCCATACGCACACCCACTCGGTGCACCTGGCGGGCCGCGACTATGCGGTCGACTCCGGGTTCATCGTCTTCAGCCGCCGGCACTACCCGCTGTTCGCGGCGCTGCTCGATGATCTCGGGGTCGACTCGCAACCGACGACCATGAGCTTCTCGGTGCACCACGGCGCGAGCGGCCTGGAATACAACGCGACGAGCCTCGATACACTCTTCTGCCAGCGCCGCAACCTCCTCTCCCGACGCTTCCTCGGCATGGTCCACGATCTGCTGCGCTTCTACCGCGAGGCCCCCGCACTGCTGCACGAGGAGGCCGTCGGACCGACCCTCGGGGAGTATCTCGCCGCGGGCCGCTACGGCGCGGCGTTCCGGGACGAGCATCTCGTGCCGATGGCCTCGGCGCTGTGGTCCTCCCCGCCGCAGCAGATCCTCGCCTTCCCGGCCCGCTATCTGGTGCAGTTCATGGCCAACCATCAGATGCTCGCAGTGCGCGGGCGGCCCGAGTGGCGCGTCGTGCGGGGCGGTTCGGCCCGCTACGTGCAGGCGCTGCGGTCGCGCTGGAACGTCCGCGAGCGCCTCGGCTGCGCGGTGCATGCGGTGCGCCGCGAGGCGCATGCGGTCAGCATCGCGCACGCCGCCGGCACCGAGTCCTTCGAGCAGGTGATCCTCGCCTGCCACAGCGACCAGGCCCTGGCGCTGCTGACGGACCCGAGCGAGGCGGAACGCTCCGTACTCGGGGCGATCCGCTACCAGATGAACGAAGCGGTACTGCACA
This sequence comes from Pseudomonadota bacterium, assembly GCA_021834525.1. Taxonomy (GTDB): domain Bacteria; phylum Pseudomonadota; class Gammaproteobacteria; order Steroidobacterales; family Steroidobacteraceae; genus 13-2-20CM-66-19. The sequence goes on along the minus strand of JAKBDK010000015.1, from coordinate 42,329 downwards.
CCGACGCTGCGCTCCTGCCGCGCAACCGCAAGGCCTGGGCCGCCTGGAACGCGTACGTGCCCGGTGAGCCCGACGCACCCTGCACGGTGAGCTACTGCATGAACCTGCTGCAGAGCATCGATGCGCCCGAACCGCTGGTCGTCACCCTGAACCGCAGCGCCGCCATCGATCCGGCTCGGGTGCTGCGCACGATGCGCTATGCGCACCCGGTGCACACCCACGAGGCGCTCGCCGCGCAGCGACGGCGCGCCGAGATCCAGGGACTGCGGCGCACCTGGTTCGCCGGTGCCTATTGGGGCTGGGGCTTTCACGAGGACGGCATGCGCAGCGCGACGGCCGTGGTCGAGGCCCTCGAGGGGCGCTGCGCTGCGGCCCTGATGCGCAAGGTCGCCGCATGAACCGCCCGCCGCCGCTCTCGAGTGCCGTGTACGAGGGCGTGGTGCGCCACTGCCGTCTGACGCCGCGCCGCCACGCGTTCAGCTATCGCATCGCGCAGCTGTGCCTGGATCTCGATGAGCTCGACAGGGTGTTCGCCGGCCGGTGGCTGTGGTCGCACGAGCGGCGCAACGTGGCCGAATTCCGCCGCAGCGACTACCTGCAACCCGAGACCGTCCCGCTGGCCGAGGCGGCGCGCAGCCTCGTCGAGCGCCACACCGGCGTGCGGCCGCTCGGCCCGGTACGACTGCTGACCCACCTGCGCTACGCCGGGTATGTCTTCAATCCGGTCAGCTTTTACTACTGCCATGACACCACGGGCGCACTGCAGGCCGTCATCGCCGACATCACCAACACTCCGTGGAACGAACGGCACGCCTACGTGCTCGCGCTCTCGCAGGCCGAGCGGCGCGGGCCGCTGTGGCGATGGGATTTCGCCAAGGCCTTCCACGTCTCCCCCTTCCTGCCGCTCGAGCGCGATTACCGCTGGCACTTCAGCGCACCGGCCGAGCGGCTGCGCGTGCACATGACCGTGAGCGACGGGGAGCGCGTGGAGTTCGAGGCGCACCTGGATCTGCAGCGCAGAGCGCTCACGGGCGCCTCACTGGCGCGCGTGCTGTGGCGCTACCCGTTGATGGGGACCCAGGTGGTCGGTGCGATCTACTGGCAGGCGCTGCGGCTGTGGCTGAAGCGCACGCCCGTCTACGACCACCCGGATCGATCACGACGCTTACGAGGTACCGCATGACTACGGCCGTCGCCACTCTCAACCGTCCGCACGCAACGCTGCTGGAGCGGTTCCTGCGCGGGCAGCTGCTGTCGCGGTTGGCCGCGCTGCGCGCCGGGCGGCTCGAGCTCGAGGACGCCTACGGAACGATCACGCTCGGCGCACACGACGCGCCCGCCCCGCCGGTGCGCCTGCAGGTGATCGAACCGGCCTTCTATCGCGCCGTCGCCGCCGGCGGCAGCATCGGTGCGGGAGAGGCCTACATGGAGGGCCTGTGGCGCTGCTCGGCGCCGGGCCTGGAGGACTCCGATGCGCTGGTCGCGCTCGTGCAGCTGCTGGTGCGCAACCGCGAACTGCTCGACGGTCTGGAGTCCGGCTGGGCCCGCCTGGCGGGCGCCGCGCGCCGGTTCTGGCACGTCACGCGCAGCAACTCCCGGGCCGGCAGCCGGCGCAACATCGCCGCGCACTACGATCTGAGCAATGAGTTCTTCGCGCTGTTTCTCTCGCCGGATCTGATGTACTCCTCGGCGCTGTGGAGCGGCGGCGCGGATACCCTCGAGGCGGCCTCCGAGCGCAAGCTCGAGGCGGTCTGCCGCTCACTTGCACTCAACCGCTCCGATCACGTGCTCGAGATCGGGTCCGGCTGGGGCGGCTTCGCGCTGCATGCCGCCCGTCACTACGGCTGCCGCGTCACCACCACCACGATTTCGACCCAGCAATACGAGCTTGCGCGTGAGCGGATCCGCGCCGCCGGCCTCGAGGATCGCATCGAGTTGTGTCGGGCGGATTACCGGGATTTGACGGGACGGTACGACAAGCTCGTCTCGATCGAGATGATCGAGGCCGTCGGCGCCGATCACCTGGAGGAGTACTTCGCCACCATCAGCCGCCTGCTCAGCCCGCACGGCGCGGCGCTGGTGCAGGCGATCACCATCGAGGATCACCGCTACCGCCAGGCGCTCGAGTCGGTGGATTTCATCAAGCGCCACGTGTTCCCCGGCAGCTTCATTCCGTCGGTGAACGCGATGCTCGCGGCGAAAACCCATGCCAGCGATCTCGCGCTGGTCTCGCTTCAGGACTTCGGGGACTCCTACGCACGGACTCTCGAGGCGTGGCGCAAGCGCTTCATGGCTCACCTCCCCGAGGTGCGCGCGCTCGGCTTCGATGAGCGGTTCATCCGTTTGTGGGAATTCTACCTGGCCTACTGCGAGGGTGGCTTTCGTGAGCGGGCGCTCGGTGTGGCGCATCTGAAGCTGGTCAAGCCGCAGTGGCGTCACGACACCGCGCAGCCGCTGCGATGAACACCCTGCTCACCTTCATCGCCTACGAGCTGGTCTGGTTCGCCGCAGTGATCGGCGCCGGCGGTGGACGGGCATGGCCGGGAGTGTGCGCCGCCGCCCTGTTCATCACCTGGCGCCTGGCGGTGTCGCGACGCCGTGAGCTCGAGGTGCGCCTGTGCGCACTCGCGCTCCTCCTCGGCGCGGTACTCGAGACGGTCTGGGTGCGTGCCGGGCTGATCCGCTACGCGGCCGCCGGGCCGCTCGCGTCCTCGCCGGCCTGGATCCTCGCTCTGTGGGCCTCGTTCGGCCTGACCATCGTGCCGCTCTTGGGCTACCTGCACCCTCGCCCGTGGCTCGCCGCGCTCCTCGGCGCGCTCGGCGGCCCGGCCTCCTACTGGGCGGCCGCACGTGGTTGGCACGCGGTGATCTTTCCGGTGCGACCGCTCCCGACGCTGCTCGCGCTCTCCCTCGGCTGGGCCGCCGCGCTGCCGGTGCTCACGACGCTCGCGCGCCGCAGGTTGCCTGCCGCCACCGCCCGGAGCGGCGCATGAGGTCCCTCGCGGTGCTCGGCCTGCTCTGGGGGCTCTCCATCGGGGTGATGTGCGGCGGGTGGCTCTGGCAGCGCCGCCGTCGCAACGCGGGCATCGCCGATGTGCTCTGGTCCGCCCTGCTCGCGCTGAGCGCCCTGGTCCTGGCGGTGAGCGGTACGGGCGCGCCGACGGCGCGCGTGCTGCTCGCCGTACTCGGCGGCGGCTGGGCGTTGCGCCTGGCGATACACCTGGCCCTGCGTGTCGGGCGTGAGGAAGAGGATGGCCGCTACCAGGCGCTGCGCGCGCGCTGGGCGGGCGATCAACGCCGTTGGTTCGGATTCTTCCAGTTCCAGGCGCTGTCGGTGCCGCTGTTCGCCCTGCCGTTCGTGGCGGTGGCCACCAACCGTGATCCGCCCCCGGGCGCACTCGTCGCCGGCGCGGTGCTGTGGCTGCTCGGAGTGCTCGGGGAGACCCTCGCCGACCGCCAACTCGCGCGCTTCCGGGCCGACCGAGCGCATCGCGGTCGCACCTGCCGCAGCGGGCTGTGGCGCTACTCGCGCCATCCGAACTACTTCTTCGAATGGCTGCACTGGTTCGCCTACGTGGCGTGGTCGGTGGGCACCCCGCTCGCGCCGCTCGCCTGGCTCGGTCCGATCACGATGTTCGTGTTCCTGCGCTACCTGAGCGGCGTGCCGTGGACCGAGGCACAGGCGCTGCGCTCGCGGGGCGAGGATTACCGCGACTACCAGCGCCGCACATCGATTTTCTTCCCGTGGTTTCCCCGCCGATCGCCTTGAGGACCCCAGAGATGAGCACCGTTGTGACCTCCCCCATCGAACTCCCCGGCGATGAGCCGGCCCCCGGACTGCTCGGGCTCGCCGAGCGCGGCCTGCTGCCCGATGCGCTGCTGCGACTGGGGATCCGCCGGCTGTGCGCGCAGCGACTGCGCACCGAGCGCAGCGGGGGCCCGGCGGCCGAGGCCGAGCGATTCAGCGCGCGCCTCGGCGCGCTGCGCCAGAGCGCCGTGGCGATCCACACCGAGGCGGCGAACACCCAGCACTACGAACTGCCACCGGCGTTCTTCGCGTTGTGCCTCGGGCCGCGCCTGAAGTACTCGTGCGGTTACTTCACACACGGCGAGGAGAGCCTGGCCGAGGCCGAAGAGGCGATGCTCGAGCTGTATGCACAGCGGGCGGAACTCGCCGACGGGCAGCGGATTCTCGAACTCGGCTGCGGATGGGGCTCACTCACGCTGTGGATGGCCGCGCGCTTCCCGCACGCCCACATCACCGCGGTATCGAACTCGCACGGCCAACGCCACCACATCGAGGCCCAGTGCCGGGCACGCGGACTGACCAACGTTCAGGTGCTCACGCGCGACGTGAACACGCTCATTCTCGACACGGCGCGATTCGATCGTTGCATCTCGGTCGAGATGTTCGAGCACATACGCAACTACGAGGCGCTGATGCAGCGCATCGCGGCGTGGCTGAAACCGGGCGGCAAGCTGTTCACGCACATCTTCGCCCACCGAACCCTGATGTATCCATTCGAGACCGGTGGCGCGGACAACTGGCTGGGCCGGCACTTCTTCACCGGCGGATTGATGCCCGCGGCCGACACGCTGCTGCACTTTCAGGATGATCTGCGCCTGGAGCAGCGCTGGCTCATCGATGGTACGCACTACAGCCGCACCGCGAATCTGTGGCTCGCCCACCAGGACGCGCAGCGCGACCGGGTCCTGCAGGTGCTGCGCGAAGCCTACGGCGCGAATGCTCGGCTGTGGTTCGAGCGCTGGCGGATCTTCTGGATGGCCTGTGCGGAGCTATTTGGCTACGCGCAGGGCAGTGAGTGGCTGGTGGCCCATTACCGATTTGCGCGGCCGCAGGCCGGGGGGCACCCATGAGAGCGGCGCGCGCCACGCTGATGGTGCTCATCGCACTGAGCCTCGCGGCCTGCCGGACGCTGGCGGCCGAGAAGCCGATCCCGCCGGTGGCTCACGTGAACCTCGCACGCTACGTCGGCCGTTGGTATGTGATCGCGGCGATCCCGACGCACATCGAGCGCGATGACTACAATCCGGTCGAGAACTACCGCCTGGAGCCGGATGGATCGATTTGCACCGTGTTCCGTTTCCGGCGCGGCAGCTTCACTTCCCGGCTGCACACGGTCCATTCCACCGCCACGGTGGTGCGGCACACCGGCAACGCCGAATGGCACGTGCATCTCTTTTGGTTCTTGCGCCTGCAGTACATCGTCGCCTGGCTCTCGCCGCATGACACGCGGGTGATCGTGGCGCGCGATGCGCGCGACTACGTCTGGCTCATGGCTCGTACGCCGCAGATCTCACCGCAGCAGTACCAGGCGATGGTGGCGCGCGTCGCAGCCATGGGCTACCCGGTGGATAAGCTGCGCAAGAACCCGCAGCGCTGGCCCGAACCGACCGGCCCGCGTCCGTCGTTCGCGTCGATCTGCCGGTGAGTGCAGCGCAAGCGGTGGCGTACCTGGAAGATTTGCGGCGCCTAGGGTAGTTTAGGCGCCCGAATCGTCCCTGCGGGGTGTGCCGTGAAGAAGACATCGCTTGCATCGTTTGGGGTCTGCCTGCTCGCCGCCGGCGTGCTGGCGGGGTGCAGTTCGCCGAATGCCGACTGGCAGAAGGCCTCGACGCAGGGCACCGTGGCCGCCTACCGCAGCTTCATCCAGCACCACCCCGACGACCCGCGGGTGCAGCAGGCGCGCAACCGCATCGAATCGCTGCAGGACCAGCACGCCTGGCAGAGTGCCAAGAGCGCCGGCACCGTGGCGTCCTACCAGCAGTATCTGGCGCAGTACCCGAATGGGGCGTACACGGCCGAGGCACAGGGCGCGCTGACGAGCCTGAAGGAAGCGAGCGCCTGGCAGAGCGCCAAGAGCGCCGGGACGGTCGCCGCCTACGAGGCGTTCGTCAGCCAGTTTCCCAGTGCGACCGAAGCGAGCAAGGCGCAGGCGGCCATCGACAAACTGGCCGGCTTCCAGGTCGAACTCGGCCGCTACCGCACGGCGAGTGCGGCGAGCACCGCCGCCCAGCAGCTGAAGACCCGCTTCGCGAGCCTGCTCACCCAGGTGCAGGTGATCGCGCCGTCCGGTTCCAACAAGATGACGACCCTGCGCTCCCAGCAAATGAGCCACGCGGCCGCACTGGCCGCCTGTGCCACGCTGCGCCGCTCGCACCAGAGCTGCTCGGTGGTCAAGATCCAGGCGAAGTCCGGCGGTCTGAGCCTCTCGGGACTGTAACGGCTGCGGCCGATCCGGCGGCCGTCACGCGGCCGCCGGCGGCCAGCATCAGGGTGATGGTATCGAGATACTGGCGATGCTCGGCGGCCAGCAGTCCGAGCTGCGCCCGCTCGCGCTGGCGCTGTGCATCGAGGACCGGCAGGAGGCCGGAGTTGCCCGCCTGGTAACTCGCCCGCTCGAGGTGCACCCGCCGGCGCGAGAGCGCGAGGGCCCGGTGCTCCGCGGCACGCAGTTGGGCATCGTGACGCAGAGCATCGAGCGCATCGGCCACCTGGCCGAAGGCACTGATCACCACCTGCTGATACAGCTCGGCACGCTCATGCAGCGCATCGAGCGCCGCGCGCCGCTCGGCATGCAGCCTTCCGCCCTCGTACAGCGGCGCGGTGAGACCGGAGATCAGCGACCAGGCGAGCGAGCTGGCATCGAACAGGTGCTGCGGTCGCAGCGCCTCTTCGCTCAGCGTTGCGCTCAGCGTGATCTGCGGATACAGGTTCGCCGTCGCGATGCCGACCGCGGCGGTCGCGGCCCGCAACTGCGCCTCGGCGGCGAGGATGTCCGGACGGCGCTGCAGCAACCGTGACGGCAGTGCGACCGGCACCTGAGCGGGCAGACGCATCTCGCGCAGCCGTGGATCAGGACGGTGCCAGGACGCCGGCGTGCGACCGAGCAGCACGGCGAGCGCATGCCGCGCGGTGCTGAGTCGCTGATAGAGCGGTGGCAGCAACGTGGCATCGCTGGCGAGCTGGGTCTGCGCACTGAGCACATCGAGGCGCGGCTCGGAGCCGGCGGCGACCGCTGCGCGCACGAGCTGCAGGTTCGCACGATCCTCGCGCAGCAGGTCGCGCACGGCGCGGATTTCGGCGCGGGCCGTGGCGAGGTCGAGCGCCTCGGCGGCCACCTGTCCGCTCAACATCAGCCGCGTGGCGGTGAGTTCGCTGCGTTGGTACTGTTCGGCGGCGCGCGCCTCCTGCACGCTGCGGCGGACCTCGCCGAGATAATCGAGCTGATACGCGACGCTGACGCCACCGGCGATGTAGCTGAACGGCGCGAACGCGTCCGGACCGAGAAATTCCGCGCCGTACTTCTGCCGTCCGGCCCCGGCATTGAAGCCGATTTGCGGAAAGCGCCCCGCGGCGCCCACCGTCACCCCTTCGCGCGACTGCTGAAGTGCCGCCTGCGCAGCCGCGACGTCATGATTGTCGGCGAGCGCGGTGCGCACCAGAGCATCGAGCTGCGCGGAGTGAAACAACTGCCACCACGGCCCGCTCGCACCGAGGCCGAGCGCTGGGTGCTCCCGATACGCACCCGCCGGCGCATGCTCACCCCGCACCTGCTCGCCCCCGGGACGATAGTGTTCACCGACCGGCACCGTTGGGCGATGAAACGCGGGCCCCACCGCGCAGCCGCCGAGCCCGGCCGCCGCCACCGCGACGAGCAGGCAGCTTCCGAGGCGAACATACTTTGCGGCGCGTGCCATCACACTACTCCAGGACCAGCGGTTCTTCGCTTGGGCTGCGAGCGCGCCGCGGCTTCAGCAGCAGCAGCAGCGGAAACAGCGACAGCGTCATGACGAACATGAGTTTGAAATCATCGTTGTAGGCGATCATGCGCGCCTGGCGCGTCACGACCTCGTTGAGCGCCGCGAGCCCGGCGATCGAGTTGAAGCTGAACGGCGCGTGCAGCTGAATCTGACCACCGTAGGGCACGATGTGCGACGCGAGCCGCTCGTGGATGACCTGGGTGTTGCGCGTCAGCAGAGCGCTGGTTGCGGCGATACCGACGCTGCTGCCGATGTTTCGCAGCAGGTTGTACACCGCGGTGCCCTCGGAGCGGAATTTCGGCGCCAGGGTGGTGAAGGCGACCGTCGTCATGGTGACGTAGGTCAGTCCGATGCCAAGACCCTGCAGGAACGTCTCACCCCAGATCAGCGACTGCGGCATCTGGGTGGAAAAATAGCTCGCCATGTTCCACAGCGACAGCGAGGCAATCGACAGACCGATGCCGATGAGCACGCGCGGATCGAATTTCTCCATCAGTCGCCCGGCGAGGAACATCGCGACGAAACTCCCCACCCCGCGCGGCGCCATGGCGATGCCGGTGGTGAGCACCGGGTAGCCGAGCAGATCCTCCAGCAGCGGCGGCAGCAGCGCGAGCGTTGCGAACAGCACCATGCTGACCACGACGATCAGAATGTTGCCGGCATTGAAGTTTCGATCGCGAAACAATCCCGGGCTGACGAACGGCTCGCGCGCCGAGAAGGTATGCACGAGGAACCAGTACAGACCGAGGACGGCGAGCCCCGCCTCGACCCAGATCTCGGTCGAGCCGAACCAGTCCTTCAGTGAGCCCCGATCGAGCATGATCTGCAGCGCCCCGACCGCCAGACTCAGGGTGGCGAAGCCGAAGAAGTCGAACGATGACTTACGCTTCTGCGTCTCGCGCAGGTAGGTCATGATGCCGATGGCCGAGAGGATGCCGAACGGTATGTTGATGTAGAACACCCACCGCCAGCTGTAGCTGTCGGTGAGCCAGCCGCCGAGCACCGGGGCGAGCATCGGGCCGAGCACCACGCCCTGTCCCCAGAGCGCCATCGCCCGTCCGTGTCGCTCGGGCGGATTGATGTCGAGCAGCACCGCTTGGGAGAGCGGCACGAGTCCGGCACTGAATCCGCCCTGCAGCAGACGAAAGAACACGATCTGATCGATGGTCTGCGCCATGCCGCACAGCATCGAGGTCACCGTGAAACCGAGCACCGAGATCAGCAGCACCTTCTTGCGGCCGAACCGTCCGGCGAGCCACCCGGACAGCGGCGTGATGATCGCCGCCGCCACGATGTAGGACGTCAGCACCCAGTCCATCTGATCGATCGTCGCTGACATGGTGCCGCCGATGTGCGGCAGTGCGACGTTGGCGATGGTCGTGTCGACCGACTGCAGAATCGTCGCCAGTGTCACCGCGATGGTGATCGGCACACGATGAGTCGTATTGTGCTCAGCGTCGGTCATCGCGGCGGCACTTCAGCCCGCAGCGGCAGTGGTGCCTGACGCGCGCCGCGCCGCCGGCCCCGACTGAGTATCGATCGTCACCGACGCACTCAACCCCGAGCGCACCGGCGGCATGCGCCCGACGAGGCGCAGCCGCACGTCCAGCCGCTGAACGACCTTGACCCAGTTGCCGGTGGCATTCTGCGGCGGCAGGATGGAGAACTGCGCGCCGGTTCCGGGGGTGATGCTGGAGACGACCGCGTGAAACGTATGGTCCGGATAGGCATCGATGCTCACGGTCGCCGTATCGCCCGGGCGGATGTGGGTGAGCTGATTTTCCTTGTAGTCCGCCTCGATCCACACGTCGCGCGTGGAGACGAGGACGAACGCCGGGGTCGCGAGCGGCAGGTACGCGCCGGCCTGCAGGTGATTCACTTCCGTCACGATGCCGTCGGTCGGCGCGCGTACCGTGGCGTAGGACCTCTCGAGCAGCGCGTGATCGAGCAGCGCCTGGGCCTCGGCGACCTGAGGATGCTCGCGCACCGGCAGCGCCGGGTGGCCGCCGAGGCGGGCGAGCACCGCTTCGATCTGCTGCTGCGCGGCGCTGACGGCGGCCTGCGACTGCTGCAGTGCCAAGCGGGCGCGATCGAACTGCGACTTCGAGGACACGCCGATCTTCAGCAGCCGTTCGCGGCGCAGGAATTCGCGCCGCGCATAGGACTGGCGGCTCCTGGCCGCATTGAGCGCCGCGAGGTCGGCGCGGTAGTCCGCCTCGAGCGCCCGCACGCTCAGTCGCGCGGCGGCCAACCGGGCGCGCGCCGCAGCAACCGCGATCCGCAGCCGCCGCGGATCGAGCCGGAAGAGGACCTGTCCTTGCTTCACGCGCTCGTTGTCGTGCACGTCCACCTGCACGACGCGTCCGGAGACGTCCGCGCTGATCTGCACCTCGGCGGCACGCAGGTAGCCATCATCGGTCGACTGGTAGCGGCCGCTCGTGAGGTAGAGATACACCGCCACGGCGATCACGATCGCGGGCACGCCCCACAGGAGCGGGCGGCGCAGCCGCTCACGCAGCGGGCGCGTCACGGACTGGGATTCGTGCTCGGACGGGGCGTCGCGCCCGGAATCGTTCATCGGTTGGACCTCGTGGACCTGCGCCCGGCATCGGGCGCGCTGGAGTCATCGGCCGACAGCGGAGGAAGCGCCGTCAGGTTTGCGTGCACACGCTCGAGCAACCCCACCAGCTGGATCCGCTCCTCGCTGGAGAGCCCCTGCAGCATCTCCGCACGCGTCTCGGTAATCAGCCGCCAGATCTGCTCGAGCACGGGGGCCGCCTCGGCGGTGAGCCAGAGGGTGTGGGCGCGCCGGTCGGCCGGATCGAAGCGCCGCTGCACCCACCCGTCGGCCTCCATGCGATCGAGGATGCGCACCAGCGTCATGGGGTCGACGTCCGAGAGTTCTGCGAGGCGCTTCTGACTCACGCCCTCCTGGCTCTGCAGATGAATCAGCGCGCGGCACTGGGGCAGGGTCAGCGCGAGCGCCTGGGCGCGCTCCTCGAAGCGCCGGGTGTAACGGCGGCTGACATCCTTGAACAGGAAGCCCAGCTGGCGGAATTGGTCGGTGGTCATATTTAAAGAGATAATATTTAATAGCTATAATATCAATTGATATTATCTCTCGCAATAGGACCGGCGGTGCCGCGCCGCGCGTAGAATGGGCCGCTCGGGGAACGATTCGGAGTGCAGACGATGGCCACCGGCTGGGCCGGCGATGGTGCCGTGCAGGAACAAATTGATGCGACCGTGACGGACGCGATCGAGCGCGCCCGCGCCCAGCTCGCGCACGGACCGGGGCGGACGCATTGCGCAGAGTGCGGCGAGCCGATTCCACCGGAGCGCCAGCGGGCGGTCCCCGGCGTGCGCCTGTGCCTCGCCTGCCAGAGCGCCAGCGACGAGGCGGCCGCATCGTTCAGCGGCTACAACCGCCGCGGCAGCAAGGACAGCCAGCTGCGCTGAGCCCCTCGGCGGGGTTCCCCGGGCGATAGCCGTGGCGTAACCTGCACGATAATGAGCCGCGCCGGTGCGGCCGCCAGTATCGGGGACGCCGTTGAATCCGAATTTGCGCGATTTCTGTCGCTACGCGCTGCTCGCCTGCGCCGCAGCGCTGCCCGCCCGAGCCGCCCTCGCCCAAGGCCGCCATCTGAGCACGCAGGACTACGCCCGCGCCGCGCAGTTCATGCCGTACGCCACGGCACCGCTGGTCGATGATGACGTCGAGCACGTGCACTGGCTGGCCGGCGACCGATTCTGGTTCATCGCCCATGATGCCGGCGGGGATCACTACCGCATCATGGACGCGGCCAGCGGCAAGGTCGCCGCGGCATTCAACCGCGTCAAGCTCGCCGCCGCGCTCGGCAATGCCGTGGGCAAACCGGTCGATGCGGCCAAGCTCGGCATCACCGCCATCAAAATCGTGCACGGCCGACTGCAGGTGACGCGGGCCGGCAAACACTTCATCTGCGATCTGACCGGCGTCGGACACTGCAGCGCCGCCGCACCGGGCGCGCACGCGCCGGGCATTCTCTCGCCGAACGGCAAGTACCGGGCGTTCATCCGCCATTGGAACCTGTGGGTGCGCAACGTGCACTCCGGCAAGGAGCGCCAGCTGACGTTCGATGGCGTGAAGAACTTCGGCTATGCCACCGACAATGCCGGCTGGCTGCGCTCGAAGCGCCCCGTGCTGAACTGGTCACCGGATTCGCGCCGCATCGCCACCTACCAGCAGGACCAGCGCAAGGTCGGCGATATGTACCTGGTGAGCGCCGCGATCGGACATCCAAAGCTGCAGAAATGGAAATACCCGCTGCCCGGGGACACGCACGTCTTCATGATCGACCCGGTGATCATCGACGTGGCGAGCGGACGGGTGGTCCGGCTGCAGATGCCGCCCGAACAGCGGCTCTCGAGCCTGTGCGATGACATCAGCTGCCAGAACAATGGCCACTGGGACGACCTCGAGTGGGCCCCGGACGGCAAGACGCTGGCACTGGTGAGCACCTCGCGCAACCGTCACCATGAATGGTTGCGCGTCGCCAACGCACGCACCGGCGTGGTCCGAACCGTATTCGAATACAGCACCGCCAAGTACTACCAGAGCGGCATCGGCGCGGTCGACTGGCGCTATCTGCCGCGTTCCGGCCAGGTCCTCTGGTACAGCTCGCGCACCGGCTGGGGCAACCTGGATCTCTACAGCCTCGACACCGGCCAGCTCGAACGGCCGGTCACCACCGGACGCGGCGATGTCACGCAGGTGCTGCATGTGGATCGGCGCACCGGCACGGTCTGGTTCCGCGCCGTCGGCCGCATTGCGGGCATCAACCCCTACTACCAGCAGCTCTGGAAGGCGACTCTCGCCGGCGGCCCCCCGAAGCTGCTCTCGCCGCGCGATTGCGACAATCTCATCAGCATGTCGCCGGACGGGAAGTACTTCGTCGACAGCTGCTCGACCCCGCAGCGTGCCCCGGTCACGACCCTGCGCTCGGCGGTGACCGGACGGATCATCGCGACCGTCGCACGCGCGAACCTCACGCGGCTGCGCGCCATCGGCTGGCGAGCCCCGCAACAGATCGTCGTCACGGCGCGCAATGGCCACACCAAGCTCTACGGTCTGCTGTTCAAGCCAACGAACTTCGATCCGCACAAAAAATACCCGATCGTCGATTACGTGTACCCCGGACCGCAGATCGGCTCGGTGTTCACGTTCCGCTTCGAGCCTTCCGACTACGACAATCAGGCGCTGGCGGAACTCGGCTTCATCGTCATCGCCGTCGACGGCATGGGCACCCCGTACCGCTCGAGGCACTTCCAGCGCTACTGGTACGGCGACATGGGCGACAACACCCTGCCGGACCAGATCGCCGCGATCCGTCAGCTCGCGCAGCGCGATCCGTGGATCGATCTGAACCGGGTGGGCATCTGGGGGCACTCCGGTGGCGGCAACGCCACGACGGATGCGATGTTCCGCCATCCGAATTTCTTCAAAGTCGGCTGGGCCGAGAGCGGCAACCAGGACAACCGCGACTACGAGAATGACTGGGGCGAGCTCTATCAGGGGCTGCTGAAGCGCAACGCGAACGGAACGACCAACTACGACAACCAGGCCAATGAGCTGCTGGCGGGGCATCTGCGCGGTCATCTGATGCTCACTTACGGCACGCTCGATGACAATGTGCCGCCGGAGAACACCCAGATCGTCGTCGAGGCGCTGATCAAGGCGAACCGACCGTTCGACATGATCGCGATTCCGAACGTGCGGCACGGTTACGGCTATGCGACGCCGTACATCACGCTGCGCCGCTGGGATTACTTCGTGCGCCATCTGGCCGGCAACACGCCGCCGAAGCATTTCGCGCTCAAGCCCTGGCCCTGGCGCTGACCCGCGCCCCTAAGGGGCCGCGGCCGCCGCCAGCACCTCCTCGAGCGGGGTGCCGGCGGCGCGCTGCGCGGTGAGCTCGGCACGATCCCACTCGCGGCGGATCCGCCCTTCGAGCAGCAGCGCAACGCGGTCGGCATAGCGCTCGGCGATCTCCAGCGCATGGGTGGCGAGCAGCACCGCGGCCCGCCGCTCGTCCGCCAGGCGCCGCAGGTGACGCTTCAGGAGCGCCGCACTGGCCGGATCCAGGCCATTGAACGCCTCATCGAGCACGATCAGGCGTGGCGCACCGAGCAGGGCCAGAAGGATCGCGAGTTTCTGGCGCATTCCGAGCGAATAGGTATCCACGTACCGCTCCAGGTGTGCACTCATCGCCAGCGCCTCGGCCAGCCCGAGCACGTCTGGGTCAATCGCGCGCAGCCCCTTGGCCGCCGCGTACACCTGCAGGCACTGCCGACCGGTGAGCAAACCCGGCAGGCGCTCGGGTGCGCACCCGTAGCCGAGGGTGCGCTTCGCGCTCGCCGCGTCCTCGAGCGGCACACCGGACAATTCGATGCGTCCGCTGCGCGGGGGCAGCAGTCCGGCGGCCGCGTACAGCAACGTGGATTTACCGCTGCCGTTGGGACCGAATACGACGCACCACTCCCCGATCGCGACCTGCAGGTCGATCTCGCGCAGCACCGCTTGAGCATCGTACCCGACCGTGAGCCCGCGAATACTCAGAGCCGGTGGGAGGGACTGCATTTCGGTCGTACTCATCGTCCCCACCGCTGCAACAAGGAGGCTCTGCTCGCGCCGCTGCGCAGTGCGAGCAGAGCGCCCGCCACCGCCAGCACCAGCCCCGCTGCGAGCGAGCCCGCCGCGATCAGTGCGGCGAGGCGCAGATCCGAGGGCGTGCGCGTGACCGCGGCAATGGCCAGCAGCAGTGCGGCGGCGAGCGCCTGCGCCCCGACGGCCCGGTGCGCAAGCGCCCAGGTGAAGCGCAGCGGGCTCGGTGCGGTGGGCGCGAGCCAGCGCGCAGCATTGAACGCCGTGCGCAGGAGCGCCCGCATCAGATTGATCAGGTGCAGCACGATCAGCCAGGCGGCGGCGGCGGCGAGCACCGTGCCACCCGACACCCCGATCGGCACGGCGAGCAGCAGCAGAATCAGACTGCGGGCGCGAATCGTCGGGCGGTCGCGAAAGTGTGCCTCTGCGACCGGCCAGGCGCCGAGCGGCAGCAGCGTGGCACGCCGAGGCGCATCGAGGCGCGCCAGGCGCCCCGAGGCGTAGCGCGAGCGCGGCTGGGCGCGCGCATCGCGCCCGCCGCTGCGCCCCGGACGCGAGTGGGCGGCGATGAACGCTGCGGCGAGTCCTGCGCCGAGGACGCTCCCTGCCGCGAGGTTGCCCATGAAGCGCAGCGCGATCCATGCCGGCCACTGCCCCCCGAGCGACAGATCGACGACCAGGACCGCGGCGATCAACAGCACCGCGAGCGCTGCGGTGCTCGAGCGCAGCGCGATCGGCAGATTGCGCGGCAGGGCGGCGAGCCAGTCGTGTTGCCGGTCATTCGTCAGGCGCATGCCGCTGCGCAGTACGAGAATGCCGGCGAGCATCGCACTCAGCATCACCCCGAATCCCGGTGAGAGCGCTGAGAGGGCGAGCAGGTATTCGACGGCGCGAATGCGTCCCAACAGTCCGAGCGCGAGGAAGGCCACGGTCAGCGCCACTGCGGCGCGCGGCCAGCGGCGCCACAGATTGCGCCACTGCAGCCGGGTGACCTCGACCGAGGGCCAGCGGGCGGCTCGGGACGCCGAGAGATCCTCCATCGGCATCATCCTCCGAATGAACTGCGCACAGGATACGCCGCGCGTGCTAGGGATGCTGACGGCGCGTCGGCTCGAGCCCCTTGCGGCCGAGCCCCGAGAAGCGCCCCTGTGACCTCACGCACTTCGCCTCGCTGCGCCGCATCTTCTCCGCCTGCACCCGGTCAGCTGCGTTGACGGAGCGCCTCGAACCGTGCGAGCGCGCGTTTGCGGGCCTCGTCATGCTCGACGATGGGCCGCGGGTAGGTCTCTCCGAGCCGCACGCCCGCCTCGGCCAGCTCGAGCGGCCGGGCGTTCCACGGCGCGTGGATCGCGGGGGTCCGCAACGCACCCAGCTCAGGCAGCCAGCGGCGCAGGTACTCGCCCTCGGGGTCGAAGCGCTCGCTCTGCGCAACGGGATTGAAGATGCGGAAATACGGCGCCGCGTCGACGCCGCATCCGCTGACCCACTGCCAGTTGAGCGCGTTGCTCGCGCGGTCCGCATCGACGAGCGTGTCCCAGAACCACGTCTCACCCCGCTGCCATGGCACGAGCAGGTCCTTCACCAGGAAGGAACCGACGATCATCCGCACGCGGTTGTGCATCCAGCCGGTGTGCCACAGCTGACGCATGCCGGCATCGACGATGGGATAGCCCGTGCGCCCTCGGCACCAGGCCTCGAACCCAGCGGCATCCTCCCGCCAACCGAACGCCTCGAACTCCTGGCGCAGCGGACGCCGCGGCAGGCTCGGGAAGTGATGCAGCGTGTAGCGCGCGAACTCCCGCCAGCCGAGCTCGCGCAGAAAGCCGTTGCCCACCAGCTCGGCGCGCCCGCCACCCGGGGCGTTGAGCACCGTATGCCAGATCTGCCGGGCGCTGATCTCCCCGAAGCACAGATGCGGCGAGAGGCGCGAGGTCCCCTCGACCGAGGGCACATCGCGGGCACCGCGATAGCTGTCGAACTGCCGGCCGAGGAACTCGCGCAGCCGCAGGCGCGCCCCCTTCTCCCCCGGAGTCCACACCGGTGCAAAACCGCCGGCCCACCCCAGACTCGGCAACAGGCCCCAGTCCTCGAGTCGCTCGCTGCGCGGTGCACTCGCGCTGCCGGTGAGTTTGCGGGGCACCGGCAGTGGCGGCGCCACCTCGAGCGCGCTCAACCGGTTCCAGAACGCGGTGAACACCCGAAACGGTCCGCCGCTGCCGGTCCGCAGTGCCCCAGGCTCGGCCAGCATCGCCCCGGGGAACGACTCCAGCACCGCACCGCATCGCTGCAGCGGCTCGGTCAGGGACTCATCGAGCGCATCGAGGAGCGGATCATACGTGCGGTTGCAGAACACCCGCCGCGCGCCGCTCGCAACGATCACCTCGCGCAGCATCGCAGCGCTCGCGCCGCGTCGCAGGCACAGCGTCACTCCGTGGGGCGCGTCCCGCGAGAGCGTGCGCAATGCCGCATCAAGCGCCACGAGGCTGTGATGCAGCCACCAGCGCGCCGCGCCACCGAGCGGCCGACCCTCGGGAAGGGTCTCATCCAGGATGTACAGCGCAACGAGGGGACCACCCGTGGCGAGCGCCGCGGCCAGGGCGGGATGATCGCCGAGCCGTAAATCGTTGCGGAACCAGACGATGACGGGGCACGCTGCTGGATCGGCGCCGCGGCGCTGCTGGGACATGGACGGACCTCGAGACTTGCCCGGCCGGACCGGCTCCGAACCGGCGGCGCTGAGGACCCAGTGTGCAATGCCACCCCATGGACTGTCGAGTGACATCCCCACGCGAGTCGCCCTGATCCGTCCGAGGGTATCTCAGCTACACTTGCCGCTTCGAGCAGCGAGTCCATCGTGTCGAAACCCATCTCTGTCGAGCCGGCGCACGCTCCCGATCCGCACGGATCGCACCCCGAGGTGCCGCAGAACGACGTGAACGGCCTGAGCAGCCGCGAGGCGCAGCAGCGCCTGGCCCAGTACGGTCCCAACGCCATGAGCGAGCAGGAGACCGCGCCGTGGCGACGGCTGCTCGCAAAGTTCTGGGCACCCGTACCGTGGATGCTCGAAGCGGCAGTGCTCCTGCAGCTGGCGCTCGGCAAGTACGTCGAGGCGCTCGTGATCGGGGTCCTCGTCCTGTTCAATGCCGTGCTGGGATTCGTGCAGGAGGCCCGCGCACGCGCGACGCTGCAGGCGCTGAAGTCCCGCCTTGCGCTGATGGCCTCCGTGCGCCGCGACGGCGCGTGGAAGACCGTGCCGGCCGCCGAATTGGTCCCCGGCGATCTGGTCAAGCTGTCCCTCGGCGGCATCGTGCCGGCCGACGTGCGGCTGCTCGAGGGTGAAGTCCTGCTCGATCAGTCGACGCTCACCGGGGAGTCGTTGCCGGTGGAGGGCACACCGGGACGGGATACCTACGCCGGTGCGCTGGTGCGCCGAGGTGAGGCGCTCGCGCGGGTGAGCGCCACCGGAACGCGCACCCGCTTCGGGCGCACCGCAGAACTGGTCCGCACCGCGCATGGCGTGAGTACTCAGCAGACCACCGTGCTGCGCGTGGTGCGCAACCTCGCCCTCTTCAACGGCGCGGTCGTCCTCGCTCAGGTGGCCTATGCCGCGGTGCTGGGGCTGCCGACCCACGAGGTCATTTCGCTGACGCTCACGGCGATCCTCGCCGCCATTCCGGTCGCTCTGCCCGCCACATTCACGCTGGCGAGCGCACTCGGAGCGCGCGCGCTCGCCGCGCGCGGTGTGTTGCCCACTCGCCTCTCGTCCGTAGAGGACGCGGCCACGCTCGATGTGCTGTGTTCGGACAAGACCGGCACGATCACCCAGAATACGCTCGCGGTGACCGCCGTACGGCCCGCACCGGACGGCAACGAGGCTCTGGTCCTGGCCCGCGCCGCGCTCGCCAGTTCCGAGGGCGGGGCGGATCCGGTCGACGCCGCCATTCGCGCCGCAGCCGCCGCCCGGCCTGCCGACACCACCAGCCGGCTCGTATCCTTCATTCCTTTCGACCCGGCACGCAAGCGTGCCGAAGCCACGGCCATCGACGCCGACGGCAGCACCATCCGGATCGTCAAAGGCGCCTTTGCAACGCTGCAGGCGATCGCCGTCCCCGCGGCACAGACCGTCGCGGACGCCGAATCGCTCGCCACCCAGGGCTATCGCGTGCTCGCCGTCGCCGCGGGTCCGGCGGACGGCGCGTTGCGGATGATCGGCCTGATCGCCCTCAGTGATCCGCCGCGCGCCGACGCCGCGGCGCTCATCGAAGAGTTGCGCACCATGGGGGTGGAGACGGTCATGGTCACCGGTGATGCTCCGGTAACCGCCCAGGTGGTCGCGCGCGAAGTGGGGCTCGACGGTGCGCTCTGCCCGCCCGGGCCGATTCCGGCGAGTATTCGTCCGCACGACTATGCGGTGTTCGCCGGGGTGTTTCCGGAGGACAAGTTTCATATCGTGCGCGCGCTGCAGACCAGCGGGCACACGGTCGGAATGTTCGGCGACGGCGCGAACGATGCGCCCGCGCTGCGCCAGGCGCAGATGGGCATCGCAGTCTCGAGTGCGACCGACGTGGCGAAGTCGGCTGCCGGGATCGTGTTGACCGAGCCCGGCCTCGCCGGGACCGTCAGTGCCATCCGCGAAGGGCGCATTACCTTCCAGCGCATCCTCACCTACACGCTGCGCTCGCTGACGCAGAAGCTCAGCCAGATGCTGCTGCTCGTGATCGGGCTGGTGATGACCGGACACGCAATTCTCACGCCTCGGCTGATGGCCCTGCTGATGATCACGGGCGACTTCCTCGCGATGTCGGCGACCACGGATCATGTGCGCCCCTCGCCGAAGCCGAACGCGTGGCACGTAAACAACATCACGCTGCTCGGCACCGCTTTGGCGCTGTGCAACGTGGTCTTCTGCGCAGCAGTCCTTGCCATCGGCCGCTACCGGCTCGAGCTGAACCAGGCGCAGCTGCAGACACTCGCGTGCGTGACCCTGTCCTTCACCAGCCAGGCACTCTTTTACGTCGTGCGCGAGCGGCGCCGCCTCTGGAGCTCACCACCGAGCGCCTGGATAGTGCTGTCGATGATCGCGGACATCCTGATCTTCAGTCTTCTGGGTACCCGAGGCATACTGATGCGCGCGATCTCACCGCTGCTGATCGCGGCCGTTTTCGGGGCCTCAATCCTGTTGGCCTTTGCGCTCGATAGCCTGAAAGCGGCGCTCGGAGCTCATCTGAGGATGCAGTGAGCGAGCGCGGGACTTTGCTATCGTCACGCTCGATTAGAGCGCGATGCCGAACCTGACCGGCGACGCGTCGATCCGTTGCGGGGAGAGTGCGCTGATGAACATGCAACCGGTCTCGGAGGGCGGTTCGAGCAGACCGTTCGACCGCAATCTCGGCAACATCACCTACGGGCTGTACGCTGGGGCAATCCTGTTCCCCGTGCTCGCCGTGGCTGCGGTCATCGTCAACTACGTGAAGCGCGCGGAGGTGCGCGGCACGCTGCTCGAATCCCATTTCGAGTGGCAGATCCGCACCTTCTGGTTCTCCCTGCTGTGGATCGTGCTCGGCGGCGCTCTGTGGCTGGTGTTCATCGGCTGGCTGGTCCTCGCCGCCGGATCGATCTGGTATCTGTATCGAATCATCAAGGGGTGGTTGCGCTTGGGCGAGGGCAAGCCTCCTCTGTAGCGAGCCGCCGGCGCCGTGACGGCTACAGGAGCAGCCCGAGACCGACGCCGGTGTAGCTGGAGAACCCGCCGAGTTGACCTTGCAGGCGAACGCCCTCCTCCAGGTCGACCTCGAAGTCCGGATCGACGAGATATTGCAGGCCACCGTCGAAATCCGACCCCCAGCCCAGCCCATACCCGGAGCTCGTCTGACCGTAGACCTCGCCATAGAACTGCAGTCGCGAGGTCGCCGCCCAGGTGACGACCAGATCGGGATTGACGCTCTGGAAGCGTTGCCCGCCGACTGCGGTAGGCTCGGTCTGCGAGGTCACGCCCAGCATCAACGACACCCCGATCGGTCCGTTGCCGTAACTGACGATACCGTTGAGCGCGCCACCCACCCCGTGACTGCCGAACGTGTTATCCCCCGAGGGGAGCGTGGCCAGCGCTTCGGCCGTCCACTGCCAGTGCTCGGTGTACCCGAGCGAGTGCTTGATGCCGATGGTCGTCGGACCAAAGCCTTGGATCGTTTGGGCTGCGCCTTGAGGTCCGGCGTTCAACGACTGATATTGGTAGTCCGGCGGCAGCCACACGAACTCCGAATTGCCCGGCAGACCCCAGCGCAGTTCGAGATTCGGCAGCGTGTCGATCTGGCCGCCCGGAGTGCCGTAGATGTTCCCGGCGGTCGCGCCCGCCTCGATGACGGTCATTCCCTCGGGCACCACACAGCTCGAATCACCCACCGTCGGTCTGTCGAGCACGCTCAGAAGCGCAGACGGTCCACTGCACTGCGGCGGCGGTGCGCCAGCCCGCGCCACCGACCAGCAGGCCGGTGCCGTGGCAGCAATCACCAACACCATCAAACGCTTCGAGTTGTTCAATCGTCCTCCCACGGGATTGGAGTTCTTGCAGGGACGGAGACGCGTGCGATACCCAGAGGGCACCGCAGCTGCGAGGCCGAGCGCGGGAAGACGGGCTGCAGCGCACCGGCGCGCCGCCCGTCTAACGGCATTGTAGCGGCTCGCGGCCGAATCATCACCCGTTCCGTGCGCTCGCCACACGAGGTGCGTCGTCGTTCGACTTACAGGCTCTGACCGGAAAACCCCTCATAAGTTGCATTCCGGGAAGTTCCGGCCGCTGGGCGCTGCGGTGCCCTTCATCCCGCGACCGAACCACCCGACGATCCATAAGGACCCCAACAGTGCTCCGAGACCCGAACTCACTACGCAAGACACCGCTCATGGCGACCGCTCCGGCCGGTCGCTGATTGCCGACACCGCCCCGAGCCGCATCCGAACCCCGGTGTGTGCCTCATTGCAGCCCCAGCGCTCGCCGCACTGTGCCCAACCGCAGACGGTGCGCCTCGCGCCGCTCGTCACGACGCCACACAGGGACGCGCTGTCAGGCCTGCGCTCGAATTCCGTTCCGGGAAATGGGGCTATACTCGGGACCGGCACGAAAGGACCGAAGGGAGAGGCTCGTCCATGACACCGCACGTCAGCTCGCCCGCCGAGTCGCCCCACCGGCTCTGAGCAGGCGGCGTGCCCCTCAACCCGCCCGACGGACCGGCACTGGCGCTCGACTACGAGCTGCTGTTCCAGGAAAGCCCCGACGTTCTGCTGGTGCTTCTGCCGGATGCGCCCCGCTTCACGATGGTCGCCGCGACCAACGCGCGCCTCGCAGCAACGCACACGACACGGGAAATTCTCGGCCGCGGACTGTTCGACGTGTTCCCCGACAATCCCGCCGACCCAGGGGCCACCGGGACGAGCAATCTGCGCGATTCGCTCCAACGCGTGCTGCGAACCCGCCGCGCCGATACGATGGCGGTGCAGAAATACGATATCCGTGGCTCCAACGGCTCGTTCGAGACGAAGTATTGGAGTCCGAAGAATCTGCCCGTGCTGTCGAACTCCGGCGACGTACTCTACATCCTGCACAGAGTCGAAGACGTCACCGAACTCGTTCGTGCCAGTGAAATCGGTCGGAGGCTGCGCGACCGCACCAGCAAGATGGAGCACGAAGTCATCCGCCGTAGCGGCGAACTCGCCACGGCCATCGACGAACTGCGCGAGGCCAATCGTAAGCTGGCGGATCTCGACGCGGCCAAAACTGACTTCTTCGCGAACATCAGCCACGAATTTCGCACGCCGCTCACGCTCATGCTCGGTCTGCTCGAAGAAGAACTGGCCGAGCCTGTGCCCCTGGCGCAGCCCAGACGGGAACGTTTGCGCGCCGCGCACCGCAACAGCCTCCGGCTGCTGAGACTGGTCAATTCTCTCCTGGACTTCGCGCGCATCGAGGCCGGCCGCGCCCAAGTCCGTTTCCAAGCGACCGACCTCGCCAGCCTCACCGCCGAACTCGTCAGCCACTTCGAGTCCGCGGTGGAACGCAGCGGACTCACCCTGACGATCGACTGTCCGACGCTGCCGGAACCGATCTATGTGGATCGGGAAATGTGGGAGAAGATCGTCCTGAATCTCCTCTCGAATGCACTGAAGCACACCTTCGAGGGCGGCATTTCCGTGCGTCTGACCTGGCTCGGTGAATCCGTCCGGCTGACTGTGCAGGACAGCGGTGTCGGCATCGCGCCGGAGGAGCTGCCACGACTGTTCGAGCGGTTTTATCGCATCAAGGGTGCCGCCTCGAGAACCCATGAGGGCACCGGCATCGGCCTGTCACTGGTGCGCGAACTGGTTCGGCTGCACGGCGGGGAAATCGCGGTCGAAAGCACCCCCGGTGAGGGCAGCCGCTTTCACGTCACGATGCGATCCGGCACCGGGCATCTGCCGGCCGAGCGGATCGAGGCCGACTCGTCAACGGCGAGCATCGGTGCAAACACGTCTGCCCAGGTACAAGAAGCATTGCGCTGGGTTGCCGAGCCACCGGTGCAGGATGGACCGCCCGCGGCGCCTCCTCCGGGGCCGCGCCGTGATGGCGCAGCTGGCATCGGCCCCGAGGCGCCCGTCCGAGCGCGCATTCTCTGGGCAGAGGACAATGCAGACATGCGAGAGTATGTGGCGCGCCTGCTCGCCAGTGAGTTTGACGTCGTACCCGCCTCAGATGGCCAAATGGCGCTCGAACGAGCACTCGCCGACCCTCCGGACCTCGTACTCTCGGACGTCATGATGCCGAGACTGGACGGCTTCGGTCTGTTGCGCGCCATTCGGGCCGATGAGCGCACGCGGCAAATTCCGGTGATCTTGCTGTCGGCCCGTGCGGGGGAAGATTCCGCCGTCGGCGGACTCGATGCGGGCGCCGACGACTACCTGATGAAGCCGTTCACGGCGCGTGAGCTCCTCGCGCGAGTGCGCGCCAGCGTACAACTGTCACGCCATCGGCGTGATTTTGAGAGGGAGCTCGAGCGGCGCATCCGCGAGCGAACCGCACAGCTCGCGTCGAGCATCGAGTCCCTCTCGAAGGAGATCACCCGGCGCGAAGTCAGCGAGAAGAAACTCGAGGCGCAACTTCGGCACATGAGCCTTCTGGACCATATCACGAGAGCGGTCGCGGAACGACAGGACCTGCAAAGCATCATTCGCGTCGTAGTATGCAGCGTCGAGCAGAACCTTCCAGCAGACCTCTGCAGAGTGGTCTTGAAAGACGAGCAGTCGAGTCTCGCTCGCGTTCCCGATGAACTCATGTATTTTGCGGATGTGACCCAAGCCAATGCGCCGCTGCCCTACGACCTCAGCGACACGCGAATACGAGCGCTCGTAGCAGCACCGCTACGCGTCGACGACGAAGTCCTCGGCGTCCTGACGGCCGGACGGCACTCACCGAACAGCTTCAGCAGCCAAGAGTGCGAGTTTCTGCGCCAGCTGAGCGAACACGTCGCTTTGGCCGCGCGCCAGGGCGAGCTACACGCCTCCCTGCGGCGCGCTTACGATGACCTTCGGCTCAGCCAGCAGACTGCACTCCAGCAGGAGCGCTTGAGCGCGCTCGGCCAGATGGCGAGCGGAATCGCGCATGACATCAATAACGCCATCACTCCGGTGACGTTGTATTTGGACACGCTGCTGGAATCCGATTCGAATCTGACTCCCAGAGCTCGCCAATACCTTCCGATCGTCCTGCGTGCGATCGACGACGTATCGGCAACGGTATCGCGGATGCGCGAATTCTACCGGCCGCGTGACGAGCAAACTGCGCTGGCGCCCGTAGATCTCAACGAAATCTCCGAGCAAGTCATCGAGCTGACCAAAGCACGCTGGAGCGACATGCCGCAGCAGCGCGGCATCGTGATCGAGGTGGCGCGGGAGTTTCAGCCGAGCCTTCCTCGGGTGCCTGCCGTAGAGAGTGAAATCCGCGAAGCGCTGACCAATCTTGTTTTCAATGCCATCGATGCGATGCCGTTGGGCGGGCGCCTGGCACTAGCGACTCGTACCGTGGACGATGGCGTCGAGCTCATCGTTGCTGACAACGGAGTGGGCATGGACGAGCCGACGCGCCGCAAGTGCCTCGAGCCGTTCTTCACCACCAAAGGCGAGCGCGGCACCGGCCTGGGTCTTGCGATGGTGTACGGAATCGTACGTAGACACGCCGCCACGCTCAATGTGGAGAGCGCGCCCGGTGAGGGCACGCGTTTCGTGTTGACGTTCCCGCAGGCTCGCCCCGGGCAGCAACCCGCCCCACCACGCGATGAGTCGCCGAGCCCAGTGGTTGCACCACTGCGCATTCTGCTCATCGATGACGATCCTCTGGTGCTCGCGCCGCTGAAGGAGATCCTCGAGTCGGATGGGCACGAAGTCCTCGCCACAGATGACCCGCGTCGCGGCATCGAGGTTTTTCTCGCGGCTCAGGCGAGCAGACCGTTCAAGGTCGTCATCACCGATCTGGGAATGCCGCACTTGGACGGCCGTGCGGTCGCCCGATCGATCAAGCGGGTGTCGGCGAGTACTCCAGTCATCCTACTGACGGGCTGGGGTCGCCGCTGGGATGCCGAAGCACAGCCGACACCGGACATTGATCACGTGCTCGGTAAACCGCCCAGGGTACGTGAACTGCGTGCCGTACTCGCTCGCTGCACATGAGCCCAGGGCACTGATGCGCTGGGACGATGCGCAGAGACTGCCGTGCACCCGCTGCGCCGTGCCGCAACGGCCAAAGGATTCGAGACAGACGCGTTCCGCGCCGTCACCGCATGGCGTCGTCCAGCGCTCACGGTTTAGGCGGGTCGACCGTCATCGTTTTCGCACGTGGATCGGAGTTCGCGCGATGCACTGATGCGCTCGGGGAGCAGTGAGAAGCGTCGCATGAGTCCGCGTTGTGTGCGGTTCGAGCCGGCTGAGGCAGCGTATCGATGGCTGCAAGCGCCTTCTTCTGTGCTGGCGTGAGCACTCCAGCGTAGAACTTGTGGAACTGCGCATTGGTGGCCGGAAGGTCTTTCTTGCCATTCCAGGTGGACCCGACCGGCAACCGATTCTGCACCCGGCGCGCCTGTGCCAGTATCGCACCGAGCCCCGGCTCCTCGCGGCCCGAAACCGGCACCGGGATTCCACGCGGCTTTTTGACCAATTCCGCAACGCGATGCCAGTCGATTTTCTGGTGGTGCCGCCACAATTCGACCCGCTCGGCATGGGTGAGCAGCGTCGGGACGAGACGCCGCCAATCCTTTCTCCAGGGGCGCTTGTCGCCCTTCAGTGGCCCATAAGCCACCATGTAGAGCCGGCCGTTCTTCCAGCCGAACAGGTACGGTTGGTCGACGACGCGCACCTCGGTGCCATTCGGCACCATGTAGAAGAGCTGCTTGATGTCCTCCGGGAACAGGTGGACACAGCCGTGGCTCACCCGCCAGCCCACGCTGACCGGCTTATTGGTCCCGTGGATCAGGTATCCCGGCCAGCCGAGGTGCAGCGCGTAGTTACCGAGAGGATTCTCCGGACCAGGGCCGACCACTTTCGGCAGCGGCGCACCTTCCTTCGCGTGCTCGACGAGAATCGACGGTGGCACGATCCAGACTGGGTCCTTCTCGTGCGAAATGACGTGCGTTACGCCTTGGGGCGTCACGAACCCGCGCCGACCGATACCGACCGGGTGAGTGAAGACGACCTGCGGTTCCCCGCGCTTGTGCGCAGGGTAATAGAAGAGCCGCAGCGCGGCGAGATTGACCACGATGCCCCGATGCGGCGCGTCCGGAAGAATGAACTGCGTCGGCAACACCACTGCGGCGCCTACGGGCGGGATCCAGGCATCGACGCCAGGATTGGCCCGCGTCATCTCGAGATAGCCGACGTTGAAGCGTCGACCGATGTCGGTCAGCGTCTGCCCCTTGAGAACCTTCACCACTTGCACGGCGCCAACCATGTCCTGACCCGGCGCGAGGTCGAACTTCTCGGTCTGGATCGGCAACGGCAATGGTGGCGGCGGCGGCGGAACCACTTTCGCGGGCGCAGGCGGGGGCGGCGGAGGTGGCCGCAGCGGCGGCCCCATCAGTGAGCAGGCGCTCGCCGTGAGCGCGACGCTGGCGGCCAGTACGAGACGGATGGAGGAGGTTCTCATCGGTGGATTATGGCATCCCGAATCACGACCGACCCGGCCTGTCGGCGATTCGCTACAGCCGAGGGTTCACATTCATTGCCGCGTCGGGGGATCTGCAAAGTACCTGAGATTGGATCTGCCTAATTTTGACCCTACCGGATCTATCCTGAATAGAGCCTGACCGCACCGCACAGTTCAACTCGTAGTCGAACGGGCGTCCTCGAGCCCTCCGGTCGCAATTCCCGAAGCGAGAGCCTGGCGCCCCGTGTGCATCGGGCCCGTCGCACGACGTCCCGGCCACGGTCCGCTCGCAGAGTGATCCGCTGCGGCCGTCGCGCGAGGAAGAACCTCCTGCGACCACGAACAATGATCACGGCTCCGAATAGGCCATCGGCGACCTTGCATCTCGACGCACCGCTTGCGGTTTTTCGCCTACGTGCCCAGGATGTGAGCATGCCTTGGCGCAACCGACGGACCATCCCGGCAACACTGTCCCCTGCGGCTGCGCGGTCCGCTGCACGCCGACGATTCCGCGCCGGAAGCATCGCAGGGCTCTGCGCGGTAGCGCTCCTGTCGGCAAGCTGCTCTGCGCCACCTCGCCAGCGCATCGTGCAGGTCCACAGTACCGCCGGCCTCGAACGAGCGGTCGCGACGGCAAACCGCTGGGGCGGGCACGTGATCATCCGACTCGCCCCTGGGACGTACACGCTGAACGAAACTCTCGTCGTCACTGCGCCACGGGTGACACTCCAAGGACCACTCGGTACGCGCAGACAAGTCATCATCCAAGGCGATGGCATGAGTCCTACCGCGCGGATCGGCAATCTCATTCGCGTTTCGGGCTCACATTTCACGTTGAGCGGCATGACGCTACGGCGCAGCCGCTGGCATCTCATCCAGATCGCCGGCGAGGATGGCGCCCAGTCACCCGTCATCCGCGACTGCGTCCTCGAGAACGCCTACGAGCAATTGATCAAGGTGAGCGACAGTCCTGCGCGGCCGGGCGCCACTGCCAATGATGGGATCGTCGAGCACTGTCTCTTCGAGTACACCGCGGGCATCGGCCCGGAATATTACATCGGGGGTATCGATGCTCATGGCGCCAAACACTGGATCGTTCGCGACAACGTCTTTCGCAATATTGCCAGCCCATCGCGCGCGGTGGCGGAATTCGCAGTGCACTTTTGGGACGGCTCGGCCGACGATCTCGTCGAGCGCAATCTCATCGTCAATTGCGACCGCGGCATCGGCTTCGGTCTGGACGGAAAACCCAATATCGGCGGCGTGATCCGCAACAACATGATTTATCACGCCGCCGGCACAGGTCCCTTCGCCGACACCGGCATTGCGCTCACCGACAGCCCCGGCACCCAGGTTTACAACAACACGATCCTGCTGCAGAGCAATTATCCGCGCGCCATCGAATATCGATTCCCCGTCACTCGCAATGTCTTCATCGCCAACAATCTCACGAACCGGGCCATCGCCTCGCGCAACGGCGGGCGCGCCATGGTGACTCACAACGTCACCGATGCCAGGCCGCAATGGTTCGTGAACGCCGCAGCCGGTGATCTGCGTCTCGCTTCCGCGATACCACAGGTCGTGAGCGCCGGCGTGACGATCGCGGCGCTGAAGGACGACTTTGGCGGCAACGCCCGGCCTCGCGGGGCAAATCCGGACATCGGAGCCGACCAGTGGGCGGCGCCGTGAGTCGGCACTCTCGGCAGTCGAAGACGTGAGTCACCTTCCTCGGCTCACTACTGGTGCACATTAGAGGACCGTGTCGCGTGGCGGTCCATGAGATGACGGCACGCTTCAGGAGGGTGACGCGCGGCATGGATGACATCCGCCGCAATGCGATAATTCTGATGCGCGACGATGGACTCATGAGACGGTCAATCCGACATGACGCCGATCCATATCCGCCGTGCTGCACCCCGACGAGCGCACCCACCCAAGTGGATGCCGACCGCACCGTTACGAACCGGAACATCGGGCGACGCGGTTTAGCGCGCCGACCGCCGGAGGCTACGGATGCGCTGGCGCGAATTCTCCGCGCACACGCTCGAGGACCGCGACGAATCGGTCGATGTCCTCTTCTGTATTGTAGAAGTGGCAGGTCGCGCGAATATTATTATCCCGGAACGAGGTCACGATATTCGCAGCCGTGAGTCGCCCAAGGAGCTCCGGGGCCTTGCGCGCCGGCACCGCCACCATCGGACCGCGCCGCGCATCATCGATCGGTGTCACGGCCGGCCAGCCGATCTCAATGAGGCGACGCAAGCAATATTCCGTGAGAGCACGCACGCGCGCTTCGATCTGACTCGGATCAGCCTCCAGAACCAACTTAAGGCCGGCCTCAGCGGCATAGCAGTTCAGCACCGCGGGCGTACCCGCTTCGAATCTCCGGGCGCTCTCCGCGGGGCGATTGGCGTGGATGTCCATGGCACCGACATTCTGCTGTGCCATCCAACCGCTGTGGGTTGGTACGAGTTCATGAATCCAACGATCCCGGACATACAGAAATCCAATCCCGGCGGTTCCCAAGAGATACTTGAGCATCCCACCGACAATGAAATCGACGCCGAGCGCGCGAGCGTCAACTCGCAGCGCACCAATCGCCTGGTAGGAATCGAGCAGAACGCGCGCACCGTGCGCATGGGCAATTTTCACGATACCGGGGATATCGAGCCGCGCGCCGTTACGGAAGCACACCTGCGTCACGGCCACCAGTTGAGTATCGTCATCGATTGCCCGTTCGAAATGCTCGAGGGGTATATACCCGTCCGCTGCCCGCGGCACATGCACCACGTGAGCGCCTCGACGCTCTTGGGCGTGCCAGATCTGCGCATTGGTGGGGAACTCAAAATCGCTGACCACGACCTTGTTGCGCGAGCCTCCGAAATCCAGAGCACTCGCAAGCGCATTGATGCCTGCCGATGCCGACGCCGTAATCGCGACTTCGTCCGAGGTCACTCCGAGCAGGCGTGCCATCAGGGCGCGGACCGTCTCGGTTTTCATGACCCACGCGTCCCAGTTGGCCCCCATTGCGAGCCGGTCATCCATATAATTATTGATTGCATCGCGAACCGTGTCAGCGAGCGCACAGTACGACCCGCTATTCAGGTAAGTCTTGCGCTCGAGGAGCGGGAACCGGCGCCGCATCGCTTCGAAATCGGTCTTCACCTTGACTCCTCGACTGAATCACCCGACACATTTGCCCGCAGCGGCATGGATCTTCTATCGCTCGCGCGGTGAAACGCCCGAACACACCGCAGAATGGTAGATCGGCGGGATTGTCTATCGTCCGGACGCCGGCCGCGGCAGCGACGCGTGGCGGCCATCGCACTACTCGGACGCTCACGATCCCAGCGGAGGCAATATCGCACCGGCACGGCGCGTCAGCCAAGTGCGCTGCAGGCGCCGAATTGCATGACCCATCGGCGGACCGGCATCCGCAACGTTGTGCCGGTCGAATTTTGCCTTGCCGACGGCGTGGGGGACGTCGCCGCGCTCGCCCACCATGTGCTCGCGCACCTGGGCCGGTTTTGGGGAGATCAAAGCCCCTGTCGAGAGAAAAGCCGGCGCAGACGCTGCCACTTGAGCCCCTACATTGTGCGAAATGGCCTGATCGGCTAGACTGCGCGGCCCGCTGCGGGACCCCCGCGCGGCACCCCCGACCCGCACCCTAAATTCACGGTCGCCCGTCTCCCGGCGGGACGGGGCAAAACATCGCGATCGTCGCGCCTGGACTCACAGGACTTCGATATGCCGGGCTCTGACGGAATGGCATGGCCGTTCCGACTGCGGGCAGGGTACGGGCTACACCTTTCGAGCGGATAGAAATGCTTTCCACCTTCAACGTCACGATGCAATTCGGCGCCAAGCCGTTGTTCGAGCAGGTCACCGTCAAGTTTGCCGATGGCAACCGCTACGGCCTGATCGGTGCCAACGGCTGCGGCAAATCGACGCTGATGAAGATCCTGAGCGGTGAACTCGACCAGAGCTCGGGGGACGTCGTGCTGCAGCCGGGCCGCAGAATGGGTACGTTGAAGCAGAACCAGTTCGCCTACGAAGAGGAACGGGTGCTCGACGTAGTGATGCAGGGCCATGCCGAAATGTGGCGGGCCATGCAGGAGCGCGACCGCCTCTATGCCGATCCGAATGCGACGGACGCCGATTACATGAAGGCGGCTGAGCTCGAGGTGAAGTTTGGCGAGTACGGTGGCTACGACGCCGAGCCGCGCGCCGCCAGCATCCTCAGCGACATCGGCATCGCCGCCGCCCTGCACGAGCGGCCGATGCGCGAGGTAGCACCCGGCCTGAAGCTGCGCGTGCTGCTTGCCCAGGCGCTGTTCTCCAAGCCCGACGTTCTGCTGCTCGATGAGCCGACGAACAATCTCGATATTCACTCGATCCGCTGGCTCGAAGGCGTGCTCAACGACTACGACGCCACGATGATCATCATCAGCCATGATCGGCGCTTCCTGAATCAGGTCTGCACGCACGTCGCTGACCTCGATTATCAGCAGCTGAAGGTGTATCCGGGCAACTACGACGACTTCATGCTGGCCTCCCTGCAGGCACGCCAGCGAGTCGAGGCGGCCAACGCCAAAGCCCAGGACCGCATCTCGGATCTGCAGGAATTCGTGCGGCGCTTCTCGGCCAATGCCTCGAAGGCTCGCCAAGCGACCTCGCGCCGCCGGGAACTGGAAAAGATCAAACTCGAAGAGGTACGTCCGTCCTCGCGGCAAAACCCGTATATCCGCTTCGAGCAGCGCAAGAAGCTGTATCACTCGGCGGTGACGGTCGAGAAACTCTCGTTCCGCTATCCGGACGCACCCGCCGATGTGCTGCGCAACGTCAGCTTCACGGTTCGCGCCGGCGATCGGGTCGCCATCATCGGCGCAAACGGCGTGGGCAAGACCACGCTCGCACGTTGTTTGGTCGGCGATCTGAAGCCGACGGCGGGCGAGATCACCTGGGTGGAGAATGCCGAGCTGGGATACATGCCGCAGGATCCGCAGGCGGATTTCGCCGAGAAGGTCGACCTGTTCAGCTGGATGTCCGAGTGGACGGGCAAGGCTGATGACGATCTGATCGTGCGCGCCACGCTCGGGCGACTCCTGTTCTCCGGCGATGAGGTAAAGAAGTCGGTCAAAGTCCTCTCGGGCGGCGAGAAGGGCCGCATGATCTACGGCAAGCTGATGCTGACCAAGCCGAACGTGCTGGTCATGGACGAGCCGACCAACCACATGGACATGGAGACCATCGAATCCCTGCAGACTGCGCTGGAGCTGTATCCAGGCACGCTGGTTTTCGTGTCGCACGACCGTGAGTTCGTCAGTGGCCTGGCGAACCGCATCATTGAGCTGAAGGCGGACGGTACGATCGAAGACTTCACCGGGACGTTCGAGGAGTACCTGACGGCGCATCCGCTGGTGGTTTGAATACTGGCCGCAGGCGACACGGCACGGCGCACCGGGAGCAGCCCGAGAGCGCTGTGCGCCCCAGAGGCGCGCGGCGGGCTCAGGAATCCGCCGCGCATCAGAGACCGGGCGTGCCCTGCCTTGCCGAGGCGCGCTCGGAATGCGCCGGCGCGAGAGCATTGTTCTCCGGAAGATCCTCGCATACGACGTCTCGCCACCACGGCGCGATACGCTGCGGCGCCAGGCCCGGCTCGAACGGCTCCCCGAGCATCGGCATGACCAGCTGCGCCGCCGAAGTCGCGCTGAGCTCAAGCAGGGTTTCTGCCGGCTCATCCCACGCGTGCATCGCCAGACTGAAGGTGGCCCAGTGCACGGGCAGAAAGACCCCGTTACCTAGCAGTTCCGCCGCCTTCAACGCATGACGCGGACCGAGGTGCATGTCGCCCCAGGCAGGATCCCAGCCGCCCACTTCTAGCATGAGCAGATCGAACGGCCCGAGCCGCTCGCGAATCTGCGCATATTCGCTCGTCAACCCGGTATCACCGCTGAAGAACACCGCGTGGCGCTCGGTGCGAACGACGAACGAAGACCACAACGTCGAATTACGCGTCTTGAGCGTCCGCCCTGAAAAGTGCTGGGAGGGCGCCGCTGTGACACGAAGGCCGCGGAGCTCGTACGACTCCCACCATTCCAATTCGGTGATGCGCGCCGACGGGACGCCCCAAGATTCAAGGTGCGCGCCCACGCCAAGCGAGGTCACGAACGGGACCGACCGATGCGCCAGCGCACGGATGGTGGAGTAGTCGAGGTGATCGTAGTGGTCGTGCGAAATCAGCACCAGATCCACATCCGGCAGGGCCTCGAGCGGCACCGGCACCGGCTGGAATCGCTTCGGCCCGAGGAGGGGCACCGGGGAGGCCCTCGAACCCCACACGGGATCCGTCAACACGCGCATGCCATCGAGCTCGAGCAGCACCGTCGAGTGACCCAGCCAGGTCGCACGCAAACCCGTGCTCGGCCTGCTTCGCCATCCCTCTCGTGGATCCACGGTCGGCAACGGCTGCGCCGGCCGCCGGCGATGCCCTCCAAAATAGAACTCGGTGAGCGTCGGCATCGACGCATTCGGGTCGCGTAGCCCCGGAAGAATGGGGTGAGCATTGCGAAAGCCCGACCCCGCCCAAAGCGGCGAGTCCCGCATCCGCTCGAGACGCCTACCGCGTGCTCTGTAACCCAGTGACTTCATGTACCCGAAGAGGCGCCGAAGAGATCGTCAAGAACCGTAGCACGGCCGATGCCCGCCTTCTATCCCTCGAGCGGACCAGGACGATTCTGCCCCGCGGCCGACCGACCCTCGAGGTCGTCGGCCATGGTGCCCGTACCTTGAACCTCGTCTCCTCCTGCGCCTTTCTGATGACACGGGTCGCAGCGCTCTCACCGTCGAGTAAACCCGCACACGCTTCGAGCAGAAATCCCTCCCGCCCCCCCTTGATGGGGCCGATGCGCTCCTCGGACGCAAAGGCCGTCCCGTATACGTACGCATTTGGACCGCCTCGGAATGGCCGGGACCGGCGGGACGGCAGAGAACATCCGCAATCCCAGCGCCCGAGCCCGCCACGGCCCACCGACGCGTGGGGGGCCGGCGGCCCCGCACGGTCCCGCCTCGTCACCGGTAGCATCACACCGTCGAATCTACAGGGCCGCCCCCACGGGGCCACTCCCCGCCCCCGCATGACCCTGCGGCCGGCCCACCGGGCGCCGTGAGGGTGGGCCGTGGTTCCGTACGGGACTGGACGTCCCACAATCCTCGACGGCAGGCCCGAGATCCTCGGTCGATCAACCGCTCATGCGCCCCGCGCCAGCATCGCGCGCACGGCGGGCCGGTGATGGGTAGCGGCTCACGACGCCGCGGGAGGGCCGCATCCATCTTGCAGACGTTCTCGCCGCGCGGCGGGTTTTGACTCGCCCGTCGTGCTCGGATTCTGCCATTCGATCAGGACCCGCGGCCTCTCCCCCCGACAGCGCGAATGTCCGCCATCCACGGCCCGGAACGACGTCATCCTTTTTGGCTCCCAGGGACCTTCTTGCGTACGGAACGAAAGGCGAGCAGGCTCGCACAGTGTCCTGTAGTCTGCTCCGCTGGCTCGCGATCTTTCGGCGGGTTGACCGAAGACTTAGCTTACGATTTGCGCCGGGCTGCCGTGACGGCAACTCTGCACAACTCACCGAACGACAAAGCGACTCGTGTCCACTGCACGGCGTGAATTTTTGTGAACGCTGCACTGACAGAACGCTACGCTGCAACGACTTTCGGCACAGCGAGCGACGACATTGCCCGGGCACCGCACGCCGCCTGCGGGGCCAATCGTGGCGTCTCGCAACGCAGGGATAGCGACTTCGACCGAACGCGGCAGCGCTGAATATGTGCAATTGCGCAGCCTCAGCGACGCGTGACACAAAGTCGGCTCCAGCGATCTTCCCTGTACTCGATCGGATCTCGGCGCTCGCGCTGCGGTGTCGCCCGCTACGATGGGGTGGATCGTCAATCGCCGATCCGATCGGCACGCAGGCTCGGCGGGCGGCGATGCCTCGAACACGTCGAGCGCGACATTGAACGCACGAGTTCCTGCCACTAGCCCGCGAACGCCGCAGGTCATCCGCCCGTGCGCATGGGGGCATCAGATCGATCCGCATCCGATCGTTACCGGACGATCCCCGCGTTTCGCCTTCGAGCACCGCGCAGATACCGGCGCCTCAGGACATCAAACACACGACGTGATCTTCACGTCCACAGCGCCAGGATGGCCCTCCTCCACCCTTGACGCCTGAACACGCCCAGGCGCCGCAAGGGGGGCTCCATGCACGTCACCACGCGATTCCGCGAGAATTCTGCCATTCACAAAGCAGAATCAATCGGCCGCACGGCGATTCTCGTTCCACCACTTCGACCGGCGTCCGACATGCGTGAACCATCTCGCGGGCCTCCTGTCGAATGCTGGCCGCTCCGCCGCGGCCACGGCGACGCATGGGGAGTCGCCGCGCCCAGGACCACACTCTCAAACGTCGATTCGTCAGAAATACAATATTGAAACGCGGGGTACCACGTGGATTCGACTGATCGCCTGTGCCACCAAAAGTGCGCCATGATCGCCCGTTACGCCAAGTCTGAGGACCGGAAGGGGTGGCTGCACGTGCTGACCACGTTAATCCCGTTCGGGCTTCTGTGGTGGGCCGCCGTTCAACTGGCGGGCATTTCGCCCTGGCTCACCGTGCTCCCGATGGTCCCGCTCATTCTCATCACGGTGCGCATCTTCGGCCTCATGCACGAGTGCGGACACGGCAGCCTGTTTCGCAGCTGCCGACTCAATCGCGCCGTCGGTTTTGTCCTCGGTGTCATCTCCGGCATGCCGCAGTTCGTCTGGTCGCAGCATCACAATTACCACCATGCGCACAACGGAGACTGGGAGAAATACCGCGGCCCCTATGCGACGCTCTCGGTCGATGAATACACGGCGCTGACCCGCGCACAGCGGCGCGCCTACCGCATCAAGTGCAACGCGATGGTTGCGCCACTGGCTGGCTTTGTGTATTTGATCTTCAATCCGCGGTTTACCTGGCTGAAAGGGACCGTCGGCCTCGTGGCTCATGTCATTCGACGGAAATTCGCTCAGCCCGGCGTATCACTGAAAGCGCATGCGGCAACCTACCGGACGCGCTATTGGAAATCTGCCCGGGAATATCGGCACATGCTCTGGAACAACCTCGTCCTGCTGAGCGCATGGACTGCGATGTGCTTGATATGCGGCGCCGCGACGTTCTTCTCGATCTACGTCCTTAGCGTATCGATCGCGGGTGGCATCGGCATCATCCTGTTCACCGTGCAGCACAACTTCAAGCACGCGTACGCAGTCGACACCGCAAACTGGGATCATGACACCGGCGCAATCGAAGGCACCAGCTTCCTGGTTCTGCCGCGGTGGCTGAACTGGTGCACCGCCAACATCGGCTATCACCACATTCATCATCTGTCGTCAGGCATCCCGAACTACCGCCTTGCCGAATGCCATCGCGAATATGAGCAGCTGTTTACGCGTGTCACCCGCGTGAAACTCCACGAAGTTCTGAGCGCCCTCAGATGCATTCTCTGGGACCGGAATGCCGAGCGCATCATTTCAATCGACGAATATCACCAAAACATGGGCACCGCGTTGGAAAGCCTGCCCGTCTGACTCGACGGGCACGAAGATGGCTCACCGTCCTTCGGATCGCACTGCAGCGTTTCCCGTGCGGGCCGACTGGCGGTCAGACACTCTTTGAAAGGCACCGGCGGACTCTTGATCCGTTCTCGGTAACTCGGCACTCGAACTCTGGTTTTGCGGAGAACTTTTGGATGACTCCAAGAGCTCAGTCGCGTAACGGAAATGCGTAACGCAGGTTCTTCGAGCGACGTACCTGCTCGTCCTCGGCACCCGGCATCTGCGCCGTGATCGGGACGACATCATGCCCAGCGTTCCGTGGGCCGACGAACACAGCGAAATCGCAGCTCTCGTCGGCGACCCGGCGCAGGGACTTCGGGCTCGGTTGAATTGAATCAGGCGGCGACGGTCAACAGCACTTCTTCGTGGGCACGCGAGTCAGCCGCGTACATGAATGCGGCCTGGACATTAGCCGCGATCAGCCTGGGGTAGGCCTGGAGCAAAGCGTTCTCGTCCGCGGCTTCGGCGAGCTTGCGCACGATCAGCTCTACCGGAGTCCGCGTTACGCGGGTCACCGGTTTGCCCAGCATGATCTTGGGGTTGACCTCAATTCGATCGTGAATGGTCATTGGCTCTTGGCCGCAGACGAAACAAGGGCCTCGATGGCGGGCTCCTGGATTCGGCACCACGTTCGCGATCCAGACGGCCTCGCCGGCTGAGGTGAACTGCTGATCGCCGACACTCACCACACGCTTGCGACGAGATCTCCAGTTCCGAGCGCCACGTGAGCTGCGGACCCAGGGGTGGAAAGGGAGGGACTCGACCCCTCGACCCCGGCATGATGAGCGTGGTGCTCCGCCCAATATAGCGTTAAGTTTCAATAACTTGCCAATGGACGCTTCGTTGCGATTGGCACGACGACGCACAACTGAGCACCACCGATTCCCGCAAAATTCCCACGCGGCAACGTTTTGGCAGTAAGCCCGCACCGAAAAGTCGCCCGCCGACCTTCTTGACGAATTGTATCCACTCGGATACAGTTCCGCAGCGCGGCA
This sequence comes from Pseudomonadota bacterium, assembly GCA_021834525.1. Classification (GTDB taxonomy): domain Bacteria; phylum Pseudomonadota; class Gammaproteobacteria; order Steroidobacterales; family Steroidobacteraceae; genus 13-2-20CM-66-19. Next base: position 5,085 of record JAKBDK010000015.1, on the reverse strand, counting down.
CCTTGTGAAGCAGACCGTTGGATTCTCAGCCTGGCACACGAACCTGCGAGACCTGCGCGCCAAAGTCGCGATTGCCCGCCGAATCGAGCAAGCCGAGAACGGCAACCTGGGCAAGACTCGCTCGGTTGGCAGCGGTGTTTCCGAGATGAAGTTCGATCTGGAGCCAGGTTACCGAGTCTACTTCACCGTCCGCGGCCGAGAGGTCATTGTCCTCCTCGCCGGTGGAGACAAATCCTCTCAATCAGCCGATATCCGACGAGCCCATGCGCTCGCCAAACAGGTTTGATTTATGCGCAAACATTCATCAAAACACGAGAAACTGATCCCGTTCGACATTGCGACGATTCTCGACAGCGACGAGGCCATCGCCGAATACCTTTCTCAGGTGATCGAAGACGGCGACAGCGAGGAGTTCATCCGCGCCCTCGGCAACATCGCAAAAGCCCGAGGCATGACGGAAATTGCTGAGAAAAGTGGGCTAGGCCGGGAAAGTCTCTATAAAGCGTTGCGGCCTGATGCTTCTCCCCGCTTCGACACCATCCGCCGGGTTTGTTTGGCGCTTGGAGTTAAGCTGCGCGCTGTGACAACCTGACTTCAAAGGTGCATGGAACGGATTGCCTATGGGCCTCCGCAGTGCTCGGGCCATCGGTGTGACCAGCGACCGCTCACAAGCCAAACGATAGTGGTGGAAAGGGAGGGACTCGAACCCTCGACCCCGGCATGATGAGCTCGACGCTACGCTCAAAATAATATTTAACTTCAATACGTTAGCCGTCGGACGCCCATTGCGATCGTCACGACTGAGCACAATCGAGCACAACTGAGGCCCGCAAAATTCCCGCAATCTCATGCGACCAAGTGCGGAGAATACGATCTAATCTCCGCACCTTACACGGATATTGCCCTTGCTGCTGCGGAGAATAGGCTGCATAATCTCCGCATAACGCGCGGATATCCAATGTACATCTGGGAGCTCAAAAACTGGCCTGACCTTACCTGGGACCGCGGACGCCTCGCCTCCTCGCTCGCACAGGTATCGCGCGAACAAGGCCGCCTGCTCGGCAGGATGCAGAGCCTCGGATTCGATCTTCGCCGCGAGGCGCAGCTGAGCACCCTGACCGAGGACGTGGTCCGCTCGAGTGAGATCGAAGGCGAGAAACTCGATGCTGATCAAGTTAGATCCTCGATCGCACGGCGGCTCGGCATGGACATCGGCGGACTTGCACCGGTCGATCGCGATGTCGAGGGCGTGGTCGAATTGATGCTCGATGCAACGACTCGTTACACGCAGCCCCTGACGGCAGACCGATTGTTCGACTGGCACGCCGCACTCTTCCCGACCGGCCGCAGCGGGATGCAAAAAATTGCGGTCGGCAAGTGGCGCGATGACAGCAGCGGGCCGATGCAGGTCGTCTCGGGCCCGATCGGGGGGCAGAACGTGCATTACGAAGCGCCGCCCGCTCCGCGGGTCCCGGATGAAATGAATCGCTTCCTGCGATGGTTCGAATCTCCTGGCGATGCCGACCCGCTGTTCGTTGCGGGACTCGCGCATCTGTGGTTTGTCACCGTCCATCCATTTGATGACGGCAACGGGCGTATCGCGCGCGCAATTGCCGATATGGCGCTTGCCCGTTCCGAACGCGACAGCCAGCGTTTCTACAGCCTGTCAGGACAGATTCGCCGCGAGCGTGCCGACTATTACACGATGCTCGAACGTACGCAGAAAGGCACGCTCGACGTTACGCTGTGGCAGGAATGGTTTCTTTCCTGCCTGAGGCGTGCGATCGAGAGCTCGCAAGACACGCTGCGCGCCGTCTTACTGAAGGCGCATTTCTGGGAGCGCTTCGCACAGCAACCGCTGAACGCACGGCAAGTGAAGGTGCTAAACCAGCTTCTTGACGGCTTCGAGGGAAAGCTCACCACTTCGAAATGGGCCAAGCTGACCAAGAGCTCACAGGACACTGCTTACCGCGACATCCTGGATCTCGTTGAGCGCGGTGCGCTGCGCAAAGATCCCGCCGGCGGCCGAAGCACCAGCTACTCGCTCGCAATCAGCAATTGAGGCCGGAGCCCCCGGAGCGAACCCTGAAAATGCTGGTGGGACTCGAACCCTCGACCCCGGCATTATGAGCTCGCCGCTGCGCTCAAGATAATATTTAACTTCAATAAGTTAGCCGTCGGACGCCCGTTGCGATTGGCGCGACCGAGTACAACCGGGCATGATCGATTCCCGCAAATTTCCCGCAGAACCCATGGTGCGTTGACCGATAGCGTCGGGGGCACGGGAACGGCGCCCCACTGGCCATAAAAAGGAAGAGATGCGCCGGGCGCGGTAATTAGGGAAGCGATGACGAGGCCCAACCGGTGCTCTGACGCCGCTCCCCGCACACGTCAACGGCGACTTACCTGGCAATACGCGATTGCGCATATATTGAGTTTATACGCCTGCGCGTATATTTACATTAAATACGCGATCGCGTATATTACAAGCATGAATAGTGTTGTTCGAACCTCCAAACAGCTTGCAGCCACGCTTCGCCGCTACCGGCGCCAAAAGGGTTTCACGCAGCTCGCCCTGGGCCAATTGATGCATTCCCGTCAGGCAACCGTCTCGAAATTGGAGAGCGGAGAACGGGGTACGCAAATTGGCATTCTGATCGACGCCCTGACGGCTTTGGACCTTGAGCTTGTGGTCAGGCCCCGCACAAAGGCCACGGCGGATGACATCGAAGAGCTGTTCTGATGGCCCGCAAAGCCACTCACCCGCCGCTCAACGTGTATCTGAACGGGCGGCTCGTCGGTCACCTTCGGCGCGCAAGTAGCGGTGCAATCGACTTCACCTACGATTTAGCCTGGCTTGCCTTGGACAACGCGATCCCTGTTTCTCTTTCTTTGCCTCTTCGCGAAGATAGATACATTGGCGCTCCGGTCGTCGCTGTCTTTGACAATTTACTTCCTGACAGTGATGACATTCGGCGACGGCTTGCAGAGCGAGCGCAGGCGGATGGCCCAGACGCCTACAGCCTGTTAGCGGCAATCGGTCGCGATTGCGTCGGCGCGCTCCAGTTCGTACCCAAAGGTGAGGACGTCATAAGAACCACAGAAGTGACTGCACACGCGGTCACCGACCAGGAAATCGCGGAACGCATCAGTCATTTAGCACGAAACCCGCTCGGGATCGGCGAGGATGATCGCGACTTCCGGATTTCGATTGCGGGAGCACAAGAAAAGACCGCCCTCCTCTACTGGAAGGACAAATGGCATATTCCGCACGGCACCACGGCGACGACGCATATCCTCAAGCCCCAGATCGGCCTCCTTCCCAGCGGGATCGACTTATCGAACAGCGTAGAAAATGAATATCTGTGCTTGGAACTCGTCCGTGCGCTCGGCCTTCCTGCAGCCAGATCCGTTATAAGAGACTTTGCAGACAGACGTGCCCTTGTAATTGAACGCTTTGACCGTATATGGACGAAGAACGGTCGGCTTCTACGGATCCCTCAGGAGGATTGCTGCCAAGCTCTCTCCGTGCCACCGTCCCGCAAGTACGAATCAGAGGGCGGCCCCGGAATTTGCGATCTCGTCGAACTGCTGAAAGGCAGCGATGTACCCGATGAGGATCAGAGGACGCTGTTCAAAGCCCAGGTCATTTTCTGGCTGCTTGGCGCGACCGACGGACACCCCAAGAATTTCAGCATTCGGCTCGCGCCCGGAAGTCGATACCGTCTGACACCTATTTACGACGTTGTTTCCGCACAGCCGAGCGTTGATGCAAAACAGATCCGCCTCAACAAAATGAAGATGGCCATGGCGATCGGCAAGACCCGCCACTATGGCGTACACACAATTGTAGGACGACACTTTGTCCAAACAGGCGATCAATGCAGCCTACCTGCCACGCTCGTGCGCGACGTACTCGACGAGATCCGCGACTCGGGAAAGGACAGCATCGACACAGTCATTGCCGGCCTACCAGATGATTTTCCCGCGGCAATTGCTGGGTCGATTTCGTCCGGCGCTAAGCGCCGGATTGATCTGCTCTAAAGAGCGAAGCGCCGCGAGCACAAATCGCTGGAAATCTCCCCCACTGTCGATCGTGCGGTCGGCGGGACGCTCGCAAGTGTCTTAAAATACCGGTGGGACTCTAACCCTCGACCCCGGCATTATGAGCTCGAGATTGCGGTCAAAATAAGCCTTCGTTTCAACGCCTTGCCCAGTGACGCCCGTTGCGATTATCACGACAGAGCACAACAGAGCACGGCTGACTCCCGCAAATCTCCCGCAAGACCGCTCAGCGACATCTCGGTGATCCTGGGTTGAACAGGATCCAGAATGCGTCTATTTTCGGCATTCGCGAATCGCGAATGCCGAATGTCCATGAGACGTCCGATTAATTCACAGGTTGTCCTCAAGCCCCAGGATCTCGTCGTCCTACTAAAGCTGCTGCTCCTGGGCGATCAGCGACGTAGCTTCGCCGAACTGGCGGCAGCGCTGTCAATGTCCGCGTCAGAAGTCCACGGAAGCGTGAGTCGAGCGATCGCGGCCCGACTGGCTTACCAGGTTGATGGCCAACTCAGGGTCTCAAAAGCCGCACTGAAGTAATTCGTGCTGCACGGCGCGAAGTACGCATTTCCTGCGACTGTCGGTGTCCCAACGCGCGGCATGCCGACTGCCTACGCTGCGCCGCCGCTGTCCGCCGCAATCATCCACTCTAGTACGGAATTGCCAGTCTGGCCCACCCCCGACGGAGAAGAGCGGGGGATCAGCTTTTTCCCCCTATATCCAACGGTGCCTCAGGCCGCCGGCAAGGGTCCCGTACTGTACGAGACACTTGCGCTATTCGATGCACTGCGCGGGGGCGCCGCACGCGAACGGAATACGGCTGCAAAGCTCTTGGAAGCCCGCTTTGCGTGAGAAGCCATGATCCCAATCTGGCTCTGCTTGAATCGGTTGTCGCCGCCTTAGGTCCGTTGTCTGCGAGATTCGTATTTGTCGGCGGCTGCGTCACAGGGCTCGTCGTGACTGAAGCAGCAAACCCCTCCGTGCGCGTAACTCGTGATGTCGATGCAATCGTACAAGTTGTAT